>NZ_JBATUX010000138.1:0-2490 GCF_049671445.1 Paenisporosarcina sp. | reverse complement strand
CTGGATTTGATGTGAAATTAAACGATATGAAGGAAGAATTTTTCCAACGTGGACTTGCAAATATTACGAAAAATCTATCACGCAACGTTGAAAAAGGACGCATGACGGAAGATGAAAAAACTCAAGTCTTATCACGCATTACTAAATCATTAGATCTTAACGATGCATCCGATGTTGATTTAGTCATTGAAGCCGCAGTTGAAAACATGGAAATCAAACAAAAAATCTTTAAACAACTAGATGAAATTACACCTAAACATGCCATTTTAGCATCTAACACATCATCATTACCGATTACTGAAATTGCAGCAGCGACGAATCGCCCAGCTCAAGTAATCGGCATGCACTTTATGAATCCAGTACCAGTGATGAAACTTGTTGAAATCATTCGTGGACTTGCAACGACTGACGAAGTTTACACAAGCATCGAAGACATGACGAAAAAACTTGGAAAAGTTCCTGTAGAAGTTAACGACTTTCCAGGTTTCGTTTCAAATCGTATCTTAATGCCAATGATTAACGAAGCAATTTATACACTTTACGAAGGTGTAGCAACGAAAGAAGCAATCGACGACGTAATGAAACTTGGGATGAATCATCCAATGGGACCTCTACAATTAGCTGATTTTATTGGCCTTGATACATGTTTATATATAATGGAAATTTTACATGATGGCTTCGGAGATAGTAAATATCGACCGTGTCCATTGCTTCGCAAATACGTAAAAGCAGGCTGGTTAGGTAAGAAAACAGGTCGCGGTTTTTACGAGTACGTATAGGGGGCTTCACCAATGGAATTGAAATTCACAGAAGAACAAATTATGATGCGCAATATGGTACGCGACTTTGCAAAAACGGAAATCGAGCCATTCATTGAAAAAATGGAAAAAGGCGAATTCCCACGTGAAATTTTGAAAAAAATGGCCGCACTTGGCTTAATGGGTATCACGATTCCAGAAAAATACGGCGGATCTGAAATGGACTTCACAAGCTACGTTATTGCCATTCATGAATTATCAAAAGTGAGTGCTGTAGTTGGAGTTATCTTGTCTGTTCATACATCGGTTGGAACGAATCCGATTTTGTATTTCGGTAACGAACAACAAAAAGAAAAATATGTTCCGAAATTAGCTGCTGGCGAATATTTAGGTGCATTTTGCTTAACAGAACCATCTGCTGGTTCTGATGTTGGCTCAATGAAATCAAAAGCAGTTAAAGACGGCGATCATTATAAAATTAACGGCTCAAAAGTATTCATCACAAACGGTGGTGAAGCTGATGTGTATATTGTTTTTGCTTCAACAGATGCAACACAAGGCTCAAAAGGTGTATCTGCGTTTATCGTAGATAAAGATACGCCAGGACTTATTATCGGTAAAGATGAACACAAAATGGGCTTACACGGTTCTCGAACAGTTCAACTAACGTTTGAAGACAT
Source organism: Paenisporosarcina sp. (assembly GCF_049671445.1). GTDB lineage: Bacteria > Bacillota > Bacilli > Bacillales_A > Planococcaceae > Paenisporosarcina. The sequence goes on along the minus strand of NZ_JBATUX010000138.1, from coordinate 1,052 downwards.
GTTAGTTCCGGCTGAAAACTTATTAGGTCAAGAAGGCGAAGGGTTTAAAATTGCCTTGGCAAACTTAGATGTAGGTCGTATCGGAATTGCAGCGCAGGCTTTAGGTATTGCAGAAGCAGCATTCGAAGCGTCAGTTGGTTACGCAAAAGAACGCGTGCAATTTGGAAAACCAATCGCTGCACAACAAGGCGTTGGCTTTAAATTAGCAGATATGGCAACAGCTGTTGAGGCTTCAAAATTATTAGTCTATCGCGCAGCAGATTTACGTACTCGCGGATTAGCTTGCGGGAAAGAAGCATCGATGGCAAAACTATTCGCATCAAAAACAGCAATGGACACGTCAATCGAAGCTGTTCAAGTATTTGGCGGCTACGGCTACACAGAAGATTACCCAGTAGAACGCTATTTCCGAGATGCTAAAGTAACGGAAATATATGAAGGTACATCTGAAATTCAACGAGTAGTAATCGGCAAACATTTGCTTAAATAGATTATAAATCAGAGTCGCTACAGGTGGACGCTTTCCTGGGGGCAAGCATCAAGCCGCTTCCCTAGCGATGCTCAGTCCAGGGTCTTAATTGGCTTGCTGATCCCCTAGGAGTCGCCACCTTCCACTACAATCAATTATATGAATTAAGATCAACAATTTAATAAGAGTCTGATTAAAATGTATATGTCATCGTTCAATGTAGATTTTTATATTTATAGATGTGGAGCAAAACAGCGGAGACTCCTGCGGGAAAGCGAGACAGCCGAGACCTTGGCTCGGCGCCCGCCCGCGGAAAGCGCAGCTGTTTTGCGGAATATCAACACTATCATTTAACAGAGCCCAAAACTAAAAAAGGTGGAATAATAATGAACTTTAAACTATCAGAAGAACATGAAATGATTCGCAAAATGGTACGCGACTTCGCTACAAAAGAAGTAGCACCAACAGCTGCAGAGCGTGACGAAGAAGAACGTTTTGACCGTGAAATTTTCGACAAAATGGCGGAGCTTGGCTTAACAGGTATTCCTTGGCCGGAAGAGTACGGCGGAATTGGTTCAGATTA
>NZ_JBATUX010000137.1:0-1680 GCF_049671445.1 Paenisporosarcina sp. | reverse complement strand
CGGCACTGCAGCCGGAATGACGTATTCAATGGACAATATGGGACGGATCATTGGTCCTCTACTGTTTACTTGGATTTTCACCGTCCAACCGGACAACGTCTATGTTCTTTCTTCGATCGTTGCTCTCGCTTCAATTAGTTTGATTGTATTGTTCCGTAAATCTACTCAATCATTAAAAAGTGAAAATCCAGCTCCCTCATAATGTGAGGGGCTGGATTTTTTTCTTAAAGCTGTGTTAAATGGTATTGTTGTTTATCCTAGATTTGCGTTGGTAGCACGTTCAGCATAGCCAACAAGGTTAAAAACACCTACACCAAGGTACTAGGATAGCAACGTTGTGAATCTAGCGCCAAATTGTATATAAGAATCAGAGAGGAGTTAAGTGAAGATGTCACTTAGCTCCTTTTTTTCATGATTTATATAGAGGATATTCCTTTTGTTTAGCATTTAGTTGTAAAATTTGGGTGCTTAGTTGTAAAAACGGAGCATTTAGTTGTAATTTTAACGATTTAGTTGTAAAAATCACGAGTTTAGTTGTAATAGTAAAATTATGGAACTAGGAACGAAGGGCGTAACTAACAGAAATGACTTTTGGCGGCAGCCATAAGCCGTAATCCGGTCTTTAATCATGATGGTTGGCAGTGAAAAGTTCTTGAATGGCCCCACCAGCTGTCGCTTGGCGGGTATTTTGAAACTACCTTTGGCCATATTCTTTCTTGGTACATGCTAGGTGCAAGTGTACTCTTCTTTTGGTATTCATTTAATATTAATAGTATTATCCTTTCAAAATAAACGAAGCTGAAAGATGCAGAAATTGCATCTCGACATCTTTAAAAGGAGAGCTAGGCGAAGTGACACAGTCACAAGCCTAGCTCTCCTTTTTTCTTTAGAACATCTTGCAGCAGGTAAAGCATCCGAAGCAGACTGGAAACCTATGGTCCTCAATAACCACTTAAGAAGGTACTACTTTAACTGGCTCTTTTACAATTTCTTTGTCTTCAAGCTCTGGATGTGCTTGTTTCATAATGGCTGGACGAAGCATGTAGATGACAGCGATTAATAAAACGATACTAGAACCTAGTAGGACATATTGAGCTGGAACAACATCATACAGGAATCCGAAAAGCACCATCGCTAGTGGCATTAATGACATCGACATGGTTTCAAGTAGTCCAAATACGCGACCTCGGTATTCTTCATCAATGCGTTTTTGCATCATTACACCAATTGGCGTGTTAACGAAAATTATGCTCGCACCAAATGTAAACATGAGTGTGATATAAAAGATGACAACTCCCACATAAGGTAATTCGATAAGTAATGGGAAAGTGGCTAAACCCATCAAGGCTCCCATAGATAAAATGCCTCTTTTTACAACGACTAGAGGCAACTTAACTTCCTTACGTGTAGCAAATAAAATGGAAGTAACGAGCATACCAACGGCAAGTGCTCCTTCTGTTATGCCAAAATGGGTGGATTGTACTTTCAGCCCATCTACAAGAATAAAGGCATAGCCCACAGTAAATGCTCCGAAGAAAAAGTTGATAACAAGTGCTACCCATACGATAACGATCAAAATGCGATGTTGTTTTACATAGGTAATGCCCGCTTTCATATTTTGAAGCATTGTTTCTTTCTTTTCTGTTACTTCTTCGGTTATTCTTGTCGAAAATAATTTAA
>NZ_JBATUX010000136.1:0-3888 GCF_049671445.1 Paenisporosarcina sp. | reverse complement strand
CTTAATCCTAAGACGACTTGAAAATGGCCCACTCCCTACAGCTTTTCAGCTGATTGAGTAATGAAGTTGAATACTTCCTAATGCATTTTGTTTACTTCCTGCAATTGAGGAAATATTGTTATGTTTGTAGAATTCTCAAGAGAAAATACATATAATAGGTTATAGTTGCACTAAGGAAAGTTTTTTTACATAAGGAAACAAAAACAAGTTTTCTTACATGATTATTATTTAGGAGGTATTTTATGTTTGTAGGATTTTTAAGAGAAAATGCAATTGCTTCTTATTCATTAACTGTAGGGTTTTGGGCGACTTCTTTTTATGTTTGTAAAATTCTTAAGCGAAAATGCATAGCATCGTTTTAAATGGGGTTTAACGATATTTGCGTAAGAATCTTACTTAGTGAGTTTACAGAACTCCGCTTGAATAGCCTAGAAAGGTTAAGCAGTTTAGTTAATGCTCATACAGATTTAGAACAAACGGGTTTACATCCGGGTGGTAAGTTATATGGGGTTTGATGTCATTTTATATAATGCTGAAGGTCGTAAGCTCGAACTATTTGAACTAACAGAAGATCTTCATTATGAAATATTCAATTCTAAGAAGCTATGGCGAAGTTACTTGGCGCTTAGAAGATTAAGCGATTTTTATCGGACTGATGAAACTTTCTCAGGAGATAGACTAGACAAATTAATAACAGATTTAAATAATTACAAAATGTATATTTCATCTAATAACCTTATCGAATACCAAGAATTTATTGACCGACTTACCACGAGGTCAGATATTGATAAAGTCCGTATTGTGGGCGATTAAGTAACCCTGGGACGCAAACATTTCGCATTTTCTTCCATACTAAAAAAGTGATACAATTTCAATAAACTTCTAGGGAGTGGATTGTATGATAAATAAAGTCGGTCAAATTATGTTGTATGTTAATAACCAAGATGAAGCAGTGAATTTCTGGACAGAAAAAATGGGGTTTGTTGTAATTTCTGAAGAAGACAATGGTCATGGAATGCGATGGATTCAAATCGCTCCAACAAAAGAAGCTGAAACAAGCATTATTCTTCATAACAAGGAATTCATTGCGAAAATGGAGTCGGGAATCAATCTTGGAACACCTTCATTAATGTTTTTCACAGATGATATCGATAAATTATTTAACGACTTATCTACTAAAAATATTACCGTTGGAGAAATGGTAAATATGCCTTCTGGAAGAGTATTTAACTTTGCGGATAGTGAAGACAATTACTTTGCGGTGATGGAAAAAATAAATGGGGCTGTCTAATAAGTCCCTAATATAAAATAAGTGGAGAAAAGTGAGTCATTTTTTCGCAAATACATTCGAACATTGTAAACAGTTATAATTCTGTTTTGCTCATGACGAAATTATGGTTGATTGAAGTGGAAGACGGCGACTCCAGCGGGAATAGCGTGAGGAGAAGACCCCGCAGGCGAGCTTGCTCGTCGAGGAGGCTGAGACCATGCCCGCGGAAAGCGTCCGTCTGAAACGGAAATCGACCTATTCTAAATAAAAAAGAGAACTGCTCTTTGTCATATTTCATGACTTTTAGGACAGCCTCTTAATCTGCTACTTTAACAATTTATTAAACTAAAAGACATCACCAATCAGCATTGTGCCTGATTGGTGGTGTCTTTTAGTTGTTTGTTCTTAGTCAAGCATCACTTAGAAACCGGCTCTGAAGTCATTTTCTGATCTCGAGGGAGTGCAAGTCCTACAAGTCCTAATAGTGGTAAAAACGAAATGATGATCATCGTCGGATAGATACCAATATGGTCCATTAATATGCCGATTGCGACGGCACCAATTGCCCCCATGCCAAAAGATAACCCTACTGTTAGCCCCGCCATTGTCCCGATTTTACTTGGAACGAGTTCTTGTGCATAAACCACCGTGACTGAAAAACTTAACATGATGAAAAATCCTATAAGTATTAACAGAAATATAACGGCAGGGAGTGCTACATACGGCAATAGAAGGGCTAAGGGAATTGGGACTAAAAGCGATAGGACGATGACATTTTTCCGCCCCATTTTATCTGCCAATGGTCCTCCGAAAAATGTCCCTACCGCCCCGACTGCTAGAAATAGGAAGATTATGAGCTGTCCTGTTTGAATCGTTAACCCGTAAGCTTCTATTAAATGAAAGACATAAAAGCTTGTTATGTTCGTAACGTAAATGGACCTGGCGAAAATAATCATCAGTAAAAGACCAAGTGCGACACCTATTTGTTTATTCGTTAAGTTGGCCATGGAAGACAATATTACTCTTTTGCGATTTAGTAATTTTTCTTGCTCTAACTGTTCTTTATACCAAGCTGAAATCTTCATTAATATATAAATACCGAGCGCTGCGACTAATAAAAACAGAGCGGCTCCCCTTTGACCAAGTGGAACTAGGATAAATGCACTGATGAGTGGGGCTAATGCTTGTCCAGTGTTTCCACCCACTTGATAAATGGATTGTGACAGACCTCTTTTCGTTCCAGCTGCCATAAAAGACACACGAGACCCTTCAGGATGGAAAATAGCAGAACCCAGTCCTACGAAAATGACGGATACGAGAATCATCCAGTACTGCGGGGCAAATGCTAGGCCAGCCATCCCGAATAATGACAGTGTCATTCCAAATGGAAGTGAATAGGGCCTTGGTTTTAGGTCACTAAAATAACCGACAACCGGTTGTAGCACGGAAGCGACCATATTCAAGGCGAAGGCGATTAACCCTAACTGTGTAAACGTAAGTCCAAGATCTTTTTCAAGAACAGGAAACATCGCCGGAATGACCGATTGGAGCGAATCATTTAGTAAATGGACACCACCTATCGCAAATATGATTGGATAGACTGGATTGGAAGCCAGTGAAGTTGTTTTTGCTGTTGTCATAATACACCCACAATCCTTCTAGACTCGAAATAAATAGATGAATCTAGTATAGCAACCCCTTTGAAAGAATGAAAGATGCTTTATCTTAGGAGCATTCATCCAAAAGGCGTAGAATTCTTTCATCCTATTGTACATATTGTTTTGTCTAAGGGATTTTGTAAAATTGAATTGAGGTGTTGAAAATGAAAATTCTAAGAATCGTGTTGGAGACGAGCAATATTGAAAAGATGAAAAAGTTTTATACAGAAATGTTGGAAATGCCAATCTTAAGAGCAAGAGAAAACTTCTTTACAGTTAGAGCTGGAAGTACACATATCACGTTTCAGCAAGGCAGCACGGATGAAGCTCGACTGTATCATTTTGCTTTAAGTACGAATCTTTCTTTCTTTGAGTATATGTTCACGAAGCTGAAAGAAGCGGACGTAAATCTTTTACCTAATTCGGAGGGTCAATTAAGCGGGTACTGGAAGGGCAAACAAGTATATTTTACTGACCCAGATGGCAATATTGTCGAGATTTTAGTGCGGGAGATTCTTGATGGTGGAGTTAATCCATGTTGGCATGATGTCTGTGAAATTGGATTTCCTGTTGAAAGTGTTGAGGACGTCAGTGAGTTCCTATCACCGATCAACAATGTGAATCATGCAGAATCTGATACTTTTCGGTTTTACGGGGATGAAGTTGGAACTTTTGTTTTGGTGAAAGAAGGTCGTAACTGGTACCCCACAAATCGACCCGCTACGATCCATCCAATTGTGGTTGAAGTGGAAGAAGAGCACGATCAAGTTTTGAAGCATTCGAGTTTACCTTATATCGTGAAAGTGAAAAGTTCTTGGTCCAAGGAACTGCCAGTTGTTCAGATGAGAATCGCTAGACCAACCGATCAACTGGATAGGATTATTGAGTTTTATGAAACTGGGCTCGGGCTGAAGAGAGTCGGTGAGTTCAGGCAACATAATGGCTATGACGGAGTGATGT
>NZ_JBATUX010000135.1:0-8506 GCF_049671445.1 Paenisporosarcina sp. | reverse complement strand
GCGAAGATCAACCGAATCTTAACTTTCAGCATTGTTCTACCCAAAGAAATCTTTCGGAGTTCGGAAGAAGACAAGCTGTTACTTATGGTGAATTACTTCGTAGTTTACGGATTCCTGTAGGATACCCTGTTCTTGTCAGCCCTTTTTGCAGAACTAGAGAAACTGCTGAATTAGCTTTCGGAAAAGAAAATGTTCAATTGGACCCTTTTTGGGTTGAAATTTATAGATTGAGCGGAGATTTAAACCCTAAAGAACAGACCAAAATATTAAACTCCTTCAATTCGGTGCTAGAGATTCCACCTCCCCTAGGAAGTAATAAAGTCATCATCGCTCACAGTTTTCCACAGGGGGTTGGTTTTGGTCAAATCCCAGATATGGGTACTGTCATTGTAAAACCTCGTGGTCAGGGTAATGGTTATGAAGTTGTCGGTCGAGTGTCCTTGAGTGAATTGACGACTTTATTGGATATTAAGCCTAAATGAGCTTAAAAGAACGAAGAGATTGAACATAATGAATAAAAAACGAGCTGTTATAAAACATAGCTCGTTTTTTGTGTTCATCTAGACTAACCTGCCGTAGGTTTACATACTTATTTCACTTAACGACTTAACTGTGGAATTCTTGCTTTTCGGTAGCCCTCAAACATATCGATGGTCGCAAAAACCACAAACTAAAATCGATGACTTTGGTATGCCTAATCATAAAGGTTAGAATCCCACCTTGTTTATCACTAACAACAGCATGATCTAACACAGCTTAACAAATAAAAATGTGTTTTTAGTGTCCTCTTTTAGAGAATCAGCATATACATATCGAATGTGGTCAAAATTGATATACGGTTTTTCTTAAAGCGACATTTAATGAACTGATCATATTTGCAAGAAAAAAAATGTAGAAATGGGTGAGTACATGATAAATCATTTTGAGATGCAACAATTAATTGAAGCGAAAAAAATGGAAATAAACCGCCAAATTCAAGAACAATCTTATTACCTCCATATTGGTAAAAACGATACAAAACCGAGTCTATTTGAACTGTTCAAGAAAATGTTCAAAAACCGAAGCGCACGCAAGATTGAATGTAGTTCAGCTAATTAGTGAGAAAAGTATCCCTTATCTCGCGCCACGTACGGAATGAATAAGAGAGCCGAGTGAAGTGGTCATACCCCTTTCTTCGGCTTCTTTTCAATTTTGGATCATGTTTAAGTCCTTCTAGATTTCCTTCAAAGAATCAAGATGTAGAAATATTTCTATCATTTTTTTGATAAAGACTTTGACATGCAAGCAAATTTGTTATAAATTACCCTATAGACGAACAATTTTATTAAACTAAACATTAATATTCGTATTTAGGGGTGCTTATTTTGGAAAATGTATTTGATTACGAAGATATACAATTGATTCCGGCAAAATGTGTGGTAAATAGCCGATCAGAATGTGATACAACGGTCGCACTGGGGGCACATACTTTCAAGTTGCCAGTAGTACCTGCAAATATGCAAACGATTATAGACGAAAAAATAGCAATTTACTTAGCTGAAAATGGGTACTTCTATATCATGCATCGTTTTCAACCTGAGAAGCGAGTAGATTTCATCAAAGATATGCATTCACGTGGATTAATCGCATCCATTAGTGTCGGAGTCAAAGAAGAAGAATATGGTTTCATTCAACAATTGGCTGACGAACAAATCATACCCGAATTCATAACGATTGATATTGCACATGGACATTCTAATGCTGTGATCGAGATGATTCAGCATATTAAGAAGCACTTGCCTCAAAGCTTCGTTATTGCCGGAAATGTAGGAACTCCAGAAGCAGTTAGAGAATTGGAGAATGCAGGTGCGGATGCCACGAAAGTGGGCATTGGACCAGGTAAAGTATGTATCACGAAAATTAAAACGGGGTTTGGAACAGGCGGTTGGCAATTAGCTGCACTTCGTTGGTGTGCCAAAGCTGCAAGTAAGCCGATAATCGCTGACGGTGGTATTCGCACACATGGCGATATCGCGAAATCAGTAAGATTTGGTGCTTCCATGGTGATGATTGGCTCATTATTTGCTGGGCATGATGAATCTCCAGGGCAAACATTCGTAAAAGATGGAAAGCATTTTAAAGAATATTTTGGTTCCGCTTCGGAATTCCAAAAAGGTGAAAAGAAAAACGTGGAAGGCAAGAAAATGTTTGTCGAGCACAAAGGTTCTCTAGAAGATACGTTAATCGAAATGGAGCAAGATCTTCAATCCGCTATTTCCTATTCTGGTGGAAACAAGTTAGAAGCCATCCGCAACGTCGATTATGTTGTCGTCAAAAATTCCATTTTTAATGGGGATAAAGTGTATTAAGTTCTCACTTTACGCTCTAATACAGCTGATTTAGGGGATATGCTTTCATACCAGCAATTTTCAATAAAACAATTGAAGTGTACTACTAAAACCATTTCCTTTTTTATGACAACCAAGGACGCGAGCAATATCGCGTGCTACGGATGGTTTTTCAGCAAATACTACTGAATTCGACAAATTGTCCACCCTCTCTTCTGTAAGTTCATTTTGATGTCTCATGAGCCAATCTTTGTAGACTATGAGCGGTTGGCACGATTCTATGAGCGCTTTCTTGTCGACTATCAGCGGTTAGTGAGATTCTATCGGCGGTTTCTTGTCGACTATCAGCGGTTAGCACGATTCTATGAGCGAATCTCCTATAATCAAACTATTTCCAGTAAAAAAGGCGGCTGAAGAATTCTTCAGCCGCCTTTATCATTCACTTTTATTCAGCTTATTTAGTGAAAAGTTGATCCATGATTGGATTGGATTTATTTTTCGCCTTATTAACGAATAGTGGATTTAGGACAATCAACGCGATGATGTTTGCCATCAGTCCCCAGAATCCTTCATAAATTCCAAATGAATTTCCTGTTGCGTACACAATAACGGTTACAGAAAGACCAACAAGCAATCCGATGATAGTTGCTTCTTTTGTTTGGTTTCTCCAAAACAAACTAAAGACCACGGCTGGGAAGATTTGAACCATTCCAGAAACACCTAGAAGTTGAAGAGATACTAGTGCTGTAGGGAAAAGCATGCCAAAGATTAATGCTAGTCCAATAACGACAAATACCATTGAACGCGTAATCATCGTTAATTTTGCTGGTGATACTTTTGGATCGATGAAATCACGGTAAATATTATTCGCAAATAGATTTGAAGCACCAATTGCCATGATTGAACAAGGAATTAGTGAGGCTAATGCGATTGTAGAATACGCAAGTCCTTGTACCACACCACCGTATGACATTTGAATCAGATTTAATAAAGCGAAACGCGGGTCGCTTCCTTCTGGTAGAACCAAATATGCAGCTAACCCTAAGAACACGACGAGAATTAACACGATATTATAAAACGGTAGATAGATGGCATTTTTTCGAAGTACGTCAGCACTTTTCGCTGTGAATACCCCAGTAACTGCATGAGCCCACATAAATAAGGCCAAACCAGAAACTAATGATGCTGTAAGGAACCATGGAATCCCTCTTGGACCTGTCGTAGGGATGGTTAATAGTTCTGGAGCTTCTACCACGAGTTTATCGATCATCGACCCCCAACTTCCAAAATGGATGATCGGAATCGTCACTACAAGGAATAACATAATGACCCAAACAAGAATGTCTTTAATGACAGCCGTATAAGCTGGCCCTTTTATTCCACTAAAGAATGTATACAGTGCGACTAATAGGAACGATATGATAACGACGAATTTAATATTAATATAGCCAGTACCCGCTACTGTTAACGTATCTTGAATACCCGCTAATTGTAGATCAATGTAAGGAATTAACATAAATACACCAACAATTGCAATCAGCAAAGATAGAAATCTACTATCAAATCTTCCTTTTGCGTAATCGGCTAGAGTTGTTAATTTATGTTCTTTAGACACTTCCCATAACTTAGGTAGATAAAAATAAGAAACAAAGAATGCAATAATCGTATAAGGAATCGCAAAGAACGCAATACTACCAGCTGCGAATGCAGTGCTTGTTAATCCTAAGAATGTATAGGCTGTATATAAATCTGCACCAACTAATAGCCACACAAGCAATGGTCCAAAACGTCTGCCACCAACTGACCATTCTTCAACCGAGCTTCTACTCGATTTGTCTCGTCCAGCGATAAATCCAATCAATACGACTGATAACACAATAAACGATGTAATTAATAATGCTGTTAAATTTCCCTGCATTAGTCAATACTCCCTTCTGACTTCTGTATTTTGTAAATGAAGTACGTGCATAAGGGCGTAATGATCATGCTTAAAAATAACCAAAAATGAAGAAATGGCAATCCAAAAAGAATCGGATGAATTCGATTTGCAAAAGGTATTGCTCCAAGCATAAGGACAAACGGTAAAATAATTAACATAACAATAATCCATTTTTTGCTCATATGTATCCCCCTAGATGTTTTTGATAATATATTGGAATAGTTTTAATTATCAATCAATAATTATATTACCATAAGGATCTTGGAAAACAAGGGACTAGGATAAAAAAGGGAACATAGTGCCACCTATATGGAATGAGATCATATTTTCGAGGATTTTTCACTACCTCCCCCTGTAACAATACCTATGAAATGAAAGAGACAAGAAAAATGATTCTTCATATTTTTCGTCACTTTTTACTATTGCATTCTCGTTTCGTGAGTAATATATTACTATGTCACCACTACTATTCGACCCAACCTGATTAAAAAACTACTCGACTATTTCTATTTGTTGGTTGCTTGGATATTACTATTGAGCGATATTTTTGGGAATTTGAATTTTGTTTCTCATCATTTTATATAATTCATAAAACTTTTTGTAACACGATAATCATTGTATGGTAAATGATTATGAAATTAAATCCGTGACAGTAAAAAATAGTAATAACCAAAAACATACAGAGATATAAGAGTTTTTAAATGAATCCAGACGAGACCAACTTTAAGAACATACAAAAAAGGTCCGGGCTTATCGTCCGGATTTTCTTAATTTAAATAATTTGAATTGAATTGTGTGCAGGACAGAGGGATGTTCACTACAGTTAACACGTTTCCCATTTCTCAAAACAGGGAAAGCGTATTATTACGACTGAATTATAGGAGTGTACAAGTATGCTAAATACATTAAAGGGAATCCCTGCCAGAACCTATATTTTAATTGTTACTGCACTTTTAATAATAGGCGGAGGTTTTTACATATTTATAGAGCTTGGTGAAGAGGTGCTGGAGAAAGAAAAATTCATGATTGACCAGCATGCCGCGGACTTTGCTGAAAACCTTGCAACACCTGGAGTTATGACCTTTTTCGCATGGATTACAGAACTCGGATCGGTCTGGGCGTTGACTGTAGGATCTCTTATCATGTTTGGAGTGCTGTGGTATTTTTATCAGCGGAAAAAGTGGAGAATTGTTTATTTTGTTATTGCAATGGGTGGAGTTACAATCTTGATTAGTGGGCTTAAAGCTGCATTTTTAAGAGATCGTCCTAACGTATTAGAGGAGTACGATGGAACTGGCTACAGTTTTCCAAGCGGTCATTCAACCGCCCCGATCGTTTTTTACGGATTTATTATGTACTTGGTCATCAGAAGTAAACTGAATGCCTTAGCAAAATGGCTGATCAACATCTTCCTTGGAATCCTGATTTTATTAATTGCCTTCAGCCGCCTTCCCCTCGGCGTTCATTACTTTACAGACGTAATCGGCGGGCTGGCACTTGGTCTGACATGGCTTGTCAGCTGTATCGCAATACTTGAAATTACTTTATGGCATAGTGGAAGAAAAGCGAAAAAAGAATTGTAAAAATGAGCATTTTGAAGAAACCACAAAACAACTAATACCCTCAGAGATGCTGAAAAATCAGAAATGAAGTTTCTAACACACAAAGTGATTCAACTTGAAAAAGAAGTGTTTATTATCGGTAATAAGCAGTAAATATAGTGAATTTTTTCGAAGAGCCAGCTGCCCTGTACAGGGCAACTGGCTCTTCTTGAGTAATGAAGCTGAATACTTCCTCATCGTGGTGTTATGTCAACGTAGGATGCATGGCATATGCATGCCAGTTCAGCGATTAACAGTCGAATTTAGCTTTCCATGAACTAGTTCTCTATGTTGATAAAAGTACTTACATTTTGATTATGATTACGATACTTTTCGTTCTTTCGTTCGTCTATGATTGGTAAGAGGAGTTGAAATTTATGGAAGAGGATGTAGAACGGTTGTATTTAGATTATAGTGACAAGGTTTATCACTTTATTTATCTACTCGTACGTCATAAAGAAACCGCTGAAGATTTGACGCAGGAAACGTTTTGTAAAGCCATAAAAAGCCTGAACCATTTTAACAATCGAGCTTCAGTCTTAACATGGCTTTTGAAAATAGCACGAAATGTTACTTATGATCACTTTAGAAGGAAAAGAATTATCCAGTTTTTCAAATGGGGAAATGAAAACGACATCGACCATAAGACCCTTACGCCTGAGAGAACTGCAGAAACGAACGAGGATTTGGCAAATTTACACGCCGCCTTAAGCAGACTGAAAAAGGATTATAGAGATGTGCTGATTCTCAGAAAAGTGAATGAATTTTCCATTAAAGAGACGGCTCATATATTGGGTTGGACAGAAGCAAAGGTGAAAACAAAAATGACCCGGGGATTTGAGGCATTAAGAGAAGAATTTCATGGGAAGGAAGGTTTTATTAATGGATCCATCAAAAGAATTTGATGAACTTTTCCAGAAAATGCAACATATTGACCGTTCCAATGACGCACGAAGAAATAGTCTACTAAAACTGCAAGATAAAGTCGGAAGGAAAAAACGATATGTAGCACCGATTTTCATTTCTATCGCAATGGTTGCAGTGGCTTGTTTCCTCTTTTTTAGTTTAGTTAAAACTGAAAATCCTTCTAATCATTTGGCAGCTGAAATTGCTGATGAAGATAAAAATAAGGAAGCAGTTCGTGCTGTCCTTGAATCAGAATTAACGGTTCCTAACGAAGAATATAACCTTATTGTACAAAACATTGATAAAAAAATGGATGAAATATCAGGAGGAGAAATACCATCGGACTCGGCTGAATTTCAAGCCTACCAGGACTTGGTAAAAAAAACATATGGACCTTACTTTATGGACTATGCTTATGATAAGCTTATTACTAATTCTATTGCTTTTCGTTATCACTATGGATTTTTTGGGTATGAAGAATTTGTGCGGTATGAAATGAAAGTTAGTGATATACAAGTGACTAAAAGTGAAAATGAGTCATCACCTAAGAATTATGATTTTACTGCACAGGTAGAATACACAGACAACGATGGGAAAGTTACACAACACGAAGTAAAAGGAATGGCGATTCTTTCTGAACCAGGAAAAATTGGGAAGTTTGAAATACATGATGATACTGGGTTAGAAGAAAAAATATCGGTGGACCAACAAGATAATGTCAACGAGAAATTATTTGAATTAAGCTCGTTGGAAGAACAGGCATACAATAATTTTCTGGAAGATTTAGATTTGAAACATTTATCGGGTTTGGAACCAATTAGCATTGCAAAATTATATATTTATGCAGGTTATAATCGAGATTCTAAAATCCAATATGCTCTCTACACTGACCGCAAGGACCGTATCCAATGGTCTAAAGAAGAAGATGAGAATTTTCCTGATTCTGATAGAGCTACTGAAAAACAGGTTTTGATCCAGTTTAAGAATTTTGAAAAAGGTACATTTGTAAAAACAAGCGATTACGAAGGATATATTGAATTTGAAGCAGGTGAAGGTTCGGAAGTGAAATCTGTTTTTCAAATGATCCAGAATGAAGATGGTATTTGGCAGGTAGCTTTTATGCCGATTCAATAAAAATACTTTAGTTGAACAACCGGCTGCCTTTACAAGGCGGCCCTTTCTTATGGCCAAGATTATAATCGTGTCCCTATACTTAGTTTCGTATAGGTTACTGAACTTAGATTGTTGAACGAGTTCTTGAACATTAATTATCGAGTTAACCCTCAGAAAACACTGTAAATATGGGATGTCCATTAACTCCTGGTTTTCTGAACAAAGGCTTTCGGATGTTTTCTGCGGAAAAATACCTTCTTCTCATTAATGAAAATTCATGATCAATCTTCTTAACGAAATACCGATTTATTCATACACCGCGCAAAGTATTTCCCTGTGCTTCGTAAAGGCTCTGATTGCGATTAAAAACGATTTTTACTCGCAAAGGATGTTGTACACTCGATTGCTTTATGTATTAACTGCTGTTACGTGTTCGATAATCTATTAGCAACAGATTTTTATGATATTGACTCCATAAATTTTTTATAAAAGTGTATATTTTAGTTGCATTTTGCAAATGGTTATCATATAAATAAAGTAACAAGTGAAATTAAAAACAAACATATTTTGAAATATTCACATTTAATAATTACTCACTTCAAAAGAATGGGGAGTAAGAC
>NZ_JBATUX010000134.1:0-6915 GCF_049671445.1 Paenisporosarcina sp. | reverse complement strand
AACATGACAAAAACGAGTATTCCATAAATCTTCCATTGTTTCACGTGGTCAGCACCTCACCGTTTCTTTCGGAATCCGAAAAATAATATTCCCATCTTAATCCTTTATTCAACTAAAGTAAATGATTATTTCCAAAAAGCTTTTTGCAGAAAGTAGTACCAAAGGGAAACCTAAAGTATATGTATATTCTGCAACAGGGCTTTTGCCTAGGCCCATCGGTTAATGGGCTATTTTCTCGCAATTACTCTACTATCTATTATAACCAAAAAAGAGCATCCATCTGGATACTCTCTTGTCGGCTTTTATCATGAAATATGACTTATTCTTCTACTTTGAGTGTTTCTTTTTGACTTCGAAGAGGTACTTCTTTAATTGCAAATGTCAAAAGTGCTGCAAAAGCCATTACAATAGCTGCCAATAAGAATACATTCGATAAAGCATGGTTTAGTGCAACTTGTAAATGCAACATTAATTCATTAAACAAAGGCAACATTTGTTCCGGTATTTGCCCTCGAATGGCATCAATGCGCGTATGGTCTAATAAAAGATTGGGATCTTGGAATTTAGCTAATGTTGCTTTCGCTTCGTCTGGTACTTTACTTGAATCGAAAGTTGTCATTTTTTCTTTCATTGATGTATTCAAGACCGTTCCTAGAAGAGCTACTCCAACTGTTCCGCCAATTGATCTGAATAATTGAGTGGATGCTGTTGCCACTCCTAAATATTCTTGTCCAACTGAGTTTTGTACGGTTAACGTAAAGACTGTTAACCCCATGCCAATACCAAAGCCGACCAATATTAAATAAACGACTAACTGCAACTGTGAAATGTTCATATCCATTTGTGATAACAAGAGAAGTCCAACTACGGATACTGTCAGTCCCAATGTTGCTTGGCGCTTATATTTCCCTGTTTTAGTAATTAGATTGCCACCCCAAGCACTCGCTCCCACTAATCCGAGTGTCATGGTCATCGATAGTAAGCTCGAGTGGGTTGCTGAATATCCGAGAACGCCTTGAATGAAATAAGGCACATACATAAGTCCCCCGAACATCCCAATCCCTACTGCAAATCCAATGATATTTGAGTACGTAAAGTTTGCGTATTTAAATAAATGAAGAGGTAAAACTGGACTTTTTGCGCGTTTCTCTGCCCATATGAATAAGGCTAGTGAAACAATCGATCCTGCGAACAATGATAAAATCATTGGAGAAGACCACTCGTACTGTGTGCCTGCCCAAGACAAACCGAGTAACATTGTGACTAAAGTCGAACTGAGGAAAAGAGTTCCTAAGTAATCAATGGTTTCATTTTGTCGACGTTCTGTTTTCGGGAATAATTTTAATATTAATATAAAGGCTACGATGCCTAGTGGTAAGAATACCCAAAATACCCATCTCCAATCAAGATTATCAACAATATAACCTCCGATTGTAGGTCCTAGTACGCTGGATACGCCAAACACAGAACTCATTATGCCTTGCCATTTCCCACGCTCACGTGGTGCAAATAAATCTCCGACTGCTGCAAAAGCTGTTGGTATAATAAGCCCCGCACCTATTCCTTGTATGGCACGATAAATAATTAATTGTTCAATGGTTCCAGATGTCCCACATAAAAATGCACCTGCTGAGAACACTAATATACCAATCAAGAAAAAAGGTTTTCTTCCATAAATGTCTGACAGTTTCCCTGCAACGACAGTCATAATAGCACTCGTCAGCATGAAACTTGTAAAGACCCAGCTATAGTAATCTAAGCCACCTAAATCAGAAATAATTTTTGGCAAAGCATTACTCACGATTGTTTGGTTGACTGCAGCGAAAAACAGAGCTCCGATAATGGCAATCATAATCGTCACTTTTTCTTTATGCTTTAAATGTTCCATTTAGTCATCAAACCTCTCTTTCGATTGGCTTGAATTTCCCCAAAATATTCATCACTGTCGTCATTTCTTCATTTGAGATATCACCAAACGTTTTGTTGTAATATGCGTAGACGATTTCATCCATTTTTTTCACGAGATTTATTCCTTCTTCAGTCAACGTTAAGTAAACTGTTCGTCGATCCACGTTATTACGCTCGCGAATAATGTATCCTTTTTGCACTAATTTCTCACTCGTTAATGTGACATAACTGTTTGTTGCATTTAATCTGCGTGCAACATCTGAGACTCTGAGTGTACGATCGTCCTCTAAAGCTCGTAATACTGTAAATTCATTGTATGGAATAAATCCTTCAAATTCGACAGCGAAATCTTGTCGAACAGTTCGCACTAAAGAACGAAATGATCGTGTAAATTCAGTTATTAATTCTTTTCTTTCATTCATCGTGTAACTCCTTCAGTTTTAAATAGTTTAGTAACTTAACTATTTAAATATATTACGCCTACCGAAATTAATTGTCAATATACTTAGCACATTGAAACATGTGACGTAGTATGATTTTAAACAAAAAAACTCTATTTAACTGTAGTAGTTAAATAGAGTGTGTGAAACAATATTGATAAATTTTAGCTGTAGCAAGGCAATCTCCTAATGCATTATGCGCATCATGTTCGATCTGTAAGTAATGAGTTAATGTTGTCAATTTATGATTAGGTGTTTGGTTGATAATTTTTCTTGAGAGTTTTAACGTATCGATTACTGTATATGTTGGAACTTCTACCCTGTCCTCTAGTGCATATAAAAATCCCATATCAAAGGATGCATTGTGTGCGACAATTGGAAGGTCCCCAATAAATTTAATGAGTTGACTAATGACAAATTCAATCTTTGGTTCGTTTCTTACCATATCGTTTGTGATTCCAGTTAAGGACGTAATACGTGTAGAAATCGATCGTAATGGATTAACTAATTGATTCATGATATCCATTTGTTCATGATTTTTATATTTAACTGCACCAACTTGAATAATTTGGTCAGCACCTGGTCGTAATCCCGTTGTTTCAAAATCAAGTACCACATAATCAGTCACTTTTTTGACGGAAGGATTATATTTCTTCGGGGTTGGTGTGCGTCTTGATGACGCCCAATACTGTTGACGTGATTTTCGTCTGAGTAGCTCTGCTGCATCAATCTGTCGATCATCCATCTCTTTTCCCTCCGAATCTCTTCCAACTATTAGACTACCTACTGATTGAACTATATACCCAATATATAGAAAAGTTAAGCACTATTGATTAAATAACATTTTATTATTATAATATTATTTGCGTTAACTATTTGTTGATATAAGTTTACATAAAAAAGGGGACTACACTGATGAGAAACAATCGATTAAAAATGCTGATCGTAACTGCTCTTTTTGCAGCGATCATCGGAATCATGGCACAAATTACAATCCCTCTTCCACTTGTTCCTATTACAGGACAAACTCTAGCTATCGGATTAGCCGCAACGATTTTAGGAAAAAAATACGGAACTTTATCAGTAATTGTTTATATCATGCTAGGTATTGCAGGATTACCTGTATTTAGCGGAATGTCTTCAGGTCTTGGCGTTGTCTTTGGTCCAACTGGAGGATATATTATTGGTTTCATTCCTGCTGCATTCTTTATTGGATGGATTTTAGAGCGTTTTGGATTTACAGTCACTACAGCAATCATTGCGAATATCATTGGTATGATTATTACTTTAACTTTCGGTGCAATATGGTTAAAATTCGTTGCTGAATTAAGTTGGATGGCTGCATTCTCCAGTGGTGTCGCTCCATTTATTATTGTAGGAATTATTAAAGCAGTGTTAGCAGCAACAGTTGGTATATTAGTACGTAACCGTTTAACATCCGCGAAATTATTACCAGTTTCAATTGCACATTAATAAATAGCTAGCAAAACAAGCAATGGATTCACATCCATTGCTTGTTTTAGACTGTAGTCAACTATATTGTGAATGAATAAAAAAAAGCAGTAGGGACTGTCACTGCGCTTTCCGTGGGCTTGGCTTCAGCCTCCTCGTCACTACGTTCCTTCGGGGTCTTCAATTCAAGCTATTCCCACAGGAGTCTTCGTGGCAGTCCCTGCTTGGTGTTTAGACTTTAACATTAGTTTGAAAAAGTGCTAAAGGTCCTTACGCTATTATCGCCCTTCACCAGCAGACAACTTCCCGAAGATTGAGTGATATGTTTATTCCATAAATCGATATTTATAAAAAGATCTAAGACAAGCAATGGATTCACGTCCATTGCTTGTTTTTTATGCCATCACTTTCGACTTTCTTCTATATAAATATATAGTCCATTTAATTACTCTTCATTTCCCGTCTACTAAATGACAATACACACCAAATATTTCCCGGGTAATATTTTAGATGATGAGAATAAATGACATAGATAAGCGCTTACTTCATAAATTTGACAACATTCTTTGTAATTTAAAGAAGATTTATTTGAAATAAACATGAAGAAATAAATCCTACTTAAAAATTTGTCTAATGTTATTGTCCTTTTGTCAGATTTTAATTCAATTAATGTTCCCCAGGATTTTTATAACCTCCATATTTCCCATAACATTCCTTCACTGTCGATTATTCTCTTTAGTGTTTTGAATTTTCTCGCACTTGTAACAATTTCGTTAGTTTTATGAAAGCGCTTCATGTATAATAGATGATTGTTACTTGAAATAAGAAAAGTCAGAAAGTGTCGTTTTAGATTACACGATGAATTGTGGAAGGAATCGTAGATATAAGCCGACATACGTTGATAAATGGAAAGTCCTCATTTTTGGTATATAGGACATGCAAGACAAATTAAAAGAATCCCAGTTTTTTAGTTTATTATATTCTTTGAAAAAGGAGTTTTATTTGATGAAATCTAAAGATACTTTAACGGTTGGAGAAAATATAGTTGTTGGTTTGATGTTATTTGCATTATTTTTAGGGGCAGGAAATATTATATTTCCTCCTTTGCTTGGTCAATTAGCTGGAGAATCATTAGTTATCGCTATTTTTGGCTTTCTAATTACTGGCGTTGGGTTACCATTGCTTGCAGTTATTGCAATTGCGAAGTCTGGCGGAGATTTGCAAGATATTGCGAGTCGTGTTCATCCGCTTTTCGGCGTGATTTTCACAGTAGTGGTTTATCTCGTGATTGGCCCGCTTTTTGCAATTCCAAGGACAGCGACTGTATCATTTGAAATCGGAGTTGCTCCCTTTTTACCAGGATCACTGTTAACTGAAACATGGCCATTACTCATATTCAGTATCTTATTTTTTACCATCACCGTTTTATTTGCTTTAAATCCAACAAAATTGGTTGATCGCATTGGTAAAATCTTAACACCGATTTTAATTGTTGTGATTAGTTTATTAGCCATCAAAAGTATGGTTACACCTATGGGAGATATTGGACCATCACAAGGCGCGTACAAAGAAAGTCCATTTTTCGAAAGCTTTTTACAAGGCTATTTAACAATGGATGTCCTTGCTGCTTTAGTATTTGGTATTGTTGTGATTCATGCCCTTCAAGACAAAGGAGTTCGTGATAAACAAGCATTAGTAAAATCAACTATTTTCGCTGGTGTAATTGCAGCAGTCGGGTTATCTCTTGTTTATATTGCTTTAAGTTTTATCGGTGCTACGAGTACTGAAGCGATTGGTGCACAAGACAATGGAGGTTCAATATTAGCATTATCTTCAAATGTTTTATTCGGAAACTTTGGTAGCATTATTTTGGCGATGACGATTGCCTTTGCTTGTTTAACAACCTCTATCGGATTAGTCGCGGCAGCTTCTCAATTCTTTGAAAAACTGACACCTAAAGTCTCTTATAAGACGTATGTGCTAATTTTTGCTGGATTTAGTGCAGTTATCTCAAATGTAGGGTTAACTCAGCTCATTAATTTCTCGGTGCCAGTACTATTGGCCATTTATCCTTTAGCAATCGTATTAATGATTTTATCATTCATTGATAAGTCATTTAATCGCGCACCTATTGTTTACGGGCTAGCATTATTATTCACAAGTTTTATTAGTATTTTTGATGGCTTTAAAGCAGCTAAAATAACGTTCCCCGCTGTTGAAGCTGTATTAACTAATCTACCACTTTACAATGAAGGAATTGGTTGGCTTATTCCTGGTATCGTAGGCGGAATTATCGGTTTCATTATTTATAAAATTAAGCGTTGATAGAGAATGATGTTGATATTTGAGTCAATTTAGTAATTCATAAAACCGGATATAAACACGAACATTATTAAACAGAGATTCTGTCGATTTCCGTTACGGGCGGACGCTTTCCGCGGGTGGTCCGTTTGCCTCCTCGTTCGCTTCCCTCTCTGTGGGGTCACACCTGGACACACTTTTCCGCCGGAGTCGCCGCCCTTCACTCCAATCATTTAACTAAATTTACGATAATTAATAGGATCGCTTTACAGATCACCTTTATAAACAAGTGGGAATTGGCTCCATTTCTGCGGACAAACAGGCAAGCCTCCTCACTCGAACCTTGCTGCGGGGAGATAGATATTCCCTTACTATCAGAACAAAATAGAGTTTACCAGAGCTATAAAATTAAAAAATGAGAATCCCATTTCGGGATTCTCATTTTTTTAATGAATGCTCATTTTACTACGCCCATTACTTTGGCCTCATACATGGCCATGTTTGCTTCATTCAATAGAATTTCGAGATTTTTCCCAGGCTCTGCATACGTCATGCCCACACTGGCGGTTACATACAGGTTATGTCCATTTAACTTCTATAGGCTTTAATTTCAACTCATTAATGATGGCAAGTTACGTTATATGACCTATGCATATTGTCTACTAGTAGCTTCATTCATTTATTAACGTGAAAAACCCCTCGCAGTCGCTGAATTCTGCAAGGGGTTTTTATCTATAAGGGGGTCTTATAGCCAAGTTGTTGATATTAGTTTATAGTATGCCCATAAAGATTAAAATAATTTATTGTTAGGGTG
>NZ_JBATUX010000133.1:0-19853 GCF_049671445.1 Paenisporosarcina sp. | reverse complement strand
CGATAATTTCGAATACGATTATGCAACAAGCCATCTGTCTGTTCATTTTCTCCAGTGATAAAATCAGTCATATAGTATGTTAAATAATTTCCATAGTGGTTTTCTGTTTTCAACAACAGTTCATCGACATAATAAGCCCCTTTTGGTAATTGATCTAAGAGCAGAACGGAAAGTGATGCATATACCCCACAAGCTACTTGGAAATAAGTGGCATTTGTTTTGTATTTAGAAAATATGGCTTCATTGCTCAACACGTTATACATATATCGTTCTTTGTCTGAATATACGAGTAGGACACCTACTAAATCCTCCCCATCCAAAGCCGCATCTTGCGGGTCTAGCACCTTCATCTCAAAATCCCACAATTTATCCAAATCATCTATATTTGCTCGGATCAGCTTAGTTGTATGATCATTTACCTTGTACAAAAATCCGCCTTCCATATCAAATAGTTTGCATAGCGTATAAACTTCTTCATGGGCCATTAAACAACCATGAAATTGTATGTCACCTAACGTTACCTTAAATTCAAGATCATAGACTTTTTCATAAAAAAAGAGGGGGTTTTTGTGCTTCATAAACATTGGTAAGCCCAGTATAGCTTCGTCCAGGAAACATTCAGGTGCCCATGTGGTGTAGATAACGTTCTTCTTAGCAAATTGCTTATTCTTATAAAACGAGTTGTCATGCTCTACGATATAACATCCAATTGGTTGATTTTCTGTTGAATATGTCTTTAATAGTTCAAGAGCCATCCATTGAACGACACCTGGATTCATTCCCGACCCGATAATAGCTTTTGAATTTAAAATTTTGTCTTTATGTTTTTCCAGTTGTCTTAACCTTTCTAATAAGCCAAATCCTTCATAAAGCTCTTCATTTTCGTCAATCATCGTATTCTCTAATGCTGTATTGACATAGCTGACGCCAAGCTGATCACAACAGTGAATCATCTCGATTGTATCTGCCCATGAAAGATCGATGACGATCGAGGTTTGAGTTTTTATAAGATGATTAGTAAATTGCGCAGTGTCTTTTAAATCAAATTCATGGGTAATAAATTTACCTTTTAAATGTGGATAAGATAAAGAGTAGATAGATTCGTCTTTCTGTTGATTGTCGATTAAATGTATGATGCAATCTTTCACTTCGTGATAAATCGGATCTTTCTCATCCTGTGCGGAATTGTTTAAGATAGATAGAATACCATTCGCCACACCACCTGCACTACCCAGTATGGATATGATAGTTTTATTTTGATTCATTACAAAACCCCTTTTAGTTTTATACATAATCTATGGAATAAAAGAGGAAAGCTATAGGTAGTTTATCAAAAATGAATTTTTAATATAAGAAACACAAAGGGGCAGCCCTTTCTTAATATAAAAATGACACGGTCGATTTCAGTTCCATGCGGACGCGTTCCGCGGGGCGGGCGGTGAGCCTCCTCGTCGCTATAAAAACCTGTGCTCCTGCATCGCTTCGCTAGCTTCGTCGCAAATGAGTTGTGCAAAATTGCTTTTACACAACTCATTTCCTGCGGGTCTCACCTGTCCCGCTGATCCCGCAGGAAAGATATTGGACGAACTGTCATTCGTCCAATATCTTTGCGACGAGTAACCGCAGGAGCACAAGCTTTTCCCGCCGCCTGCCACTAAAGCAACGGGTATATACAACCTAGCTATAAAAAAAATACAAAAAATCGGCCTATCTTGTGAAACGAAAGTTACCACAGATTTTTATTGCGGGGCCTCGAAAGGTCCCCACCGAATTTGGGATTGTGGCATTAGCACACAACCTCTTGAAAGTAGCTGGCATCCGCCAGCTACTTTCAAGGAAAAAAGTGAAAACATAAAAACAGGTGAAGAAAAATGACTCGTTTTTCTTCACCTGTTTTATTTTAGGGACTTATTAGACAGCCCCTTTAACTTTATAAGATTTTCAACTTAGTTATTTAGCGTCTGGGAATACACGTTGAGTAAGTTCGCCAAATTCTTCAAATAAGCCTTCAACAGGTTCACCTTGTTCAAACTTGTCACGATATTCGTTCATGCGACTGACGAAGTCGGGATTTACAGAAACAAAGACATTTTCAACAGTAGCGTTTGTCTCTCGAACTTGTTCACCAATCTTCTCTTCAATTTGTTCAAGCTCTTCTGAACCCTCTGCTATTTCGGAACCATCCGCGTTTTTGTTTAAGACAACTGCTACATAGGCATTGTTCTCTGTAATGATAACAGTAGAGTTATCTACTTCTTCTAATTCATTAATTTTATCTGAAGCTTCATCGGCAAGTTCTAAATTCTCTTCATTCTTTGCTGTGTCAGCATCATTTTCTTCTACTTCGCCAGTATTCTCGGTGTTCGTAGCGGTATTACTCTCTTCTCTATCGCCACATCCCATTAATGCAATACTAAGAAGCATAGCTAATAGTAACATCCATACTTTTTTCATTGTTTTTCAGCCCTCCTAATTTTTTCTGATTAATTTAGCATGGACTTTACTCCTTTTTTTATTCTCATTAAGAGAGGTTTATTAATAATGAGTACCTGATGTTTCAAAAAATTCGTATTAAAAAACCTACACAAAGGATATTGTGTTCTAATACAATATAAAATATAATAACTGTTATATAACAATAAAGGGGCGATTAAGTGATTGAACGCAACGGGTTGAAAATTGCCAATGAACTGTATCAATTTGTTGAGGACGAAGCTTTACCAGGTAGTGATGTTTCAAGTGAGGATTTTTGGAAAGGCTTCAGTCAGCTGCTTTCAGATATGGTTCCAAAAAACAGAGACTTGCTAAGTCGTAGAGATCAACTTCAAGAAAAGATTGATCAATGGCATGAGCATAATGACTGGTCAGAAAATAGAGTGGAGTATGAAACGTTTTTAAAAGACATTGACTACTGGGAACCAACATCGGAACCCTTTGCCATTACTACTTCAAACGTAGATGATGAAGTTGCTATCCAAGCAGGTCCACAGTTAGTCGTACCCGTCAATAATGCTCGTTATGCAATTAATGCAGCAAATGCACGATGGGGAAGTCTATATGATGCACTTTATGGAACAGATGTAATTGGAGAACAACATGGTGCCGAAAGAGGAACTACTTACAATCCGCATAGAGGAAACAAGGTTGTTGAGTATGCTCGACAGTTTTTAGATCGAATTGCCCCATTAGAACAGGGCTCGCATGCCCTTGTAACAGAATATCGAATTGAACAAAATCAACTGGTTATTGTTCAAGGAAACAAGAAAAGTGTATTGCGTGAGCCATCCAAATTTATTGGATTCACTGGAGACCACTCTTCGCCAACTGCGATTCTCCTTCAAAACAATGGGTTACATGTAGAAATTCAAATTGATTGCCAGCATCCGATCGGCATGTCTGATCAAGCGGGAGTAAAAGATTTGCTAGTTGAATCTGCTATATCAACAATTATGGATTGTGAGGATTCAGTAACTGCAGTTGATGCAGAGGACAAAGTGATTGTCTATCGAAATTGGCTAGGTTTAATGAATGGAACGCTCAAGGCAACATTTAAAAAAGGTCAACGTGAGGTAGTAAGAACGTTAAATGAGGACAGAAAGTATCAAACTGTAGTTGGTGAAACTTTCACTTTACGTGGTCGCTCGCTTTTACTGGTACGAAATGTTGGTCATTTAATGACATCGAATATGATATTAGATCAACATAACCAAGAAGTACCAGAAGGAATCATTGATACAGTGATGACAAGTTTGCTCGCAAAGCATGACCTCTTAGGTAATGGAAATGTTCGCAATTCTGAGAAGGGTTCTGTCTATATCGTGAAACCTAAGATGCATGGATCAGCTGAAGTGGCATTCGCCAATGAGCTGTTTAACCGTGTGGAAGACATACTAGGACTTGAACGCTATACATTAAAAATTGGGGTAATGGATGAAGAACGAAGAACATCTCTTAATCTTGAAAACTGTATTCGAGAAGTAAAAGACCGGATCGTTTTTATTAATACAGGCTTTTTAGATCGAACGGGTGACGAAATCCATACTTCCATGCTGGCGGGTCCTGTTATTCGTAAAAATGAAATGAAATATTCAAAATGGCTTCAAGCTTATGAAAAATCAAATGTTGATACAGGACTAAATTGTGGTCTGCCAGGTCGCGGGCAAATCGGAAAAGGCATGTGGGCAATGCCGGAGCGAATGAAGGATATGATGGAGCAAAAAGTGGATCATTTGAAAGCTGGAGGAAACACAGCTTGGGTACCGTCCCCAACAGCCGCAACCTTGCATGCTCTTCATTATCATCAATTTTCTGTATCGAAAGTACAAGAAATCCTGAAACATGAAACTC
Source organism: Paenisporosarcina sp. (assembly GCF_049671445.1). Classification (GTDB taxonomy): domain Bacteria; phylum Bacillota; class Bacilli; order Bacillales_A; family Planococcaceae; genus Paenisporosarcina. Next base: position 15,506 of record NZ_JBATUX010000133.1, on the reverse strand, counting down.
AAGACAGAAGTGTTGATATCTTAACATTGCCAATATCCAAGGAAGAATGGACGGCAAGTGATATCCAACAAGAGCTAGATAATAATGCACAAGGGCTACTCGGTTACGTGGTTCGTTGGGTTGAACATGGCATTGGCTGTTCAAAAGTTCCTGATATTCATAATGTGGGGTTAATGGAGGACCGGGCGACGCTACGCATTTCAAGTCAGCATATGACAAATTGGCTACATCACGGGATATGTACAGAACATCAACTACTGGAGACGTTAAAGCGAATGGCGAAAGTCGTAGATGAACAAAACAGTGAGGACCATACTTATCAACCGATGTCGTTAGATTTTGAGCAATCTATAGCTTTCCAAGCAGCTTGTGAACTTATTTTTCAAGGAAAAAACCAGCCTAATGGATACACTGAGCCTATTTTGCATCGGCGTCGTCAAGAGTACAAGAATCGTTTGTATGCGAAAAAGACTTCAAAAAAGGAACCGTTTAATAATACGGTTGATTAAACTGGCTAGGAACACGTTTCACAGAAGCCAATAAGTAGAAAATCCACATACTTGTTGGTCTCACGTTTAAAGCTCTTGCGGCAAAAAAATGTTTAACGTAGCTTAATAAAAAACATAAAAATTGGAGGGATTTACATGCAGGAACAACAAAGAGAATTCCATTCAAACGAAGATTCTCAAGGCGTATTTTTAAGTTCAAAGAATGAAATAAGACTACTTAATACATGCCTTACATGCGGTCAAGATTTTGCTAGTTTTAAGGAGTGCATCCAGTGCTGTGCAGATATCGATTAAATTTTTTTGATATCACTGTTATATAACAGTTAATTAAATTAGATATGTATTATATCAATTAGAGAAAGAGGGAAATTATAAAATGATAAATCGTAATCAGCAAGCGGAAGTATTAGCAAAAAGTTGGAGAGAAGATCGTTGGAAAGGTGTAGAACGACCATATTCAGCTGAAGATGTTATTAAATTAAGAGGGTCAATCGTAGTTGAACAAACACTTGCTACTTTAGGTGCAAACAGACTGTGGCATCTTGTGAATACAGAAGACTATGTCAATGCACTGGGCGCACTAACAGGAAATCAAGCGATGCAACAAGTAAAAGCAGGTTTAAAAGCGATTTACTTAAGTGGTTGGCAAGTAGCTGCTGATGCTAATCTCTCAGGACATATGTACCCAGACCAAAGTCTTTATCCAAGCAATAGCGTACCTCAAGTGGTGAAAAGAATTAATCAAACGTTGCAACGTGCTGATCAAATTCAGCAAGCAGAAGGTAAGGGCGATACATATTGGTACGCCCCCATTGTAGCGGATATGGAAGCTGGGTTTGGTGGAACACTTAATGTATTTGAATTAACCAAAGCAATGATTGAAGCGGGAGCAGGAGGTGTGCATTTAGAAGACCAACTTTCCTCAGAAAAGAAATGTGGTCACTTAGGTGGTAAAGTATTGCTACCTACGCAAACTGCTGTACGTAATCTACTTGCTGCACGTTTAGCGGCTGATGTTATGGGAGTACCTACTGTAATAATTGCTCGTACTGATGCAAATGCAGCAAATTTAATCACGAGCGATGTGGATCCGTATGATCATCAATTTATTACGGGTGAGCGGACGCCGGAAGGTTTTTATTATACGAATGATGGAATCGATCAAGCGATAGCTAGAGGACTTGCGTATGCACCATATGCAGATTTGATTTGGTGTGAAACGTCTGAGCCTAATATTGAAGAAGCTCGGAAGTTTGCGGAAGCCATTCACGAGAAATTCCCTGGTAAACTACTTGCATATAACTGTTCTCCATCATTCAATTGGAAAAAGAAACTGGATGAAAAAACGATAGCAAGCTTCCAGCAAGAGCTCGGGAAGATGGGGTACAAATTCCAGTTCGTTACACTCGCAGGGTTCCATGTACTAAACTACGGGATGTTCGAACTTGCAAAAGGTTATAAAGAGAGAGGCATGTCTGCTTATTCTGAGTTGCAGGAAGCTGAGTTCGCGGCAGAACATGATGGTTACACAGCAACTCGCCATCAGCGTGAGGTTGGAACGGGTTACTTTGATGCCGTTTCACTCGTTATTTCAGGTGGAACATCCTCTACAACAGCCTTATCAGGATCAACGGAAGCAGAACAGTTTCAAAATGAGGAAGTACCTGCCGCAGAAGCAGGTTGAAATTAAATTAGACTATGAGAAAACCCAGTGGCACTTAGCCACTGGGTTTGTTTTGGAATTACAATATCTTATCCAAAAAGTCTTTTGCTCTTGCTGTTTTAGGTTGGCTAAAGAATTCAGATGGTATGCCTTCTTCTAGTAATACACCGTGATCAAGAAAGAGGATGCGGTCTGCGACTTCACGAGCAAAGCCCATTTCGTGAGTAACCACTACCATTGTCATACCTGATTTTGCAAGATCTTTCATGACGTCCAAAACCTCTTTTACCATCTCAGGATCCAAGGCAGAAGTTGGTTCGTCAAACAGCATGAGTTCGGGTTCCATCGCAAGTGCACGAGCAATAGCGACACGTTGCTTTTGACCTCCAGATAAACTGTTTGGATAAGCTGTTTCTTTCTCAGATAAGCCAACTCTTTTTAGTAATTCACGAGCTTTTTCCTGAGCAAGTTGTTTATTTACACCTTTTGCTTTCAATGGAGCGTAAGTTAAGTTTTCAAGAACTGTTAAATGAGGGAACAGATGAAAATGTTGAAACACCATTCCTATACGTTGACGTATTTTGTTAACGGGTGTTTTTGAATCAGTTAAGTCCTGTTGGTCAAACACAATCTTGCCTGACGTTGGTGTTTCCAACATATTCATGCAACGGAGAAACGTTGATTTTCCAGAGCCTGAAGGACCAATGATAGAAACGACTTCACCTTTGGCAATGGATGTAGAAATATTACGTAATACTTCGTTGTTGCCGAATTTCTTGGTGAGGTTATCAACTTTGATCACTAACCTTCAACCTCCTTTCAAGCACTTTTCCAATCGTTGAAAGACCAAAGACCATAACCCAGTAAATCAAACCGACGAAAAGTAATGGTTCAAAATTTCGATATATATCTGCACCAACCACTTGTGCACGACGCATTAAATCTAACACGGAGATGGTAGAAACAAGTGCGGACTCTTTTGTTAGTGTAATGATTTCATTCATAAGTGCTGGGAGAATATTTTTCAAAGCTTGCGGTAAAATGATGTCTTTCATCATTTGTCTATAAGGAACACCTAATGCCATAGCAGCTTCCGTTTGTCCTTTATCCACAGCTTGAATTCCAGCGCGAATAATTTCAGAAATATACGCTGCTGAATTCAAACCAAAAGCCAGAACCGCTGATAAGAATGGTGATATATCATAGCCGGTCAGCTGAGGGATGGCAAAGTAGAATGTCATTAACTGAAGAATTAATGGCGTTCCACGAAAAATGGAAGTATAAGCAATAGCAAACCAATTTAAAACTTTAATTTTACCGATTTTACATAAGGCCAAAAGCGTTCCTAGAATAAATCCAACGATTAATGCAACTCCAACAAATTTTAACGTTACCCAAATTCCTTCTAACATAAAAGGAATATAAGGCGTGATTTGACCAAAGTCTAAATTCATGCCTTACACCTCATTTCATTTTAATATTCACAGTCATTCAAACGGAAAACGTGTGGCTTCCTATTCTTCCGTTAACCACTTGTCTTTCAGTTCTTGAAGTTTTCCACTTTCTTCTGCTTCTTTCAGGACAGCGTTTACCTCTTCAACTAAATCACTGCCTTTAGGGAATGCGATACCCATTCCAGGAGAGCTAGAAGTCGGATCATCAAATCCGGCAAGATCTTGTTCAGCAATATATCCTTGTGCTACGGCTTTATCCATATAAGCAGCATCAATGCGGTTAGACATTAACTCTTGGATTAAAACGTTCGCGTTATCAACAGCTTTGATTTCAAAATCAACTGTGTCTGCTTTGATTTTTTTAGCACCGTCTTCTTGGATAGTTCCAAGTTGAACGCCAAGCGTTGTACCTTTTAAATCTTCAATTGATTGAAGTTTTGAATCTTTTAATGTAATGAACATTTCCCCAGAGTGGTTATATTCAGTTGAGAAGTCGACGTTTTCTTTACGTTTATCCGTAGCTGACATCCCGGAAAGAACCATATCAACACGATCATTTTGCAATGCGCCAATCAATCCATCAAACTTCATGTCTTGAATTTTAAGTTCATACCCTAACTCATCAGCAATATAGTTGGCTAAGTCAATATCAAAACCTTCAAATTCACCAGCTGTGTTTCTTGATTCAAAAGGCGGGAAATCTGCTGACGTAGCCATTTCTAACATTTTTTTGTCACCAGATTCACCAGTTTCTTTTTCTGTGTTTTTCGCTGAGTCATCTCCACATGCAGCAAGTAACATTGTTCCTAAAGCTAGAGAGCCAATTAAATTCCATTTTTTCATAATGTATATTTCCTCCTATTTGTGTATTAATATTCGTTAAAAGGAGTGTATCATGATATTTATAAGGTGTGAAGCATTTTTATGCAAAAATATAAATGTTGTATTTTTCTGAATATTTTTGTTTTCATTTACATATGAAAGGCTTTGTGAAAGTAGAAGATGTAGTAATTAAAGAGATAGCTTTTCTTTTGTGAGGGTTATATGAATGTTTATGCAAGTTTACACGTCTATGTATTTTATACATGTAAACAAATTAATATTATTTTTAAACCCTAAGGGGTATAGTGAGTAAAGATGGGATGTTAATGCAAAACAAATATAAAGAATGGAAAGTGGGAGTGGAGTATGAAAAAGTTAATGGGATTAATTGCTGTCGTTATGTTAGTGCTAGCTGCATGTGGATCACAAGAAGGATATGAAACAATAGCTATAGATGGTATACAGAAGAAGATGGAAGAAGGGTATACGGTCCTGGATGTACGCGAGCCTTCCGAATTTGATGCAGGACATATTCCAGGCGCATCTAACAAGCCGCTATCCGACTTACAACAAGGCAATTTTGAAGGATTGGATACTGACGGGAAATACATCGTCATTTGCCAAAGTGGAAATCGCTCAAAACAAGCAAGTGACTTATTATCTGAAGAAAAATACAAGGTAGTCAATGTGTCCGAAGGTATGTCTTCATGGGCAGGAGAGATTGAGTAAAGCATTGGGGAAATTGTTAAAGACAGCAGTCTATTTTTACTAAGAATGCTGCTTTTTATTCTATTAATTAGGAGATAAATGATTGAAGTGGAATAAAGTGTGGTTGTAATGGAATAAACATCAAGTGAAGCGGAATAGAGAGAGTCTGAAGCTGATTAAAGAGTAAATGAAGCGGAATAAATCGAGCTCCAAGAGTAATAAAACTTTTATCAAAGCATGGATTGAATTGATAAACATTTTCTGTCCACTCAAATGGTGTTTCCGTCCATTCGCTAAGTGTTTCTGTCCACTCAATTTACTTTTCCGTCCATTCAAAATGAATTCCGTCCACTCAAATGATGTTTTCGTCCATTCGCCTGGAGATGGACACTTTTTCCTCTCCAAAAACACACATTGAAACTTTTGTGTTGATTAACTGCTGATATAACTAGATATGCATACATACACTGAAGAAAGAGACAAGCTTATCAGTTAGATAGATATCAAATAATAGGTAAAGGATGATCGTAGTATTTAATATTGAAAAGGCACTTCTTTTTATGATTATGTTTAGGCTAATCGGAGGAAGTATCGAGGTTACAGCAGCAATGTTAATGCTGAAGTTTAACGATTTAGAAAAAGCTTTTTATATCAATACATTACTTGCCTTAGTGGGTCCTTTTATATTAATTGCAACAACGGGAATCGGAATGATTGGTCTCGCTGAAAAAATCTCATTAACAAGAATGATTTGTCTCTTTAGTGGCATCGTCCTCATTCTAGTTAGCATGAGAATAAATTGAATCTATATAAGGAAAAGGACCAAATCAAGCTTAATTAGCTGATTGGCCCTTTTTTTATGCATCGTTTATACATTTTATTCGCTTATCGCTGATTGAATGACTTTTTGCCCGTCGATGATGACGTAAGAAACAGTGATTTTGGTTCCTTCGGCTAACTCGTCAAAAAATGGTTTCGCTACGTCAGCTAATCTCATGGCCTCTGGTTCATTTTGTTCATTTGTGACTTCAATCGAGTTAAGATCTTGTCGTCCTACATAGGTAACAGTAGCTTCCTCAACTTTTAATTTCTCGTTTGTTGAGTTCGTTGCAGCTCCGCCCCAAGTCACTTCTGTTGATGCCTTCCAATCTTCAGCTTCATTGGCAGTTGACCACGCCTCAAGCGTATAAGTTCCTGCAGGTAATTTAGCAAGTCCTTCTGTTGCATCAATTTTCATCTCTAAGACTTCACCTGGTTTAAGTGTTTTTTCCTGCAACATTTGTGTGTACATCTTGTTTTTTGAATCTTGATAAACAACCGTACCATCGCTATTAATTAGTTGATAATCGAAAAACATGGAACTATTCATCGTCAAGGTAACATCTTCTACTTTGTCATTTTTAAGTTGAAATACATATTGATGATTTCCATCTTTTACTTCTTCCGTAAGACTCGGAACAATCGAGCCAGCTACAATTCCGCTGTTTTCATTTTCTGAGCCTGTGTTGGTATCTTTATCTTTATTTGTGTTTGCTGCTGTTCCGCATCCTGCTAAAGCGATGGCGATAACTGTTGTCGATAGTACTTTCATTATTTTTTTCATCTGTAGACCACCCTTCATTTATAATAATTAGACTGTTCAAAGTAAAGAAGAGTTACACTTAAATCCAATAAATTATGGAAATGGCGGCTGAAATTGCATCTTCAGCCGCGTTTGATTTAAAAGAAGAGGATGCTTCTTTAGTTTGAAAAAAGCGAGAGTCTAGCTATATAAAAGGAGTGGAGCCGATGTATCAAAAATCTCAATATGTTTTTCAGGAAGGTAAGCCGGTTCTAGCAATTGTGCGGAATTACGGGGTGGATGATTTCGAGGGCTTGATTGAGATTCAACGAGAAAGTTTTCCTCCACCTTTTCCGTCCGAGTTATGGTGGAATAGGGAACAGCTGATGAGTCATGTGGAGATCTATCCACAAGGTGCAATTTGTGTTGAGATAAATGGTGAGCTTGCTGGGTCAATTACGGGTTTGTTGGTGGATTTTGATTCAGAAAAGCCTCTACACACATGGGAAGAGGTAACGGATTCAGGATATATTCGAACGCACCGGCCAGAGGGTAGAACTTTATATATAGTCGATATTAGCGTGAAGCCTGCTTTTCGTAAGTTAGATCTTGGGAAACTTTTGATGCAGTCGATGTATGAGCGAGTGATTGAAGATCGGTTGGAACGTGTGCTAGGTGGTGGACGAATGTCTGGATATCAACGGCATGCTGACGTGCATTCGCCAGAAAGTTATGTGGAAGCAGTCGTAGCGGGAGAGGTGCGGGATCCGGTCATTTCATTTTTACTGCGATGCGGTCGAACACCTGTCGCGTTGGTACCGAATTATTTGGAGGATGAAGAGTCTTTAAATTATGGGTTGTTGATGGAATGGAGAAATCCGTTTAAGGCGTGAAAATTGTGCTACGAAAAAGGACCTTCCCGCATGGGAAAGGTCCGTTTTGCTAGGTGGTCTTCAACGAAATTAAGGCTTCGTGAATCATTTGAAGTTTCGTTTCGACGCGGTGCATTAAATAGAATGACACGAATATCGGAAATCCTACTTCTTGGATTACTGTAAGCCACTCGTTCATTAGTGGTTCCTCCTTTCCAAAAATGGCTGCGCACAAGATAACTTGTGGCAGCCATTTTTCTTCTTATAATTCAGTTACAGTACGTTCGACAATACGAGCTTGGTAAGCAGAGACGAGATTCGCACCGTCTACTGAGAAGGCGTTGCTAGCGAGTAAAGCTTGCATGCCAGTTTCAACTTCAGGACCAGTCAAGTCAGCGCGTGGCTCATCCACAGAAATTGTGTACTTTTTACCTTGAGCTGTATCAAACAGCATTTCTAATACTTTTGCCATTGTTCATTTCCCCCTTTCTAATTAGTTTTGGATGTTTCCATTTTCAATCTTTTCAGCAGCAAGTATAGGTCGGGAAGAGAATCCAGACAAAATACTTACGACATCCCACAACTGATCCCCAGTTGCACTTTGTTTTACGTTTCGATACGTTGAAGATTTCTTAATCACCTTACCGTCAAGTGTCAAACCTGCATCAAACGTCAATCGAACTACTGCTTGTTTAAAGTCGATGATTGCCATGTTTACCACCTCCTTTCATTTCTTATATAGAGAGGGGGTGTGGGAAAGTGGACAGTTCAAGGAACATATAACAGATTTTTCAAATTAATAAGGATTAATTCAACGCTGTAAGGTAAAATAAGGAAAAAAGTGTCTGTGTTTTTACGGTATGTGAGATGAATAGTTGAGGCAATTATGTGCATTTTGACAATCCGCTGCATGTAAGGGTTGAAGAAATAGACAATGAGTAACTTGTTTCTTTTTTTGAAATTAGGAAGAACGTAAGAAATAAAAAAGATAGAGGCTATTAGGGTGATGGGCAATGTTTTTGAAGGAGGAGAATATGTTAAAGAAGATTATTTGGATTACGGGGATTACGTTAAGTGTTCTAGCCATCTTGTTAGTGAGTGGATGGGTGTTGGTTAAACACAATAAAGATACTTTGTTGAGTATTTATTTTGATACTAATATGGAAAAAGATATGGGTTTCTTTAAGATACATTATCAAAAGGGTGACGAAGCACTTGTGAAAAGATTGGAAGATACGCTACCAAAGATTACAACACAACAAGAACGTTGGTTTAATCAATCTGAAGTGGAATTGGCTAAAGCGGATTTAGATATTTACTTGTCTAATGAATATAAGGAGACAGACGCTGAACATGACGAGGGTGGCCTCTATTTGGAAATGTTTGAAATGATACATTTGAATAAGAATTATACGAATACAGAATTGGAGAATCTTTTTAGTCATGAATTTGCCCATTTTTATTTCGTGAAATATGTAGAGAGTCTCGAAGTAGATAGAGATGACATTCCAACTTGGGTCCATGAAGGGGTAGCGATGTCCTTTGCGCAACGTATATTTCCTGAGCACATAGAACAAATATCAGAAGTAAAGCCATTAATGGAGATGAAGCAACTAAAAACAGATGGAGGATCCATAGGTTACACGGGGGATAATTATCTCCAAATGTTATACGCAATAGAATATTTGATTTACCAACATGATGAAAAAATCATCACAGATCTCGTAAAGGAGACGAAAAAAGAAAAAGATTTCACACGTGCATTTACCAAATTAACTTCACTAGATTTAGATACATATCATGAAATGTTCGTGACCAATTTGGAGAAAATCAAAGAGTTTGAGAATTTGATGCAAGTAGATGAAGCAGAAGCGGAAAAACAAATGCTTTTATATATGGAAGAGAGAGGTGAATATTTTAACGAAGCTTCCCTTTTAAATGCGTATTTAGGAAATATGTATGTGAATCAAGAAAGATATTCAGAAGCCTTGCAAATATTAGAAAAAAACCTCTTATATCATTTCGATCCCACTATTTATAGACATTTATCAGAAGTTGCCATCCATGTTGATAAAGAAAAATCACTGGCCTATGCAAAAGAAGCTGTAAAGTCCGCAAGGAGAAATGACTGGAATGTAGAAGCATTCGAACAGTTTTTATCTGAGCAAGAAGCACTGCTGAAAATCAATTGAATTTGAATGTGCCATTACACCTCAAAATACAGATGTTTGTGAAGGTTGCATCCCGGATTAAATGCACTATGGCAGCAAGGGCAAGTGGATTGGCAAGTCAGGTATTCATGTATCGTCAATTCGTGTCCACAAGATCCACACAACACTGCTTTTTTATGAAATAGGTTCTTTGGCCAAACTTTTGGTGTGTTGCAGCCGACTTCTTCATGACAAGAAAAGCAAGGGTAATAGGTATTGCAACAGTAAAACTTGATGGCTATCCTGTCGATTTCTGAGTGGTAATGCAGACATCGTGTTTCTTGATCTATGTCGTTTCCTTTTACTTCGTGCCCATGAATTAGCATCGGGTATTCTCCTTTTTTATCGCTGTTGATGTCATTTAACCATAATTTGAACAAAGTGTCACATCACCTTAATAGGTTTTTCAGACGTGAACGCTAAAAAGTCAGACGTGAATCGTTATTTTTCAGACGTCAACGCCGAAAAGTCAGACGTGAACACTAAAAAGTCAGACTGAGATACGAATCACTAACAGAAACACCCACAAAGCATAGCGAGTGGGTCAAGTCTTAAATGGTAGTGATTGAGAAACTCTATGATAGGGCTGCCGAAGAGACTGGCAGCCGTTTCTGTTAGCATCGGAGGAACGGGTTTTTCAGACGTAAACACCGAAAAGTCAGACGTGAATCGCTATTTTTCAGACGTCAACGTCAAAAAGTCAGACGTGAACTCTAAAAAGTCAGACTGAGATAACGAATTACTAACAGAAACACCCACAGAGCATAGCGAGTGGGGCAAGTCTTGAATGATAGTGATAGAAAGACTTTATAATTGGGCTGCCGAAGAGACTGGCAGCCGTTTCTGTTAGCATAGCAGGAACTGTAATAGGTTCTCAGACGTCGATGGCAAAAAGTCAGACGTAAATCGCTATTTTTCAGACGTCAACTTCAAAAAGTCAGACTGAGCGTCCGCTCACCGCAACAAAAACCACCCGTCTGTCCGCAACGAGCAGGAAAAGACAGGACTCCATGTCGAAATAGAAGTACAGTGGAAATACGAGGTGATGGAATGAGCTGGATCGATGCACTGCAACGCTCAATCGACTATTTGGAGAATCATTTAGCATCTGCATTTAAAATGGAGGATGCAGCAGCAGAGGCCAACGTATCTGTATTTCATTTTCAACGGATATTTCTGGTTCTGACGGACATGAGTGTGATGGAGTATGTGCGTCGCCGTCGGTTGACACTGGCTGCACAGGAACTCGCTTTGACGGATGTCCGAGTAATCGATGTAGCATTGAAATTCGGCTATGAGACACCGGAAGCTTTTGCGAAGGCATTCAAAAGACAGCATGGGATGTCTCCTTCCGAAGTGCGTTCTTCGAACAAAGGATTCACTTCCTACAATCGTTTGGTCATCTCTGTACAATTGAAAGGGGCGTTACCAATGAAGGTGCGAATTGAAGAAAAAGAGGCTTTTCCGATTATTGGTGTGAAAAGAGAATTCTCGTGTGTGAATGGAGAAAATACACGCGAGATTCCAAAGATGTGGCAAGAAGTTCATCAAAACGGAGTAAATGATGAACTGACTAAGTTGAATAATGGCGAAGTGAAAGGGATGCTTGGGGTCTGTCGCATGATGGATACAGCAACAAGCACCATGGAGTATTGGATTGCTGCGGCTTATGAAGGAAACGAGGTACCTGAACGGTATCAACGTTTGGAGATTCCGTCAGCGACTTATGCTATCTTTGAAGTAGTGGGACCGATGCCACAAGCGATTCAATCGATGTGGGAGAAAATCTACAGCGAATGGTTCCCTTCGAGTTCTTATCGTCCAAGCGGATCGGCTGAAATGGAAGTATATTCGAATGATGATGCTAGAAAGGCCGATTATTATTCAGAGATTTGGATACCTGTCGAAAAAAAGTAGACGGCAAACTGTGACAAATCCTTGAAGGCAATGTGACTAATAGCTTCCAAACCTGACTGTTTGACTGTACATCATACCTTTCGGCTCTCTATAATGAAAAGTGTAGAAAGTAGGAGGGGTTATAATGTCTGAAAAGCCACTTAAGCGGTTTCGATTCATGGGATTATTGGAAGGAAGCTCACTATTAATCTTGTTATTCCTGGCCATGCCATTAAAATATTTCTTTGGAATGCCAGAAGCAGTCAGTGTCGTTGGTTCGATTCATGGGTTCCTATTTGTCAGTTACTGCCTAATGATTGCATATATGACTTTTGTCGTAAGATGGCCGTTTGTCTATAGCGTCATTGCTGTGATCGTTGCTTTCATTCCATTTGGCAATATCATTTTTGATCGAAAACTTGATAAAGTAGAAACAGTTTAAACACCTTAGGAATTCATTTCCTACGGGTGTTTTTTTATTCTTTTGGATTTTTCTTTAATACGCGTCTGTCATTACCTACTTTTTCTGCCGTTAAATTCTTCCTAAGTTGGACAAAATATAGAATGTCGATAGAAAGCACTAAAGAGGAGGATGGATAATGACAAACCATAACAAGGAGAAAGATTCTAAAGGTTCTTCTAACTCTATAAACAATAAAACTGGTACTGGAGAATCATTAGATAGTTTAACTAATCGACAAGGGCATCCAGTTACAGATAATCAAAATGTAAGAACGGTTGGAAATCGTGGACCTGTAACGATAGAGAACTATGACTTTATCGAAAAAATGTCTCATTTTGATCGAGAGCGAATTCCGGAACGGGTTGTTCATGCAAGAGGAGCAGGGGCACATGGTTATTTTGAAACCTATGGCAAAGTTGGAGATGAGCCGGTTAGTATATATACACGAGCAAAAGTATTTCAAGAAGCGGGCAAGCAAACACCTGTGTTCGCAAGATTCTCAACCGTAGCAGGTGGTAAAGAATCTTCGGAAACTGCTCGTGACCCTCGTGGCTTTGCGGTGAAATTTTATACGGAAGATGGGAACTGGGATTTGGTCGGGAACAATTTAAAAATCTTTTTTATTCGTGACCCTTTAAAATTTCCGGATATGATTCATGCGTTTAAACCGGATCCAGTTTCAAATGTTACAGATCCCGAGCGCATGTTTGACTTCGTGTCCCAGTCTCCTGAATCCACCCATATGATTACATTTCTATTTTCACCATGGGGAATTCCTGCTAATTATCGACAAATGCAAGGTTCAGGTGTGAATACTTATAAATGGGTGAATCAAGTCGGGCAAGCAGTGTTAATTAAATATCACTGGGAACCTAAACAAAAGATAAAAAATCTTACACAGCGTGAAGCTGAAGAAATTCAAGCGAAAAATACTGGTCATGCCACACAAGATTTGTATGAAGCAATTGAAAAAGGTGATTATCCGGAGTGGGAATTATTCGTTCAAATTCTAAGTGATGACGATCATCCAGAGCTTGATTTTGACCCACTTGATGATACGAAATTATGGCCAAAAGAACAATTCCCATTTCTTCCAGTAGGGAAGATGGTGTTGAATAGAAATCCCGAGAATTTCTTTCTAGAGACTGAACAAGTTGCCTTTGGCACAGGCGTACTTGTTGATGGCTTAGATTTCTCAGACGACAAGATGTTGCAAGGTCGTACATTCTCTTATTCGGATACGCAACGATACAGAGTGGGAACTAACTATTTACAATTACCCATTAATGCACCTAAAAAACGTGTAGCAACGAATCAGCGAGATGGGCAGATGGTTTATGAAGTGAATGTTGCTCCCGGCCAAAACCCCCACATCAACTATGAGCCTTCCACGTTGAATGGACTAAAAGAAGCGAAGCAACTTGGAACGGAATATCAACCGCAATATAATGATAAGCTAGTTCGACAAGCCATTGATCGAACCAATAATTTCGGACAAGCAGGGGACACGTACCGTAGCTTTGAAGAGTGGGAAAAAACGGAACTCATTAGTAATCTGGTGGATGCTCTGAAAATTTGCCAACCTCAAATTCAAGAAAAAATGATTGAACATTGTACAAAAGCTGATGCCGATTATGGCAGCCGTCTTTCAGAGGGCTTGGCCGAAGCGAAAAACGACATGATGAACGAAGAAAAGAATCATAAAGGTAGTTATAAAGCGGATAAGGCAACCGATCAAGCACAAAAACAAGGACATGAAGCAAATCCTTATTGATTTTTTGAGCCTTCGTTCAAAGGGATTTTTTCAAATATAAGCCATTTCTAGTTTCCAGTGAAATTAGGAGTGGCTTTTTTGTGTGCAATAAAAGTGTGCTCCATCTTCCATCGAAGTTATCATGTATACTTATACTTATTTTGGAAATCTCATCTAGCATCATATAATAGTAAGATATACGTATATAATCTATTAAAATACACGGACCGGATGAATACGAGAGGAGCTTATTATGAAATTATTTCACACTGCCGATTGGCATTTAGGAAAGCTTGTTCAAGGTGTTTCGATGACAGACGAACAGCGATTTGTGTTGCAACAATTTACTAAAGCGATTGCTGAGGAAAAACCAGATGCAGTGATTATTGCAGGGGATTTATATGACCGAGCAGTGCCACCAACTGACGCGGTAAATTTGTTAGATGAGGTACTTGAAACAATTGTCTTGAAATTAAAAACGCCAGTCATCGCGGTTTCTGGGAACCATGATAGCCCTGGTCGTTTGAATTTTGGTAGCCGAATGATGAAATCGAATGGTCTTTATATTAGGGGTCAACTGAAGAAGGATATGGAACCAATTGTGATTCAAGATGAGTTTGGTGAGGTTCATTTCCATTTGGTGCCTTACGCTGATCCGTCGCAGGTTCGTCATATATTAGAAGATGAAGAAATTCGCACGCATGATGATGCAATGAAGAAAATGGTCGCACATATAGAATCAACAATGGATTCTTCGAAAAGACATGTGATGGTGGGACACGCTTTTGTGACACCTCACGGGGAAGAAGAGGAGAACACGAGTGATTCGGAACGGCCACTCGCAATTGGTGGAGCTGAGTATGTAAGTGCTTCCCATTTTAAAAACTTTCACTACACGGCACTTGGACATTTGCATCAAGCACATTATGTATTAAATGAGACCGTTCGCTATTCGGGCTCTCCTTTAAAATATTCAATTTCAGAAGAGCATCATCAAAAAGGATTTCATATCGTTCAAATGGACGAGCTTGGAAACGTCAGTGTAGAAAAGCGTTTACTCACACCTAATCGAGATATTCGAACGGTTGAAGGAAAAATGGAAGACATTTTACTTCAAGAGATGAATCACGACTATGTGTTTGTAAAACTGTTGGATGAGACGCCAATTTTATTTCCAATGGAAAAGATACGTTCTGTTTATCCAAATGCGATGCATGTAGAACGTAAACTAGTGTCTGTTACGAAGGACAATGAAGAAAGCACGGTAGGTTCACGACGTAAAATGGACGACTTAGCGTTATTTAACGCCTTCTACGAAGAAGTAAAAGGAGTACAGGTATCTGAGGAAACAGAGAAAATTTTTAAAGAAGTACTTCAAGAATTTTTACTTGAGCAACAGGAAATAACAAGCCCTGGTAAGAAAGAAGGGCTGAAAATATGAGACCGATCACCTTGAAAATGACCGCTTTTGGTCCTTATAAACATACAGAAGTAATTGATTTTAACGAGCTACAGGGAAATCAGTTATTTGTTATATCAGGTAGTACCGGGGCGGGGAAAACAACCATTTTTGATGGAATCTGCTTTGCCTTATA
>NZ_JBATUX010000132.1:0-2323 GCF_049671445.1 Paenisporosarcina sp. | reverse complement strand
CCAGACGTATTTTACGTTATTCCAGACCAAATGCCACAATATGCAGATGCTGGAATGCTTTTAGAATTGACGCCTTACTTAGAAGATAACGACATGGATGATTTCGTTGAATCGGCTTTACTTTCTACAACTTGGAAAGATAAAGTATATGGTCTTCCAATTTTACAAGAAGCATATACCCTTCTTTATAATGTAGACGTTGTAAAAGCGATCGGCGAAGATCCAACAAAACTACCTGCAACTTGGGATGAGTTTGAAGAATGGGCAGCTAAAGCAAAAGCAAAAGATTTCTATGCAACAAGTTTCCAAGGCGGAGGTTCTATGAATGGAACGTTATATCCATTCTTATGGCAGGCCGGTGGGGAAGTATTAACTGAAGATGGTGAAGTATTGATTAACAATGAAGCTGGTGTTGAAGCTTTCGAATTCATAAACAATATGTATAAAAAAGGATGGGTTCCAAAAGATTCAATTACGGCTATGCACCATAATGAATTATGGGATGGCGGGAAAATGTTAGCTGTCACTGGTTCAGGAAATTCAGTCAGTGCGATGCTTGGGAAAGATACATTTGACTTTGTTATTGCTCCGCCATTAAAAAACAAAGAGCAATTAACGTACGGAACAACTGGTATGTTCGTAGCGCCTATCAATACGGATAACCCAGATGCATCGGCAGAATTTATTAAATTTATGACGAGTGCTGATAGTCAACGCAAGTTTAATACAGTTACTCAATATATCCCGACTCGTGAATCTGCTAAAGATATTTTTGGCGACAATGAATATTTAGCACAACTAGCAACTTATACACAATATGCTTTACCTGGTGTTATTCATCCAGAAGGTCGTACGATCATGCCTTTAATTCAGGCTGAACTACAAACAATGATGGAAGGTAAGAAAACACCAAAAGAAGCAGCGGATGCAGCTGCAGAAGCGATTAAAGCAAAAGTTCAGTAAAAGTATTAGAGAGTTTGATCTGAGTTAGATCAAACTCTCTCTTATTTCAATATACACAGCGAAGGGTGGTTACGGTGAGCAAAGCACTGACTACCAAGACAAGTAAACCGCCGCTTAGTATAAGGTTAAAAAAAGAGTGGAATCGTAATGCCATCGTTTATCTCGTATTAATCCCAGTTCTTATCCACTTCGCTGTTTTTCAAGTCTATCCATTTCTATTAAGCTTTTATTTAACGTTTATGGATTGGAAAATCATTGGTGATCCCGTATTTGTTGGTCTCGAAAATTGGAAGTATTTTCTCAGCGATTCGTTAGCGTGGAAAGCAATTTGGAATACCGTAAAATTCTCTCTATATTATATTGCTCCTACAATGGCGCTAGGTTTAATTCTCGCACTGATTATCAATTCAGGTGTTCGGGGAGCACGTTTCTTTAAAGGGGTATTCTTCCTACCTGTTGTCACTTCTTTTGTCATTATCGCAGGTATATGGGGTTGGTTATTTAGAGGGACAGAGGAAGGGATGATTAACTTTATCCTTAGCTTTATTGGAATTGAACCGCAATTATTCTTAGCGAATTCCAGTCAAGCATTGGCTGTTCTGGCCGGTTTAAGTGTATTCAAAGTTGCAGGAAGCACGATGATTTATTATTTTGCAGGGCTGCAATCGATTGACAAAAATTTGTATGAAGCAGCTCAGATGGATGGAGCTTCAACATTTCGGATTTTTTGGACCATTACGTTTCCTTTATTAAAGCCTATCCACTTTTATGTATTAATCACAACCACCATCGGTTCGTTTCAAATTTTCGACTCTGCCTACTTATTGACTGGTGGAGGCCCAAACTATGCTACAACGACGATTGTTTACTATTTATATCAACAAGGTTTTAATAGTCTCAACTTGAGCTATGCTGCTGTGTTATCGTACGTTTTATTCTTTATCATCCTCGCTATTTCTCTTGTACAAAGGAAGTATCTAGGGAAGGACTCGAATATTTATTAATGGGTGTATTTTTAAGAAAGGAGAACCTAGATTATTATGAAAAAACTAATCGCATATATCGCGTTATTCATATTAGGGTTTTGCTTCCTAATGCCATTTGTCATCATGATTATGGGGTCGTTTAAAGATATAGAATACGCGCAATTAGATCCTTTATTTTGGATACCTGAAAATCCATCAATCGCTAACTATCTATACATTATGAGAGATGGCTTATTCGTAAGATGGATATGGAACTCTGTAGTGATAACTATTATTCCTGTTTTCAGTCAAATGCTCTTTTGCGCAGTATTAGGCTACATTTTCGCGAAGAAGCAATTTGTTGGCCGTGAATTAATCTTTTGGATTTTCATGGG
>NZ_JBATUX010000131.1:0-9858 GCF_049671445.1 Paenisporosarcina sp. | reverse complement strand
AGAGGAACAGCTACTAGAAATCGCCAACATGGTCGATACAGAAAAACCCGTTCAAAAAATTAATTTAGTAAAATATGAAGAGGTTATGATGGAGAGTGCTGAATTGTCTGAGATACAGCAACCCATATTATTACCTTTAGACTTACATGAAAAGGTCGACTTCTTAAAAAACAATAAATCTCCCTTTGTCACTGCGGAAAAAAATGATACTTCTTTTATGGTGATTTTTAGTTATTCATCACCAATTAATACGAATGATATATCCGTGACACAACACTTTAGTGAAAATGGAAATCAGCACATAATTGAACAAATACAACGAACATACACATTAGAAAAAGAAGTGGAAATTAACGATAGGAAAATCTTTCTATACAGTAACGGATTGTATTATAAAGCATATTTCACTCACCAAAACAATTTACTTACCGTTGAAGGCTTGATATCCAGTATACCGATAGAAAGCATAGAAGAAATTCTGACTGCAATAGAAATTGAATAGCCTTCCTAAGGTTGTATGGCTACAATAGAAGCATCATTGCTGTAGGATTACATGAAATAGTAAGAGGACTGATGTGTCAAAAGCACATCAGTCCTCTTACTTCTTTTTAATGTTGCAGTACGGTGCTTTCTAAAACTCACCGGAAATCATAGTAAATGTTTTGAGACGGTTTTTTTGCATTCTATATTCTCTCTTACATAGTCTTTAAACTTCAATGAACGGTTATTTTTTTTAGCACGGTAAAATAATCCGAGTACAAAATTTTATTCGTTACTTGGTTGATTAAATGTTTAATAAAGGCACTTTCATCAAAATTCTCTTCATCAACTATAAATCGACCTAATTCAATATGAACTTCTTCGTTCATACCAGATTCAATTTCTACGAGTTCCGAAAAGATAAAGCCCCATCTTTTCTCTTCAAACAATGTTCCTTCTATCTGGCTAATAGAGGAGGTTACCATTGAAGAAGGCACTGAGTAATTGTTTTTGATTCGAATCGTCGTTTCATCGTGGTTAGCTGAAAACACGATTTCTTCATAACCAATATCAAAATTCTTTTTAAACTCTACTTTATTCAATGTGATCTCTCCTCCGTAAAAATGATTGATAGTTCAAGTATGTATAGAGAAACTAGTTTTTATACCTAGTAGTGATAATAAAGTTGTCAAAAGCACACCCTTTAAAGTGTCATTTTCGATTTAGTTGTAATTTTTGCGTGTTTAGTTATAAAAATGGAGATTTAGTTGTAATTTTTTCCGCTTTAGTAGTAAAAATCACGAGTTTAGTTGTAATAGTAAAAATATGGAACACCCAGTACATGGTGGCACCAATAGAAAAGGGTTTGGGTAGCCTTCCAAAAGCATTAATCCATGAAAAAAAAGACAGGATCGCAGAATCAGCATCTGCATCTTGTCTTTTTTGATGAAACTCATATGCTCTTTTATGATTCCTTCGAATTAACTGGAGTTCTTAAGTTGTTCAAATGACGCTCTTGTTCTGCAAGAATATCGTCGTCTTCGGCATTGTCACGTGTCACTTTTTGTGTGAGGATGGCTCCAACTGCCACTAAAATCATCACTGCGATGTAATATCCTTTTTCGTTCAGTTGTAAATTTTCCGCATTGTAAAGACCGATTGAAAACATAACCACTCCTGCAACGAAAGTAAAATATGCGAGCACAGTAAATGCCACGGTATTGCGTCTTCTGTATTTAGTTGGAAACATGGCGACCCCTTCTTTTCTCTTTATTTACTTCTAATTATATATGATAAGAATGAAACTTCTAGATGCTTTGTCATAAAAAATGTTAATTTTCCCATTTTTCTATCATTCTTATAAATTCATCCATAATAAAAGCAGGAAAATCGTTAAAGTAGCCGATTTTTCTGCTTTTATTTATTCAACCAACATATTCGTATTGGTGAAATCCTTGATACTGGTTTAATAAAAGATCTAACTCTTGGCTGCATGCGACCACTAGTGGATGAGTCATGCCAAAATTTTTGGCTTTTTTATACATCTCTTGTTTTTTGCTATTTATTTGCTTTAACGTAACATTTTTCTTTCCAAGTGTTTGCATATTCATTTCCCCCACACCCTTATGATTTTTAGTTGCGTATCGCTTTATCAATCATCTAAAAAACACCTTTTATTTCAGGGCCAAGCAACGAACCACTCCAGTGGAATTCTCTTTATATGAAACGCTTACTAAAAAATGATTGAAATCGATGTGGTTTTGCTTCAATTAACATGTTAATTTCATGAAGTGAGTTCCCATATATTTTCAAATTAATTATATAACGCCCATGTTAACAAATCAATATATAGTGTCTAATTTATTTTTTCGACACATTATATTGTATTAATTAACTATTAGCAGTGCAATATTGTAAAGTTTTGTATATGATAGTTATATGTTTATTTTATTACTTACCCGATTTCACACATTCCCATATATTGCGTTTTTTCAACAAAATCACTACCCTTTCAAGGAATGAATTCGAGTAAAAACATGACAACTTTCTCTAAAATCAGTCCTCCATGCTTCAAACGTTTTAGAGTCGTTATATTTGTAAAGACTGTACACACTTGCTGCAGTCTTTTTAACTCGTTGCAAAAGAATATGTTGGAGGAAAAAAATGAAAAAACTCATCATGTTAATTACATTTTCGTTACTACTTGTCAGTTGTTCTAGGTTACCGGCAAACGAAATGCCCCTTGAACCTATACCTGTAGTGGAAGCAACGGAAATTGATCAACCTAAAGAAAAACCGATTCCAGTAGACACGTCTTTAACAAAACCAATTGTAACAAGCGTAAAACTCGTAGCCATTGGCGATATCCTGATACACCAACCTGTTTATCATGATGCTGCGACTCCTCAAGGCGGATATGATTTCTCTTCTATGTTTACGAAAGTGAAGCCCTTTTTAGAAGAAGCAGATATTGCCGTTGCGAACCAAGAAACCATGATTGGTGGAGCAGAGCTTGGTCTCTCCGGCTATCCGTTGTTTAACAGTCCTTATGAAATTGGGGATGCTTTAAAAGATTCAGGAATCGATATTGTAACGATTGCTAATAACCACACTTTAGACAAAGGTGAAAAGGGTATCGTTAACGCTCTTAATTATTGGGACAGTATTGGGATGACTTATACAGGAGCATTTAAGTCTGAGGAAGATCGTGAGGATATTCGAACGGTTATTAAAAATGGAATTAGCTTTTCCTTTCTATCCTATAGCTATGGCACGAATGGGTTACCTGTGCCTGAAGATAAACCTTATTTAATCAACTTGATTGACTTGTCATTAATTAAACAAGATGTTGAAAAAGCTAAAGCTCTCTCAGATGTGGTGGTGGTTTCCATGCATTGGGGAAATGAATACGAAACAGTACCAAATCAAATGCAACTTGATTTAGCTAATGAACTTTCGGATATGGGCGTTGATATCATTATTGGTCATCATCCACATGTCTTACAACCAGTAGATTGGATTGAACGTGTTGATGGTTCGAGAACATTCGTTATGTATAGTTTGGGGAATTTTTTATCAGCGCAAGAAGGATTAGAGAGACTAACTGGTGGGATTGGCGGAGTAGAAATAACCAAAACTGCTTCCTCGGGGAAATCAGTCATTTCATTAAGTAATCCAAGTTTCGTACCTACTTATGGCTACCATGAAAATAAACGCAATTTTAAAATCATCCCAATGGTTCAATTAAATGAATCTTATTTACCTAATTATCTAAGCTACTATGAGAGCGTACAAAACCATATGACCACCTTCATAAAAGATCTTTCGTTTGATGAAAAGTGATTGTTTATTTTAAAGAACGAAATGTATCGATAAAATTTTGTGGATTGCTGTGAATATTAAAAGGAAATACGCCTTGGTTGGTATGAAGATATAAGATCCCAGCTGCAGAAGAGAAGGGTTTATAGGAAACATCCATCACTTGATGAAGCGTAAACTCTGCCCGTGCCGTTTTAACAACTTCATGTGTAATGGTCAATTCGTGATGCGTAGCAATTTTTTGCATTTGGTTATAGAAATCGATGGATCGCTCGACTTCCGTATAAATGATTGTGGCTCGATGTGTTTCATTGGTCATCATACATTCCCTCCTCTTCCTTCTAATGGTACAGGAGTTATCCAGTAGATTCAAAAAATACAATGAACCTCCTCGAAAATTGAGGAGGTTTTTGTTTGAGTAATGAAAATTTTTTTGCACATTCTATTAGGAAGTCTTTGCTTTTGCCACGCGCTTTCTTGGTGCCGGCTTTTTCTTTTTCGTTTTATCGAGTGAAGCTTGGAGAGCGGACATTAAATCTGTCACATTCGAAGGAGCAACCGGTTGTTTGTCGCTAACAGTGACTGTCTGTTTGCCAGTCTTTTTCTCTTCAATTAATTCCATTAGTGCTGTGCGATAGTCATCTGTGTATTTCTCGGGTTCAAACGTCGTCGTTAATTGGTCAACAAGCATGAGCGCCGTGTCTAATTCTTTTTGCACGACTACTGGCTCACTTGGAATATTCGGAACATCTTTCGCACTGCGCACTTCATCCGGAAAATGAATCGTTTCCATTACGAGCAATTCTTCAAACACACGTACAATGGCCAGCTGCTCTTTTGAACGAATCATGATTTTAGCCACGCCTATTTTGCCAGATTCCAGCAATGCTTTTCTTAAAAGAGAATACGCTTTTCCCCCACCACTATCAGGTGCCATGAAATAACTGCGTTCAAAATAAATGGGATCGATTTCTTCTAGTTTTACAAAGTCGATGATTTCAACGGCCTTATCTTCATTTTCTTTCTTTAACTTTTCCAGTTCTTCATCGTCCAACACGACAAACTTATTTTTCGAGTACTCATATGCTTTTACAATATCTTCACTTTGAACTTCTTTTTTGCACCCTGAACAAACTTTTTGATAATTAATAGGCGTATTACATTCTTTGTGTAGTTGTCGCAATTTAATATCTTTGTTTTCAGTCGCTGTATGAAGTTTCACAGGAATATTTACAAGTCCAAAGCTAATGCTTCCTTTCCAAACTGTATGCATTTGCTTACACCTACGCTTTCTTTTACTTACTATGCAATGTTTTGAGCATATTTATGTATCAAGAATGGGAATTAATCAAAAGCTACTACAAAAAACGAGAGTAGGTACACAAGTGAAACCGATGCTTTTAACAGCGGCAACAGATATCCCTTTAGGCAAAGACTGGCTGTATGAAGCGAAGTACGATGGTTTTCGTTGCCTATTGGAGTGGGAAGAAAATGGCGCACAACTGAAGAGCCGAAATGGCAAAGTCCTTAGTGAACAGTTTCCAGAAATCATTGGTTTTTGTCAGGAGCTTCATGATCGAATTCGTCCGTTTTTACCTCTAACTCTTGACGGAGAACTCGTTTATTTAATCAATAATGTTCAAAGCAGTTTTTCAATCGTACAACTGAGAGGGCGCATGCGAACACCAAGCGTGATTAAGAATCATGTGAAAGAATTCCCCTGTCATTTTGTTGCTTTCGATCTTTTGACAGTCAAAGGAGAAAGTCACACCGATCTTGCATTCACAAAGCGTAAGCAAAAACTAAAAAAGCTCTTTCAAACGATGGATCTTCCTATATCAATTAATTATGAAGACACTCGTAAACTTCAAGCAATCGACGTCTATGACAAAAGCGATGAATTATGGAATAAGGTCACAGTAAATAACGGGGAAGGCATCATTGCCAAGCAAAAAATGAGTCAGTGGCAAAGTAATAAACGAACTCCCTATTGGCAAAAAATCAAAAACTGGCGATATGTCACTGTTGTCCTCACGAAATATGATAAAAGTAATGGCTTTTTCCATGGTGCCATTTATATCAATGATGAGCTCGTCGAAGTGGTGACCTTCCGCCATGGTCTTAAAGAGGATGAGCTACAAACACTCGTTACTCTATTCCAATCAAATGGTTTGAAGACTGGTAAAAATATATGGGCGTTAGAACCATCCATTTGCGTTGAAATTGCTTGCATTGATTTTGACGGAAAACACTTAAGAGAACCTCGGTTCCATACCTTTAACTTTGAAAAGGAACCAAGCGATTGTCACTGGCAACAACTACAACGTCAACTCTTTCCTGTCCCTGAAGCCATACAAATTACACATCCCGAAAAGCCCATTTGGCCGGCAAGTTCTATCCAGAAAGACGATTATTTACTTTATTTGCAGCATATCTCTCCTTTTATGCTCCCATTTTTACGGGACCGTTTGCTAACAGTTATTCGTTTTCCGCATGGTATGCTCGGCGAAAGTTTTTATCAAAAAAATGCGCCTGACTACGTTCCTGATTTTGTGACCACTAAAAAAGACGAGGATATTCGATACATTATGTGTAACGATGTTGAGACTTTATTATGGCTCGGAAATCAACTTGCTCTAGAGTTTCATATTCCTTTTCAAACCATCCATACACCTATGCCAACTGAAATCGTTTTTGACTTAGATCCACCTTCAGTCCAGGAGTTTTCATTAGCGATAGAAGCAGCTTTACGTATGAAAGCCATTTTCGATCAGTTCGGTCTTCCCTCTTTTGTGAAAACTTCTGGTGGCAAAGGCATCCAAGTTTATATTCCTTTGCCGGTGAATCAATTTTCTTACGATGACACTCGTGTCTTTACCAAGTTTGTTTGTGACTTTTTATGCGAGCAAGAGCCTCAATGGTTTACTACAGAGCGATTGAAAAAGAACCGGCAACATAAATTGTATTTGGATTACGTACAGCATCATGAAGGCAAAACAATAGTGGCACCATATTCTCCGCGGGGAAATGAAAAAGGTCTCGTTGCTACTCCACTAAATTGGCAAGAGGTTAATGATTCCCTAAAGCCTGATTTATTTTCAATTCCAGCAGTTTTAGATCGAATGAAAAACCAAGGCAACCCATTTCGCGATTTCAGATTAAAACTAGAAGAACAGAGATTCCGTGATGTTCTTAATCAACTTCAAAACATCGAATAATCAATTGGAGCTTTACTCATCTTGTGTGATGCATAGTGAAAAAACACACGGACATACTAGGAGGAATAGTTCCTGTCACATAACTGGTGAATTTGGTTTGAAAGGATGCGAATGTAATGGAGAAAAGGGTTTTCACAGAAGAAGATCGTGAACTTGCAACGGGGATTTTTTCAGATAATCCTGACGGAGTAAAAACAGACAAAATAAGCTTATTCGATATGCACGAGGATATGAAAACCGTCGATATATTGATGGTCGATGAGTTAAATAAACAAGTAATAAATACTCTAGATCGTAAAGTAACAAAAGACCCTTCAGCAAATGAAGAGATTCATCCAAACTAATTACAAATAAAACACCCATTCATGTGTGTAGTTTCCTACATTATGAGTGGGTGTTTTGATTATGAGCACAAAATGGTTCTTTGTAATAGGTTCTGTAATCGTACATTTACGCTGGCCCCACGTTCCGCATGAGAGAGATGCTAAATGATGTAGTCATTAGCTCCTCTTTTTCATGATTTTGACTATGGAGCAGTGGTTTTTGATACTTAGCGAGCTAAATACCTTGTTAAAGTAGTGTGTTTTAATCATTTTTCAAATTTAGTTGTAAAATTCGAGTGTTTAGTTGTAAAAATGGGACACTTAGTTGTAATTTTTGAAAATTTAGTTGTAAAAATCATGGATTTAGTTGTAATAGTAAAATAATGTAAATTAATAAATGAGTATAGCCGATTTTCGTTGGTTTTTCAATATCACCCGTATTCTTTACCATAGCTTTGTAATAAGACACCACGTGGGCGTGCGTTTTTGTACCATTGAAAACAAAAAATAACGATTAATATAAGTTCAATTGCATCTCCACCGTAGTACATAATTTGTCCGCCAGTTTCAGCCTGCGTTGCCGAAATTCCACTAGGCGGATGTGCATAAATATACTTAGATAAGATTCCATGGGCAGCGAATGCTAGAACTAACACTATAGATCGGTATGTAAAACTTAATCGGTGCGGAATTGGTTCCATATAGATTATGGACATGGTAAAAAGATATCCCGCTAAGAACACATGAATGTGAACTAGGATATGCACAATCATGTTCTGTTGCATCAACACGTACAACTCTGTCGTATATAAGAACCAAAGCCCTCCTACATTTAGGAATGCCGCAAACAGTGGATTCGTGATGACTTGCATCGGCAAACTCTTCAAAAGGCGTGTTAAACGTCTAGCTAGCCTAACAGGGAGTGTTCTCAGGATAAGTGTCATTGGTGTAGCTAAAACCAAAAGTAGTGGTGCCAACATGCCAAGAAGCACATGCCCCACCATATGCGCTCTAAAATCCCCATGAGCACGTTCTGCTAGCGGACCGACGACGGCAAGTAACGCAAGGACAACACCAACACCCCACAAAGTGCTTCGTACTGGCGACCATTGTTTTTTAAGTCGCTTGTTAGATACAACGACAGCGACAAAATATAAAACCGACGCAACCACAAAAGGCATAACCATTACGAGTTGAAAAATCAATTCATTATCGTCAACATGACTATGATTATTCCCCATTCGATTTGGCATCTCCGGTTTGATAGGAATGAAGTTTTACTCTACCAATCAGTAAGACTCCAGCTAAAATCATGGCCAAAGCTGTAAGATTCCAGATCATGTCGTATGGACGAATATCTACACCGTAGCGAATTTGATGCAATTCCCAAAGCTTATGTTGGATGGTTCCATCGAACAACTGGAATGCCCCTCCTCCAAGAAACAGACCCGCTAACCACCTTTTGAGCCAAAAAGCTTGTCTTCGATGTAAATCTGCTAATAAAAACGAAGAAGCTATGGTTGCAAACCAACTGAATGAATGGAACAAACCATCTGAAACTAATCCAATGTCCGACGTGGATTTGTCGTAAAAATGATGCCAATGTAATAACTGATGAAACACTGCCTCATCGATAAAAGCAACTAAACCGAGGCCGAATAGAATCCCTGTCCATAAATTACGGGTGGCGTACTTATGGCGGTTGTTTTCATTTAAATTACTAATTTCAGTCATACTATTCTCCTTTGAAAACTTATTCTGATTTGATAATAAGATTTTCACATTTCCCCGTATTTGTTTATAAACTACATACTCATTTTCGCCTTTTCTAAGAAAATCTATACAAGCAACCTATTGACCTGACTTAATACAGAAAGTACTGGGTTGACAATAAGGCAAATAAGTTGAGAAAAATGAGTCTTTTTCTCAACCTACATTTGAAAATTGTAACCAGTTGATAATTTTCTGTTTTGCACATTATGAACTTATGTTTGATTGGAGTGGAAGACGGCGACTCCAGCGGGAATAGCATGAGCTGAAGACCCCGCAGGCGAGCTTGCTCGTCGAGGAGGCTGAGGCCATGCCCGCGGAAAGCTTCCGTCTGTAACGGAAATATACCGCACTAAAAAAAGAACTGCCCTAAGTCATATTTCATGACTTTTAGGACAGCCCTTCTTCCAATTGATTCTTTTATTTCACGCGTGCAAAACCAAATCCTGATGCATAATCGTCACCAGTAGTGGCACCGTAGCCGCCTTTAATATCGACTGCTTTTGCTTTGTTTTGAAGGTTCGCGCGCAATGTTGCGTTTGACCAGCTTGGGTTTGATGCCCACAGTTTTGCAGCAAGACCAGCTACATGTGGTGAAGCCATTGAAGTACCGCTGATTGTATTGTAGCCACCATTGTTCCAAGTAGAGTAAATTGCTGCACCTGGAGCCGAGATTTCAACGTCACCTTGTTGGATGACATAGTCGCCATCAGTTGAAGCATATCCGCGAGAAGAGAAGTCTGCAACGC
>NZ_JBATUX010000130.1:0-1572 GCF_049671445.1 Paenisporosarcina sp. | reverse complement strand
CTTATAAAACATTGGAAGAATCTCGTCTTAAATTAGAGGTTGAAGTCAATCAAATGCGAAAAGATAAAGATCAGCTTCGCAAAATAAGACAACAGCACCAAGAGAAAACACTTATGGTGCATGAGCTAGATGCTAAAAAAGTAGAGATAGCAACAATTCACCAAGAAGCCAAATCAACTTACGAAAAAAGCAAAGCGATTTATGAAGACAAGTTGCAATCAATCCCGAACGAAGTACGTATTTTGTCGCAATTAGAACAACAAATTCGCGAGACAACTGAACGTAAAATCAATCTTGAAAATACTTGGAAAGCTGTGCAACAGCAACGACAAGAAGCTAGAGAACAACATTCTTCTTCGGTTTTGACCATAGCCCACACTGAGCATGCTTTTCAAGAAACAAAGGCTAAACAAGATAAAGCGGAGGTCGCTTTTAAAACTGCACTCCAGTCCTCCTCTTTTGAGACTGAAGAAATGTACCAACAAGCGAAGTTAAGAGATTCAGAGAAAGTTTCATTAAAAGAGCAAATTATGAAGTTCAAGCAGGCACGACATACACTGATTGAACAAGTAGCTGACTTGGCAGTAAGACTTGCGAACAAAACAAAAGTCGATTTAAACGATTTGCACAACGAATTGGCTACTTTAAAGCTTATATATGAAAAGGCTTTACAGGAAGTCAATCAATCAAATGACTACAAAAAAGCTGCTAGTAATTTAGTCACTAACATAATTGTCTCTAGTAAAAAAGCTATTATGAAAGAACAACAGTTCAATCAAATCACCGACCTATATGATGTGATAAGAGGGCAAAATAGCTTGAAGATTTCATTTGAGCGCTACTTGCAGATTGAATATCTCGAGCAAATAATTGTTTCGGCAAATGAACGATTAAAGAACTTATCGAATGGTCAGTTCCATTTAATTCGAAGTGAACGTCAAGAATCAAGAGGGAAACAAAGTGGACTAGGACTTGACGTCTACGATGCTTATACCGGTCAAACACGCGATGTCAAAACGCTTTCTGGTGGAGAGAAATTTAACGCTTCGTTGTGCCTGGCACTAGGTATGGCTGATGTCATTCAAAGCTTCCAAGGCAATGTTTCCATAGATACCATGTTTATTGATGAAGGCTTTGGTTCGTTGGATGAAGAATCCTTGAATAAATCCATTGATACACTAATTGATCTTCAAAAATCAGGCCGTATGATTGGTGTCATTTCTCATGTTCAAGAATTAAAAACAGCCATTCCAGCGATTTTAGAAGTAAGGAAGTCAAAAGAAGGCTACAGTGAGACTAGATTTGTAATTAAATGATTACCTATTGTTTGTAAAAAAATATCAGTAAGCTATCTCCTTTATGGAGGGCTTACTGATATTTAATAGGTAAGTGCGTTTTCTAATAAATTATTTTTCATAGTTCGTTTAGAATTATACATCTCAGTGTCTGCCATATTGATTAACGTTTCAAGTGTTTCACCGTCATTTGGATAAGTGGCAATGCCAATAGAATCTTTAATGGTTGTGAATTCAGAAAATTGGACTTTCTTGAATTCGTCGTGAAGTCCTGCTA
>NZ_JBATUX010000129.1:0-3117 GCF_049671445.1 Paenisporosarcina sp. | reverse complement strand
AAATGGCTCTGCTGATTTCCGTTACAGGCGGACGCTTTCCGCGGGCGGTCCGTGAGCCTCCTCGACGCAAGCGTCTGCGGGGTCTCACCTGGACACGCTTCTCCCGCAGGAGTCGCCGCCTTCCACTACAATCATCTAACTTATAAAATATCAACAGGAAGATACATCTTAGCTTATAAAAAAATCGCTATCGCTACGCTAGTTTTGAAACATGAAATTTAGCGAGGACGAGTATTTCATTGTACAAGTGTGGTTATTTATTTTCTGAACAAGAGAAACGTTTTACTAATTGGTGAGGTACAATCATACGCTTCACAGGCTCATTTGGATTTTCCAAAAGTTGAATCAATTTTTTCGAAGCTTGGAAACCGAGCTCAAAAATATTAATATCGACCGAGGTTAATGGTGGATGGGACAGTTCTGAAAATAGCACATTGTTAAAACTCAGGATTGAAATATCCTCTGGTACAGATATATTCATTTCAATTAACGTATTCAAGACACCTAGTGCCATTAAATCATCAGCTACCACTAATGCAGTAGGTGGGTTTTTCAAGTTTATGAGTTTCCTAATTGCTTCTTGACCACCTTCACGCAGAAACTCACTATGAATGATGTAATCGTCTTCACTTTGGATACCCGCTTCACGTAAAGCTTTTTCAAATCCGAGTAACCGCTCGATGGTCACTACAAAATTTAAGTCTCCACCAATAAAGCCGATTTGTTTATGTCCTAGACCCAATAAATAGTTAGTTGCTTCTTTCGAGGCTAAATAATTATCGTTATCCACGTATGTAATTGTTTCTACGTCTTTAAACGGTTTACCAATTACGACAAAAGGAAATTTTCTTTCTTTTAAGTAATTTAATACTTTGTCTTCGATACGAGAATAAAGCAAAATAACTCCATCTACTCGACCACCTTGAACCATTTGGATAACGCCTTCATAAATTTCTTCATCCGTTTTACCTGTGCTAATTTGGAGGGCATATTGACGTTCATTTGCACCGTCACTTAGTCCCCTTAATACTGTAGGGAAAAATGGATTTTGGAAAAACACATCAGTTGAGTTTGGTAGCACCAATCCGATAACTCTTGTAGATTGATTAGCCAAACTTCGTGCAATGAAATTCGGATGATACCCGAGTTCATCCATCGCAGCTCTTACTTTAATTTTTGTTTTTTCGCTAATTCGAGGGCTATTCGCTATGACTCTAGATACGGTAGATGGGGCGACATTTGACAGTTTTGCAACGTCTTTAATTGTAATGGCCAAAGCTCACCCTCCTCTAATAAATCCTGATAAAATCTTCATGTTAATCTGGCGGAATGTTAATAAACGAACAATCATATTAAGTATATAAAAATTCCATATCTTTTCACATGAACAAGAGTGCAAATACTTAATTTGCACTCTCGATTACTCTAGAATAAGTATACTCTAGTTTCATATGGTTTAAGCGAAACTGTTTCTGCAAGCACACGATCTGCTGAATCATAATTGCTTAACATAAGCTTTCCATTTCCTGCAGGCAAATCTGCTAATGTGATGCTTTGTGGTTGATCACCAAAGTTACAAATCACGATTGCAGAAGAATCTTGGTAGCTCCGTTTATAAGCGTATACAGCAGGATGATCCTCGAGCAGTAATGTGTAACCTCCATAAACAAAGACTTGATGCTCCTTGCGCAAAGAAATCATGTCTTTATAAAATGAATAAATAGATTGCGGGTCTTTCATTTGAGTCTCTACGTTAATATGTTGATGATTCACATTGACTTTCATCCATGGATTGCCATCTGTGAAACCTGCATTTTGTTGATGATTCCATTGCATAGGAGTACGGGAATTGTCACGTCCGCTTTTCCAAATAATCTCCATCATTTCTTGATGAGATCGACCTTTAGCCGTTTCGATACGATAATAATTTTTCATTCCAACATCATCATAATCTTCAATAGAGTCAAATTGAACATTGGTCATCCCAATTTCTTGACCTTGATAGATGAATGGCGTTCCCTGCATAAGGAAGTAGCAAGCCCCTAACATTTTCGCGCTTTCCATCCAAAATTCTTCATCGTTCCCCCAAGTGGAAACACTACGAGGTTGGTCATGATTTTCAAAGAACAAAGCGTTCCAGCCGTTTCCATGTAATTCAGTTTGCCATTTCGATAATGTTTGTTTCAAACCGACTACATCAACTGAATCATCTGCCCCTTTCCCCCATAATCCAAGGTGTTCAAATTGGAAAACCATATCGAACTTGCCATTTTGTTCTCCAACCCAGTCATCTGCCTGATGGATTTTCACACCGTTTGCTTCTCCGACCGTCATAATGTCGTACTTATCAAACGTCTCTTCCTTTAATTCTTTCAAAAATTCATGTATGCCCTCTTGGTTCATATGCATATCAAATGACGGGACAAAATCTAGATTATCTGGATTAGGTAAGTCTGGCATGCCAGGGTATTTCTTGATATGTGAAATCGCGTCAACACGGAATCCATCTATTCCTTTATCGAGCCACCAGTTCACCATGTCATAAAGCGCATGACGAACTTCTGGATTTTCCCAGTTTAAATCTGGCTGTTTTTGATGGAAGAGATGCAAGTAGTATTGTTGCGTTTTCTCATCAAAGTCCCAAGCACTTCCTGAGAAAATACTTTCCCAGTTATTCGGTTCTTTTCCATTTACTCCGTCTTTCCAAATATACCAATCTCTCTTTGGATTATCTTTAGAAGAACGTGATTCGATGAACCAAGGATGCTCATCACTTGAGTGATTGATAACTAAATCTAGAATAACTTTCATGCCACGTTTATGAGATTCTTTTAGTAAAAGTTCGAAATCTTCCATGGTTCCAAACTCTTCCATGATATCTTGATAATCACTAATATCATAACCATTATCCGCATTTGGTGATTTGAAGAATGGACATATCCACAGCACATCTACACCAAATTCTTTTAAGTAGTCTAGTTTTGTAATAATACCTTGTATATCTCCAATTCCATCACCATTGCTGTCCATAAAACTACGGGGATAGATTTGATAACAAACAGCTTCTTTCCACCAATATTTATTCATTTATTAAACCTCCAAATCCAAGATGTAACT
>NZ_JBATUX010000128.1:0-48222 GCF_049671445.1 Paenisporosarcina sp. | reverse complement strand
TTGTAGGACATAGAGAACGAGTGGCTAAGTCGAAAAAGGAAATTCAAGAACATTTCCCGATGATTCAGCTTGCTGGAAGTTCTTATGAAGGTCTTGGCTTACCAGATTGTGTTGATCAAGGGAAAGCGGCAGTTGAGAAAGTATTAGAAGAATTGTTTGTGAATCCAACTAATTAGAACTGTTTAATCCAAGTCCGTAAAGGGTCTTGGATTTTTTCTTTTTTAATGGCTATATTAAATGTTGCTGTTGATATTCCGCAAAACAGTTACGCTTTCCGCGGGCTTGCGCCGAACTAACTCGGACTTAACGTCCGAGTGGAGTTCTGCACTTCGCTTTTCCCGCTGGTGTCTTCACTGTTTTGCTCCATATCACTAAATCGAAAGCTATCTCATATACTTATTCACTAGAATGATTGTAGTAGAAGGCGCGGGAAAACATGGTGCTCCTGCGGTTACTCGTCGCAAAGATATTGGACGAAATGACAGTTCGTTCAATATTTTTCCAGCGGGATAAGCGTGTCCAAACTAGACCCCGCAGTGAGCATAAATAAGGAGAGAAGGCAAAGTACGTCACTTCGTGGTGCTCCTGCGGTTACTCGTCGCAAAATGCAGGGCTAAGAAATTTGACAATGCCTTCGTGACCAACATCCTGTTGGCCCGAGGGAGGCTAGTGACCGCCCGCGGAAAGCATCCGCCTGTTTCTGTTTCTGTTTCTGTTTCTGCATCGCTTTGCTAGCTTCGAAACATGAAAGTGCGCTGCATCGCTTTGCTAGCTTCGAAACATGAAAGTGCGTTGGAACGAAAATCAACAATATCGTTTAACTGAGCCTTTTTAATTATAAATGGTGTATAGTTTAAATTATGAGAATATGAGTTTAGGAGTGTAGATTTCGTGTATGCCATTTTAAAATATTTAATATTCATTATCCTTATATATGTGTTTGACTACCTCTTAAAAATTATTATTTTTCATCCCTTAG
The DNA here is from genome assembly GCF_049671445.1 of Paenisporosarcina sp. Taxonomy (GTDB): domain Bacteria; phylum Bacillota; class Bacilli; order Bacillales_A; family Planococcaceae; genus Paenisporosarcina. The sequence continues at coordinate 47,243 of NZ_JBATUX010000128.1, read as the reverse complement.
GTTTCGATGGAATCATGAGCTTTTTCGTGCGATCCTTCATTGCAACGGTATTGACCATAATTAGTACATACTATATTTTAAGATTGATCAATGATTTATAAAAAGTAAGTTTACAAATATATTCTTGCAAAAATTTTATAAAACAGGTAAAATAATGACTAAATGACCAATGTGGTTTTTTAGTCATTTTTTTATTGATACGGGGTGAACCATAAATGGATCGCAGACAAGTAATTTTAGAAGCGGCGACTAAATCATTTTCTTTATTCGGCTATAAAGCGACTACCATGGACCAAGTTGCAAAGCTTGCGAACGTAGGAAAAGGGACGATATATACGTTTTTCGCAAATAAAGAAGAATTATTTCATGAAATCGTCTTTACAATGATTCATGAAATGAAAGCAGAAAAAGATGCGGTAATTTCTGATCAGTGTTCGTTCCAGGATAACGCTCATCTCGTTTTGATGAAAATGCTGGAATTCCGGGAACGTCATGCGTTGCTGGCAAAGTTAATTGCTGAAGAAAAAGATATGCAAACACCAATCGTTCAAGCGGTTCTTGTAAAAGTAGAAAAAGAAATTTTGCAATATATCGCAGAACATATCGAACGAGCTATTGCTAAAGGCGAAATAAGACAAGTGGATGTCGAGCTTGTTGCTTATTTATTATTTAAAGCCTATTTGGCCTTTGCAGTAGATTGGCAAGTTACGCATGAACATGCCTTATCAGAAGAAAAAATTGTAGACGTATTTCGTGATACGATTTTTCGCAGTCTCATCAAGTGAGACTCTTTTTTTGGAATAATATGACCAATTGGACATATTGGTCAATTAGTATTAAAGATACTTTATTAGGAGGAAATTTTAATGATAAAACAAGAATTCTTAAATATCTTCAAAAATAAAAAATTACTGATTCCGGTACTAGCTGTGCTTTTTATCCCCGTATTATATGCGGGAATGTTTTTATGGGCTTTCTGGGATCCGTATGAACAGTTAAATGAGCTCCCAGTAGCTATTGTTAATGAAGATTTAGGAGCAGAACTAGAGGGTGAACAATTGTCTGTAGGAAAAGATGTTACAAAGAAACTAATAGAAGGTAAACAATTTCATTTTGTCGAAGTATCAAAAGAGCAAGGTGAAGAAGCATTAGAAAATCAAGATTATTATATGGTAATAGAAATTCCTTCAAATTTTTCACAACACGCAACAACTCTTTTAGATAAACAACCTGAAAAATTAATGATTGAATACAAACCTAATGAAGGCTTCAATTTCTTGTCAGCACAAATTGGAGAAACTGCAATGGAAAGAATTCGTGCGGAGGTAAATAAGCAAGTCGTTGCAAGCTATTCCGAAAAACTCTTTGCATCCATTTCGAAAATGGGTGATGGTTACGGAGATGCAGCAGATGGGGCTGGGAAATTAACAGCTGGGGCAAATAAGTTATCTTCTGGTGCATCAGATTTAAAAGGATATTTAGAGCAATTAGCTAGCGGCTCTGTTGATTTAGCAGATGGTACGACAAAATTAGCTTCAGGAACTGTAAAAGCATCAAATGGAGCTACTGAGTTGAATTCAGGACTTGGCAAACTATATTCTGGAGCGACACAACTACAACAAGGATCTAGTCGCTTATCGTCAGGTGCTGGCCAGTTACAAGAGGGTGTTGCAACATATACACAAGGAGTCGCACAAATATCAGCTGGAATGGCTACGGCAAATGAAAAAGAGCAACAACTTGTAGCAGCTTTGAATCAACTTCAAGAAGGTGCAGCGACAGCAAATCAATCAGTTGGACAATTAGCTGGAGGGGCATCTCAAGTAACTTCTGGAATCGAGTCTTTATCACAACAAATGGCTCCGATTTTAGCATCTTTGCCTGAGGAACAACAAGTGGCTCTCAAAGGGGCCTTCACACAACTACAACAAGGAAGTTCACAAGTTTCGGAAGGCTTAGGTGCACTTCAAGGTGGAACGGAACAGCTAAGCGGTGGTTTGAATCAAGCTTCAACGGGAGCTGGGAAATTAGCGGCCGGACATACAGAAGTAGCTAAAGGACTTACAACTTTAACGCAGTCTTCAACTACGTTAAACGAAGGAGCTTCAGGCTTAGCAACTGCTAGTGGCACACTTACGAACAAATTAAGTGATTTTCAAAAAGGAGTAGAAAGTGCATCTACTGGAAGCCGAAACCTCTCTAATGGTTTACAGCAACTAGTACAAGGGTCAACCCAATTAACTTCAGGTACATCTGAATTTGCTTTGAAATCGGGTGAAATTGCAGAAGGATCAAGTCAGCTTGTAGATGGAACAGTGGAACTTGCACAAGGCACAACTACTTTACAAAATAAACTATCTGATGCTTCAATTAAAGCTGATGAAGTTAACCCGACAGCTGATACTATAGACATGGCTTCATCTCCAGTCGAAGTTACTAAATCTGCAATTAATCATGTTCCTAACTATGGTACAGGGTTTGCACCATATTTCTTGTCACTTGGACTATTTGTGGGAGCATTAATGATTTCAATTGTTTTCCCGCTTGTCCAATCAGCTATTCCACCAACGAGCGGATGGGCATGGGCAACAAGTAAAATGGTCGTGTTAGGCATAGTTGGAGTTGCGCAAGCATTAATGGCTGTAGGTATTTTACTTTTTGGTTTAGGGTTGGAACCCGTCAATCTTGGGTGGTTTATTGCTACCGCCATTATGACAAGTTTCACATACTTAGCTCTTGTTCAATTGCTCGTATCGGTTCTTGGCGACAGTGGACGTTTTGTAGCTATTTTAGTTCTCATCTTGCAGTTAACAACAAGTGCTGGTACATTCCCACTTGAATTAATTCCAAGACCTTTGCAAATATTTAACCAATGGTTACCAATGACTTATTCCGTTCAAGGCTTCAAAGCAGCGATATCTTCAACAGATATTAGTTTTATCCAATGGAATAATAGTGTTTTATTCACCTTCTTTATTGTTGCTGTTGGATGCACCATTTCTTACTTTATGGTTATATTTAAACGACGATTTTCACATATTCATGAATAATAAAAAGCAGCCGTTCAGGAGAAAACCCTGAACGGCTGCTTTTTTTTGAGCCGAGCTCAAATGGAGCTTTGCACTTTTTTTATAAGTGGTTACATTTGTCGCAAGTATTGCCGTAGCATTCATGCTGTTCTTCGATTTTATCACCACATTGTGTACATTTTTTCGGCGGAAGATTTTTAAAGAATTCGATTACATTGTCAATCATGTCGTTGTCCTCCTTTTTTCATACTGTACTAGTACTGTTATTGTTTATAGTAGTGTATTATAACAGTCAGACATTTGTCAACACAAAATGAGAATTTTCCTTTATAGTGTATGTAGCACGTTTAAAAGGAGCGATACTTTATGTATTTTATTGATAACAAAGGAATTACTGATCCTCGCATAAATTTAGCGATTGAAGAATACGCATTGAAAACAATGGATGTTGATAAAGATTCTTTCTTCCTGTTCTATATCAATGAACCAGCTATTATTATCGGCAAAAACCAAAACACAATAGAAGAAATAAATACGGACTTCGTCGACATCAATGGAATTCACGTAGTACGCCGTTTATCAGGTGGAGGAGCTGTGTATCATGATCTTGGAAACTTGAATTTTAGTTTCCTTACGAAAGATGATGGTGATAGCTTCCGTAACTTCAAAAAGTTCACACAACCTATCGTTGATGCATTGAAAGAAATGGGCGTTGATGCAGAACTATCTGGACGCAATGATATATTAGCCGAGGGACGTAAAATTTCTGGAAATGCACAATTCACTACTAAAGGTCGGATGTTTAGCCATGGTACATTGATGTTTGATACAGAAATTGATGCTGTAGTTTCTGCTCTTAAAGTACGCAAGGATAAAATCGAATCAAAAGGTATTAAATCAATTCGTAGCCGTGTCGCCAACATTACAGAGTTTTTGGAACAGAAAACATCGATTGAAGAGTTCCGCTTAACATTGCTGGAGTCGATTTTTGGTGGCAAAGAAAACATCAAAGAAATGGTGTTAACTGAAGAAGACTGGACAAATATTAAAGAATTATCAAAAGAGCGTTATGGTAACTGGGATTGGAACTATGGAAAATCTCCAGCTTTTAACATGTCTCACTCAGAACGTTTCCCTACCGGAGGAATTGATGTGCGTTTACAAGTGAAAAATGGATTGATTGAAGATGCACATATTTACGGAGATTTCTTTGGAGTCGGTGACGTTGCTGACATCGAAAAGCGTTTGATAGGTGTGTCATATGACAAATCAGTGATTTCAGAAGCATTAGGGGATTTAGAAATCACCACTTATTTAGGAGGCATAACGAAAGAACAATTCCTTCAATTAATTTATTAATTCACCTTGTAGCCTGACTTCGGTCAGGCTATTTTTCATTTATTCGTCTAAATAGTATTTTGTACAACCTGGAACAGCAAAGCGTCAACCTGGATCGACAAAGCGTCAACCTGGAACCGCAAACTGTCTAGCCGTAGCAACTTCAATGTTGAATTCACTCTTTCAATCTACAATCTAGCAAAAGTAGCACTTTGGGCTGTTCTTAAGTACAATTAAGAAAAAGAGTAAAGGGTGAAGAAAAGATGTCGACCCATCGTATTTATATTGTTGAAGATGATCGTAAAATCGCCTCACTACTTGCCGATACCTTACGTAAATATCATTATGAAGTGAAAACAGTTCAAGATTTTGATCTTATTTTAGAAGAATTTGAAGAGTTTGATCCTCACCTCATTTTGTTAGATATTAATTTACCTTCTTATGATGGGTACTACTGGTGCCGTCAATTCCGTACGAAAACGACTTGTCCAATCTTGTTTATATCAGCTAGGTCAGGGGATATGGACCAAGTATTCGCTTTAGAAAATGGAGGCGATGATTTCATAACGAAACCTTTCCACTATGAAATCGTCTTAGCCAAAATAAGAAGTCATTTACGAAGAACATACGGTGAGTATGCGATGAAACAAGAAGAAAGGACCGTTAAGCTTGGCAAATTATGTTTATATTTAGAGAGAATGGAACTGCATTTTGCTTCTCTTGAAATTCCACTGCAAAAGCGAGAATGTACAATATTGGAGCTATTATTAAGTCAGTCACCTAAAGTGGTAACTCGAGAGCAATTGCTTGAAGAATTATGGGATGATCAAGCTTTTGTTGATGAAAATACCTTAAACGTTAACATGACCCGTGTCCGTAAAAAGTTACAAGACTATGGAATTACGTCATCTATTGAAACTGTGCGAGGAGCAGGCTATCGGTTTGTATTGAGCACGGAGGAGTCATGATGAGTTTTCATTTGTTTGTTAAAGAACATGTTGCATATGTAATTTTCCAACTGATTATGGTGCTCTTCATCATGTCTCTATATTGGTTAGATGGTTTTCGGAATATCGATACTGCTATTTATTCTGTTGTCATTAGTACGTTACTGATATTTTCGTTCTTATTTGGAAGGTATGTGAAGCGCTATAGCTTTTACCACAAATTATTGTCACGCCCTACTCAAATGGAAGCTGCATTGCAACGTGACGGAAAATCACCTGAACAATATCAAGTTGAAGCATATCTTCACGGGTTATATCGTTTATATCAAAATGAAGTAGAAGCCTTATATGCTAATCAAAATCGTCATTTGCAGTTTATGAATCAATGGGTACATCAAATGAAGACTCCATTATCAGTAGCTGAATTGCTCCTTCAAGAAGATGGTGAGCTTGATAAAAAAAGCATGCAAGAAGAAATCGATCGGTTAAAACGAGGACTTGATTCAGTTTTAATCAATGCTCGACTTGATACATTTGAACAAGATATGCAAATTGAACAAGTACAGTTAAAAACATTGGTAACAGAAATCGTGTCTGAAAATAAACGTTTATTTATCACACATCATGTGTATCCGGTCATTTCAATCGATGAAAAATTCATCGTTCCTACGGATGCAAAATGGATGAGATTTGTCATTGGTCAGTTCATTACAAATGCAGTGAAATACACATTTGAAGAAGGCAAAAAAGTACATATCCAGGCAACTTGTCAACAGGGACAAGTATTGCTTAAGGTACGAGATGAAGGAATTGGAATTCCGCCAACTGATCTTCCGCGAGTAATGAAAGCTTTCTTTACAGGCGAAAATGGAAGAAAGACCGGTGAAAGTACAGGTATGGGATTGTATTTAGCTAATGAAATTTGTGAGAAACTAGGTCACGAACTGAGCATAATGTCTGAGCAAGGCAAAGGAACGATTGTTTCAGTATTGTTTCAACATCAACCAGGAGCAGAGAGGGGGGGGAACGGAAGATGACGATACTGAAAATGGCGGAAGTGACCAAAGTGTACGAGGGAAAAGTGACCCATCGTGCGATTAATCAACTTAGTTTTGAAGTCAACAAGGGTGAGTTTGTCGCAGTTATGGGTCCTTCAGGAAGCGGTAAAACGACACTCCTCAATCTAATTTCAACAATCGATTCGGCTACTTCCGGTACCATTACAATTGATGGGCAGCGTCCCGAAGAAATGACTAAAACCGAGTTGGCTCTTTTTCGTCGGAGACAGCTCGGTTTTGTCTTTCAAGACTTTAATTTATTGCAAATGTTAACAGTAGAAGAGAATTTGGTGCTTCCATTAACTTTAGATAGTATCCCAATTGACGAAATGAAGAAACGAATTAAGGAATTGGCTAAGAAATTAGACTTAGATCAAATTCTTGAAAAACGTCCAAATGAAATTTCAGGAGGACAAGCGCAACGTACAGCAATTGGCCGAGCACTTATTCACAAACCGACCTTTATTTTAGCGGATGAGCCTACGGGAAATTTGGATTCCAAAGCATCCCGTGATGTGCTAGAACTTCTTGTAAAAGTAAATCAAGAACAAAAAACGACTATTCTAATGGTCACACACGATCCAATTGCGGCAAGCTATTGTGATCGTGTGATTTTTATAAAAGATGGCGAGTTTTTCAATGAAATTTATAGTGATGATCGAAGACAAACCTTTTTCCAACGCATTTTGAATGTGTTGTCTTTGCTGGGAGGCAATGTCAATGACCTTTCGACAATTCGCTTACCGTAATGTCGTTCGAAACAGAAGAATATATGCAGCCTTTTTCATGGCGAGTATGTTTTCAGTCATGGTATTTTTCATGTACTCCATGTTATTGTTTCACCCGAAAATTGAAGATGAATTTTTAAGGGAATTTGCAGCGTCCGGAATGATTGTAGCCGAAATTATTTTATATATCTTCACATTATTTTTCTTGTTCTATTCCATGAGCGCTTTTTTGCAAGCACGGTCCAAAGAGTTTGGATTACTTCTTCAACTTGGGATGGAAAAGAAACAATTAAACCAATTGATTTTCCTTGAGACAATGTTGATTGGTGCCGTATCCGTTGCAACGGGTATCTTTTTTGGCTATGCTTTCTCCAAGTTTTTCTTCATGATTGTTCGTGAATTATTGCAATTAGAAAGCTTACCTTTATACGTGTCCTTCAGACCGTTTGCATTGACAATTGGTGCCTTTTTCAGCCTTTTCATCATTATTGCAATGACAAGCGTGGTCTTTATTCGAGAGCAAAAAATTATTGAACTTATTCGTGGGTATTGGAAAACGGATGAACTGCAAGATTATTCAACCATAAAAGCATATCTTGGGATTGGCATGTTGTTATTTGCTTACGGGGCAGCTGCTTTTACTTCGATGAATGTTGTCTTGGCACTTGCCATTGTCTTGCCACCACTTGCAGCACTTGGGACCTATTTTTTCTTTACTCATAGCATCTTGTTCTTACTTCATCAAATTAGAAAAAGAAAGTCACTCTACTGGCAACCCTATCGTTTGATTGCTATTTCAGAAGTAGCTGTGAAATTACGTGAAAATGCAAGGATGTATTTTATCGTTACGATTGTTTCAACCGTTGCATTTCTATCTGTAGGAACCTTAACTTCTTTATCATCTTATACCGGTCAATACCGTCAGTTAAATCCACTATCCCTCATCTATACAAGTGAAATGACAAATCCTTATGAATCGGATCATATCTCTGCCTTACGAAATGAATTAGAAGAGCAAGGGTTGTCCTATTCACTTGTGCCGTTTCTAATTAAACAGCAAACATCTTCGTTTTCACGGAATTCAGTTGATGTATTAAGAGAGTCGGATGTCAATAGTTTGGCTGTCGCACTTGGCTCCCCCCTGATCGAGTTAGATACCGGGGAAGCAATGTTTATTCCATATTCAGAGGAGTCAGTTGAGAGTTTAACTAATAAAGAAATACAAACAGTCCTTGAAGAAAGTAATGTCCCAATTCAAATTCGCGGTGTATACCCACAAATGCTGTTTCCTTCTATGATTATTGGTTCGAACATTATTGCAGTGAGCGACGAAGATTATCAAATAATAGACGAGCCGTTTAGTGGAAAGAGCATAGAGGATTCTTCTTATAAATTCTTTGCTTTCCACGTAGCAGAATGGGAACGGACAAAGTCAATCGGATTAGATATTGAATCGCAAGTATCAGAATCAATTGATGCTGGTAGATTTACTAATCTGCCGTTTTACTTTGAAAACCCTGGCTTAAATTACTCGTTTATTCGAGCAACGTTTTCTTTGTTGTTATTTACAGGGTTAATGGTTGCAGCCGTCTTGCTATTAGCTGCGGGTAGTTTTGTGTACTTCAAGTTGTACACGGGGTTAGATCGAGATAAACGCCAATTTGATTTATTAAAACGTATGGGTTTAACAGACCAGGAACTAATAAAAATCGTCAATCGTCAACTCATTCCACAGTTTTTCTTGCCATGGGGTATTGCCATGTTGCATAGCGCATTTTCATTCTTATCATTGCAAGTCATTTGGAGCAATTTAGCTGAAGTTTCTATATTAAGTGAAATGATTTTAGTGTTAATCGGCTTTACCTTCATTCAAATCGTTTATTATTTCTTAATTCGCTGGCGCTACATTGCACATGTCAGAGCATAGTCTGCGACGAGTAACCGCAGGAGCAATCTTATCTGTGACGAATACCCTTGGAAGCGAAGCACCGTGAAATTTCTCGGTGCTTCTTGTATTGACAGAACATTTCTTATATAATGAAGATATTGAATAATGAATGAGTATTCATTCAATACAAAGGGGAATTACATATGAATTTAGTGTCTCGTGTTCTTGAAACTGCTTTAGAACAACCGAATAAAACAGCTTATCATTTTATGGGTAGCGATACGTCGTATGCAGAGTTTGATCAATCCATTTCACGCTTCGCTTCAGCCTTACGTGAATTAGGTGTTGAAAAAGGTGATCATGTTGCTTTTTTACTTGGTAATACACCACATTTTTTAATTTCACTTTATGCAACAATGCGTTTAGGGGCAACGGCAATTCCTATCAATCCAATTTATACACCTGATGAGATTTCTTACATTCTTCAAAACAGCGACGCTAAGGCAGTAATTGCGCTTGATATGTTATTACCATTGATTGAAAAAGTATCTGGCTCATTCCCTTCTGTACTTACATATGTCATCTGTGAAACAACACCAGAGGCAGGGGAAAAGATTTCTGCTCTTCCAGAAGATGTTCGCAAGAAAGTGAAACCGTTTACACAGTTAATTAAGACATCTTCACCTGACGTATTACCAGTCGATATTTCACCAGATGACAATGCAGTTATCTTATATACATCTGGCACAACAGGACGTCCAAAAGGAGCAATGTTAACGCATGAGAACTTATTCTCAAACGCGCGTGATACGGCAGATTATTTAGGATTTACTGGTTCAGATAAAGTGTTGGCTACATTGCCAGTATTCCATGTTTTTGCACTAACCGTTGTGGTAAATGCACCACTTTTAAAAGGAGCAACGATTTTACTTGTACCACGATTTACCCCTCAAGATGTGTTTGACATGGCTAAGAATCAACAAGCTACTGTCTTTGCAGGGGTTCCAACCATGTATAATTTCTTATATCAATCTCCACAGACGAGTGTTGAAGATTTTTCAACAATACGATTGGCAATCTCAGGGGGTTCTTCATTACCAGTAGCATTGCTTCATAACTTTGAAGATAAGTTTAAAGTGCGTATTTCAGAAGGATACGGTTTGTCTGAAGCTTCACCTGTAACTTGTTTCAATCCACTGGATCGGGATCGTAAGCCAGGTTCAATTGGTACGTCAATTCGAAATGTTGAAAATCGCATTGTAAATGAATTAGGCGAGGATGTTCAAGTAGGCGAAGTGGGAGAGCTAATTGTACGTGGACCAAACGTTATGAAAGGCTATTACAAAATGCCTGAAGAAACTGCTGCAACGATTCGCGATGGCTGGTTGTATACAGGGGATTTAGCTAAAATCGATGAAGATGGTTATTTCTATATAGTGGATCGTAAAAAAGATTTAGTCATTGTCGGTGGCTACAATGTCTATCCACGTGAAGTAGAGGAAGTATTATTCGCACATCCTGGTGTCGTAGAGGCAGCTGTAATAGGCATGCCTGATGCAAACTTTGGAGAGGCAGTTCACGCGTATGTAGTAGTAAAAGATGAAACAACTGATGTAGAAACATTAAGTTCTTATTGCGCTGAGCATTTAGCGAAATACAAAATACCTCGTAACTTTGAGTTTTTAACTGAATTACCAAAGAATACGACCGGAAAAATTTTGCGTCGCTCGTTAAAAGATTTAGCTCTTTCTAAATAATAGACTACCAGACACATTTAAGTGTCTGGTTTTTTTGTGCACGAGTAATGAAAGGTGTTTCGTTGCAACTTTGGGGATTTCGTTGCAACTTTTTCGTTTTCGTTGCAACTTTCTCGGTTTCGTTGCAACTTTTCAAATTTGGTTGCAACTATCCAAAATCCTCCTAATTATCTTCCGAAAATTAACCTGAAACTCCAAACAAAAAACCATTCCACTAATGTGAAATGGTCCTTTACTTATAACATTTTCTCCAAAGCCATTTTCGCTTCTACTGAGGTTTTGTCATCGACTACAATTTGATTGATAACACGACCTTCAACAAGTTCTTCTAGTGCCCAAGTTAAATGGGGCAAGTCTATTCGGTTCATCGTTAGACAAGGACACATAAATGGGTTCAAGGATACGATATCACGATCCGGATAGGTAGCGATTAGACGATTAACTAAATTCATTTCTGTACCAATTGCCCACTTTGAGCCAACTTCTGACGCGGCAATCATATCAATAATGTATTTCGTCGAGCCTGCAAAATCAGAGGCATTGACGACTTCATACGTGCATTCAGGATGCACAAGAATTTGGCGGTCCGGTTCTTTGTCACGTAAATTCTCTACGTGTTTTGGTAAGAAATTCATGTGTACAGAACAATGACCCTTCCATAAAATCACACGGACATCTTCTAGAGCACATTGAAGTTCAAGCTTTTGTTTAATCGGGTCCCAAATAGCCATTTGCTCTAAAGGAATACCTAGCTTAACTGCCGTGTTCCGACCTAAATGTTGATCTGGTAAAAAGAGCATTCGTTGTTTTTGTGTCAATGCCCATTCAACCATTTCCTCTGCGTTGGAAGAGGTAACAGTTGCACCACCATTGCGGCCAACAAAAGCTTTAATGGCTGCGGTCGAATTGACATAAGTTAACGGGACGATTGTGTCTCCAAAGTGTTTTTGTAACTCAATCCAAGCACGTTCGGTTTGATCAATATTCGCCATATCAGCCATTGAACAACCTGCACGCATATCTGGAAGAATGACTGCTTGATTTGGAGTCGTTAAAATGTCAGCAGTTTCTGCCATAAAATGAACACCACAAAAAATAATGTAATCTGCAGTTTGTTTTGAGGCGATTTGAGATAGTTGTAAAGAGTCCCCCGTAACGTCTGCATATGTAATCACTTCATCTTTTTGATAATGGTGTCCAAGAATATACAATCTCTCACCGAGAAGCTTTTTCGCGTTTAGGGCACGTTGATGAAGTTCTTCCGTAGATGCATTTAAATAGTGAGCGGGAATCGCATCAGCTAGTTGTAATTCTTCTAATAAAGATGTCATACGAACACAGCCTCCTTGCTTGAAACAGACAAATTCATACTAATATCTATATTTGAAACACTATGTGTTAAAGCTCCGATGGAAATAACATCCACACCTGTATCTCGATAAGCCGCTAATTTTCTTAAATCTATTCCGCCTGAAGCTTCTGTTCGAATAGAAGAAGGGACTAGCTTTGCCCAGTGCGTCATTGTTTCAGGTGTCTGATTATCAAACATAATGACATGGGGTTGTGCGGCAATCGCTTCTTGTAATTGATGTTCTGTTTCGACTTCGACTTCAATCATTACCATATGACCTAGTGAAGCTCTAACTTTTTCAACAGCCTGTGTAATGGATCCTGCCGCAGCAATATGATTATCTTTTAACATTACCGCGTCGTATAAGCCAATGCGATGGTTGAAACCACCACCAGTGCGCACCGCATATTTTTCAAACATTCGAAGACCAGGTGTAGTTTTTCGTGTATCTACGATACGAGTATGGGAAGACCCTAAAGTTTCTACGCATTTTGCTGTTAATGTGGCAATAGCACTCATCCGTTGCATCAAATTTAACAACACACGCTCTCCTGAAAGTAATGAAGCGACTGGACCGGATAAACGGACTACAGCTTCACCAGACTTTACATAATCCCCATCTGATTTTAATAATTCAACTTTCACGCCTTCGTCTAGTAATCCGTAACCCCATTTGAAACAGTGTAAACCAGCAATTACTCCATCTTCTTTAAAACGTACAATTGCTTCGCCTAGATCCGTTTCTTTGAAGAGGACGGAAGACACGTCACGGTCTCCTATATCTTCAATTAAGAAATGTTTTAACGCTTTTTCTACTTTCAAGCGGTTCATTTTACAGTCTCCTTACGTTCAATTTTGCGCGTACTAATCGACACCCCGTGGATGGATTGTTCAATTACTTTTCCTGTCCATTCGTCTGTAGAGGTCGGGTAATCATGACGATAGTGACCGCCTCTGCTTTCAGTTCGAAGAAAAGCGGATGTTGCGATCAAACTGCTCGCTGTATAACGGTGGATATATTGTATTTCTTGATTCGTATATTCAGAAAGATTTAACGGATGAAGCGGGAAATCGTTTACAAATGTATGTAATCCAGTCCCCGTCCGTATAATTCCAACTTGTTCCGTCATCCGCAATTTCATGTCACTTCTATTGACCTGATTCAACAACTTCGCATCAACCTGTATGGAATGTTTAGTACTTGGACGAATCACGTTTTCTTCTAATCTTTTAGCTAATCTATGTGCAAATACAAGCCCTTCTAATAATGAGTTACTGGCTAACCGATTTGCACCATGTACACCAGTTGAAGCAACTTCACCAATCGCATACAACTGAGACACAGATGTTTCTCCGACATCATTCGTTTTTACACCGCCCATGTGAAAATGGGCACCAGGGCGAACAGGTAATAATTCATGAAGAGGGTTTACACCATGACTTAAGCAATTTGCGAAAATGGATGGAAATTTTTCATCAAAGCGATAGATATGGCGTGCATCTAAAAATACGGGGTCATTCTTTTGCCAATGCCACTCTATAACTCGAGCCACAATGTCCCGTGGTGCTAACTCAAGTAAGGGGTGAACATCTTTCATCACTCGTTCACCGTCTTGATTCACAAGAAAAGCACCTTCACCTCTAACAGCCTCGGAAATAAGACCACATGATTTTCCATTCAATGTAAAAATAGTAGGGTGAAATTGAACAAATTCCAAATCCTCTAAAACGGCACCAGCATGATAGGCAAGCGATAAACCGTCGCCAGTGGCAACAGATGAATTAGATGTTTGGTTGAAAAGGTGACCAATCCCACCAGTAGCTAGAACAACATGTCGCGCATTTATAATATGTCTGCTCCCATGTTTATCACTTACTAAGACTCCTGTGCAACGACCTTCATAGAGTTGTAATTGTAATACGGAATGAAAAGGGAGTCTGGTTACTTTTTCTTGCGTATGTTTAAGCAGATACTGCATTAGCATCTTTCCAGTTTGATCGCCGCCTGCATGTAAAATTCTTCTTTGGGTGTGTGCGGCTTCTTGACCTAAATCTGGAATACCAATTATTGTTGCGTCAAAAGGGAGTCCTTGTGACATTAGTTTCTCGACAAGCACTTTCCCTTCTTGAACAAGGATGTCGACTCGTTCGGAGTGTGCATGATTAGCAGTGGCAAGCATCGTGTCAACGGCATGTGTCGAAGGTGAGTCAAAGGGAGCTAAAGAAGCTGCAATTCCACCTTGAGCAAGCGCAGTATTACTCGTGAAAGGATCTTCTTTTGTGAGGATGGCAATTGACATGGAAGAGGGGAGAGAATGAGCTAGCATCAACCCTGCAACACCACCACCAATAATGCAAATATCAAACATTCTTTACACCAACTTTACTGAAAGTTTACAAGTGTCTTGACACTATTAATGACATAAAGATACAGTGATTACAAGAAGAAAATCATTTTTTGAAAGGAATTTGGTGAAGAGACGATGATTTACTTAGATTCCGCAGCTACATCACCCATGAGAAAAGAAGCGCTGGATGCTTATATTGAAGCTGCTACATCAGCATTTGGAAACACCCAAAGTTTGCATGATGCTGGCTCCACGGCAGCTGATTACGTAGCTTCATGTAGACAAATGTGGGCACGTTTTTTAAATGGACGGGAAGAAGGCATTTACTTTACAGCAAATGCGTCAGAAGGAAATCAATTAACGATTAGATCGCTATTACGAGGAAGACCACCGGAGTTCAAGGACATCGTAACGACGAAATTAGAACATGCCTCTGTATTAACCACGATGCACGAATTAGAAAAAGAAGGTTATCGTATTCATTACATTCCAGTAAATATTTTTGGAGTTATAGATATCCAGGCATTTGAACAAACTGTAAGTCATGAAACTGCTTTAGTCGTCATGCAACTAGTCAACTCGGAAATGGGTGCCATTCAACCTGTTAAAGCCTGTGCCAATTATGCAAAGCAATATGACGTTCCGATTCATTGTGATATCGTTCAAGGGTTTGGGAAAATTCCACTAAATGTGACTGAATTAGGTGTAACATCTGTTGTGTGTTCAGCGCATAAAATAGGGGGACCAAAAGGAGTAGGAATCGTTTATATAAACCCTTCTATACACTGGGAATCAGTATATGAAGGCACCACACACCAACATGGCTTTCGAGCTGGTACAGTCGATGTTCCTGCGATAGTAGCGGCAACAATTGCTGCCAAATATGCACTAGCTGATCAACCAGAAGCTTTTCAACAGGCATTGCTATTGCAAAAATTTGTGTTAGAGAACTTACCACTAAATGTTCAATTGGTTGGGCGTCAATCCATGAAGTCTCCCTTTATTTTAGGACTCATTATGCCTCATGTGGAAGGGCAATGGATGATGCTTGAATGTAATCGCCATCAAATTGCCATCTCTACTGGTACTGCTTGTAAAATCGGATTTGGAGAGGCAATGTCTGCCATGAGTGCAATTGGCTATGAAAGTGACGAGGCAAGAAAATTTGTCCGTATTTCCTTTAACCAACATACAACAGTCGAAGAAGTAGAAGCATTTTTAAAAGTTGTAAAACAATCTCTTTATGAAAACAAAATAAAAGCCACACTGTAAATGGGTGGCTTTTGACGATGGTACAATTCAATCATTGCGTTTCGTTGCTTTCTTCAACCACAAGTTTATCCGTGAGCTCTTGTTGGGTAATAGGTTGAGGTAAGATTAATTAAATTGTGGGCTTTCATGAAACTGAAACATGAGCAAATGCGTACTATATACATATAAAGAATTCGTGGGAAGGGAGTGAACCAAATTGAATCTAGGTGATGTCATTTTCACTATTATTATTTTCATAATTCCTCTGATCATCATAGGGCTACTAATCTTTATGTTCATTTCAATGAAAAGACGTAAAGATAAACTTAACCAAATAGAACACTCACTCTCTGAAGGAGTATCTAAAAGACAAATTAAATAATAAAAAAAGCAGAAATGACTTGAATTGAATCAAGTCGTTTCTGCTTTTTAATTAGCTACTTAGTGTAGCTGTACCAGGTTGAATACTTGTGATTCTTGGAAGCATTTCGGCTGCATTAGATTGAGACGGTTGAGCAAAACCTCCAACAAATACTGTTACTAATAAAATTGCTAATAATTTTTTCTTCATTATAAATCCTCCCAGTAATTAATTGATTTTATTTTATATGAAAAGCTTATTGCTTTTTGTAAATAAAGAGTAGAATTTTTATATTTTCTAATTTCTGAATACTTATTACCTAATAATATTGAATATTTATAAACATAATGAAATTCATTATTACTTTCAAAATAGTCAATTGCATTTACTAAGATACTTTCAAATTCTAAATCTTTATTGTGTAACAATTTATAAATATTAAAGTGATAAAAATAGGATAAATAGTCGTTATCTAAAAGTTTAGAAATGTACTCAAGACCAGTATTCGTCCATTGTAATACCATCAAGTCATCATTTTGTTTGGAATATTCTTTGGCAATAGAATAGATGGTTAAAAGATAATTCTCGTCTCCAGAAGAGTTTTTGAGACTTTCTTTAAAATATTCAATTGCTATTTTTGATTGACCTTGAATAGCGAATAAGGAGCCTAAATTGTGATTGATAATCTCAGTATATTCACTCAATTTAAAGTTTATGACAATTTTCTTAGCCAATAAAAAGCTTTCTTCTGCGTTTTTAAAATTTAAATTTAGTTTATAAGCTATTCCAATGACAATATAGCAATCAATAGCTCTGTTGAATATTAAATTATCTTTATAAAACTTTAAAGATTTAGTGGAATACTCGATTGTGTTTAAAAGGTGATTATTAGAAAGATACGACATACTCAGTGCATGGTAAAAGTCTGCAAATTCCCATTCTTGAAGATGAAAGTTAGTTACATATTCAAGCGCTGATTCAAAATAACTTAGTGAAAGCTTATAATCTCTTACTAGGTAATAATAGAAGCCGCAATTTTTGTTGAATATAAAATGTTGTCTTTCATCGAACTTCTCTTGCATTTGATCTAATGCATTCATCAGATTTTTTACTTTGTTAACATCAGCTTCTGTAATTAATGATAGTCGAAATAAATAGAGATTATACGTAAAAAAGTTACTTTCATCAACAAAAAGAAAATTTCTTTTATTATATGTAGTTAGCCTTTCTGTTATCTCGCTTTTATTTCTTTCAATGATTGCTTCTTTGTAGAGCAAATAAAGTTCTGATAGAAACTTCAATTCTTGTTCAGTCGAAAGATCTTCGTAATCTAATTCCAGTCTTTCCAAAAGAAGTTGTAGTACATCCTCACTAGGTATAGTTTGGTTATTCTCAATCTTACTTAAGTAGGATGTTGAACAGATGCCTTTGGCTAGACTCACTTGCTTCATATTCTGTTGGATACGTGCCATTTTGATGAGCAAACCAATATTATTCATATATCCACCTTTTATACTACTAGAGTAATTGAGTAATATCTACTACATGAGGTTGGGAAACATTATAGGAATACCTATAAAAAAACGCATGTTTTGGAAAAAAGTTTCCCAACCTGTTTTTCTTCCTAATTCTATCTTAACGAATTATGATTATATTGTAACTAGTAAATCATTTAATATCTCTTCAAATTCTACGTTTATTAAGAATATTTAGCAATTAATAACTTTCTACAAGCAAAAACATCATTTAAAAGGGAGCTGTTCACTATGTTTACAGGAAGAATGTACAAATTGGATCGATTTGAAGAAGATTTAGCAGTTCTTTTAGAATTCCCTAGTGAATCAAATGTTTTAGTGGTTCCAATGGATGATTTAAAGCATGATATGAAGGTCGGCGACATATTGTTAGTGGATATAGAAGAAGAAGGATTTATTATTTCGAAGGTTAACAAACGTACTGTCAATAAACAAAAGAATGCAGAATCTCTTTGTCCTTCGAAGAAAATTAACAGTTATTATATTGACTATGAACATGGTTGTTTAGTTTATACGACAGCAAGTTAATCATCGCGTTCAGAGACATCTTCGCCAATGTCTATGACATATACAGAAAAGCCTGTAACTATTTCCCCCGACCTCGGGAAATAGTTACAGGCTTTTTGCATTATAAATCTTCCCAATAAGATATTTTCTGCTTTTTAAACATGTTCTCATTTGAATATGAAAAGTATTTTGCTGCATTCTTGTATTTGTTCAGTTCTTGATAAAAATTTCCTAGTAAGAGGGAGTATTTATGTGAATGACGATAATCTTTAATTTCTTTGAAATAATTATATGCATCGATAGTTACTTTTTCAAATAAGTTTGGGTTTTTTTCTCTTGCTAAATAAACATTGAAATGATGAGAAAATGTTTGAGTGCTTGCATTTGAACAATCATTAATTAAGGATAGTCCAAGAGTAGACCATTTCATTATTTCTTCGGAATTCTTTAGTTTAGAATATTCCTTTACAAGAGAATATATAGGAAGCAACTTCTCGACAGGATCTTTTCTGGCCTCAAGGCTTTCCAAATAATATTGAATCGCTACATCTGTGAGGCCTTTTCTAGTTGCAGAACTCCCTAAGTTTTGTTTAATTATAGGGAAATTCTCAACCAAATTGAGTTGAGAAGCTATCTTTTGAGCAAGCAACAAATTTTGGTATGCTTCTTCATATTGATATGAATGATCTTGAGCAATTGACAAAATTAAATAACATTCAACGACGCGTGCATTATAAAATCCACTTTTGAAAAATTCGAGTGATTTTAGAATATATTCAATTGAAATTACCCATTGTTGTTGTGTTAAATAACAATGGCCTAATAAATACTGAAAATCGGCTTCTTCCCATTTTTCAATATTAATTCGTTTAAAATACTCAATTGCTTTTTCATAAGCTTGCAGAGTCGAATTAAAGTCCAACATAAATGAATAATAGCTACCAACATTTGAATGAAATAAAAACATCTGGTAGTCATTAAAATTACTTGAAAGCTCAGAAAGGGCCATAATTAATTCGCTTGTATCATTTTGGATATCTTGCACGATTAGCGTTAGTCTTAAAACCATAAGTTGATATGTATAATAGTTGGTTGAATCACTGAACATATAGCGTTCATTATTAATTTCCTTTAGTTGCTGGGCTACTAGTTCTCGGTCTTTGTTCATAACTGCATTGAAATAGATTTCTTTAATATGTTTAAGGTAACTTTCATCATCTAAATTTTTGTTTTGTGTAATGGAAAGTTCAAGTCGGTTTAATAATAAATCAATCACTTCTTGACTTGGAACAATTGAATTATTTTCGATTTTACTTAGATAAGAAGGCGTACATATTCCCTGAGCTAGTGTTATTTGCTTCATATTATTTCTGATTCGCTCAAGTTTAATGACGTGTCCAAAATTATTCATGGGCGATGTCTCCTTAGTCACTACAAAATTTAACAATTCTAATCTTTATCCTACTATACGTTGAAAAAACTTTAAACAAAAGTATTAGCAAGAAATTTATTTCATATAAACACGATTATTATGGTTTAAATGTGAAAACATTCCCAACTTTTTCGACATTTTTCGACGTTTATTTCATGTAGAATAAAACTATAGAATGAAACGAATAAAAAAGGTCGAAATAAAGAAGGGTGGTTCGTCATGAAAAATGGTACACAAGAGTTTATGGAATTTACAATTGATTGGATGCTTTTACGAATGCAAAGAATTGTGAATAAGCCTATACACTTTATTGCCTTAACTTTTTTTGTGATGTTTTTGATTTATACCGTAACTTCTTTACTACCTATACTTGGTGAAAGTGTCATAGAAGTCAAAAAGCATATGAACACAGACGGGATTCGCTTTTAACAATAAAACAAAAAATTCTCTTTAGCATCTTTTATGCTAAAGAGAATTTTTTTAAGGCTTCAACACAAACTTAATACTTTCATCTTCATGATCGTTAAATAATTGGTATGCCTCACTTGCTCTAGCGAGTGGAACGGTATGTGTAATAATTTCAGTTGGGTCGAATTCACCCTTGGTGATTTTATCGAAAAGCAGCGGCATGTAATGGATGACAGGTGCTTGCCCCATTTTTAACGTTACATTCCGTTCGAATATATTACCGAGAGGGAACATGTTATATAAAGAGCCATATACACCTGTCATTTGAATTGTTCCGAATTTTCGTACCGAATTCAAAGCGATGTCAATCGCACTCAGTGTACCTCCTTGCAATTTAAGCTTCTGTTCTACTTTTTCTACCATGGTTTTTTTACCATCCATGCCGACGCAATCAATAACAACGTCAACACCTCCATGGGTTATTTCTTTAATATGGCCACCCATATCTTTATAGTCATCGAAATTGAACACTTCAACATTGTTCATTTTAATCGCATGTTTTAAGCGATAAGGCAAATGGTCAACTGCGATTACCCGTTTTGCACCTTTCATCCATGCAAATTTCTGAACCATCAACCCAATTGGACCCGACCCTAACACTGCCACAGTATCTCCAGCCTTCATTCCCGAATTTTCAACACTCCAGTATGCAGTCGGTAATACGTCAGACATAAAGAGAAGTGATTCATCTTCGAGTTCACACGATTCTGGGATTACGAAGGGCATGAAATTTCCATATGGCACCCGTAAAAACTCTGCTTGTCCTCCAGAGTAGTCTCCATAACGTTCAGTAAAACCAAAGTATCCGCCAGTATCCACTTTTGGATTGTCGTTAGAATTATCACATTGGCTTTCCATCTCGTGGTTACAATAGTAGCAATCCCCGCAAGAAACATTGAAAGGAAGGACGACTCGATCTCCTTTTTTTACTTTTGTCACTTCTGAGCCCACTTCTTCGACAATACCCATTGGCTCATGTCCAATCACATAATCTTTTCTAGCTGGAAGTGCACCTTGATAAATGTGGAGATCTGAACCGCAAATTGCTGTTGAAGTAATTCGGACGATAATATCATCTCGTTTTTCAAGTAGGGGATCTGGAACTTCTTTAACTTGGATATCTTTCGTTCCTTGAAATGTAACTGCCTTCATACATCATCCTCCTCAATAATAGTTCATCAATTGCTTTTCTCCGTGGCAATACTCAATTGAAAATATTGAAAATTATCACATATTTCTAAATTTACCCGCATCTTTTAAAAATAAAACATAAAAAACAAGTAGCTTTTATTCTTAAGCTACTTGCCAGTGTGGACTTTTTCTATGCTTTTAATACGATAACTGTTCGATCATCGTGTATGTTTCCTAGGCGTTGTTTTTCCACTTCGGAAATGAACTGTTTTGAAAGGGTATCAGCTGGTAATGATAAATCCGAATTACGAATAGTGTCCATTAAGTCTTTTAACAAATCGTCCTCAAGCTGCTTTCGGTCCTCAATCAATCCGTCCGTGTAGAGAACAACAATATCCCCTTCAATGAGCTCAATTGTTTTTGTTTCATACCTGGCATTTGCAAAAAAACCAATTGCCGCGCCCTTTGTTTCGAGAAGAGTGAATTTGTCTTCTTTTGAATGGTAAAGCAGGGAAGGCTCATGTCCTGCGGAACAATATTGCAGCACATTTGTTTCTTCATCATAAATCAACGTGAACATGGTCATAAAGTGCTCTGACTTGCTGTATTTGGAAAACATACGATTAATGAATTGAACAAACTGATCTGGGGTTTCTTGATGTAAATTTACGTGTTCAATTGCGCCAATCATTAACGAAGTTTGAACTGCAGCTGGAATCCCTTTTCCGCTTATATCCGCAATAGTCACCATCGTTTTACTACCCTGTTTGATGGTGTTATAAAAATCCCCATTTAACCGTTTGAAAGGGAAAGAGACAAAGCCAATTTGTTCGCCAGATGAGATATTGGAAAAGAAATCTTTTTGGACAGTAGCCGCTGTTTCAATTTCAAAATCAGTTACTAATTTCTCTTTCGCCAAACGTTCATTTTCTATCGCTTCGCGTAAGTCTCGTAATGTATAAAAGTATCCAATAATTTGCTTGTTTTCAATTAAAGGAAAACGATCAATCTCTACAGGTATTTTTTCCCCTTTGTAGGATGTGATTTCTTCATAAATTTCACCCATAGTTGCTTTACTTTCAAATTGACTTATCAATAAAGTGTTATCTGATAAAGAAGGCAGGTCTAATAATTCTTTTGCTGAAATATTAACATATTGGATAGCCCCTTTAGAATCAGTTTCGATAATACCAAGCTCTAGCATATTAAACATCATTCGATTACGATCATGTAAGCGAGTGATTTTTTGATAGGGGGCTTTTACGCTAACTGTGTACAAAACACTGAAAAACATTAAATATCCGATGATTTTAAATAAATGTCCGGCCATGTTGAGATAGGCATCTACTGATTTATATTGGACAAAAAAGATAGAGGACAAGGCTATGGAAAATGAGCCAATGACATACAAATTACGAATAACAAAATCATCAAATTTTTCCGTATTTCTCAAACAATAAAATACAACTGTGATATGAAGCATGACAGTGATTAATTCAAGTAAGTTTTTGAAAAGTGTAGGTGCGCCATCAACATTGAGTAAAGGTAATTGCTGGTGGAAAATGAAGACCACAGAAATTATCAATAATGTATAGATTATCGTAGTCGTAAAAGCGACGTTACGATTAATTTTCTTAATTATCGCAGGGATGAAAAAAACTACCGTTAAAGCAATACTTTCTGTTAATCGAGCAACTATCCAAAACCACGTAGAAGTCATGGTTGTACTTTCAATAAAGAATAATGGCATCCCAAGAAAGGTCAAAGAATGGATCGTATCGATAATGCCAACTGAAAAGAAAGCTGCGGCAAGGAATATAGGGAACTGATTTTCTCTTTCTTTGTACGTAATCCAACCATGTATAGCGATGCTCATGGATATGAAAATGGATACCATTTCAATGAGTAAATGCATAGAAGCATGACTAGGACGAAACGGTTCATATAACTCACTGAAAGTAGTTGGAAAGACAAAAAAACTTGCGCAAGTTATGCACAAGATTAAAATATAGACACTTAAACGAGCAGTTGTATTAGGTGTAAATAGATTCATAATCTTCTCCAATAACTTTAAGATATACATATTGTGATATTTTAATCGGATATGTACTGATTTTTTTATAGCGAAATAAAGGCATTTATATATATTTTAGCTTTTAAATAGGAAAAAAGCCAACCCCTCAATTTACCAAAGGAGGTTGGCTTAATAATAAACAATTATTTTTTTTCCAAAGGTTTTACGGCAGGACCTTCTAACACATCACCTGTATAAGAGAAACGTGAACCGTGACATGGGCAATCCCACGATCGTTCTCCATCGTTCCAGTGAACGTCACAACCTAAATGCGTACAAGTTGGTTTAACTAAGTGAAGTTTACCGTTCTTATCTTTATATGCACCTGTCTTATGGTTATCAATCATGACAATGCGTCCTTCGTCATTTTTTATATCTTCCACTGAATCTTTTGGTCGGTCGAATTTACCGGTCACTAATTCTTTTGCTACATTGGCGTTCATTTTCGCAAAATGTTTAGCGTCTTCTTTTTTCATTTTTGATCGAGTGGGTGAGTATAAGTCTTTATATGGATTGAATTTATTTTGTGCAAGATCAGCAAGTAGTAAACCGGCAGCAGTCCCATTTGTCATACCCCATTTTGAAAAACCAGTTGCTAAAAATACATGTGACGAACCACTAGACATTTCTCCAATATAGGGAAGGCGGTCAAGTGTCTCATAATCTTGTGCTGACCAATGCGTATCGATCGTTTCAACTTGGAAGTGTTGTTTGGCAAATTGAGTTAATGTTTCATAACGTTGAGTGGTAGATACGTCATGAGAATCATCGTCATGTTGTCCTGTTTTATGACCTTCTCCACCAACAATCACATAGCTTTCGCCTTTGTCTCCTTTAGCTGTACGAATGGAGCGGCTAGGCTTTTCTACATTAATGTACATCCCATTCATTTGCTCACTTGGAACCTTTACACAAACTGCATAGGACCGTTGCGGGGACAATCGTGAAAAATAAAACCCTTCTTTATCGTTAAAAGGAAAGTGACTTGTTACTAATGCTTGATTGGCCTTAATAATATGTCCTTCCATCGTTTCGATGAGAACGACATCGTTATCTTCTCTAAGTGATTTGGCGCGGGTATCTTCGTAAAAAATTACACCCAGTTTCTGTGCCTCTTTAACTAAAGCGTTAATATATTTGACTGGATGAAATTGAGCTTGATTAGGTAGAGTTAATGTTTCGCTAACTGGAAAAGGGAGTTCATTTTTAGATGTTGACAGTTCTCCGGGAATCTTTAATTGGTCATATGCTGCTTTCTCCGTATGTAATTGTTCAACCCCTTGAGGAGTTTGTGCATAGAGAACCGCGTGACGTTCTTCATAATCACAATCGATAGCAAGTGAATCGACCCATTTTTTGATTTGCTCTCGTGCCTTTTCGTTTGCATCAAAGTATTGACGTGCTTCATTTTTACTGAATGTCTGTATTAATTCATCATAAATAACGCCATGCTGAGCTGTTATTTTAGCGGTAGTAAATCCAGTAGTACCACTGACGATTTTACTTCCTTCTATAACTTTAACAGTCACACCTGCTTTTGCGAGCACGTAGGCAGCTGTGACCCCAGCAATGCCAGCTCCAATAATACAAACATCTGTTGTAAGATTTTCTGTTAAAGCTGGATACGTTTTATTAGATCGTTCTTTTCTCCAATAGGATTTTGTGAATTTTGGTAGTTCAAGTGGACACATAAGAATCCCTCCCGCAAGTAGTTTCTTCATTATTACCCATTTCCAGAAAATACAATCATTCTCCGTTTTATTTCATCTTTTCAACATGAAATTATTTATGGATGGAAAATTTATGCTTCATAATTAAAGGAAAACTCTTACGATTGTCGAAATAGATAATATACGGCAACATTGGGAGGAATTATCATGACAAAACGTAAATTAACAATTGAAGATTTAAATAAGTTGGTTTCGGTTACTCAACCTACACTAGCACCCAACCAAAAAGAAGCAGTTTTTGTACAAACAAAAATTAATGATAAAGACAATACATATCAAGCCAATTTATGGCATGTAGATTTGGAATCAAAGAAATTGACTCAGTGGACACATGGTAAGGAGAAAATTTCTTGTCCAAGCTATTCACAAGATGGCACTCAGCTGGCGTTTCTTTCTACGCGTGATGACAAAAACCAATTATATGTTTTATCCACAACAGGTGGAGAAGCACGAAAAGTTACTTCGTTTGAAAAAGGTGTTAGCAGTTTCTTATGGTCTCCATGTGGAAAGAAAATTTGGTTTTTGGCTCCTTTAAAAGAAGGAAAGAACTTTACAGATGAGCCAGACCTAGACAAAGAAGAAAAGAAAAATCCTGAACCTTATATCGTAAATAAAATGAAATATAAAATGGACGGAGCAGGTCTACTTCCTAACGACACGTATAAACATATTGGTGTTATAGACCTTGAAACTGAGGAAGTGACACAATTTACACAAGGAAATCATGTGTATGCTTTACAGGCGATTTCTCACAATGGAACGAAAATCGTGTTCAGTGTGAATCGTTCTGAAAATCTTGATTTTGAATTCCGACAAGTTTTGTATTTGGTTGATATTAAATCGAAAGAAGAAAACATAATAATTGACGAAGATGGTTACTTTGGTGGTGTGGCGTTTTCATTTGATGATAAAAAACTGGCGTTTGTGGGAAGTGATTCTGCTTATAAAAATGCTACGCATACGGAATTGTATATTTATGACCTCGAGTCAGGCGCTCGTGAAATTTTGACGGAAGGCATCGATGCACCGGTAGGAGATTATGTCGTTGCAGACAGTCAACAAGGAGCAGATGCACCAAGTGTAGTCTGGACGGAAGATAATCTCTTGTATTTCCAAGTGTCTACTATGGGTGACGTTCGTTTATATGCAGCTTCTTTAGAAGGTGAGATGTATCCTGCCACTGCTGAAGATGAACACGTATACGGCTATGATGTGGCGAAGTCTGGTGAGTTTGCACTCGTCACTGTTTCAAATTCAACGAAAATCGGTGAGCTTTATATTCAAACTATCGCTACTGGTGAACGCCAAACATTAACGTCATTTAATGAAGCATTTGAATGTGAAGTTGAACTTGTTCAACCACAAGCGATTATGTTCCTAGGGGCTCAACAGTGGGCTGTGCACGGCTGGTTAATGAAACCAGCAGGCTTTGTTGAAGGACAAAAATATCCCTTGATTGTGGAGATTCATGGCGGTCCACACGCGATGTTTGCCAATACGTTTTTCCATGAGCTTCAATTGTTATCTGCACAAGGATACGGGGTTCTATATATTAATCCTCGTGGAAGTCACGGCTACAGCCAACAATTTGTCGACGCAGTGCGTGGCGATTACGGTGGTGGTGATTATGAAGATATCATGGCAGCTGTTGACTCAGTGCTATCCGATCATGACTGGATTGATGAAAATCGTCTAGGTGTAACCGGGGGGAGTTATGGTGGCTTTATGACTAACTGGATTGTTGGTCATTCAAATCGATTTAAAGCTGCAGTCACTCAACGTTCGATTTCAAACTGGGTGAGTTTCTTTGGTGTATCAGATATCGGCTATTATTTTAATGAATGGCAAATTGGGGCAGATATGACAGACGTAGATAAACTGTGGAATCATTCACCTTTGAAATACGCTCAACATATTGAAACACCATTGCTCATCTTGCATAGTGAAAAAGATTTCCGTTGTCCGATTGAACAGGCAGAACAACTGTACATTACCTTAAAACAAATGAAGAAAGAGACAGGCTTTGTCCGTTTCCCAGATGCGGATCATAACTTATCGCGAACTGGCTATCCGAATCTACGCTATGCACGACTTGAACAAATTACTGGTTGGTTTAAACAGTATTTATGAGGTGAAAGTACTTGAAGGATTTATCATCGCAGGTCCATTTGCGACCTTTTTATGAAGACGATTTATACGAACTTTGGGAAATGAGTGCGAAAGAAGAGAAGCCCGAATGGAAGAAGTGGGATGCACCGTATTATCCATACAAACCGCAGACACTAGAAAATTTCCTTTCAAATAAAGATCGATACCTTCGAAAAGAACATATGTATGCGATTGAAATAAATCAAGAACTCGTTGGTATGGTCTCTTACTACTGGGAACATGAACCTTCTTTGTGGCTTGAAATGGGAATTGTCATATTTAAACCTAAATACTGGAGCGGAGGTTATGGTACCGAGGCGATTAAACAATGGATGAATCGATTGTTTAAAACCATGCCCCTCGTAAGAGTTGGATATACAACCTGGTCTGGAAATGATCGAATGATTCGGGTCGGTGAAAAGCTCGGCATGACGATGGAGGCTCGCATCCGCAAAGTTCGCTTCTACGAAGGTGTTTATTATGATTCCATTCGAATGGGGATTTTACGAGAAGAATGGGAAGCTATAAAAATATAAAATCAAGACCCTTTTCGGCAAATCCGAAAGGGGTTTTTTTGAAAGATAAGAATTTAATTATAGTTTCATAAATCCAGTGTTTCAGGTGTTTTGGGAACAATTAGATTCATTAATATTGTTGATTTCCGTTTTAGGCGGACGCTTTCCGCGGGGCGGGCGGTGAGCCTCCTCGGTCGCTTCGCAATCAGCGGGGTCTCACCTGTCCCGCTGATCCCGTCCGAGTCGCCGCCTTCCACTACAATCCATGAAGTGAGTAGTAACCCACAAGAAAATCTATCAATTGCTTCTTGCGAAGACACGAGTAAATGATTTTAAGATAAGCTAGAGATAGAACTAACCTATAATCGTAGTTGCCATCTATATTAGTTGATTGAAGCGGAGGTGGCGACTTCAGCGGGAATAGCATGAGCTGAAGACCCCGCAGGAACGCAGTGACGAGGAGACTGAAGCCATGCCCGCGAAATGCGTCCATCGTAGCGGAAATCAACAGGCTACTATGGTTACTCTTCTTAAAATGACCGGGCGCACTTTGCACAGGTTTTTTTGAGTGTAAGAGTAGATATAACAATCTAAATATGTTATAAATAAGTCTGTTAACCTAATACCGAGTATTCAGGTAGGAATAATATATGAATAAAAAGGAGAATTTACTATGGGGCGTGAATTCGTAGAAATTTTTGATGATTGGGTAGATTCTTATGATGCATCAGTGTCAGGACAAGATCCTGAATATCGTGATGTATTTGAAAAATATGAAGAAATACTTTCTGGTGTTGCCAACAAGTCTTTTGGTACGGTTGTTGAATTTGGAACAGGAACTGGCAACTTAACGGCGAAGTTAATAGATGAGGGACATAAAGTTATTGGAATCGAACCAAACGATGCAATGCGCGCTGTAACAGCGAAGCGTTTTCCTAACTTAGTTCTTATTGACGGCGATTTATTAGATTTTGAGGCACCACAAAAGGTTGATACGTTTGTTAGTTCGTATGTATTTCACCATTTAAAAGATAATGAGAAAGAAAAAGCTTTATCAACATATGCTAATATATTGCCAGTTGGTGGTAAAGTTGTATTTGCAGATACCGTTTTCACATCAGAAGAAGCTAAACAATCACAGATATTAAAAGAACGTGAACGTGGTTTTAACAACGTGGCTGACGACTTGGAACGCGAGTACTACACAACGATTCCTGTGTTGACGAAGTCCTTTGAAAAAGCAGGATTTGATGTACAATTTGAACAGATGAATGATTTTGTGTGGTTAATGGACGCAACTAAAAAATAAGGAGTGGAAAAGATGAAACAAATGAATGTAGAGAGTTTCAACTTAGATCATACGAAAGTAGTGGCACCATATGTACGATTAGCAGGACGAAAAATGGGTGCAAATGGAGACGAAATTCTAAAATATGATATTCGTTTTAAGCAACCGAATAAAGAACACATGGAAATGGCTGGACTTCATTCTATTGAGCATTTAATGGCCGAAAACATTCGTAATCATACAGATAAAGTGGTAGACATGAGTCCTATGGGATGCCAAACTGGATTCTATTTAGCTGTTATTAATCATGATAACTTTGACGAAATCTTAACAATTTTAGAAAAAACGCTTGAAGATGTTATGCAAGCAACTGAAGTTCCTGCTTGTAATGAAGTACAATGTGGCTGGGCTGCTAACCACAGTTTAGAAGGTGCGAAAGAGATTGCACGTGAGATGCTGTCTAAGAAAGATGAATGGCGTACGGTATTCACGGAGGAAGCATAATGAATGTTTATGGAAGCGTGCACGAATTGATTGGCAATACACCAGTCATAGAAATTAATAATATCGACATTCCGAATAATTGTCGTATCTTTGCTAAGCTTGAGTTCATGAACCCAGGTGGTAGTGTAAAAGATCGTCTGGGTGTTTCTTTATTAAAAGATGCCGTTGACTCCGGTAAACTACAACCAGGCGGAACTATCATTGAGCCAACAGCTGGCAATACAGGAATTGGTGTCGCTTTAGCCGCAATTGGCAAAGGCTACACGGTGAAATTTGTTGTGCCACAAAAGTTCAGTATGGAAAAGCAATCGTTGATGCGTGCACTTGGCGCTGAAGTCATAAATACTCCTACTGAACTTGGAATGAAAGGTGCCATTGCAAAAGCAGCGGAGCTTGTAAAAGAAACTCCGGGTGCTTTTTCACCTTCTCAGTTTTCAAATCCTGCCAATCCAGAAACGTATGTACACACATTAGGACCAGAATTATGGCGTGACCTAGATGGGCGAATTAACGTCTTTGTTGCAGGTGCTGGATCAGGTGGAACATTTATGGGAACAGCGAAGTATTTAAAAGGCAAAAATGCAGACATTAAAACAGTAATCGTTGAACCTGAAGGGTCAATATTAAACGGTGGTAAACCAGGTTCCCATTACACAGAAGGCATTGGAATGGAATTTTTACCAGGCTATATGGATCAAACGTATTTTAACGCGATTCATACTGTTACTGATATAAATGCTTTTGAAAAAATGCGTGTCTTGGCAAAAGAAGAAGGTTTACTTGTCGGTAGTTCTTCAGGAGCCGCTTTTTATGCTGCACTTGAAGAAGCGAAAGTCGCGGAGACAGGAAGTCATATCGTGACGATTTTTGCAGACTCAAGCGAACGATATTTAAGTCAAAATGTTTATGAATTATTGAAGGAGGATGGTGCTAAGTGAGAGCGAAAACAAAATTAATTCATGCGGGAATCGTTGGAGACGAAACCACGGGTGCCGTTTCCACACCAATTTACCAGGTAAGCACATATAAACAAGATGCTGTAGGAGACTTCCGTGGATACGAATATTCACGTACCGGAAATCCAACTCGTCATGCTCTTGAAGTTCTAATTAGTGATTTAGAAGGTGGTCATGCTGGCTTTGCTTTTGGCTCTGGAATGGCAGCTATCAGTTCAGTTATGATGCTTTTTAATTCGGGCGACCATATCGTGATGACTGACGATGTTTACGGTGGTACATACCGTGTCATGACAAAAGTTTTAAATCGTTTTGGTATTGAATCGACATTCGTAGATTCATCAAACGCTGCTGAGTTTGAAGCGGCAATTCAAGAAAATACTAAAGCGGTCTTTATCGAATCTCCAACCAATCCATTATTAAAAGTAACGGATATTGCGGAAATTGCTAAATTAGCAAAAGCAAAAGGTTTATTAACGATTGTGGATAACACGTTTATGACACCTTACTTGCAACAACCATTGTCTCTTGGAGCTGACATCGTGTTGCATAGTGCAACGAAGTACATCGGAGGCCATAGTGATGTGGTAGCTGGTTTAGTTGTTGTAGCGACAGAACAATTAGCAATAGACTTACACGCTGTTCAAAACTCAGTGGGGGCGATTTTAGGACCTCAAGATTCATGGTTACTAATTCGTGGATTAAAAACGCTTGGAATTCGTATGGATGAAACGAATTCAAGTGCACAACGTATTGCAGAATTCTTAGTCGCTCACGAAGCAGTAGGCAAAGTATATTATCCAGGTATTGAGTCTCATACAGGCCACGATATTATGAAAAAACAAACGACTGGTTTTGGTGGAATGATTTCATTTGACGTGGGCAGCACTGAAAAAGCCGATCAGTTGCTCAAGAAATTGAAATACTTTACACTTGCGGAAAGTTTGGGAGCAGTGGAAAGTTTGATTTCCGTCCCGGCAAGAATGACGCACGCTTCAATTCCAGCAGAACGCCGCCAAGAACTCGGTATTTTAGATGGATTGGTACGTATCTCAGTTGGTATTGAAGATGTTGAAGATTTACTTGAAGATTTAGAGCAAGCTTTAGCTTAAATATCGGTTACCATTAGTCACTCCATAGTAATATGGGGTGATTTTTTTGTGTAAACTATTATCAACAATTGAAACATATTCTATAGAAAGGGAAGGGGATGGGGGCAATGAAAAAGTTTAGTTTGTGGCTTGGTGCGTTATTGGTGATTTTCTTTGTACTTATTGCTTTTCGCTACGGTTATCTATTAACGAAAGATGAAGGGACGATTCGTCTTGTTGCCGCCATCTCTATCCTAGATTCCACTCCACGTGACTATGTGAAATTCGATGAAACCATTTTTGTTATTCGGTACGTTTCTGAAAACAGTGGTGACTCCAGATACGATATTATTAAAAAAGTCTTGAGCGATTTAGGATGGTCGTACAAAACTCAAGAAGGGGCAGCACTCTTCTTTCAAAAAGATAAAGACATTCTTGTTGTAGAGACGAAATTATTTACAGGAAATTACTATTTATGGGATGTGCCAATAGAAGCAAGTGAATAGTAGTTTTAATAAAAGCTATGTTAATTATAGGAATTATATTGAAGAAGAGACGAAAGAGTACATTTGCGACGAGTAACCGCAGAAGCAGCTCTTATCTTTGCGACGAGTAACCGCAGGAGCAGCTCTTATCTTTGCGACGAGTAACCGCAGAAGCAGCTCTTATTTTTGCGACGAGTAACCGCAGGAGCAGCTCTTTAAAAGAATGAGACCCACAAGTGTGTGGTTTTCATTCTTGTTGGCTCATACGGAACGTGCGGGCAGCGCAAAGGGTACGATAACAATAATATAATTTAGCAAAGCAAATACAAAAAGCGATTGTAGATGAGCTCAGCTCTACAATCGCTTTTGGCTATTTTCCTTTAA
The DNA here is from genome assembly GCF_049671445.1 of Paenisporosarcina sp. Classification (GTDB taxonomy): domain Bacteria; phylum Bacillota; class Bacilli; order Bacillales_A; family Planococcaceae; genus Paenisporosarcina. The sequence goes on along the minus strand of NZ_JBATUX010000128.1, from coordinate 14,939 downwards.
ACATCGGTTTGCGTTTTTCTCCAAAAGCAATAAGTGCTTCGACACGGTCTTCTGTCGGAATTGTAATTTCATACGCTTTGCGTTCAATATTTAAGCCAGTATGTAAATCTGCGTTCATGCCATGTTTAATGGCAAACTTCGCTTGTTGTAAGGCAATCGGTCCATTTGCAAGCATTAAATCTGCAAACTTCCCAGTCTCTTCTAGTAAACTTTCCCGAGATACTACTTTTGTTAACATGCCATAAGCCTGTGCTTCGTCTGCTTTCAAGCGACGAGCTGTTAAAATTAGTTCTAATGCTTTGGCTTCACCGATTAAGCGAGGCAAACGCTGTGTGCCGCCTGCACCTGGAATAATGGCTAAGCTTGTTTCAGTTAAACCAAGGACAATGTCGTCAGCCGCGATGCGGAAATCACATGCAAGAGCAAGTTCCATGCCGCCACCAAATGCGTAGCCATTCATCATCGCTATTGTAGGTTGTGGTAAATTTTCAATTGTTGAAAACACTTCGCCTATTTTATAGATATTACGTTTCACTTGTTGCTCTGTTAGAGTTTTGCGTTCTTTTAAATCTGCTCCTACACTGAATGCTTTTTCCCCTGCTCCAGTGAAAACAACGACACGAATGTCTGGATTAATTCGGATGGATTCCGCTATTTGACCGAGTTCACGTAACATTTCATAGTTAAATGCGTTCATTGACTCAGATCGGTTTAATGTGACGATTGCTAAATTTCCCTTTTGTTCATAATGAATGGCTTCCATTGGATATCCCCCTTAGAATGTTCACAATTTCGAAATTTTTTCTCATACAAAACATATCACTATTTGGACGTTGTTGCCATCACTCCTTATAATGGAGGTCAAAGGAGGCGCTTGAAATGGATCGTTTGGCAATATATCGGATTTATCGCATTGTGTGGATGTCCGTAAAGTTTTTTTTACAAGTAACACTTTTTCAGCGCCGCTATAAAGGCCGATGGACACCAGTAACAAACGAAAAATGGGAGCGACTTGTTACAAAACAAGCAAAAGAATATAAACGTACTGCGCTTAAGCTAGGCGGTTTAATGATTAAGATGGGCCAATTTTTATCGACACGTGCAGACATTATGCCTCCCTCATTTATTGCAGAGCTAGAAGGGTTAACAGACCGAGTTCCCGCGGTTCCAAGAAAAGATGCAATTGCTCTACTAGAAGAAGAGTGGAACACATCACATAGCGATTATGTCGAAAACTTATCTGACAAACCGGTGGCTTCGGCTTCTATTGGGGAAGTCTATAAAGGGACACTAAAAGACGGTACACCTGTAGCTGTTAAAATTCAACGTCCAGACATAGACCGCATTTTACGTGCTGATTTTCGCGCAATGAAAATCGTTATTTGGTTAGTGAAACGCTTTACGGCTTTTGGTAAACAAATCGATTTTAATTTATTGTATAGTGAAATGGTTAATACCATTGGTGCAGAACTTAATTTTTTACAAGAATTACAAAATGGACGCAATTTTGCAGATCGTTTTGAAGAAATGCCGGGTGTTCGTTTTCCCGTGTATTATGATGAATTCTCTACACGCCGTGTTCTGGTAATGGAGTGGATTGAAGGCGCGCGTATTACCGATTTAGCGTTTATCGACGCGAATGGATTAAATCGCCGCGACTTATCGGAGCGATTGTTCCGCTTGTTTTTAGAACAAGTTCTAGACGGTGGACAATTCCACGCTGACCCACACGGTGGAAATATACTAATTAAACCTGATGGTACCATCGTTTTGATTGATTTCGGAATGGTTGGGTCCATTAGTAAAGAAGAAGCACGATCAGTATTGAAAGTAGTGGAAGGAATTCTTTTCAAACAATATGATCAAGTAATCGATGGATTAGAAGAGTTGAGGTTCCTGTTGCCACATGCGGATCGTCGAGTACTTGCTGACGCGATTTCTCGTGTTGTGGCGGCATATGAGTCACAAGAATTGACCCAGATGGACAGTTTTGTTGTAGACAGATTGTTAGCTGACATTAAAACAATTGTCCGTACACAACCCGTGCAGCTTCCAGCAGAATTCGCCTTTTTTGGTCGTGCTGTTTCCACATTCGTTGGAGTTCTTCACGTGTTAGATCCGAAGGTAGATTTACTGGCAATAGCACGTCCTCGCGTTTTGGAGTGGGTAGCGAAGCAAAGAGGTGGAGAAAAATCATTTTCAAAAGATGATGCAGTGCGTATAGCCTTAAATGCGATTGGGCCATTACGTGCCCTCCCACAAAAAATTGTTAATTATCTTGATGAACCGGCCCGCATGAGAGAATACATGCAAATACGAGATGTAGGACTGGAAGTAGAACGCTCTAAATTGCAAACGCGTATGTTTGCAGGAATTGTTGGGGTGATATCTTTAGTTACCATATTCTTTGGAGTGTGGGATGAACATATTCCACTAATCGCCACATCAGGATTTTTCTTTCTAATAGCAGCCTTTATTTTTAGGCTCAGTTAAACGATATTGTTTATTTTCGTGCCATACGGACGCTTTCCTCGGGCGGTCAACTAGCCTCCTCGTGGCAACGGGATGTTGGTCACGAAGGCATTGTCAAATTTCTTAGCTCTGCATTTTGCGACGAGTAACCGCAGGAGCAATCTTCTTTGCGACGAGTAACCGCAGGAGCACCATGTTTCCCCGCCGCCTTCTACTACAATCATTCTTGTGAACAGGTATATGAGAAAGCTTTCGATTTAGTGATATGGAGCAAAACAGTGAAGACTCCAGCGGGAATAGCGAAGTGCAGAAATCCACTCGGACGTTAAGTCCGAGTGAGTTCGGCGCAAGCCCGCGGAAAGCGTAACTGTTTTGCGGAATATCAACAGCAACATTTAACATAGCCTACTTTTAAAGGACAATCACCTAAATAATACTGAAGCCATCTCTTTGTGAGGTGGTTTTTTTTATGGCTTTTTAGGATAAATAACTCTAGTTATCTCACATTATAGTTAACTTGAAGTGAGACGCATCAAGGCTTTGAATGAAAAATACCCTAAATTCCCACTTGTAATTTCTTGAAATAAGCGTACAATATAAAATACGAACAAACGTTCTTAAAGGAGGCGAGAACATGCCGCTCATTCCATCCGAAAGTTTACCTTATTTCGAGAAAATGATTTATTTGCCGATGGTATTAACCATTTTGGAGCGGGATCGAGAAATCGTTGAAAAAGGTCCCTTCAAATTGAAGAAACCTTATGTTGCGATGATTGAGCATGCAGTAAAAGAAGCGCAGCGGGAACTAAAAGACACGAAGCTCTATTTGCGCCAACATAACATGAAAGTCATTCGTGGCAATCGAGACGATACCTTTACCGAATACGTTTTCTTTCACAGTGGATACGAAGAACATCGTCGCTACTTAAACGTAAGACTGCGGAATCGAGTGGAGGAATTACTTGGCGTGTATCTATCGGTTGCCAAACAAGCAAATTGAGAGAAATAACCGCGAAGGTTACACCAAAAAGCATAATAAAAAGCCCTTTTAAAGAGCGAAGGGCTTAAGTCTATGTATCATCTCTTAGGATTTTTTCGAGTTGGAGTATATGTAAGTTTTGACTGGGAAAAGGGATGATTCATCTGGTCACGCGTTTTTTGAAAATGATTCGTCAGGAAATGGGAAAGAACAAATTGCCTGCACATTGTAGAATGAGAAACATTAACTGGTAGGACTTGAGAATTAGTGAAATGTACCAAACATTGACTGTGAGAGTTAATGGAATAACGATCAATAGCAGAAAAAGAAATCCAAATATTCCCTTCAGATTCAGCTGAAAGTGTAGGCATCATAATTAAAGGGACTCCAAAATCATGTGAAATCATGAGAGGAAGTTTGTGTAAACGTCCAATTGATTCTCTCGAAAAAAAGGTAGCATGTTTATAAGAATTTCCATAAAAAACGAGTGACTTTTTTATAATTGAACTAGGTTTCATTTTTACAAGAAATTCAGTATGATTTTCGATGACTCTAGTGTAAAGATTATTCTCAATCCAAATTGGTACGAGTGCAACGGTATTGAATGAAACTAGGTAATTAGATGTTGTTGAAAACTTTTCCCCCATGTATTCACTCCCCTATTAGTAGACTACAAACCCTATTATAGAGAAAATTGGTAATTAATCAACACTAATTTCCTAATAATTATAAATATTTAGAAAAAAATAAAACATGGTGAATTTTCAGAAAAAACATTTGCAACTTCCTAGAGTTTTTACTTATAATAGAAAAAAGGCATCCGAGGTGATTGCAATGGATAAGTATTATTCATATGCTGATTTTCTAAAAGCGATGGGGCGAAATCAAACCGTTAGTGAAGCGGAAAAACTGTTGAACGAAATCTACATGGATTTATTTCTAAACCATGTACATAGAGAACAACGGAAAGATCGCTTATTAACCTTGATTGATAACGCGCTCGATCAAAAAGATAGAGGATCGTTTGTTGAGTACGCAAACGAATTATGTCAGTTGCAGCAAGACAGTGTGTAATTTTGATTCTATAGATATGTGAATCATCCGCTCTTTTTGAAGAGCGGATTTTCTTTATGTCCAAATCAATAGGTTCTACCTAGGCGAACACAAGCCGTTCATCGCCACTTTTCGTTCGAAAAACATATGTTCGCTTTTTGTTCGTATTAAAATGGGGAATATGATAAAATATGAACAATAAATAAAAATGATTAACGAGAGCTAAAGCATCCATTTTTTCTATTAAGTTAGGGGAGAAACCATGAAACAATCTTTTGATTTACAGGCTCCTTATACACCAGATGGAGACCAACCACAAGCGATTCAAGAATTGATAAAAGGGATTGAAGAAGGTAAGAAGTATCAAACATTGCTCGGTGCGACAGGAACAGGTAAAACATTTACCGTTTCTAATGTCGTAACCGAAATTAAAAAGCCGACATTGGTCATGGCTCATAATAAAACACTTGCCGGACAACTATATAGTGAGTTTAAAGAATTCTTTCCAAATAATGCGGTGGAGTATTTCGTTAGTTTCTACGATTACTATCAACCAGAAGCATATGTACCGCAAACAGATACGTATATCGAAAAAGATTCAAGCATCAATGAAGAAATTGATAAGTTGCGTCACTCTGCAACCTCGGCCTTATTTGAACGAGAAGATGTATTAATAGTTGCATCTGTTTCATGTATATACGGTTTAGGTAATCCTGAGGAGTACCGTGATATGGTATTGTCTCTCCGTATGGGGATGGAAATTGAACGCAATCAATTGCTTCGTAAATTAGTCGATATTCAATATGAACGAAATGATATGAACTTTGTGCGAGGAAAGTTCAGAGTTCGAGGAGATGTGGTTGAAATTTTCCCAGCTTCTCGAGATGAACGTTGTATTCGTGTTGAGTTTTTCGGTGACGAAATCGATCGAATTCGTGAAGTAGATGCATTAACTGGTGAAATCATCGGAGAAAGGGAACATGTTGCAATCTTTCCAAACTCCCACTTCGTTACACGTGAAGAAAAATTGCTAGTAGCGATTGAAAATATTGAAGTTGAATTAGAGCAACAATTAAAAGTCCTTCGAGGTGAAGATAAGTTACTGGAAGCGCAAAGACTAGAACAACGCACTCGCTATGACTTAGAGATGATGAGAGAAATGGGCTTTTGTTCAGGGATAGAAAACTACTCACGCCATTTAACACTTGGTGAGCCAGGAGCAACTCCATATACATTACTGGATTACTTCCCAGACGACTTCTTAGTGGTCGTCGACGAAAGCCATGTAACATTACCTCAAGTCCGTGGGATGTTCAATGGTGACCAAGCACGTAAAAAAATGTTAGTAGATCATGGTTTCCGTTTACCATCTGCAATGGATAACCGTCCATTAACATTCCAAGAATTTGAGGGACATATGAAACAAGCGATTTTCGTTTCAGCTACACCAGGACCTTATGAACTGGAACACACACCAGAAATGGTGGAACAAATTATTCGACCAACAGGACTATTAGACCCGACAATCGATGTTCGCCCTATTGAAGGACAAATTGATGATTTAATTGATGAAATTCGTCAACGTGCAGAGCGTAACGAACGTGTGCTGGTTACTACATTAACGAAAAAAATGTCCGAGGATTTAACTGATTACTTAAAAGAAATAGGCATTAAAGTTAACTATTTACACTCAGAGATTAAAACACTGGAGCGTATTGAGATTATTAGAGAACTTCGAATGGGAACGTATGACGTATTAGTAGGAATCAACTTACTGAGAGAAGGTCTTGATATTCCAGAAGTGTCACTCGTGGCAATACTTGATGCGGATAAAGAAGGATTTTTACGTTCGGAACGTTCACTTATCCAGATCACCGGACGAGCAGCTCGAAACTCTAGTGGACACGTTATCATGTATGCTGATCGCATGACGGATTCAATGACGAAAGCCATAGGAGAAACAGAACGTCGTCGCAACATTCAGATTGCCTATAACGAAAAACATGGAATTACACCTAAGACGATTCAAAAGAAAATTCGCGATGTTATTCGTGCATCTCATAATGCTGAAGAAACAACTACTTATATGGAAAAAGTAACAAAAGGTAAGAAGTTAACAAAAGATGAGAAAGAGACTTTATTGTTAACACTGGAAAAAGAAATGAAAGATGCAGCGAAGGCGCTTGATTTCGAACGTGCAGCTGAACTGCGTGACACGATTTTGGAACTGAAAGTGGAAGGATGAAGTCATTTGAGAAATCAAGAAATTCGTATAGAAGGTGCACGTGCACACAATTTAAAAAATGTTAGTTTAACCATTCCACGCGATAAACTTGTTGTTATGACAGGTTTATCAGGTTCTGGTAAATCGTCACTTGCTTTCGATACCATATATGCAGAAGGTCAACGACGTTACGTAGAGTCGTTATCATCTTATGCCCGCCAATTTTTAGGCCAAATGGATAAACCAGATGTGGACGTAATTGAAGGCTTGTCCCCAGCCATTTCGATTGATCAGAAAACAACAAGTCGTAACCCGCGTTCGACAGTAGGTACTGTAACCGAGATTTACGATTATTTACGTCTGTTATTTGCCCGTGTAGGGAAGCCGATTTGTCCAAATCACGGTATCGAAATTTCTTCTCAAACTATTGAACAAATGGTCGATCGATTGATGGAATTTCCAGAAAAAACGCGTATGCAAATTTTAGCCCCAATCGTCTCTGGTCGAAAAGGGACACATGTCAAAATGCTTGAAGATGTGAAGAAACAAGGGTATGTACGTGTACGAGTTAACGGAGATTTAATGGATTTAGATGATGATATTAATTTGGATAAAAATAAAAAGCATGACATTGAGATTGTAATTGACCGAGTTGTTATGAAAGAAGACAGTGCCCCGAGGCTAGCAGATTCATTAGAAGCAGCACTAAGACTAGCGGATGGACGAGTGTTAATTGATGTTATGGAACACGAATTATTGTTGTTTAGTGAACACCATGCATGTCCGATTTGTGGCTTTTCAATCGGTGAACTAGAACCACGCATCTTTTCATTCAACAGCCCTTTTGGTGCATGTCCAGAGTGTGATGGACTTGGTACGAAGCTAGAAGTTGACCCAGAACTCGTCATTCCTGATTGGTCGAAGTCGTTAAGTGAAGGTGCTATTGCTCCATGGGAACCGACGAGTTCGCAGTACTATCCGCAACTGTTAGCCGCTGTGTGCAAACATTATAAAATAAATATGAAAAAGCCTGTTGAAAAACTGCCAAAAGATCAAATGGATAAAGTGCTTCATGGATCTGGAACGGATAAAATCCGATTCCGTTACGAAAATGATTTTGGACAAGTTCGAGATAATGAAATTTATTTTGAAGGCGTTCTAAAAAATATCGAACGTCGATATAAAGAAACATCTTCGGATTATATTCGTGATCAAATGGAAAAATATATGGCACAACAAGACTGTCCAACATGTACAGGGTATCGCTTAAAGCCTGAAACATTAGCTGTTAAAGTGGCATCACTTCATATAGGACAAGTAACAGCATTTTCGATTGAAGAAGCAGATGCATTTTTCAAATCGTTGGAGTTATCCGAAAAAGATATGCAAATTGCACGTCTTATTTTACGTGAACTTCATGAACGATTAGGGTTCCTTATTAATGTAGGATTAGACTACTTAACATTAAATAGAGCAGCGGGTACATTATCGGGTGGTGAGGCACAGCGCATACGTTTAGCGACTCAAATCGGTTCACGTTTAACGGGTGTCCTTTACATTTTAGATGAGCCCTCAATTGGTTTACATCAACGTGATAACAACCGCTTAATTGATACACTAAAAAATATGCGTGATATTGGTAACACGTTAATTGTAGTTGAACATGATGAAGACACCATGATGGCAGCGGATTATTTAATAGATGTTGGCCCTGGGGCTGGAGTTCATGGTGGCGAGATCGTAGCGGCAGGAACGCCGACACAAGTAATGAAGAGTACGAAGTCGATTACTGGTCACTATTTAAGTGGAAAGAAATTTATTCCACTTCCCACTGAACGTCGAAAACCTGATGGTCGTATGATTTCGATAAAAGGGGCAACAGAAAATAACTTGAAAAATGTATCGGTAGATATCCCTCTAGGTGTCTTTACTTCTGTTACAGGTGTATCAGGTTCAGGAAAAAGTACATTAATTAATGAAATTTTGCATAAATCATTGGCACAGAAATTAAATCGTGCAAAAGCTAAGCCAGGAAAACATAAAGAAGTAACTGGAATCGAACAGCTTGAGAAGGTTATCGATATTGACCAATCCCCAATTGGTCGAACACCTAGATCAAACCCAGCAACTTATACAGGAGTTTTCGATGATATCCGTGATGTGTATGCATCAACGAATGAAGCGAAAGTTCGAGGGTACAAAAAAGGACGTTTCAGTTTCAACGTCAAGGGTGGTCGCTGTGAAGCTTGTCGAGGCGACGGGATTATAAAAATTGAAATGCACTTCTTGCCAGACGTCTATGTACCTTGTGAAATTTGTCACGGCAAGCGTTATAATCGTGAAACACTAGAAGTAAAATACAAAGGTGAAAACATTGCTGACGTATTACAAATGACTGTTGAAGATGCGGTCAAATTCTTTGAGAATATTCCAAAGATAAAACGCAAACTTCAGACGATTGTTGACGTTGGGTTAGGATATATGACGTTAGGTCAACCAGCTACAACGTTATCCGGAGGTGAAGCACAGCGTGTGAAATTGGCTTCTGAATTACACAAACGCTCGAATGGTAAGTCTTTCTATATTTTAGATGAACCGACAACTGGATTACATGCACATGATATTGCACGATTACTAATCGTCTTACAACGTTTAGTGGAGAGCGGTGACACGGTTCTAGTTATTGAACATAATTTAGATGTAATCAAAACATCAGATTATGTGATTGACCTAGGTCCTGAAGGTGGAGACAAAGGTGGAACGATTTTAGCAGTGGGAACTCCTGAAGAAATTGCCAAAGTTAAAAAGTCTTATACAGGTCACTATTTAAAGCCAATACTTGAACGAGATAGCAAGCGTATGGAAGAGCAAATTGCTAAAGCGTCATCAAAAAGAAAGCCGAAAAAAGAAACAGTTTCAGTAAAATGAAACTTTTCCTGTTTCTAATCCGTATGTATTAGGGAAGAACAAAGTCCGCGCAAAGCGGCTTTGAAGGAGGCCAAATTTATGCAAGAAGAACGTAAACGCATTTTAGATTCAGTCGAAAAAGGGACGATATCTGCTCAAGAAGCGTTAATATTGCTAGAGGCTCTAGGAAATGAGGGGGCTGCAAGTGCATCAGCTTATGCTGGCACAGGTCACTCTGAATCAAAAACTCATTCTACACACACAAATTCAGAAACACACAACAAGAAATCCACGTCCTCTCAAGCAGAAGATTTTATGGAAGATATTAAACGAGATTTTACCCAATTCAGTGACCGCTTCATGCAATTTATGCAAACAACTGTAGGGAAAATGAAATCTTTTGATTTCGATATGCCATTTGGTGAACCGAATGAATTTCATCACACTGTTACGACAGAAAACGTTGACTTTAAAGAGATATCTGTAGATATTGCAAATGGTAAATTTGAAATATATCCGTCACAAGACGGTCAAGTACGTGCAGAATGTCATGTGAAGGTCTACCGCACGTCACAAGAACAGGATACAAAGAAAGAGTTTCTTGAGAAGTTTGTATTTGTCGTTGATCAACAACGATTACGAATCATTAGTGATTTGAAAACTACCTCTGTAAATGTCGTTTTATATGTACCAAAACAGCTGTATGATTCAATTTCAGTTCGCTTGTTTAATGGTGCCTTTATCGGAAAGCATTTAGAAGTAGATCGTTTGAAAGTAAAAACAGCCAATGGCAAGATTGAACTGAAAGATGTTCAAATCGAAGATGGTGAAGTTCAAACTGCAAATGGTGCGATTCAAATAAAAGACGCTAAAGGTAATAAAATTGATGCTGAAACCCTCAATGGAAAAATTTATATCGATGGTCATTTGGTAGACATTGAGGCACAGTCTGTTAACGGACATGTCGTTGTTACCACAAAAAATATAGAAGCTCGTAAAATTGAAGGTCGCGCGGTAGCTGGAACAGTAGAAATCTATGTTCCTTCAACAGTTGCTTTACAAGGCGACATAGCTTCAAACTTTGGAAAAATGGATGTTGCGCTATCTGATGTGACACGAGTAAATGAGCAAGAGCATTTCTTGCAAAAAAATATCCGTTTTACAAAAGAAATTGCAGGATCTACAGTTGCTCCTCTTTACATTAAGGGCGAGGCCAAAACCGGTTCAGTTCTTGTTCGTTACATCTCTTCTGAATAATGAAGAGTGCATCAAAATAAAAAACCCCATATCTCAGACACTTTTAAAAAAGTGTCTGGATTTGGGGTTTTTCTATGGATTTTTTCGAAATACTGTACCTCTAATATCAGAGAAGCTTATTGTAGTCCTTCAAATAACAACACTCTTGCAGGTGAACCGTCTGTACCCTCTAACTTAAGTGGTGCAGCAACCATAAAATATTCACCTTGATTAATTGCCTTTAAGCGAAGTCCTTCAATGATAATAATTTTTTTGGCAAATAATGTTTTATGAGTTGGATGCCCTTCTTGACTACGTTCGATTCCAAGTGTGTCTATTCCTACCCCTCGTACACCTATCTCAGAAAGGTATTCTGCTCCGTCTTGCGCAAGATAAATAAAATCGAAATTAAATGTATCCTCAAAAGAATTTTTCGTTTTGAAAAATACGAAATCGTCTTTTTGAATATCAAATCTTTCTAAATCCTTTTTCGAAATTCCATCTTCCACTTGCGTTAAATCGAAAACTTTACATTGTCCCACAAGATCATCCATTGAGATTGTTTCAAACGTATCACCATCAATAACCATATGACGTGGGGCATCAATGTGTGTCCCTGTATGTACATCTAATTCAAGGCGAGTTTCCGTGACATATCCATTTGTTACGTGATTCATTTTTGGTTGTTTTTCTGATTTATTCTTATAAACGGTCATTCCTTCAAAAATAGTTCCAGTAACGTCATACATTTTCATTTTATAATCCCATCCTATAAAAGTATTTTCTTCATATGCATTAAGGTTATCCTCGCATGTACTTTATTAAGTTGTCTAGTAAAACTACTTTTTCTTTTTGTATATACACAGTTTTTTGGAAGCGACTTGCTATATGACAAAGTCTATAAAAAAATTTGTGTTTATATTCTGTGGTTGGGTATATTACGAATGTACAAGTTAAGCCTATACTTCATACAGTCTACAGTATGTTTTTTGTTACTAACTATATCAATAGTAACTAGCTGTTAATAAAGTGCGTACTTACAAAAAAACAGGATAAACATTATACTTACTTTTGTACTAAATCTACTATGAGTGGATGAACGAAAAATCTTAATATTCTTTTATTATAAATAACCAAAAATAAGCATTATTCTAGTGTGGAAATGTTTTTGAAGTGGAGGAAAAAAAGTGGATTCTATGACTTTTGTTTTGTTTGGGGCTACGGGGGATTTAGCTAAGAGAAAGATCTATCCGGCCTTGTTTAATTTATTTCTAGATAATAAATTACCGAATTCTTTTTTAATTATTGGTGTAGGAAGAGGAGAATTATCTGATGATGATTTTCAAGCACGTATAAAAGAATCGTTACTAACTTTTTCTAGACATTTAACGAATGAAAAACCTCAAATAGAAGAGTTTGTAAAGTTATGTCGTTATAGCCGTTTAGATGTCACGGATGCTGAAGATTATAATAAATTGCTTGAAGTCGTTCAACAAAGTGAAAAAGACAGAGAAACGAAAGAAAATCGTATGTTTTATCTATCTGTTGCACCTGAATTTTTTGATATGATTGCATCGAACATCAAGAAGAGCGGATTAAGCTCAACGAATGGATGTAAACGATTGATTATCGAAAAACCATTTGGGCATGACTTGGAATCTTCACAACATTTAAACGAAAAATTAAGCAATGCTTTTGAAGAAGACGAAATTTATCGCATAGACCATTACCTTGGAAAGCCTATGGTTCAAAATCTTGAGGCGTTAGGATTTGCCAACCCTATACTTCAAGCATTGTGGAACAATCAACATATTGCCAATGTCCAGATTACCGCTAGTGAAACGGTTGGTGTAGAAGCGAGAGCAGGTTATTATGACAAAGCAGGTGCGATTCGTGATATGGTTCAAAATCATATGCTACAACTGCTAATGATGACGGCTATGCACCTTCCGACACAGATAAGTACGACGGACATTCGTTCTGAGAAGATAAAAGTCATGGAAGCTCTTCGACCACTAAAAAAAGTTGAGGTAGTTGATCACGTGGTACGCGGACAATATGGTCCAGGCGAAATACAGGGGTCTGGCGTAATAGGGTATAATAAAGAACCAGGTGTTGCCACTTCTTCTAAAAATGATACATTTGTAGCAACTCGCGTATGGATAGACAATGATTTTTGGCAGGGTGTACCCTTCTACATTCGTACCGGAAAGAGAATGAATGAGAAATTCACGAAAATCGTAATTGAATTTAAAAACCCATTAAAGGATTTGTTTAGAAACGACAACCAAAATGCTGCACCAAATTTATTAGTTATCAATGTAAGCCCATATGAAGGTGTATCGATGCAACTAAATAGCAAAAATCCTCAAAACGGGAATTTAGAACCTATTGTTGTTGATTTTTCTTCGAGCGAAAAAGATGTACCAGAAGCCTATGAGTTATTGATTTTTGATGCTTTACGTGGTGATTCGACATTCTTTGCTCATTGGAAAGAAGTTGAATTATCTTGGCAATGGGTACAACCTATTCTAGAGGCATTTGAGGAAGACATCCTTCCGCTTCATCAATATCCTGCAGGTTCAATGGGACCTGCCCCATCTAATCAATTATTGAAAGAGGATGGATTTAAATGGTGGTAGGAAACTCTACTGCCATTGGTGAAGGTTGAACTTTGGAGAATAGTGAAATCGACTTTTAAAAGAGTAGACGGATAATACCCGAAAAATAAGTAGTTCATTCGAAAGGGGAAAAAAAGTATGACAGTTTCTTTTGATTACACTAATGCACTATCATTTATGGAAAAGAGTGAAGTAGATAATTTAAGTGAATTTGTAAAAGTTGCACACGATATGCTTCATGAAAAGAAAGGTCCAGGTTCTGACTATGTTGGGTGGGTAGATTTACCAATCAATTATGATAAGAATGAATTTGATAGAATTAAACAAGCAGCAGAGAGAATCAAAAACCAATCTGATGCTCTTATTGTCATCGGTATTGGAGGGTCATATCTAGGTGCTCGAGCAGCAATTGAAGCTCTATCTCATAGTTTTCACAATCAAATGAAAGATAAAACTCAAGTTTATTTTGCAGGTCAAAATATCAGCTCTACTTATCTAACTCATTTATTTGAGCTATTAGAAGGTAAAGATATCTCTGTCAATATCATTTCTAAATCAGGAACAACTACAGAACCTGCACTTGCTTTCCGTATTTTCCGCGATTTTATGGAGAAAAAATATGGAAAAGAAGAGTCCAAAAAACGTATTTTTGCTACTACAGATCAGTCAAAAGGGGCATTAAAAGAGCTTGCTGATAAAGAAGGCTATGAAACCTTTGTAATTCCAGATAATGTAGGAGGAAGATATTCAGTTCTTACAGCAGTGGGTCTATTACCGATTGCTGTAGCAGGACTAAATATTGACCAAATGATGGCAGGGGCTGCAAATGCTGCTGTTAAATACAATAATCCGGATTTAGCTACGAATGAAAGTTATCAGTATGCTGCAGTTCGAAATGCACTTTACAATAAAGGGAAAGTCATTGAACTCCTTGTTAACTATGAGCCTTCACTACATTATGTTTCTGAATGGTGGAAACAATTGTTTGGCGAAAGTGAAGGAAAAGATCAAAAAGGTCTGTTTCCTGCAGCTGTAGATTTTTCAACTGATTTACATTCAATGGGGCAATATGTACAAGAAGGTAGACGTAACCTTTTTGAAACAGTTCTTCAAGTGAAGAAACCTCTAGTTGAAGTGACCATTCAAGAGGATCCGGAAGACACTGATGGATTAAATTTCTTAGCTGGCAAGACAATGGATGAAGTTAATAAAAATGCATTCCAAGGTACTCTTTTGGCACATATAGACGGGGGAGTTCCAAACCTTGTGATTGAATTCGATGAAATGAATGAATACACCTATGGTGAGATGGTTTATTTCTTCGAAAAGGCATGTGGGATTAGCGGATATTTGCTCGGAGTGAACCCGTTTGATCAACCTGGAGTCGAAGCATACAAGAAGAATATGTTTGCTTTACTTGGTAAACCAGGCTTTGAAGCTGAGAAAA
>NZ_JBATUX010000127.1:0-12184 GCF_049671445.1 Paenisporosarcina sp. | reverse complement strand
CCAACTGCAACACCTATTGCATAACCAGAAATTAATAACCCTGCTAATGTGATGCCTATGTCAAAGTCCTTTGCAATTGAAGCTAATAATCCTACTGGAACGAATTCAGTTGTTCCGATACCAAAGGCACTGATTGCAAGTGCCCATAAAGCAAGTCTTCCTCTTTTCTCTGAGTCATCAGCTGTATGTGAATGATTCATTTATAGTTCCTCCTTATTAATGTTTCTATTAATAGTGTTCAAGAAAATCGGTAATTTACTTACCAGTTTTCCTTGCAAGCCTTATTATGCGCTCAAGGTTAAATTAAGAACAGTACGCACTTTAAAGTAATGTAGGCACTTTTTAGTACCTATATCTATTTAAGAGAGGCGGATGTAAAGTGATGTATGGTACCATACATTTAATTAGTTTTTCAGATATGTACACACACTTAAGATAGATAGATTCTTTTTGGATCCCATAAATAGATAAAGGAGGAAACAATATGGCCTACAATATTCCAGTCGAAGCGACGCTTGATGTAATAGGTGGCAAGTGGAAAGTAGTCATCATGTGTCATTTGATTAAAGAAGAACGACGCACCAGTGAATTAAAAAAACTCATGCCGACTATTACACAAAAAATGCTCACTCAGCAGCTACGTGAGTTAGAGCAAGATGGTGTGGTAAACCGTATGGTATTTGATCAAGTACCACCAAAAGTTATTTATTCTTTAACTGACTATGGTTGGTCTTTGCGTCCGATATTGGATGCTATGTGCGCTTGGGGAGAACATCATATCGAGGTTGTTGAGGAAGTGGCAAAGCATTAAACAAGTTAAAACCCCCACAGAAAAATTCTGCGGGGGTTTTCCTTTATATTCAGTTACCTAACGCGTCTGAAACTTTGTATAATTCCAAATCGATATCCAAGTCTTCATTTAGTGCTAGCTTCGCCAGTTGATTTCCTAGAAACGGTCCTACTGTTAAGCCTGAAGCACCGAGTCCATTCGCTAGAAGAAGTCCTGGGTAGCCCGGCACTTCTCCGATTACAGGAAGAAAATTCGGAGTGAATGGTCGATAACCTACACGTGTTTCAACGAACGTACTGTCACTTAAACCTGGAGCAACTGACATTGCTTTGCTAAACACTTCATGTAACCCTCCTGCAGTGACACGTAAATCGAACTTTTTATCGTCTTCATGTGTAGCTCCAATCACAACTTGACCGTTATCAAAAGCAAGAAGGTATTGATCATTTGGTGGCATGACTACTGGCCAATTATCGGTTTGCACATCTTGTAAATGAAGGTGAACAATTTGTGCTTTCTGTGCGGTCAATTGCAAATCAATGCCAAGTGGTGACAATAGTTCATCCGCCCATGCTCCAGCAGTAATGATTACACTGTCTGCAACGTAACTCTCTTCATTTACTCGGATTCCTGTAACTTTAGAATCTTCTTGTTCAATTTCAGCTGATCCGTATATGAACGTCGCTCCATGTTTTTTCGCAGCATTCATCAATACTAGTCGAAGTGCCCTGCCATTAACACGAGCGGCTCCACTAACGAATACCGACGCAAATTCTTCTGACAGTGGAGGAAATAATGAAGCCGTTTCAGTCGCTGTAACTTGGCGTACTGTACCGATTTCTGGAGCGTCTTGCCTCCTCAAAACTGCACGCTCTTCCATCTTGATTAATTTCTCATGATCTGTATGGAGACTGATAGCACCAACTTGCTTATATCCCGTATCCCCTTCTCCATCTTCTTCAAGAAGTCGAATCAGCGTTTCATAATAGGCAGCTCCACTTTTCGCGAGAGAATACCAAGCTTTATTGCGTCTTTGCGAAAGCCACGGACAAATAATACCTGCAGCAGCATCCGTAGCCTGTCCCGGATCTTGCCTATCCACTACAGTTACACGTGCACCAGATTTCGCTAAATGATAGGCAGTCGAAGCACCTAAAATTCCAGCACCAATTACTATAATCTCTTTCATATAAGCACCTTTTTCAAATAGATTTCTACCTTCTATCTTACACAATATGAGGTTGCGGAACCAAAATGAAAGGTGCGTGAGTTGAAAAGGAATATAACTCCTATGAAAAAATGACACAATTAACAACCCAGTTACATGTCATTATAGAATTTATCCACAAAGACGCGATGAAACTAGGCTGTTTATTTAAGATGTAATGTACGAAATATCTCTATGATTAGCGATAATGTGGGTAGATGAGTTAGTCTAGAAGTGTAGAAAATCAATTTAACACAAACAACGCAACCTTCTTTTCCCAGTTTTTAGTTAACCTACTTCTTCATATGGAAACATGCCTTGATAGTGATTTAATAATGTATCAAGTTCTTGACTGCATGCCACTACTAAAGCATGGGTATAGCCCAATTGTTTTGCTTTTTTATACATGTCTTTCTTTTTTGAATTGATTTGTTTGAGCAAAACATGTTGTTTATAGACTGTTTTCGTTCTCATCATGTGTTTAAC
Organism: Paenisporosarcina sp.; assembly: GCF_049671445.1. Lineage (GTDB taxonomy): Bacteria > Bacillota > Bacilli > Bacillales_A > Planococcaceae > Paenisporosarcina. The sequence continues at coordinate 9,701 of NZ_JBATUX010000127.1, read as the reverse complement.
CTCCAATATGCTTAGTAGCTTTATAGTTGGGATATTTCATTTATTTGTATCAGTACAAGATTTATTTTGTGAATTGTTCACTCTTTCGAAAAAATTATTTCCAAATTTAAGTATTACCTATTTATCCAGAAATTTACTCAAGTAAACATAGTTTTTAAAAAAAGTTTTCACTATTGATTGCTCATAATTATCACATCATGTTCCGAGAATGGAGAGATCTTGAAGAATGACTCAAAAATGGATGATTTACGGAGCGAATGGATATACCGGAGCATTAATAGCAAGAACTGCAGTAGCCCAAGGACTAAATCCAATTTTGGCAGGTCGTAGAAAAGAAGAGATTCATACTTTGGCGAATGAATTGGGGCTGGAATCTCGTGTATTTTCATTAAATGAGCCCGATCAAGTTACTTCAGGACTTAGAGAAATAGATTTAGTTCTACATTGTGCAGGTCCCTTTTCAGCCACTAGTGCTCCCATGATTGAAGGTTGCCTTGAAATGGGTTCACATTACCTTGATATCACAGGTGAAATTAGCGTGTTTGAGCATGCCCATGAATTAAAGCAAGCGAAACGAGCTGAGGATGCTGGCGTTGTTCTTTGTCCTGGTGTAGGCTTTGATGTCATTCCAACCGATTGTGTAGCGTTAAAGTTAAAGGAATTACTTCCAGATGCTACGCACCTTTCTCTTGGATTTGACTCAGATTCTGGTATTTCACCAGGTACTTTCAAAACGATGATTCAAGGTCTTGGAGGCTCAAGCTCTGAGCGTAAAGATGGCATCATTACCGAGGTACAGCTTGGCAAGAAAAGTCGAACCATAGACTTTGGAAGAGGACCTAAAACTGCCATGTCCATTCCATGGGGTGACGTCTCAACAGCTTTTCACACAACTGATATCCCAATTGTTGATACGTGGATTCCAATGCCCTCCTATAAAATTGCTGGTGCTCGTTCTTTAAAATGGTTCCGTCCACTTTTAGCAACTTCAACGATTCAACAAATTATGCATAAGTGGGTTGACCGCTCTGTACATGGACCTGATGAACTAGCTCGAAGGAATTCCCCTGCTTATATTTGGGGTGAAGCAAGAAATGCAGGTGGAGAGACACGTACTGTTCGCATTCAAACCGCTAATGTATACAACCTTACTGTTTTTGGCTCATTAGCAGTGGTCAGTCGTTTACTTGATATGAATGTTAGTGGAGGAAGTTATACACCTGCAACTTTGTTTGGAGCGAAATTGATTGAAGAATTGCCTGGGTCAGGGAAGTTTCAAATTTTTTAATGTAGTACGACTCTAGACACAGGGGAACGGTGTGTCTCTGCAGAGGAATGGTGTCCGCCTCCAAGCGAATGGGCGGAAATGTAGTTTTGTTGGGCGGAAACCCTAGTTATTTGGTCGAAAACGTAACTTAGTTGGGCGGAAAATCATCTAGAATGGGCGGAAACATTTCTAAGTTGGTCGAAAACCTTTCTGTATCTAGAAAAACTTAAACAAAAAAACAGGTCGAGAATATCTCTCGGCCTGTTTCCTTTTCTCTATTAAAGTTCATCTATTGCTTCTTTTAGTATTTCATACGAGCGCATTCTAGCAGTTTGATCATAAATATATGTCACCGCTATTAACTCATCGACTTGGAATTTGTCGAAGAACTTTTTCGCTTGTCCTTTAATGGCTTGTTTATCACCTTTAAATGAATAAACAGACATGCCGCGAACAGCACTTTCTTCGAAGGGACTCCATAAGCCATCCATTGAATCCACTGGAGGTTGTAAGAAATCCTCTGATCTTCTTACTACATTTAAATAAAATCGATTTGTTGTAGTAGATAGCTTTTCAGCTTCTTCATTCGAATCCGCCGCAACAACATTTACGCAAACCATGACATACGGTTCCGCTAAATACTCAGATGGAGTAAATTGATTGCGGTAGATGTGCAAGGCTTCTTCTAATTGTGTAGGTGCAAAGTGAGCTGCAAATACATAAGGCAAACCCAATCGCGCTGCTAATGAAGCACTTGAAGTACTTGAACCTAAAATATAGATTGGTACATGAGCATCTACACCAGGAAAAGCACGAACCGCTCCTTGTTGATCAATTGACTTAAAATAATTTTGCAATTCTTCAACATCTTGCGGAAAAGCAAAAGCTGTTTCTTGTGTTGTTCTTCGTAAAGCATGAGCCGTTCGCATATCCGTCCCTGGCGCACGTCCAAGTCCTAAATCAACTCGCTTTGGATACATCGCTTCTAGTGTTCCAAACTGTTCAGCAACTACAAGAGGTGCATGATTCGGTAACATAATTCCACCTGAACCCACTCGAATGGATTGTGTATTCTCCAATACATGTCCAATCAAAATAGATGTGGCAGAACTAATAACTGTGGGCATATTATGATGCTCTGTTAGCCAATAACGAAGGTAACCTAATTTTTCTGTATGTTGAGCGATGTTGACCATATCGCCAATCGCTTCTTTATGAGTAGACCCTTCGCGTACAGCAACTAAATCTAGTACGGAAACAGGGATAGATTTATATTCTTTTGTCATAATATTATTCCTTTCGTAAATCAAAGTATCATCCATTGATGGTATATCCCTTTAAACTAATCTTCAAGATATCTGCTTACGAAAAGGAAGGTATTTATAACAAAGTAACTCGTTGCTTCAATTCATCTGACCAGCGCCAGTCACTTATTTTAGCTGCATCGGTAACGTGATACGGTTTGCTAGCACCCACAATTGCAGATGTTACGACCGATTGATTAAGAATCCAAGCTAAAGAAAACTGCGATAGATTCACATCATGTTCTGTTGCTGCTTGTTTGTATTCTTCCACCTTTTGAAAATTTTCATCCTTGAAATAATTTTGTATGAGCCTTTCACCTCTAGCAGCTCGACTTCCTTCTGGCACGTCGTCACGCGAAGAATATTTTCCAGATAACATCCCCCGAGCCATAGGACTATACACTAGAAGACCCACATTTTCAGATACACAATACGGTACCACTTCGTTTTCTATTTCTCTCGATAATAAATTATATTGAGATTGAGATGAAACAAAGTGCTCAAGTCCATGCAAATTGCTAATACCGTTTGCTTTTGCTATTTGCCAAGCGGCATAGTTGGAACAACCGATATAACGCACTTTCCCTTGTTTAACCAAAGCAGTCAAAGTAGACAATGTTTCTTCAAGAGATGTCTCGTCATCAAAACGGTGTACTTGATATAAATCTATGTAATCGGTTTGAAGTCTTCGCAAAGAATGTTCGACTTCGCGCATGATATGAAATTTTGACAATCCAGCATCATTCGTATCTTTCCCCATAGGCAATCCCACTTTTGTTGCCAAAACGATTTTGTCTCTTCTTCCTTTTATAGACCTACCAATAATCTCTTCAGATTCTCCAGTTCCATATAAAAATTGTGCATCCTGACCCTTGCCATAAAAATTAGCTGTATCAATTAAGTTGATTCCTGCATCAATAGCCGTATCCAAAATCTCAACAGAAGATTTTTCATCAATCCATCTTCCGAATGCCATGGTTCCAAGGCTCAAGTTTGAAACGCGCAATCCACTAAACCCTAATTTCGAATAAATCATCTAACTCCTCCTATTAACTTCCTACTTGTAATATTCAATATTAGGTAGTCTACTCCCTTCAAATTGGAGATAATTTGAGAAATAAATTGCATCTTTTTACAATTCCATAAACTATAATATGAAAAATATCCCTTTATTCCGCAAAGAGAATTCAGTACTTTCTGATATCGTTCTTGTCTCAGGCTATATGCACGCCTTTAATGGGAAGAATGACACTTTAATGAAACAATTCCCGTACAATCTTACTTCATTTAGTAGGCATGTTCGTTAAAAAGAATTATAATAAAATGTAGTCATGATTCACATGATAACTAGTGATGCTTACTTTTCTACGTAAGATGTAAGATAACATAGAATGAAACACTTTCAGGAGGAATAATCATGTTAAAAGATGTATTTATGGCTTTATCAAAAAACCAATTGCTGACGAGTGCAGCAAAAAAATATGGTTTGAAGTTAGGTGCACAAACAGTAGTAGCTGGAACAAATGTCGAAGAAACTATTAAGAGTATTCGTGAATTGAATGCACAAGGCATTAGTGCTACCGTTGATAACTTAGGCGAATTCGTTTTTGAGAGATCAGAAGCGTTAAAAGCAAAAGACAGCATTCTTGAAGTAATTGAAGCCATTCATGCAAATGGTGTGGACGCTCATATTTCATTAAAACCTACTCAAATCGGACTCGATATTGATTATGATTTCTGCTATGAAAACTTACTTGAAATCGTAGCTGCTGCAAGTAAATACGATATGCATATCAATCTTGATATGGAAGATTACGGACATTTACAACCTTCATTTGATTTAATGGATGCTCTTCTAAAAGACTACAACAATGTTGGTACAGTAATCCAAGCCTACTTCGATAGAGCGGAAGACGACATCGAAAAATATAAACATTTACGTTTACGCATCGTAAAAGGCGCATATAAAGAGCCTGTTGAAGTTGCTTTTCAAACGAAAGAAGAAATTGATGCAAACTTTATCAAACTTATTGAGTATCATTTACTTAATGGTAAATTCACTTCAATTGCAACCCACGATCATCATATAATCAACCATGTGAAAAAATTTGTCGCAGAAAACGAAATTCCAAACGACAAATTTGAGTTCCAAATGCTTTATGGTTTCCGTAAAGATATGCAAATTGATTTAGCTAAACAAGGCTATAATTTCTGCACATACGTGCCTTTCGGCGACGACTGGTACGGATACTTCATGAGAAGATTAGCAGAACGCCCGCAAAACTTGAACCTTGTTGTAAAGCAAGTCTTCAATAAACGCACAAACACTGCTATCGGTGTATTTGCAGGTGCACTCGCACTAAGCCGTTTGACTTCTAAAAAGAAAAAATAATATGAAATGCTGTTCTCTTTTGAGGACAGCATTTTTTCTTTTACTAATTGAAACAAAACACAAAAGAAGCATGCATCTTCCCTTTCAGGAAATACTAATGGAAAGAGGAGGAATTGATTGTGGCTAGAAAAGATTTGAATGAATTTAAAAATCAGGTTATGGAATCTAAAGGATTCGGGTTGAACTCTGCTTCAGGTGAAGATGTAAAATACGAAATTGCCAATGAACTTAGAATTCCATTAAATAAAGAAGATAACGGAAACCTCACATCCAAACAGGCCGGAACTATTGGCGGTCCCATTGGTGGCAACATGGTCAAAGAGATGATAAAACTGGCTCAAGCACAGTTCTCCAAAAATGAGCGTCTGTAACACCTTCTCAGCAAATAGTTAATAACCAAATGCCCAGTCAGTTGTGGCTGGGATTTTAATTTTAAATACTGTATCATACATAGAAATCAACAAAGATAGAGTACGCCATAATTGGGCTCCCAACAATATTCATCACACAGACATATCATTAAAACATGACACTTAAAGGAGAAGATACTTTATGGGAATCCATAGATTTTTTACGAGCATGAATGACTTAGAGCGAATTATTCGTTGTCCTGGTAAGTTTAAGTTTGAGGAACATAATGTAGCCGCACATAGCTGGAAAGTTTCCCAATACGCTATGTTTTTTGCAACCATAGAAGAGAGAAATGGGGAAACCATCGATTGGAAATCCCTTTATGAAAAGACCATAAACCACGATTTTGCGGAAGTATTTATTGGAGATATTAAAACACCTGTCAAACACGCATCTCCCGAACTCAAACAAATGATTGCACATGTTGAAGAAAAAATGATGGAAAAATTTATTTTAGAAGAAATACCTGACGATTTTCAACCGATTTTCTTCCATCGAATGAAGGAAGGAAAAGACGCTTCCATAGAAGGACGTTTATTAGAATTTGCAGATAAACTCGATCAATTTTATGAGTCCTTTTCAGAGTTGAAACGAGGCAATACAGACCCCGAATTCGTTTTAATGTATCAAGAAGCTTTAACGAAATTATTGAACTTGCCACTGCCAGCAAGTGTGGACTATTTCCGGAATGTCATGTTAGAAGATGTAAAACGTGAAGAAACTGCCCTTGATGTAAAAGCATTTACACAAAAGGTATTGAATAGTTAACCGTCGAAATTGCAAAAAAGCTCAGAAAAAAATTTTCTGAGCTTTTTGTATAATCAATAATCCGTTTCTCTTGATTGTAGTCCTACTGATGAAGGTTTTAATACGACACATTCGTAATGAGAGAACTGTTCCCTCAATCGAGAAGCTACTCCCTCTTCATCGCCTTTTTTCGTTGCAATAAACAGAGAGGGTCCTGCACCACTAATGGTCGAACCGTGTGCCCCCGCTTCCTTACATGCTTGGCGAATGGCTTCAAAATCTGGAAACTTATTTTTTCGGTAAGGTTCGTGGAACGTATCTTTTTCCATCAAGCGACCCGCAGTTTCCCAGTCGCCACTGGCAAGTGCAGCAGATAACACATTGCTTGCTGCACTTCCACGCGTTGCAACACAATGCTCGAGCATTTGTGGCAACAGCCCTCTCGACTCCGTTGTAAGAAATTCTGTTGGTGGCACCAGGATTACTATACCGATTTCCACTTGTGGTACATGGATTACCTCAAGCTCCATCCCGTCAAAATATGAAATCGTTAATCCACCTAAAAAAGATGCCGAAACATTATCGGGATGACCTTCCATTGAGGTACCGATTTTCACTTTTTCTATCATCGGCAAGTCTAATCCAAGTATGCGGTCTGCAATTTCGATGCCTCCAGCAATAGCGGTGGCGCTACTACCGAGCCCTCGACCAAGAGGGATATCCGTTTCCACTCGCAGTTTTGCAGGTGACAGTGGAAGATTAAACATTTCAGCAACTGCTAGGGCTGTTGACACGATTAAATTATCTACTCCACTTGTTAAATGTTGATAGCCTTCATCGCAATAGTCAACTGTCCATTCAGAAGCTGGGGAAACGTAAATCGACAAGTGAAGGTCTAGAGCCAATCCTATTGAATCAAACCCAGGACCAAGATTTGCAGTCGATGCTGGAACGCTGACTGAAAATTCTTTCCAGCTCATGCTTTCACACCCTTCTTCAAATCCTCCCAAAAGCGTTCCATATCTTCAGGTACGAGAAATGCTTTGTGTTCATTAACTGAAATCGCAGTTTCTGGATCTTTCAAACCGTTTCCTGTTAATATCGCCACAACAGTCGATCCTTTTTGTAACATTCCATTCTCCACTTGCTTTTTGATTCCTGCAATTGACGCACATGACGCAGGTTCTGCAAAGATGCCTTCTGTTGAAGCGAGTAGTTGATACGCTTCTAGAATTTCTTCATCCGTTGCAGCCAAAATAGTTCCGTTTGATTCGTCAAGTGCTTTTAGCGCAAGTTTCCAGCTTGCTGGATTGCCGATTCGAATAGCTGTTGCTATCGTTTCTGGATTTTCTACAATACGATTATGAACAATTGGAGCCGCTCCTGCAGCTTGAACGCCAAGCAATGTAGGTCGCTTCGTGCCATTTTTCAATGCGTATTCACTAAATCCTTTCCAAGAAGCAGATATATTCCCTGCGTTTCCTACCGGCAGAGCCAAAACATCAGGTACTTTATTTAGCTGATCAATAATTTCAAACGCAATTGTTTTCTGTCCCTCTAAACGATATGGATTGACCGAATTTACTAGAGCGATACCATCCTCTTGACCCACTTCACGAACCATTTCAAGTGCTTCGTCAAAGTTACCTTTAATCGCAAGAATCTCTGCTCCATACATTTTTGCTTGAGCAAGTTTGCCGAGTGCGATACGACCTTCTGGAATGACCACAATTGTTCTCATGCCTGCTCTCGCTCCGTACGCTGCAGCTGACGCAGAAGTATTACCTGTCGATGCGCAAATAAGAATGGACTTACCCTCTTCTTTCGCTTTCGCCACTGCCATCACCATGCCTCGATCTTTGAAAGAACCAGTTGGGTTTGCCCCTTCTAATTTCACATGAAGATCAATTCCCCATTCCTCAGATAAATTCACAAGATGAACTAAAGGCGTATTGCCTTCTTGTAATGTTAACTTGGGTGTATCTTCCGTCACTGGAAGCCATTCTTTATATTGTTCAATCAATCCTGGCCAATTCATGCTGACTCATCTCCCTCGATGCGATAATGGCTAATGACACTTGCTAAACCTTTTAAATCTTCAATCACATCTAGATGTTGCTGCCTAGAAATTTTATGTGTGACAAGAATGATTTCAGCCATCCCCTCAGTTCCTGCTGGATGCTGCTTAACTGATTGAAGGCTGGCATTATGATTGCTGTAAATGGCTGTCAAATTCGACAAAACACCTACTTCATCTTTTACAAGTAAACGATGGAAATACTTCGCGTAGCGATGATTTGCTGATTTGATGACTCTATCATGCTGCGCCGCGTGCAATCGTTTACCATTTACTTCAAGTAGCAAATTGCGGCATGCTGCGATAATGTCCGAAACGACTGAAGTTGCGGTTGGTAGAGAACCCGCACCTGGTCCATAAAGCATCGTTTCACCAACTGCATCTCCATATATGTATACGGCATTGAATTCATTATTTACAGAAGCAAGCAAATGTGAATTTGCCAAGAACACTGGCTCCACTGCTACTTCGATGCCATCCTTATTTTTTTTCGATGAACCAACCATCTTCATTGTATAGCCAAAGCTCTCTGCAAGTTCCATGTCCCCGTCTCTAATTTCTTTCATTCCTCTAACTAAAACGTCGCTAAGATGAACTTCCGTTGAAAATGCAAGAGAAGATAAAATGACCATTTTCCGTGCAGCATCTACGCCATCAACATCTGCTGAAGGATCAGCTTCCGCGTAGCCAAGTCTCGTTGCTTCTTTTAAGGCAACTTCATAGCTCATATTTTCTTTTTTCATTTTCGTTAAAATGAAATTAGTTGTTCCGTTGACGATTCCCATCAAACTTGAAATCCTATCTGATGCGAGACCATCTTCCAATGTACGAATTATCGGGATGCCCCCTGCAACACTAGCTTCATAAAATAAATCGCATTTTTCTGCATCTGCCAACTTCAATAATTCGTGTCCATATTCCGCCATCACGTCTTTATTTGCAGTCACAACTTGTTTGCCTGCTAGAAGAGCTTTTTCAATTGCTTTCTTCGCTTCTTCTATTCCACCCATCACTTCAACAATGATATCAATAGTAGGGTCATTTAAAATTTCTTGTACATCTGTCGTAAAGACGTTTGAATCTAGAGTTGAGAATCGTTCCTTATTTTCATCTTTAATCAAAACCTTTTTAATAGAAACTGGAACACCCAATTTGTGATGCATATCTTGTTGATGTTGTTGTAGGATTTTTGCTACTCCACTTCCAACAGTTCCAAGCCCTAATAAACCAATCGAAATTTCATTTTTCATGATAACTCCCCCTACTATTTGTACACCCTGAAAAAACAATTGTATTTCTCATAAACACATTATAGTATTATACTATGATAAATAACAACCCTTTTCCAATTAATGATAGATGGGACTTGATGACGATGAAAGTTTGTAAATTTGGAGGAACATCTGTAGCAAGCGCACAACAAATCAAAAAAGTCGCGGCCATTCTAAAAGCAGATCCTTCACGGAAAATTGTCGTGGTCTCAGCTCCTGGTAAAAGGTATGA
>NZ_JBATUX010000126.1:0-6905 GCF_049671445.1 Paenisporosarcina sp. | reverse complement strand
GCATGGCTTGTATTATATGTTTTGCAGTTGTTCCTCTTGCATGCCATCGTACTTTATTGCCCAATACGATGCCAAGATCTTTAACTGCCAATTCCAAAAGTGGGGACCATCTAGAGTAAGCTGCTTTTTCAGAGCTAATGAAATCATTCCAGTTATTAAAAACGTACTCTTCGAAATCTTTTTCGTAATGGGCAATTTCTTGTTCTAAAGATTTTTCCCCCCGCCGTTTAGTCTGGTATCCACCATCTATAAGGATTGTTCCAATCGTTCTCCCAGGGAATTCAATCAAATAGTATAGTGCTACAAAACTTCCCCATGAATGAGATAAGAAATAAAACGTTTCAATTTCAAGGATATCTAATATCCGATTTATCCATACAGCTAGTTTTGGATACTCATATTTATCTGCTTCTGAAAAGGGTGGTGTCTTGCCGTGTCCGGGAGCATCTATTGAAATAATTCGATATTCTACTTTTAATTCATCAGCAATCTCAATAAAACTAAGCCCCGTGCTTCCTAATCCATGAAGACAGAAAATCACGGGATTTCTCTTACAACCCCATTCTGTAATATGTATATCCATATCACCATCATGAATAAAGTATCTTTTCATATCCATTTTAATAAAGCCCCTTTTGGATGAGTGTTTATGTTTATTGTCAATTATACCAATTAAATTAAGAAGACATTGAGCAAGAGATTAATTAAGAATGTCATACATTTTCTGTAACCCAAAGAAATTAAATTGTATTTTATTCCAAATGGTGGAACTTTTTTTAGTCATAATCGTAAATAACATATGACAAAAGAAATAATGATTGAAAAGGGGAGTTCCATTGCTCAAAACAATTAAATACATACTTTTATTAGGAATCATCATAATTTCCACTACAGCCTGCTCACCGACATCTGAAACGATAAAACTAGAAAATTATTTTCAAGATGATTCTTTGGAAATGGTTGTACGAAAAGAACTTAAAAGTGAAAATCCAAAGGTATCGAAAAAAAAATTTGCAACTATAAAATCATTGAAAGCACCTGAAGCTGGCATTACTGACCTTGAAGGAATTGAAAAATTAACCTCTCTTAATTACTTAGATATTACTGGGAATGACATCGACGATCTATCCCCTTTATTATCGTTAGAAAATTTGTCAGAAGTTGACCTAGGGGATGTTTACTTCACTGGTGATAAGGAAGCACCTATGTGGAGTGTGCTAGAAAAACTCGAGAAAAACGGGGTAGAAGTTCATACTAATGCACGACTTTCTTTTGAGGAACATGTTGGTCCTTCGGAAGGTGTCTTTTACAAAGTTAAGAAAGATAATCAAACAGTTTATTTACTAGGTTCTATTCATCTAGGAGACCAAAGTTTATACCCTCTAAATGAACAAATTAATACTGCGTTTGAGGAAGCTGATCACTTAGCTGTTGAAATCGATATTGGAGATCTGGATGAAATGGAAGTTTCTCAAACCATTATGCAACAAGGAATGTATCAGGATGGCAAAGTTCTCTCTGAAGTGGTTGAAGAGGATGTGTTCAATGATGCATTGGAGCAATTGTCAGCTTTAGGTATGAATGAAGAGATAGTTGACCAATTTCAACCATGGTTTGTAACGATGCTGCTGTCTGAAGTCGCGTTACAAGAAACTGCATTAAATGCAGAATTCGGGATAGATAAACACTTCATTGAACGTGCAAAAGATAAGAGTTTACCAATTATTAGTCTTGAATCTGTAGAAAGTCAGATTGCCTCAATGAGTTCTGCCCCTGAAGAAGAGCAAATTGAAAGTCTTGAATATACAATAGAGTCCATCGACAACTTTGAAGAAGAATTAATTCAATTAATGCGTGTCTGGCGCTCTGGCAATACCGATGTATTTTCACAGTTGAGAGAAATGAATCAAGGTTCTGATCAATTAGCAATGGACGAAAGAGATTTATTAATGTCGGGTAAAATAGAAGAGTTTTTAAATGGAGATAACGGCGATACCTATTTTGTTGTTGTCGGTTCTCTACACTTAGCCGGTGAAAACTCTATTACCGACTTACTTAAAACACGAGGTTATTCTGTTGAGCCGCCTGGTGAATTCTAAGCGAGAGCTCAAACGAATAAATGCATCATAGGTGGAGAATTTCTGAAAAAAATTTAATAAACTATATAAAGTTTTCAAATGCGGGATTTTTTTCAGTATTGAAATTAACAGCATTCAAATGAATAAATGCTCAATGCTAATACCGAGGATGGACTGTCAAATTACCCGGAATAAGTAATTGATTGTCAAATTGCTATAAGTAACGAAAGGGGGGGTGAGATATGAGATTAACAAATAAAAAAATAGAAAAATTAAGGTTTACTATTTTTAATGTTCTTCAGAATGTTCTTCATTGGCAGATTGAAGAACTAAAATTTATAGATAATGGAGTTAATAACGCGGTTTTCTTAATTAAAGAAAAAAATTCAGGAATGCTTGCTATAAGAACTCCTTGGCGAACTGAAGATAATTTGAATGACATAAATTTAAGTGTTCGTTCTTTAAAAAAAGAATCGGTTATCTCAGACCATTGTTATAAATATAAAATCCCAGTACCAAAAGTTCATAAATTATATTTAAGTGATGAAATAAACTTTTTAGTTTCTGACTTTGTATCAGGAGATAATAAAGAGATAGCTTCCTTTGATATTGGTCAACTTACATCTAAACTACATAAAATTCCGCTAGATAATTTATCTATTATTGGCCAACATGAACGACCATTAACAAATATTATTTCGCACAGAATAACAGAACGTGTTAACACACTACGTAAACTGACGAATACTAACTTTGTGATTTCAGAAGAATTGGAGTCAATTCTTAATACAACTCAAACAGAGAACTGTTTACTACACCTTGATATTAGACAACCAAATTTAATAGGAGAAAATGGAATTATAAAAGGAATTATAGATTGGGATAATGCTTTTATTGGTAATCCCATTATGGAATTAATGAGAATTTCTGAATCAAAAGAAATAAATGAAGAAGAATTTCTAAAAGGATATAACGATACAGAGATTATCGGAAATACTGATGGAGTAATACAATCAATTTACCGACTTGATACTGCTTTAATGTTGTCCATTTTATTCATTTCGTTCTTAGAAGACTCCACTAAAAGAGATTACTATCTAAAGCGTGTTCATTTTCTAAGTCAAGAAATAAACAATAGATTATAATTATCCTTCGCTTAAAGGAATTTCATTTCGAAAACAATTTGTATTCTATTAGATGAACTTGATTGGAGTGGATATCTTGTCAGCAGAACGGGAAGCAATGATCAATTCATTAAAACAACAAGTAATTCCAACATTAAGGGAACGAGGTTTTAAAGGTTCCTTTCCTCACTATTATAGAAAGTCAGAAAATCAAACTGATTTATTGATGTTTCAATTTAGTATGTGGGGAGGCGTTTTGTATGTAGAAATCTCAAAATGTCCAACTATAGGTTATACAGATGAAATTTCTGGAAAACATATTCCTCTTAATAAATTAAAGGTTTATCAAATAGGTGGGGGGTCTCCTTTTAATAGAACTCGTATTGGAAAAGATAAAGGAGGATCATTTAAATTTGATTTAATTAATACAGATAAAGTTTCTCGGATAATTAATCATTCATTGAAAGAAGCAGAAGAATGGTGGAGTTCATATCCAAACTGGTGGTAGGTTTAAATAATTTAATCACTAATAATTGAACTAACTTGTATTTTAGTAAATAAAGTGAGTATTTATAAACAATTAAAGAAAGGAGTTTAACATGGGATCAAGAATGATGCATTTAATAATTGCCAATCAAGTTTTTGAAAAGCTTGAGATACCTAATCAACAAAGGTTTCTTCTAGGTGGAATTGCTCCCGATGCGGCATTTACACCAGATAGAAAAAATACATCACACTTTTTTGAAGGACGATTAGATGACGGTACAAGGTTTGTAAATTACAAAGTGTTTATTGAAAAATATCAAGCTGATATTCAAGATGAATTTATGCTTGGTTATTTAACACATTTAATTTCTGATGATGTATGGATGAAGTTTATTTATTTTAAAAATGACTTTTATAATCGACTTGCTGCTGACCCGGAGTTATTGGGGAGATGGCACGAAGATTTTCGGAAATTAAACGGAAAATTAATAGAAAAGTTCGAGTGTGGAGAATTGAAAAACAATTTAGTTGGTGTCTCTCTGGGTAATAAAGTATGCGAAATAGACTCTAAAGACTTGCAAAGCTTTACGATAGAAACTTTAAATGATTTTACATATAACCAAGAAGATTTAGGACAAGAATTGAAAGTGTATACTTTTAGTGAAATCAGCGATTACATTGAGCTGGCGACTGACAGTGCAGTTAAAGTTTGTCGCTCTGTAATTCGTATTTAAATAGAAGTGTTTGCATCAAACATTCAAATCAGAGGCTACCTTGAAAAGGTGGCTTTTTTGAAAGATAAGAAAGTATATAATTTTAGTTCGATAAATCCAGTGTTTCAGGTGTTTTGGACATAAAGATTGATTCATTAATATTGTTGATTTCCGTTTCAACGCCCTTTCATGTTTCGAAGCTAGCGTAGCGATGCAGAAACAGGCGGACGCTTTCCGCGGGGCGGGCGGTGAGCCTCCTCGGTCGCTTCGCGATCTGCGGGGTCTCACCTGTCCCGCTGATTCCACTACAATCCATGAAGTGAGTAGTAACCAACAAGAAAATGTATCAATTGCTTATTGCTAAGACAAGAATAAATGATTCTAAGTTAAGCTAGAGATAGAACCAACCTATAATCTTAGTTCCCATCTATATTAGTTGATTGAAGCGCAGGTGGCGACTTCTGCGGGAATAGCATGAGCTGAAGACCCCGCAGGAAAGATGCTGGCCAAGAGCCAGTATCTTTGCGACGAGTAACCGCAGGAGCACATGTTTTTGAAGTGACGAGGAGACTGAAGCCATGCCCGCGAACAGCGTCCACCGTAGCGGAAATCAACAGGCTATTATGGTTACTTTTCTTAAAAGGACCGGGCGCACTTTGCCCGGTTTTTCTTAAGTTTTACCAGTGGCTTTGTAATAAATGATTAAAGACATAATTGTATAATATTGTTATTATAAGAGTAGATAGAATAGTTCGATTATGGATTTCCTTCAAAGGGGGACTTTTTATTTTTACCTACAAGATTGATGATACGACAAAATTAAAGATGCTAGACTTACAGGATGCGAAGCAGCTGTTTGCATTAACGGATCAATCAAGAGAAAGTTTAAAAGAATGGCTACCCTTTATTGATTACAACAAGTCTGTGGTGGATACTGAAGCATTTATTAAATCAACAATGAAACAATTCAGCGAGAATAATGGCTTTCAATCGGGAATTTGGTCTGGTGAAAAAATAGCAGGAGTAATAGGATTTCATCAAATCAATTGGAGTAATAAATCGACAAGCATAGGCTATTGGTTGGGTAAAGGTTTTGAAGGAAAAGGATTAATGACTAAATCTGTTCATGCTTTTGTAAATCATGCGCTCACTGAGTTGAATTTAAATCGGGTAGAGATTCGTGCGGCTGTGGAAAACAAGAAAAGTAGAGCGATTCCAGAGAGATTGAATTTCACCGAAGAAGGACGTATTCGCCAATCTGAATGGCTCTACGATCATTACGTTGATCATATTGTTTATAGCATGCTTGCTGAGGATTGGAATAAGAAGTGAGTTGTTAGTTCATGTACAAATAGCGGGGGTATTTTTTTGGGGAAAACGATAATAAATTATGATGATTTATTAGAGATGTTAGACGATTTTCTAAGAGAACCTAAAGAATTCTGGGAAAGCTTTTATATGGATAAAAATAAAGAAATTCCATTTTTTAAGGTAAAGGGACCAGATGAGAATTTAGTAGAGTACATGGAACATGAACTTATTGTGCCTGGGCGTGTTTTAGAGTTGGGTTGTGGACCAGGTAGAAATGCAATTTACATGGCTCAAAAAGGATATAAAGTAGATGCAATTGATATATCAGAAAATGCAATAGAATGGGCAAAAGAAAGAGCAAATGAAGTTGGCGTAGATATCAACTTTCTTCAAACATCTCTTTTTGATTTTAATGTTGAACCAAACTCTTACGATTTTATATATGATTGCGGTTTGCTTCATCATTTGGCACCACATCGACGTTTAACCTACTTGGAAATCATTAAGAAAGCACTGAAACAAGATGGGCATTTCGGTCTTGTCTGTTTTAATACAGAAGGTGCATTAGATACCTCGGATTGGGAAATTTATCGAGCAGGCAGCTTGAAAAGAGGAATAGGTTATACTGAAGACCGTTTAAAAGAATTATTTATTAATGACTTTAAGATTATTAATTTTAGGAAAATGAAAAAAATTACTCAACCTAATCATCTTTTTGGTGAAGACTTTTTATGGAGTAGCCTCATGCAAATTAAAAAATAATTGGTACATAACGTAGAAAACCTACATCAAAAAAACGAGCGAGGGTCATCAGCCCTCGCTCGTATTGTTTTTAATGGGACCTATTTAAAGTTATCCGATGATTTGTATTAATAAATTGTTGTTTCAAATATTCCATAAAAACATCTTTAACTAGAAATTCCTTCGAAAAATCAATCAGATTGTTATCCTTTACACTAGGATACCCACACACTTCTTCGTAAATAAGCGATGAGCCTGTGCCAACAGTATACTTTTTAGTGAAATCTATCGAATCTCTATTTACATATATATCAGAAATAATTCCCTGATGCTCTGTCCAGCTGACACCAGAGAATTGTAACTTTCCTATAGGTATACCCTGGGGACGGAACCCATTGCCATATACTTTTCGGCTCGTAATTTCTTCGTTGAAGGTTTCATGTATAAGGCCG
>NZ_JBATUX010000125.1:0-2037 GCF_049671445.1 Paenisporosarcina sp. | reverse complement strand
TTACAATAATGAATTATGTATTTAGAAAAACGAATCGTCATATCAATTCGCTCCTTATCGGAAGTGAAAATGTTCATCTTTTCGCCTTTGCGAATGTTTATGGCTTCCTTGATTATTGGATGCCACTCCAATGGCAAGTGCTGTAATGCATATTCACCAGCACCTAATTTTGAAATGATGTCACGTTCTTTTAAGGTATAAAATTGTCGTAACAATCCAAGAACGGTCCATTCAATCTCATCATCAATATCTTCGACTGGAAGATTGTATAACTCTGTAATTGAGGTCTCCATTCTTTGAACCCGTAGTGCCCAGTAAGAATTCATATTTTCATTTACATAAGAGATTAGATGCTTTGAATGTATGTCAAAATCTAAGGCAGTTCGTTCTGTCCCTACTATCTTTATTCCTTTCGTTTTCAAAATCCACCAAATAATCGGATCAAAGTTTGAACTACAACTCAGTTTGCCACTGTTATAATTGATGTAGTGGTCATCACCCAAGTTCAACCTACCTAAGTCTTCTCTTAGAATATATACCCCATCCAGTTCAGGATGTTTATATCGGTTAGCTATTTTGCTATGGATTTCTGTAAGAACGACGGCATCTGCCTCTAGCAAACGACGATTTGTAATGCCGATGAAATCAATATCACTTGAATTTTCCACATAAGCACCAAGTGCAATGGAGCCTTGTAAATACACTTCTTCAAGCGTATTTGGTAACCGTTCATTCACTAAAGCAATGTACTCGTCTAGAACCTTTTGGACAAGTGTTGGTATTTCTGACACGTCATTCTCTCCTTACCCAAAAATCAGTCACTCATAGATTAATCCCATTTTTTCTTATAAAACTAAACTCAGAATTCTCTTGAACTTGTCTTCTTCATCATCAATACCGATTTTCTGACATAAGGACTTATTCAACCGCAGTAGCTCCGGATACATACTAGCCATCGATTTCACAATTCCAGCCGAATCACGACCGCATGACCAAGATTCCAGAAGTGACAGCTGCCACTCATGTAACTGGCTGCGATTCCCTTCAACTTTTGACCACACTCCGTATGAACTATCCAAATGTTTGTCCATTTCCATATACCAACCGTCCGCAATAAGCCAACGAACCCGGTCCACATTGGCAAGTGCATAATACAGTTCATTTCTCATAGCCGCTCGGTACGTTTCATGAAGAAAGGCAAGGACTTTGTTCTTCCAAAAAGCTATATCCTCCACTTCCACTTGAAATGTATGCTCAGACGCTTCTACAAATAACGGTGCAAGTAGGTTCAATGGGTCATATATAGGTTTCAACCCTTTTATCCATATCGAAGGAATAACCTCATCCAGCGTTTCATACCAACTATCCACTTTAATAAAGCAATCGAAGTGAGTTACCACGACTGGTGATGTAGCTGAAGACTGCTCGTGAAATAACACGTTTCCCCACTTCGCTGAACGTGTTTGCTTATTCTTAATGAAAGCGGATTTGCTTTCTGGCGTTACAATCGTATGTAAATCAATGTCTGAAAAGGCATCATAATTCCCGCGTCCTAAAGACCCGCCAAGATAAATAGCCAACACATTTTGATCGCTCGTCAAATCCTCTAATGCACGATTCAAAAGTTGTTCACGAAAAATAGGTAACTCTTGATCCCTCTTCACATGTCTAGATACAAAACCCACTCTTCATTCATCCTCTCCCGAAACACTACATTCTTTAATAGCTTCTTAATTAGTTTCGCTAAGTACTCACTAAATCCTGCAATTACACCAAAATAATCCAGATTGCGGTATTATCCATCTCCTAAGTTGATGTTCTCAGCTTTCATATATGGTATTTATTCGGCTTCTACTTAGTAATAATCGGCTTAAGTGGTGTTTTAATCGGCTTCAATCAAAGTTTAATCGGTTTCACCCACTTTCGCGCACAAAAAAGCAGCTAAATATGAAATCTCAGCCGCTAGGTTAACTTATTATTCTACTGATGACAAAAACTGTTTTGTTCTTTCTTCTTTAGGATTTCCGAAGATTTCTT
>NZ_JBATUX010000124.1:0-23875 GCF_049671445.1 Paenisporosarcina sp. | reverse complement strand
TAGCTTTGGTGTTACAGCATTTTTCCTAGTGCTCGCATATCGCTCTTATCAAGAGCTAGGTACAGATAATATGAATTTAATGAGAGGAACTGAAGATCATGACTAATTTGCTTTTGTTCCCCATCTTACTACCGTTTTTCTTTGCCATGGTTTTAATGCTGTTTCCTAAGAAAGTTTTTGCACAAAGAGTTGGCGCTTTATTAGCACTTGGATCAACTTTAATCGCCTCTCTAGTCTTATTATTTAAAGTGAAAGCTGATGGTATTCAAGCGATTACTCTTGGAAGTTGGCCAGCACCATTCGGTATCTCGATGGTATCTGATATGCTTTCCATTTTACTTGTACTATCTTCTACAGTAATTGCCATTTTTGTTGTATGGTACAGTTTTTCTTCCATCGGTAAGGAACGTGAATCTTTCTTCTACTATCCAGGGATATTGTTTATGTTAACTGGAGTAAATGGAGCGTTTACAACTGGTGATATCTTCAACATGTTTGTTTTCTTTGAAGTATTGTTAATGTCTTCTTACTTGTTAATTGTTCTTGGAGGCGAGAAAGTACAGTTACGTGAATCAATCAAATATATTCTAGTGAATGTTATCTCATCGGCATTATTTGTAGTTACTGTTGCTTATTTGTATTCAGTCGTTGGCACACTTAACATGGCTGATATTTCAGTGAAGATTACAGAAATTGGACAGCCTGGTATCATCACAGTTATTGCGGTATTATTTTTACTTGTATTTGGTTTAAAGGGAGCAATTTTCCCCCTTTTCTTCTGGTTACCAAGTTCGTATGCAGCTCCTCCTATTCCAGTATTGGCTTTATTCGGAGCGTTACTAACTAAAGTTGGCGTCTATGCCATTATGCGTACATACACATTGTTTTTCACGCTTAATCAAGGATTTACTCACGAATTGTTGATGATCCTTTCCATATTGACCATTGTCGCTGGTTGTATAGGTGCGCTTGCATATTTCGATGTTAAGAAAATTATCATTTACAACATCATCATTGCAGTTGGTGTTATTTTATTTGGTGCTTCTCAAATGAATGAAGCATCACTAATGGGGTCTGTATTCTATTTAATTCATGACATATTGATTAAAGGTGCATTGTTCTTATTAATTGGTATCATAATCGCAATTACTGGTACATCTGATTTAAGAAAAATGGGTGGATTAATCAAATCTTATCCGATGCTTGGATGGACTTATTTAATTGCTGCATTTGGTTTAGCGGGTATCCCTCCATTAAGTGGATTCGTTGGAAAGTTACTGATTGTTCAAGGCGGCTTTGAAGCGGAGAATTTATGGGGCAGTATGTTTATACTAGCTTCAAGCTTAGTTGTGTTACTTTCAGTCATGCGTATTTTCATCTATGCTTTCTGGGGAGAACCAGTTGAAATAACGCCCTTAACTAAACCTCATTATCGTGGTTTATTTACTCCGGCAGTTATTTTAGTTGGAATTAGTGTCCTTTATGGCGTTGGATCCGAATGGCTTGTACCTTATATGAGTGATGCGGCGGATGTAATGATAAATCCTTCACAATATATTCAAGCCGTTCTAGGAGGTGCGTAACATGGCATTTCAAATCATGCTAAACTTTTTCATCGCTTTTCTTTGGATGTTCTTGACCGTATCCTTTAACGCTCCTACTTTTATCGTAGGGTTTTTAATAGGCGCGGGGATGTTATGGATCACGAAAGGATTTTTCCCTGGACGTTTCTATTTGACTCGTGTGTGGGCGGTTATTAAATTGATTCTATTGTTCTTTAAAGAGCTAATCATGGCTAATATTCAAGTGTTACTATTGATTGTTCAACCAAAGATGCCAATCAAGCCAGCCATTTTTGCTCTACCGACTGTCCTTGAAAAGGATTGGGAAATTACCTTGTTATCGAATCTCATCACATTAACACCAGGAACACTCGTAATTGATATATCGGAGGATTCAAAAACGTTATACATTCACGCTTTACATTATGGCGATGCTGATGAAGCAATCGATTCAATTAAAAATACATTTGAGAAAGCTATTCAGGAGGTGAGCCGCTGATGATGATATTCTTTTGGGTCATGGTGATCCTCGTAAGCCTATCCATGGCTGCCTTTATCTACAGGTTAATTATTGGACCTTCTGTTCCTGACCGTGTAGTTGCGCTTGATTCATTAGGTGTGGCACTCATTGCAATGATTGGTTTAATCTCTATTTTATCTGACACAAGCTTTTTCTTAGATATTATTTTGCTACTTGCAATACTTGCGTTTATTGGCACTGTATCGTTCTCTAAGTTTTTAGAGAAAGGAGAGATAATCCAACGTGACAACGATCTTAGCTAATATTCTCATTGGTGCAACTGTCAGCTTCGGTGTTATTTTCATACTTGTAACGGCAATCGGTTTAATCCGTTTACCAGATATTTATTGTCGAACACATGCAGCGTCTAAAAGCGCCACTCTTGGGGTTATGTTTATCTTACTTGGTGTGTTTCTTCATTTTTGGTTAATCGAAGGGATTGTTAACACTCGTATTATTCTTGGGATTGTATTTCTATTTATTACAGGACCTGTTGGCGGTCACGTGATTGGCCGTTCCGCCTACTTAACAGGAGTGAAGATGTGGGATCAATCTGTTAAAGATGAACTCGCTCCCGTAATAGCAGAAAGAAAAAAACTAGTTAAACAAAAATAAAACACTTTTGCTCTTCACCGTTTTGGTGGAGCAAAAGTGTTTTTTTAATGCCTCAGTATGAATAACCACCATATGGATAACTTCCGTAATATGGATACTGATAATAAGGATAATAAGGATATGGATACGGTTGATAACCTCTATAACCGCCATAACCTCCATAACCTCCATATAAAGCTGACCCTAGTAAACTACCTGTTAAACCACCTAAAAAAGGACCTCCAAAAAAGCCGAGCCCTCCAAATCCTCTCCCAAATCCTCTTCCAAAGCCTCCTCCAAAACCTCTTCCATGAAATCGATTGACCATTAGTCTCTCCTCCTCTCTTCCATAACGTATGAAAAAAAGGAGGGATGACATATGCGGATTGCCTATTGTTCTCGGTCTCTCCTTCAAAACCTCATTAGAAGGGA
The DNA here is from genome assembly GCF_049671445.1 of Paenisporosarcina sp. Classification (GTDB taxonomy): domain Bacteria; phylum Bacillota; class Bacilli; order Bacillales_A; family Planococcaceae; genus Paenisporosarcina. Next base: position 20,767 of record NZ_JBATUX010000124.1, on the reverse strand, counting down.
GTTTCAATTCTTGCTTATTATTCGGTTTCTTCTAAGCTCATTCTTTCAATTAGTGTTGCTAGAGAACGGACCATTGCACCTGTCCCACCCTTTGGACCCAAATCATGAGCAGCACTTGCATCCGAAGTACCGGCTATATCTAAATGAATCCAAGGAGTATTGTCAACAAATTCACCAACAAAGCCTCCGCCGAAAATCATATGACCATCGCGACCCGGAGAGTTATTTAAATCAGCGACATCACTCTTACGAATTCGTTTTTTATCACTTTCAGTTAAAGGTAAACGCCAAACAAACTCGCCTGTTTCCACGGAAGCTTCTAAGAACGTTTCAAAGAATGTTTCATTGTTCGTTAAAGCTCCGGTTTTATCCTTGCCTAAGGCTATAATTACACCACCCGTTAATGTTGCTACATCTACAATGTAGTTCGCACCTTGTTGTTTTGCATAAGTTACAGCATCAGCTAAGACAAGTCGACCTTCTGCATCGGTATTGAGGATTTCAATGGTTTTACCACTTAAAGAAGTAATAACGTCATCCGGTTTAAAAGCATTGCCAGAAATCATATTATCAGTTGATGCAATAACTGCCATGACATTTTTGTTTGGTTGCGTTTCACCAATAATGCGCATTGCACCTAAAACTGCAGCTGCACCTCCCATATCACCCTTCATACCCACTAAACCGTCTTTAGGCTTGATTGAATAGCCACCAGTGTCATAAGTGACACCTTTACCTACTAAGCCTACAACATCATTCCAATCGTCATTAGCACGATATTTCATAACAATTAATCTCGGCTCTTCTGTCGATCCTTGATTGACTGCTAAAATTGCTCCCATACCTAGCTCTTCCATTTGTGCTTTTCCTAATTCTTCATATTCAAAATCATACGTCTCAGCCAGTTCTTTTGCGTATTCAGCCATTTTTGTAGCTGTTAATACGTTAGAAGGCATATTAACTAATGAACGTGCTTCATTCACTGATTCTCCGTACACTTGCCCTACTTCGAAGTAAGCTAGAATTTCTTGATTATCAGAATTAGTAAGTAGCTCTACATTATCAAGATACGTATCTGTTGCGTTTGAAGATGTTTTGTAATTCGGAACTTTATACAAGCCCATGCTAATTCCTTCAGCTGCAAGATATGATGCATCATCAATTTCAATTTCTTCATTCGTGAATGAGTCCAACCAAATAGAAACATTCGTCGTTTTCGAAGCCATAAGCTCTTTTCCTACTATTCCAAAAATGCTTCGCAAATCGTCTTGAGTTAATGACTTCCGATCACCAAGACCCACGAAGATAACACGGTGTAGTTTACCTTCTTGTAGTGTAGGTAATTTCGTCAGTTTCTTGCGATCAGTAGATACATCTCCTGTTTTTAACCACTTGTCTAAAGATGAACCATAAAATGAAACAAACTCTGACCAATTTGATGTGTTCTCTGGGTGTTTAAAAGTACCTACTACTAAAACTTCTGCTTGAATTTCGTTAAAATTAACTTCTGCTACTGCTATGTTCACAAAAACCCCTCCATCTATATACATTCGTATCCTATTATATACGAAATTCTTACGCTTTTCGAATTATCTAAATTCAGGGCGGCTGTGATTTTTAAGGAGGATGGCTATGTTATACTCAATATAATGGTAGAATGCTAAAAAATTTCCTAACAAGAAAGGGTGGACAGCTTTATGGACATTTTAACTAATATTCCACTCCTTGCTGCATTATTTGGAATTTTATTTGCTCAGTTCGTGAAAATTCCAATAGCATATCTAGTAACGAGGAAAATTGATTGGAAGCTTTTCACTTCTACAGGTGGCATGCCGAGTTCACACTCCACTGCCGTTACAGCTCTTACAACAGCCATTGCTTTTGAGACGGGACTTGGTTCCCCACTATTCGCTGTATCTGCAATCTTTTCAATTATTGTTATGTTTGATGCATCAGGCGTTCGATTCCAAGCTGGCCAACAGGCAATTATGATAAATCAGATGCGCGTTGACTTTCAATTATTCGTGAATCAATCAAAAGGCTGGGCTCATAAGAAAAATGAAGAAAAAATTGAAGAACTTAAAACACTTCTTGGACATAAACCAAGTGAAGTCTTTATGGGTGCGTTAACAGGAATTTTTATTTCGATTATCATCTATGTATTTTTCTTCTAAAAAGAGGAGCTATCCTAAAAGTCATAATATATGACAAAGGGCAGTTCCCTTTTTCTTTATAGTAGAGGTCGATTTCCGTTTCAACGCACTTTCATGTTTCGAAGCTAGCGAAGCGATGCAGAAACAGACGGACGCTTTCCGCGGGCATGGCTTCAGCCTCCTCGTCGAGCAAGCTCGCCTGTGGGGTCTTCAGCTCATGCTATTCCCGCTGGAAAGATATCGGGCGAACTGTCATTCGGCCGATATCTTTGCGACGAGTAACCGCAGGAGCAGATGTTTTCCCGCAGTCTTCCACTCCAATCATCCTTAAGTTCATCATGTTTAAAACAGACAATTATAATTGGTTACAATGTATAAATGCAGGGGATTTATTAGACAGCCCTCTTTTACTGTAGAATGCGTTTAAATATGTTGTCTTTCATACTTGGTGAATCGTGCCCCTAGCACAAATTGTCAGTAAGCAACACCCTATTAAACTGATCATTAAAAGATGTTTTAAAACACTGTTACTATAGAAAAGACCAAAAAAACACATTTGCGACTGGCGCAAATGTGTTTTAAACAACAGTATAGTTTTAAGAACTTTTTATTAAAACATTTGATATCCATTTTTACGCAACATTTTAATAACGATTCCCGCAATGATTGCACCAACCAAACCACTTGATAACACTAAAACATCTGCAAAATGTAGTGACATTAATTTATCTCCAAGTGCTTGAAATGCCATAATAGGTGTTGTGAAATAATCAAAGAAATCAACTTCATCAATAATTAAAATGACCACGATCGGATAGACAATTGCCATTAACCAAGTCATGCGAAGTAACATATTAAGTAAAAAGCCGATCCCAAAAAACATTACTAAAAATATTAATACTGATAACATCACTGTTACAAGTGTAAAATTCCCGTCCATTGAATTCTTCCCTCCATGCTTCCTTTCAACAGTTTACATGATTGGTAAGTTCCTTTCAATGTAGATGTGCGTTGTTCAATGATATGTAACAATTACGAAAAACAAAAATTCCACTTAAGCTCGAAATAAGACTTCAGACTAAAATATTCCTTATAACTTTTTCGGCTATTTTATGTATGAAAACAAAAAAATCTCCTCGGTTATTAACCCGAAGAGAACATTTGCTAAACTTTACTTTCTCCCTGACCCTGCACAGCATGTGCAAGTTTCTGAACCGCCTAGGCGTAATTGAAAGTATCCGTTTCCTTTGCAATATGGGCATTGATTAGTTTTAACATCTTGTTTATAAGTTGTCATGTAACCGCTCCTTTTTATTCTTAATTTTCAGATAATATAACATACACGAAATTTTCTGTAAACTGAGAAAAAGAACAATGTAAACGAATACATTAGGCTTTTACTCTAATTATCTTTATTTATCTCATGTTTCCGAGGTCTTTTATAAATACAATTTATAGCTTGAATAGCCAAAGATATCCCCTGGATTAATTCCTTCAATTACTTGAAGACCATGACCTAATGTCTTTTGAGCCATTTCAAGAATCATAACCGAAACATTGGGATCTTGCCTTAAAGAAACGGGGCACATCCAAGTTGCTTCATACACTTCTGTTAATTGAGGTATAAGCACTTGCTCATCATGAGTCATACGACAAATAAAAATCGCCATGTTGTCACTAACCTCTTGTCGAATCACACCTGTTCGAAAACCAATCAGTCCTTGAACGATTGTTTCAATTCCTGTTTCTTCTTGAACTTCACGAACGACTGCTTGATCGACTGTTTCATCTTGTTCAACAAATCCAGCGGGAAATGACCATTTCCCTTTAAGACCACCATATCGTTTTCTTACAACTAACCACTCACCATGATGATTTATTACTAAGCCAGCTACTCCTAGCCAGACGTTACTTCTTTTTACTAATGCCATGAAATCCATCTTCCTTCCTTCATACACAAAACTTGCATTTAATTAGAATAACAATTGGGTATTATACTGTTTTCTTAATAGAATCAAAAAACTCCCACCTGAAATTTCCAGATGGGAGATTAAATACAATTTATTATAGAACGTTGAATTTACCTTTTTTCACTACTAGTGATGGACCACCCAACATATATAGAGCACGGTTATCTACCATTTTCTTCATAAATGAAGCTTTAGCACCAGTAACTTTTTTACCGAAAACAACACCAATTGCGTCGTTTTCACCTAGTGAACAAACGCTACCTTTTAAGTCAGGTACGAATTCTTCAGTTTCTTCGCCTTTAATTAAAGCAATTAAGTTTTTCGCCACTGTTACACCTTGTTGCATAGCAATTTGTGCTGTTGGTGGGTAAGGACGGTTTACTTCTTCATTAATCAATAAAGCACAGTCACCAACGATAAATACATCATTGTGACCAGGAGCACGCATATCTTTTTCAACTTTAACACGAGCACGCATATTTTCAATGCCTGTTTGTTCGATTAAACGGTTTCCGCGAACGCCTGCAGCCCATACAACTGTACCAGCTTTGACAAATTCAAACACGTCTTCACCTTTTTTAATTTTTACGCCCTCTGGAGTCGCTTCAACAACTGGAGTTCCAATTGAGAATTCGATTCCTTTAGCTTGTAAGTGACCCACTGCGTATTCAACCAATTCTGGATCGAATCCTGGCAATACCATTGGAGCAGCTTCAACACATAGAACACGTACTTTTTCTTGAGGTACATCAAACTCTTTACAAAGTTCAGGAACACGGTTACCAAGTTCACCAAGGAACTCAATTCCTGTAAATCCAGCACCACCCACAACGATTGTTAAACGGCTATCGTCTTTCACTTCTTCCATTGACCATGTAGCGAATTGATATTCGATATGCTCACGGATTTGACGAGCTGCTTTAACATTTGCAATCGATAAAGCGTACTTGTCTAGACCAGGAATACCGAAAGTTTCGCCTTCGAATCCAAGACCGATAACTAAGTAATCATAAGAAAATACACCGTTATTAGTTGTTACTTGTTTACCAGCAATGTCGATGCCTTCAACAGATGCTTTCACAAATTTTACTTTATCTGCTTTAATTACATCTGCAATATCATAGCGTACTTGATCTGGACGTAGTGTTCCAGCTGAAGCCTCATGTAACCAAGTCGATTCGTAGTGATAATCATTTTGGTTAATTAAAGTAATATCTGCAACGTCTATTCCGATGTTTTTTTGCAAGTTGACTACTGTTGCTAAACCGCCATACCCGGCGCCTAATACTAATATTGTCGGTCTTTTCACCAAGATCGAAACCACCTTTGTTTGTTTTATATGCTTTTCTTTAGTCAAAGAAAAAAGAAGTATCTCTACTTCACAAAGACTAAAGCGAATTTGTCTCTTTTTCGACAAAACGTACTATACTCTATAATAGACCTTTTAATAGTTGATTTCAATATATTCTTGTCAAGTGTAAAAGGTTTGAATTTACAGAAAAAAAGACCGAAAATGTATCGGTCTTAACAATTCTCTGGAGTTCCTTTTTTTGTTGCTGTTGTAAATGAAGATCCACAGCCACATGATGCTATGGCATTTGGGTTTTCAATCGTAAACCCGCCGCCCATCAAAGATTGTTTATAGTCAATGACCGTACCATTTATGATCGCTTTATCTTCACTTGAAACTAATATCGTTAAGCCATGTTGTTCTAAGATCGTATCGGACTCATTTTTCTCACGTTCAAATCCCATACCATATGATAATCCACTACACCCTCCACCGTGAACAGCTACTCTTAAAAAAGCACCTTGTTCATCATTGTGAGCCATCATTTCTTTCACTTGGTAAGCTGCAGCTTCTGATAATTCGACAATTTGCGTCATCCGTTACACCTTCCTTCTATCTCCTATGATAACAATTAAGATGCCCTACATACAAGAACTACACCTTTAAATAGTCATTCTTTTCTTTATATTATTCGTTATAATTGTAGATAGTACATGAATAAGAAAAGGAGCCCAATTTAGGCTCCGTTTTCAAAAGATAATATTTCTAATAAGATTTCGGTATGTCTAGCTTCGAAGTCCATCTCGCCGACCCCTTTATGGGTAGTAAGGCAAATATTAGCCTTTCATCCTTCCAGAGCTTGAGTGGGCGTCTACGCTTTTCGTATTAAAATACTTGTTCTACTTCAATAACACCAGGAACTTCTTCTAAAAGTGCACGTTCAATACCTGCTTTTAATGTAATTGTAGAACTTGGGCAACTTCCGCATGCGCCAAGAAGACGAAGTTTGACGATGCCATCTTCGATATCAACAAGCTCACAATCTCCACCATCTCTTAGTAAGAATGGGCGTAATTTATCTAGTACTTCTTGTACTTGCTCGTTCATTGTATCAGTCATTTGTTTCGACTCCTTTCCTTATAATTATTATAATGTGAAAAGAGGAAAAAATCCATCAGTTAATACTAAAGGAGAATAACAATCATGGAAAAAAAGACACTTTCAATAGAAATTTTCGGAGCTGAAATTGCCTGCGCTAGTTGTGTGAATGCACCTACCTCTAAGGATACCTATGAATGGTTGCAAGCAGCTATCGATCGTAAATACCCGAATCAACCATATAAAATAACTTATATTGATATCCAACAGCCAATTGATAATGAACGGCAACAAGATATCGCAAATCGAGTATTAGATGACGAATTCTTTTACCCGCTCGTCATGATAGAAGGCGAAGTGGTGGGAGAAGGAAACATTCAACTTAATCCCGTTTTCGCAGAACTTGAGAAAAATGGTTTTACTAGTAACCCAGCATAAGAAAAAGAAGACCTAGAAGTTATGGTTTACTTCTAGGTCTTCTTCTATTCATCAACCGTTGTGCCACTTGTACATCCACAATACACCAGATTTCATTAATCTAGCGATTCGACCTGTAACTGTTCGGTCTGCTAAGTATGCAAATCCTTGCTTCTTCCCTAGAGAACCTAAGAATCCTTTTAACTTGATTTCAGGCATTTTTTCAGGAAGTTCTTTGTCTTTCCAACGTGCTTGTAACACATGAACAATTTGTTCTGCTTGTTCTTCAGCTACTTGCGCACTTGGTGCATAAGGTAATGCAGCACAATCCCCGACAACATAAACATGTTCGTCTTCAGGTAAATTGTGGTACTGAGACAGTACAACACGGCCAATTGAATCCTTCTCAGTATCAATATTTCGAACTGGCGCCACTGGTTGAATACCAGCTGTCCATACTACAGCGTCTACAGCAATTGTCTCTTCATGGTTGTGCAATACTTTTGGCTCTACTTTTGTAATGTTTGAATTACTTACCACTTCTACGTTGTGTTTATCAAACCACTTTTTCACGAAATTACTTAAGCGTTCAGGAAAATCACGTAATATACGGGGGCTGCGGTCAAACAATTTGATACCTAAATCAGGACGTGACTCGCGCAATTCACTCGCAAGTTCAATTCCACTTAACCCAGCTCCAACGATTCCTACAATTGATCCTGATGGCAAACCACACAATTTGTTGAAGGTTTCACGCGAACGTCCAATAGTTTGTATGCTATAAGTAAATTCATCTGCACCTGGAACATCGTGATATTTGTCTTCACAGCCTAATCCGATAACAACGTCATCATAAGGAATACGTGTTTCATCAGAAAGCACTACCACTTTATCCTCACGGTTAATTTCAAGAACTTCGCCGAATACCATTTTTAATCGTTCATGTTCTGGATAAGATACACGAACTTCTTGGTCAGGAACAGTTCCTGCAGCTAATGCGTAGAACTCTGTTTTTAAACTATGGAAAGGTGTGCGATCAACTAAAGTAATTTGTACATCATCTGGTAAATTATTTGGCAGTAAACGAAGCAACACTCGCATGTTCCCGTATCCGCCACCTAGTAATACTAAATTTTTCATAAAAATCTCCCTTGAGCATTTTATATACAGTCTTTCTCTACGTAGTTAGTATAAATCATTGTGAGAAGTTTCACAATAAGTCACACGAATTGACGAACTAAAAAAAAAAGAGTAGCATGGCGATGTAGCGAGGTGAATAACGTGAATCCTATGGTAGAATTTTGTGTCAGTAATTTGGCAAATGGATCACAAAAGACATTTGAAGCACTGGAACGCGATCCAAACTTAGACGTTCTAGAATATGGTTGTTTGAGTTATTGTACTAAATGTGCGGAATCCTATTTTGCAGTTGTAAATGGTGATGTTGTGCAAGCCGATTCTCCAGATGAACTGACGAAGAAGATTTATGAGTATATAGATGAAAATCCAATGTTTTAAATGTGAGGAGCTGTCCTAAAAGTCATAAAATATGACTAAGGCAGTTCCTTTTTTATATTACGATTCCGTTCCATACGGACGCTTTCCGCGGGCATGGCCTCAGCCTCCTCCGCGAGCAAGCTCGCTTGCGGGGTCTTCAGCTCACGCTATTCCCGCCGGAGTCGCCCGCCTTTCACTCCAATCAACCATAAGTTCATGTGCAAAACAGACAATTATAACTGATTAAAATGTTCGAATGTTAATATAGGAAAAAGACTCATTTTACTCCACTTAATTTATATTAGGGACTTATTAGACAGCTCCTTTTTATATACCTTCTAGTAAATTCTCAAGCGTCACAGTTGGAAAAATTGATTTTGTTAAGACTTCCTCTGTTGATGTTACGCCTGTGTTTACATGGATGGTATCAATTCCAAAATGAATCCCCGCCAAAATATCGGTATCATAATTGTCTCCAATCATCACCATATCTTCTTTTGCAAATTGATGTTCAAGTTGAATAATCTCGAGCATCAATCCTTGTGGTTTTCCAATAAATATAGGGTCAACTCCTGTTGATGTTTGAACTAGAGCTGTAAATGCACCATTGCCAGGCATTAATCCTCTTTCATTTGGAAATGCTCGATCACTATTCGTTGAAATAAAGACGGCACCTTTTCTAATATCCAAACACGCTTGTGCAAGTTTTTCGTAACTAATATTTCGATCAATACCCATTACAAATACATCTTGTGACGATTCAACTATTTTCACTCCGTTTTCAAGAAGGGCTTCTCTTAATCCTCTCTCGCCTATCATAGATACTGCAACGTTCGGATAATTCTTCACAATGTACTTAGCAGCAGCCAAAGCTGACGTCATGATGTGACTTCGCTTAGCATCTATTCCTAATCCATTTAGTTTCTCCTTCACTTGATCAGGAGTCTGAGAAGCATTATTTGTCACAAAAAAAGGTTCAATTCCTCGTTGTTGCAAATGGTGAACAAATTGAACAGTTTCTAAGATAGGTTCATTTCCACGATAGACTGTACCATCTAAATCAATACAATACGCTTTGTATGTTTTCATCCTTGTTCCTCGGGTAAGAATGCTGAAACCGGTCCTAGTTCATGAGTTAAGTAGTGTTCAACATTTTCAGGGAATTTTTTTAATACCTCTAAATTACTTTGCAAGACATTAGCTATTTGTTGATGATTTACACTCATGAAATCGCGGACCAGCATTTTGCGAAGAGCTAACACATCTTTTAATGGAGAATCCATTTCAGCGGTAATTACTTTTTCATCAGTTAAAATATCAATGATATCGTCATAGCTTCCTGGGTCGCGCATGATGAAGCCATCAATCATTGAATTTCCAACATCAATCATTGATTCGATAATATTTTGTGCAATACGCTCAAGAGCAAGTTTTTCAAGGTCACTTGAAGTCATATTTGGTGTTGTTTCAATCAAACCAATAATTGATTTCATGTAAGTCAAAGTGAAACTAATTTTCTTTCTATCAACAAAATACATACGTATCCCTCACTTTATGGGTTTAATATTACTAGTCATTATTCTTCTATACTAACATAATTGATTAAAGATGAATGGCTTCTGCACAAAGGAAAAACCTTGATTAAGATGTTTGAACATCTGAATCAAGGTTTTCTTCTTCTGGAATTTCGATGGTTTCATTTGGAATTTCAACAGGCTTAGCTGGACCGATTTTTTTTAATATAAAATAGGCACAACCAAAATTACAATATTCATATAAATAATCTTGTAATGTACTGACTTTTGTATCGTATGTTGCTTTTTGATTTTTATCATCAAAGAACCCTTTTAAGCGAAGTTGTCCATAACCCCAGTCTCCAAGAATGTAATCATACTTATTCAAGATTTCACTGTAACGTTCTTGAACAACTTCTTCTTTTAACGCTTCACGGTAATCAGTAAGTATCTCATAATCCCAGCGATCGATTGTAATCATTAATTCACTCTCCATCAACTAGTTGTAAGAGCTAATTGCTCATCCCCAAGACGCTGTTTTTCTTTTGCAGCTGCATTCACTTGCTCATCTGCATGGTAACTACTACGTACTAATGGACCTGCTTCACAATGGTTGAAACCTTTTGACATCGCAATTTTACGCAGTTCTCCAAACTCTAGTGGAGAGTAATATTTTTGAACCACTAAATGTTTTTTCGAAGGCTGTAAGTATTGTCCAATTGTCATAATATCTACGTTGTTAGCGCGCAAATCATCCATAACTTCAATGATTTCTTCTTTTGTTTCCCCAAGTCCAACCATTAATGATGATTTTGTTGGAATTTCTGGTTGCAATTCTTTAGAGCGGCGTAAAAGCTCAAGTGATCGATCATACTTTGCACGAGCTCTAACTCTTGGCGTTAAGCGACGAACTGTTTCTATATTATGATTTAATATATCGGGCTTTGCATCCATTAACATTTTAATGTTTTCTTCGATTCCACCCATATCTGAAGGAAGTACTTCTATTGTTGTAAATGGGTTTTTACGACGAATTGCACGTACTGTTTCAGCAAACACTGCTGCACCGCCATCTTTTAAATCGTCACGAGCAACAGCTGTAACAACAACATGTTTCAGATTCATTAACACTACAGAGTCAGCAACGCGCTCTGGTTCACCTAAATCAAGCTCATTCGGCAATCCAGTTTTAACTGCACAAAAACGACATGCTCTTGTACAAATTGCGCCTAAAATCATAAATGTTGCTGTACGTCTTGTTCCCCAACATTCATGAATATTCGGACATTTTGCTTCTTCACAAACCGTATTTAGATTGTTTTCACGCATTATTTTTTTAAGACCCTTGTAATTATCATTCGTATTTAACTTAATCTTTAACCAAGCCGGTTTTCTAATATGTGTTTGTTTCGTTGTCATGCTTGTCCACCTCATTCTTTTCAGACTATGTAGGCAATTTACTCACTGATGACAATGTACCATATTCGACCACGTCTAACAACCTCCTCAGACGTGCTAAACAGAGAAAAGCGCCTCTGCAAGAGAGACGCTTTTTATCTTATAGTCGTGCTTGTTTAGCTTTACCTACAGCATAGACAATACTTGCTGCAAGACCGCCCCAAATAATGACGACACCAATAATCATCATAACGATTGCACTTACTGACATTTGAAGTCCCCCTTATTCACCATCATGTTGATAAGCATCAACATCCGTATTTTTGTTCCATTTTAAAGCTGACATTACAAACCCTAAAATGATAACACCAGCAGCCACAAACCAACCGGCATAAAGAATGAATGTATTTGAATACCCTTCATAGTTACCTGATTCAGTTTCGAACTGTTTTAATAAGTTAAGTTTCAATAATCCGAACATCATGTAACCTAACACTAAAGGAGTTACGAATTTCAAACAAATCTTCCACCATGCACCTAATCGAATATCAGATACTGCATTCGCATGATCTTCAAAAATAGGAAGCTTTTTAAAGAACCAAGCAATAGCAACTACTTCAATTAAACCGATTGCTGCGATACCAAATTGGTTGATGAAATAATCTGCAACGTCTAGGAAGTATAATCCACCATTTGTTGCAAATAAGAACGAAATTAAAGCTGCAGCGCCTACACCAAATGCAACCGCTTTATTACGAGAAATTCCGAACTTCTCAGAGAACCCAGCAACATAAGTTTCACAAATTGAGATTAAAGATGTTAATCCTGCTAAGACTAGTGACAAGAAGAATAATACGCCAAACAGACCATTCATTCCTGGGAATTCACTAATTATCTGTGGGAAGACGACAAATGCTAATCCAACACCAGCAGAAGCAACATCTTTTACTTCCACTCCTTGTTGTACTGCCATGAAACCAAGAGCAGCGAATACTCCAATACCTGCTAGTAACTCAAAAGCAGAGTTAGCAAAGCCAGTGATAAATGCGTTGTTCGTAATATCTGATTTTTTTGGTAGATAACTTGAATACGTAATCATAATTGCAAATGCAATTGATAAACTGAAGAAGATATGCCCATAAGCCGCAACCCAAACTTTAGGATCACCTAATTGAGAGAAGTTAGGTTCAAAGAATGCATTTAAACCAACTGCAGCTCCATCAAGCGTTACCGCTCGGATAACTACTAGTAAGAAAATAACTACAAGTGTTGGAATAAAGATCTTATTTGCAAGTTCAATTCCTTTTTTAACACCCGCGAACAAAATAATGAAAGCAATTACCCAAACAAGTAGTAAAGGAATTGCAACTCCTGGTACTAATCCGCCAGCTTCACCAGGGACATCACCTAGTTTTAACACTGTACCGAACAAGAAACCACCAGTGTCATCTCCCCATGCTTGGTCGACTGAGTAGACTGTGTATTTCATCGCCCAAGCAATGATGACGGCATAGTATGTAGAAATGACGAAGGATACGAAGATTGCCCACCAGCCAAGCCATTCTGCTTTTTTTCCACCCATTCGGAAGAATGATAGAGGCGCTGACCCACGATACTTATGTCCCATGGTGAATTCTAAAATAAGAATAGGAATACCTGCAGTTAAAAGAGCGAATAAGTACGGGATAAAGAAAGCTCCTCCACCATTTTCATAAGCTACGTACGGAAAACGCCAGATGTTACCAAGGCCTACCGCGGAACCAACTGCCGCCAAAATAAAGCCAGCGCGTGATCCCCATTGAGAACGTTGTTCCATGTTTTTTCCCCCTTTTATTTCGCTTACCAAAGTACTATTGCAATATTTGGAAGCTTGTTTATTTTCAGATTATTTACTAATCTTAAAAACAGTATACTATAGTGAATTAACTTGTAAAGCTGTTTTTCGAAAAAAATAATTATTACTTATAAAAAAAAGAGCAAGGGGTTCAAACCCTTGCTCTGAAAGTCTTTCGTAATTTTATTTTTACTTAACTACTTTCTTTCACGCTCTTTGATAAAACAAAGAATAGTATTGCTAGAATAATAATTACCAGACCAAATGATAACCAAACGGATCCTGTTAATCCTAGGACCAAATACCCTACCGCTGCAATGCCCGCACATATTAACGCATACGGTAATTGTGTAGTTACGTGATCAATATGGTTACTGCCTGCACCTGTAGAAGATAAAATGGTTGTATCTGAAATTGGTGAACAGTGATCGCCAAATACTGATCCTGCTAATACTGCTGCTAATGCTGGAAGTAACATGGTGGGATCTGCATTAATCATAATGGTCCCCGCGATCGGTAATAATATACCGAAAGAACCCCATGACGTTCCGGTAGCAAATGCCATACCACCTGCTAATATGAATAAAATAACCGGCAACAACCCAAGAGGAATATTTGCTTCAGTTACAACTTTTGCTAAATATTCTCCTGTTTCAAGCAGGCCAATAATGAACGTTAATGACCAAGCAAATACTAAAATCAATACGGCTGGTAACATGGATTGTATACCACTCCAAATTCCTTTACCTAGATATGCGCTATTTGCTTTTTCATTTTTTCCGAATTGTAGTAGATAAAGCACTATCGATACAGCAGCACCTGCACTACCACCAATCAATAAAGATTTAGGTACATCGGTATTTTCAAAAATAGCCCAAATATCTAAGGCACCTGCATTTTGATAACCTGTCCATACCATCGCACTGATTGTTGCGATAACAAGGGTAACGATTGGAAGCACTAAGTCTCTTACTTTACCATGACTATGAACTGGGAAATCTTCTTTTAACTGTCCAGGAATATCTTTTGTTGGATCGAATACTTCCCCTGTTTCAATTGCTCTTCGTTCATGTTTTTTCATTTCCAGTAAATCAAAATCTGTCAGTGCCACGAAAAACACCATAGCAAGAGCTGCAATCACATAAAAATTCATAGGTGCCATCATAACAAATGCAGTTAAAGGTGAGTATGTGATAACTGATTGTGTGGCTAATATAGTCCCAATTAATCCAATCAAGTAAGCTCCCCAACTTGAAACTGGTGAAACGACACATACAGGAGCTGAAGTTGAGTCAATAAAATAAGCTAGTTTCGCTCGTGATATGCGGTGATGGTCTGTAATTGGTCGTGCAATTTGGCCAACAGCTAAAGCATTAAAATAATCATCGATAAAGATAATTACACCAAGAAAAGCAGTCAATAACTTAGCTCCTCGGCGAGTTTTAATATGTTTTACTGCCCACTCGGCAAATGCTCGACTACCCCCAGATAAGCTAACGAAAGCTGTAATGATTCCAAGCAAAAATAAAAATAGAATGATAAATACGTTATACGTATTTAATCCTCCGTCCCAAAATGTCACTTGGAACGACTTCCACAAAGTAGCGAGTGAATCCACTGGCGCAAACGAGTGTATTAATAATGCGCCCAAAACGATTCCTGCGCCAAGAGAGAGCAATACTCGACGTGTGATAAGAACCATTACAATCGCAATGATTGGGGGTAAAATTGAAAATATTGTACCTGACATAATGATGTTCCTCCTCCTTATGGGGGTGGTCACAGAATACGAGTAAGCATACAAAAAAGCTAGCTTCTATTACATTCATAAGAATGTTACGGAAGCCAGCTTATACAAGTTGCGAATAGACAAATTGAAGTATCCTACCCACGATCTGTAGCTCACCATTTAGATGCATTTCGCATGTAAATGACAGTGTTATTCCTATTTAGAATAACCCCAATAAAATGCTGTGCGACACAATCATTTTACTTCGGCAAAACTTCCTTTTTACATACGGTCTTCGTTGTCATCCTCGCGTATGTTACTAATAAGTAATGCGGCCTCTACCCATCGATATTAATTTCATTTATAAGCCTACCAATAAATAGGTCTCTTTGCAATGGTTTATTCTGGTGGGGGTTGAATCGGTACCTCAATTGAAGGTTGAGTTCCACCTTCGCCTTTCGTATAAATTTGAGGCACTGGACCTGAGATTACGCCAAGAGCAACAGGGATTTTTTGTTGAATTGTTGTCGTTTTAGTTGCAAGTGGCACGATTACTTGAACATTCACTTTAAGTACTATACTTACTTCTACCATTGCATTATTAATGCCAAACTCACGAAAACCATACACAATGTCTGACTGTACACTTCCAATAACATGAAAGCGAATTGGAATTTTTGGACCCAGATTTCCAAGGAGTGGGATATTTGTGGCTTGACCAAGCGGAACAAAGAATACAATCCCCCCGTTATCTTCCATAGCATTTGGATCATACTCAATATCATCTAGGTAAGGTAGATTGTCTAAATTACCTTCTTCTGCTTGCTCCAAATGGGTTTGCACTAATTTTATGGTGTCAGCTTGAACACGATTGATAATTTCAGTATTAAATTTGGTCGTCACTCTATTTGCTTGATCGGTAGGTATTTCCTCAATAATATCATTTACATCCATAACATCTGCCGTACGAGAATTAATAGCTTTACTTACAACTAATGAGGCTATTTTATTTGACTGAACCTCTGCGTATTCTAAATAAATGGGGGTTAAGCGGACATTTACGATATAGAACATTAAGGCAACTGAAATGACAACAAAAACAAATAACAGAGGAATGATGTTTTTACTTTTCCAATAAATGGTCTTTTTATTTACTTTACGTAATCGCACGAAAAAGCCTCCTATGTCATTTTACGACAAGGAGGTTTCATTTATTCCTATAAAGCTTGGTGTTTTTGACCATATTCAATGATAACATCTCGAATAAATTCTGGCATAAAGTAAGTTTTTGGCACGTCTTTAAATAGTGGATAAAAGAAACCAAACGTAAACATATCAAGTGTCGCTAATCGCACTATGTCCGTAGGGGTTATCTGCTTATCTTGAACGAATAATTCATCATTGACCACGTTAAACTGATGAGTAATCATTTTCCCCATAACTGCCCCACGGAATCCTAATCCTTTTAACTCTAAATTCGGCCAACTTTCATTTAATGACAGTAAATAAATGTCTTTCAACTGTTGCCCAGTTAGTTCTATGACACACGGATTAATTGGATGCGGCATCATTTTATGAATATCAAAATACGTAACTGATCCTTCATTTAAATCTGATAAAAACAATCCGGCATTAAATAATGCACAATCCGCTTGGCAAAACGTTGTTAATGCCTCTCCAAAATAAGTAGATAAGGCCGACTCTTTGAACCACTCTTTTGGAAGTAGGTTCGGTTGATGAAAAGCGGTGCCCATTAAATTATCAGTACCTATTTTTGCAAGTTGCGTCATAAATTCATCTTCTTGTGAACACTCTTTCAATTCATTCGTATCATAAAGAAGTGCCTGTTTTTTCACTATTATTTTTTCTTTCAGATCGAAGTCAATGGTTACATGCCCAACATAAAAGCCATACTTACCTGCGGCTGCTAAAAGAGAATTATTAACTACTTTTCCTTCATGTAATATGTGATGTGTATGTGCACCAAAAATAATATCAATATCCGGAAATTGGTTAGCCATTTCCTCATCGACATGAATTCCTAAATGAGACATACATATGACGATATCTACTTGCTTTTTCAATTCGATTATTTGTTTATTTAAAGCTTCAAATGCATTGGTTACTTGCCACCCTAATTGTTTATAGGACATCGTATATTCAGCAGTAAGCGCTGTTACACCAATTTTCGTGCCATGTACAGTCGTTAAAATTGTTGTAGGAATTAACCAACTGGGAGTCTCTCCATTAAGCTCCTCCAAATTTCCGACGACTACATCAAACTGTGCTTGATGGTACAGTTCTGCTAACTCTTTATGTGCAAGAGTGATCCCTTCGTTATTACCAATGGTCACGACATCATAAAGTGCTTTATTTAACAGGTCGACATTTCCTTTACCTAACGTGCCTTCAGTATAGATATGTGAACGATCAATATGGTCACCAATATCTAAAGTAAAACTCGATTCGCCTTCTTCAAGATGCCATTTTTTTCGAGTTGTCACGAGTTCATGAATTCGTGGCCAATGTTGAAAATGGCTATGTAAATCATTTGTATGGTAAAAATGAATGGTTTCAATCATTCGGCCACCTCCTTAACCCATCAGTCCCGCCACAATCGAACGAATACCGAGTAATAGTAAGATTATACGTAAAGCAAATACTAAAGTTTCTGATTTAATTCGTTGATTTAATGCTGCTCCAATTTTCGCTCCAATAAAAGCAGCGGGTATGACGGGAATTGTATATAACCAAGGCACATTTCCTAAAGAAATATGGCTAGCTGAATTGATTAAAGCTGATAAAAACACCATAAACATGGAAGTACCCACTGCTACGTGAGGTGGGAATAAAAACAATAGAATCATCACTGGTACAATTATTGATCCTCCGCCGATACCAAATAAGCCTGAGGCAAATCCAACACCAAATGTAATGAAAAGTGCAAACCATAAAGGATAGCCATACACATAGTGCTGTCCCTGTGCATCTGTGAATGTTTTAGTCGTTCCATTCTTCACAAACCATTCAACTGGTTTTAAATACTTACGAACCATTAATAGTGTAGAGATTATAATTAATAATATTCCAAAATATAG
This sequence comes from Paenisporosarcina sp., assembly GCF_049671445.1. Lineage (GTDB taxonomy): Bacteria > Bacillota > Bacilli > Bacillales_A > Planococcaceae > Paenisporosarcina. Next base: position 2,768 of record NZ_JBATUX010000124.1, on the reverse strand, counting down.
ATTAAATGAGGGTAAGTCTAATCCTTTGTTCACCCATGCTCCTAAAATAGTTCCAGGTATACTTCCAGCAAAGAATATGAGACCACTACGATAATCAATTGTCTTTGCTTTCATGTATGTTAAAGTGGATGCTAAGCCTGTAAAAATCATCATGATAACGGAGAGTCCCACAACATTTTGTGGAGTAATTCCTGGAATCAACCCTAATGTCCCCCCTAAAAAGAGAGTTCCTGGCACTAAAATAACGCCACCACCAAGGCCAACTAATGCACCTACTATGCCTGAAAACAGCCCAACAAGTGCTAATAATAAATACTCCATTACCATTCTCCTTCAAACATATCTAATTGCTTTGGTGCTAACCCTTGATAGCGTAAGTCAAATAATCGCATAAATTGTTTAGCGTTATTTGCCGCATGTCCTCCAGAGTTATTGTTAAATAACACCGTAACTTGTTTTGCTTGTTGTTCTAACGATTTTACGATGGTTGCAATTTGTCGTAACTCCGCCATATTGTAATCATACAAATAGCGAACTTCTCTCCATTTTTGGTCATTCCCTGGATTTTTCCACCCGTGAACATTACGCCCATGGAGTCTAACCAAAACATGGTCTTTATTAGTTGAGACGGCAACTAGAGGGATGCTGCCTTCTCCAGCTTGTGGTTCATCACATACTGAATGAATCCAATGATTGTTCGTTAAGTAATCAAGTGTTTTTTGCTTAAACTCTGGATAGTACCAAGACTGATGACGGAACTCGATAGCAAGTGGTAATCCTTGAAGTCGATCGCGCACTTCATATATGTAGTCTACATGTTTTTTTTGACAATCAAACCATGGAGGAAATTGGACGAGCACCATACTTAGTTTATTAGCCTCCACTAGAGGGATTAATGAGTCTTTATATCGTGTAAACATTTCATCTGTTGAATCAAAAGGCGATTCGCCACGGAGATGTCCAGTAATTCCTTGATAGGCTTTTACTACAAAACGAAAAGTGTCTGGTGTCTCTTGAATCCACTTAAGCATATTACGTTCTGGCTGAACCGCATAAAATGCTGCATCCAGTTCCACTACCGGAAAATGAGCACTGTAATCTATTAATTTTTCACTACTTTTGGATTCTGTGCTATAGACATCTGGATGGTCCCCCCATCCCGTTAAACCAACATGAATCATCCATCATCACGCTCCATTTGTGTCATTATCATAACATATAAGAAATAGTGCTTCACGCTTCGACGTTTAGCGTTTCTTATAATTTAATATCCTGATGATTCGAATCAAAACCTACTTGGATGCAGATAGGTTTTTCAGGTCGCTTCGGACACATCGTCTGTTGCCCTTGTTGGAGGAATAAAGGGGCAAGGCACAATTGCCTCTCATCAACACTCCCACTCTCACGGGACTCGTTAAAGAAAGGTAGGAGCACTGATGCCTATTGATGTAAATAGGTTTCCAAGTCGCTTCGGCCGCTTCATCTGCTGCACCTTGTTCTAGAGAATAATGAGATGGGCTTGTGACTATGTCACTTGCCCATCTCTCTTCTTTCAGATCATCTTGCGGCGGAAACTCGTCCTTCGCTCCCTTACAACCTAGACGCACATAGTTAAGATGCTTTGGTTTACTAAAGAATCGATGCTTTCTTTATGTAGATATTCGGCCGAAGATGAAATTCCGGCCTCTTTCATCTTGATTTATTTTTGTTAACACTTTCACTAAACGTGACAATCACATTAAAGGAAAAATAAACAAAAGCATACACACCCACAATTGCTCCTCAAATTGTGGCTATAATCACCCCTCTCACTCTTGAGGTATTTTTAATGAAAGAACTCTCTAAAATAAAGAAGTACGGTAGTAGCCGAAATAGTATCTTCGGCTACTTGGTTGGGTGAAGAAAGTGACGATTCTCTAGTAAACAAAAATCAACAAACAATTTGCCCGAAGGTTGTAGGGGAGCGACGAAAGCAACTGGGCTGCAAGATTACCTATAATAGTAAGAGGTGGATGTGACATCGTCACATCCACCTCTTAACTTATTATTTAGGTAAAGGCAGCCTAGTGCTTTCCAAAACTCACCGGAAACCTGTGTGATAAACTGTTTTCAGATGGTAATTTGTTGATAATAAGATATTCAGACATCGAGAGGAACGTTTTCAGCAATTTAAATTTAGAACAGTTTAACCCATCTATTAACAAGCTTTTTCTTTCAGCAGCGTAGCGGAAATAACAGTATTAAATAGTCCCAGATAGGAGCCATTACATTAAATCGCATCAAGGAAATTCTTTGATTTTAGTGAAGCACTAGATTTGTTTCAATAAGTTAACTAGGTAACGAAACGTGTTTGAGCGACAAATCTCCAGTTTGAGCGATAAACTGCTCAAATTGAGCGATAAATTTTACACAGACGAATATAACACTCATTCATCGTCTCACTAACCAAGTTCACTAGCTATGAGACATAGCTTGATAGAAATATGACTTAATTAAAGTGAAAGTTTATCATCTGGAATAGAAAACCAACCACCAAGTCGTGTTGGACGTATACTCGCTTTACGGAATCTTCACCATCTATTTCCCCGAAAAAAATAAACCTCGCCCAATGGCGAGGTTTATTAACGATATGAATTATCCGATTGAACCTTCCATTTCGAACTTAATCAAACGGTTCATTTCAACTGCATATTCCATAGGTAATTCTTTTGTAAATGGTTCAATGAAGCCCATTACGATCATTTCTGTTGCTTCTTGCTCAGAAATAC
>NZ_JBATUX010000123.1:0-2744 GCF_049671445.1 Paenisporosarcina sp. | reverse complement strand
TCTGGTAATTTGATTTTAATTGGCGGGAATCCTCCAATATTGAATAAATATTCTCCAAATTCTGTTTTACCCTGCTTTTGTTCTCTAACAGCTAACGCACAAGCTTCAACACTGTCTAGATACTCATGAGCTACGACAATTAAATGGTCATACATTTGACTGATAGACCAGACCCCTTGTTCAGGTATATGCCTTAGTTGCTCTAAAGAATATTTTTGTAAAAAGCTTTTGTATGTTTCAATCAATTTAAGGTCATTCATGTTAATTTCCCCCTTTTAAACTCTTTTATCGCGTTATCCTAAAATCCTGCACATTTGTTCATACATAAAAAAAGCACTTCTCCTTCTTGAAGAAATACACTCGATAGTGGGATAAAGTAGAGGTATTAATCTAAATTCATTTTACTTAATTTCACCCCTACCTACTCTGACTCTATTATTTTAGGTTAAAGATACCTTTTCCAGATTGCATATCTATTGGCAATGATGAATGCTCGTGTGTTATAAGCCAAGACTCATTTACTTTTTTCAAGCCAAATGTGAAACGGTTGGTCATTTGACGAAGTTTATCTTCAGTATTTTCTCTGAATGCAGCGAAAGTCACAGCACAATGCACGAATGCAACATTCGTATTTTCCTCAATCGTTAAATCCTTAAAATCTACTTTTAGTAAATATCTGTCTTCATTCAAACCATTAAACCACTCTGTCACGCTATCTTTCCATAAAGAGATACCCTTACACTCCCAGTTTCCCCAGCAATCATAAATATGTACGTCTTCAGCATAGATTGATAGGAATTTTTCAGTATCTAGTTCATAAACGGCACATTTGTAAATTTCAAGAACGTCCTGAACTAAACTCGTTCCATTCGTCATTAAAATCAGCTCCTTGATAAAAAATGCAATTCTTTTCGAGAGGTATTAAAATATCTATACTTTATTTAGTGCTTCTGTTTCTCACTAAATTAAACGTCTATTTTTGTAGTTTCTCACTTTCTATAAGCTTTGAACTATGGATCACCACTTGTGGTACTCCACCTTTGATTTATACGAGATATCCTTTTTATGGTAACTTATTTATCGTTCTTAAAGTAATGAACAGGGCGAATCTCGATGCGCCACCCAAACTCTTCTCCTTTGTTTACTTGTGTTGTCGGATGAATAGAGGCTATTTGGATCGCCTCATCCATGTTCTCAGCTTCAAAAATGAATATGCTGCCAATCAACTCTTTCGTTTCTGTAAACGGACCATCTGTTACGATTACCTTACCGTCCACACGGCGCAAGTTTTTGATCTCTGACTCTAGACCTGCATCAAGCAGCACCTTACCGCTTTCATAAAATTTCTCAGTGTGCGGCTGGCATTCATCCATCACAGCCTCAATTTCTGCACTTGGTAGTGCATGCATTTTTTCAGAGTTAAAATAGCCCATACATAAAAATATCATCATCATCTCTCCTAAATCATTTAAATTTTTGTATCTATAAATACAACGATCAGCAAACCAAGAAATCGACAAAACTAATATTTTTTATTTCAAACAATCTTTAGCCTGTTTTAATAGGAATTTCTGTTCTTGTACATTTTGTGTTAACAAAGCAGCACGCTGGAATTCTTCAAATGCTTCCCTCTTTCTTCCTAGTTTTAGAAGTAAATTGGCCCTTACACTGGGAAGCAAATGATAATTCCTCAACGCTAGTTCCTCAATTAAAGAATCAACAATTTCCAATCCTGCCTTTGGTCCATAGGCCATTGATATAGCAACAGCCCGATTCAATTCAACGACTGGAGAAGGAGCAATTTCTGAAAGCGCATCATACAGAACCGAAATTCGCACCCAGTTTGTTTTTTCTGGTGAGTCCGCTCTTGCATGACAAGCAGCTATAGCAGCTTGCAATGCATACATTCCGAATGTGCCTCGCAAGTCTTCAGCTTTTTTTAATGAAGCAACACCTCGGTCGATGTGTTCCTGATTCCACAACGAGCGGTTTTGATCCAGTAGCAAAATCATTTCACCCTCAGAATTCGTTCGTGCTTTAAACCGGGATGCTTGTATCTCCATTAGAGCAACAAGACCATGAACTTCTGATTCTATACGAATGAGATCTGCTAAAACTCTTCCCATTCTTAATGCTTCATTACATAGGTTCATTCGTATTAAATTTTCACCTGAAGAAGCCGAATAGCCCTCGTTGAACATAAGATAAATCACTTCCAATACGGAAGAAAGTCTTTCGGCATACGCTGCCTTCTGAGGAACCTCGAAAGGAACATTGGCTGTTGCAAGTGTTCGTTTTGCCCTAACAATCCGCTAGGCAATCGTCGGTTCAGGTACAAGGAACGCGTTTGCGATTTCTTCTGTTGTCAGTCCCCCAACCAGTCTCAGTGTAAGAGCTACACGGGCATTTTTTGATAACACCGGATGACATGTCATAAAAATCAGCCGCAATAAATTGTCCTTAATATCTTCGTCAATATCATCAGCCAAGTCAGGCTCAAAAAGTGTGTTCATTTCATAAACCATTTGATCATATTTTTGATCCAGTCGTTTTTTTCGACGAAGCATGTCAATGGCTTTTCTTTTAGCCACAGTCATCAACCAGGCCCCAGGGTTATTCGGAATACCAGAGACTGGCCAGCGTTCAAGCGCTATGATCAGTGTGTCTTGCGCAACATCTTCCGCTAAACTGATATCCCTCACCATCCGAGTTATGGAAGCAACTATTTTAGCTGATTCCGTTCT
>NZ_JBATUX010000122.1:0-11273 GCF_049671445.1 Paenisporosarcina sp. | reverse complement strand
TAATTAGCGTAAGACTTTGGTTATTCTGGTTGGGGCTTTCGTTTGCCCATGTTACGATTGCGCCATTCATACCAAACTACTACTAGAATGAAGAATGAATAGCCGAGCAGCCATCCCCCAACCACATCTGTTCCATAATGGTTATTACCAGCAATTCGAGACAAACCTACAAGAAGAGTTAAAACAATTGCAGATATCCAAATACTGAGACGCCAATTCGTCGATGAGCGATTTTCAGTTAGTAAATAAGCATACGTAAATAGATACAATAAACCCACCATTGCATGGTTAGAAGGAAAACTAAAACTCGTCAATTGGTCAGGCATCTCAGGGCGTACCCGCTGTATCCATTCTTTTAATAAATGATTCAACAAATTTCCACCCGCTACTGTAAATAACACAAATAACATACCGCGGTAATTCGTACGCCTAAAAGCTAAATATACAATTAAAATGAAAGCTGCAGAGGCAATCCAAAATGGTTCACCAATGTAATGGAAGAATCGTATGAATTCATTTCCAATAAGAGCTTCTCCTATTTCTTCATCAAACTCTTGCATCTCTTCATGCGTAAAATTAAAAAATAAGGTTATGAATGCAATAAGCGTCACAATTGCCAAGGGATAAAACCATTTTTTCATATCCTTCACGCTCCTTCGAAATTATTTTATCATATTTTTACCAATACCTTGCCATTCCATTGTCGAGAAACTAAGACTTTCGTTTGATTTTCCTCTTATTAAGTTTATTCCAAGATAAGAGTGGTAAAGTACTTACGTGTCAGAATAAAACGATTTAAAGGAGGATTTTAATAATGAGTGTTACTTATAAAGAGTATTTAACAGATGATGAAGCCATTCGCGGAATTCAAGAAATTAAAGCTAAAGGTGTTCATGAGGACGATATATATGTACTTACTCATGAAAATCATCGTACAAGTCAAGTAGCTGATATGGCAGACGCGAATACAGTAGGTGTAACTGAACAAGGTTTAGGCACATCGCTTGCAAATGTTTTCCGTAAAAAAGGAGACGAACTTCGTGCGCAATTTGAAGAGCTTGGGTTTAGTCAACCTGAAGCAGAACAGTTAGAAGAAAAGTTAGACGAACATAAAGTTGTAGTGGTGTTAAAAAACACACCGGCAGGATTTACTTACTAAAATATAACTGAATACCATAAAAAGCCTTCCCCACTAACATACTTGGGGAAGGCTTTTTTTACATTGCTTTTGCGTTATCAAGAACTTCCTGAGGCACTTTAATCGGTTCGATTTCATTAAATTTATCGAAAGTAGATTTCATATTTTGAGACATCTTCATCTCTTCACCTTCAACCTTTACAGTCATTTCCAAGTTCATGTTAAAAGCAGAAGTATTGAATGTTTTTTTATCAATAAATATTTCGTAATCTACTTTTTCAATGTTCATGTCTTTTAACATTTTTTCTTGTTCTAGTTCCATAGCGGGCATGGTTTCAGTTAATTGTTTTTGAATTAATTCATTGAATTTATCACCTGATGCAGACAATTTTAATACATACATATCGTCTGATTGTTCAAATGAGAAATCATCCCTAAACATTTCTAAATCTTTTAACTGCTGAGATGGATCTGCTTGTTTTTGAGACATTGACATCATTTGCTCGTACATATCTGCAGGTAGTTTCACCCATTGTTGCGACATGCTATGGTTCATGAAAAATCCCTCTTCTGTCATATAACTTTCAATCTCAACTTCTTGTGGTTGTTCAGAAGTATCTTGCCCTGGAACCGTTGTAGATGTTGTACCTTTTTGGTAAATACTTAAAGGATCTACAAACATGTCCATGGTCATTTTAGTTTCTGTATCCATCTCGACATTTTGCGAAGGTACTTCGATGACCTGCGACATTTCAATATCTGCATTTAAGCTTATAATAGATTCTGATTGTACAAGAGACTTATCGAAAACTTGCTTAAGTGTTAATTCGCTTTTTTTATCTTCAGCAGTTTCAGAAGTAGGAGTTGCAGTTGAATTACATGCTGCTAAGCCTAGTGTCAAAACACTAGCAACCATGAGTGTCTTCCATTTCTTCATGTTGTCTCCACCTTTTTCTTTTTTTATTTTTTATTTATTCTATTAATAGAGTTTACCTCTAAAAGGTTTCAAATCATAATATTTAAAAATTTAATGTAAGCAATTTTAAAGAATACTGTTGATATTAAAAACATTCATAAGAGTACAATTGCGCCTAGCATGCCGCATGAGCGTGAAGAATGAGACCCACAAGTATGTGGTTTTCTTACTTGTTGGCTCATACGGAACGTGCGGCCAGCGCAAATGTACGATAAAAAAACCAAATAAACACAAAAAAGCCTACCGATAAATGAATCATTCGGTAGGCTTTTTGTGTTTTATGATTAACGTACGCCACGCATAAGTTTTTCAATTTTTGGTGCAAAGAAGAACAACAATAATCCAATGATTAGTGCAATAACCCCGATGACACCAAAATAAACGATTTCGTTTTCAGGATTGTAAAACTTCACGACTTGCGCGTTAATTGCTTGTGCAGATGCATTTGTTAAGAACCACAAACTCATTGTTTGTGCTGCAAAAGCCTGTGGTGCAAGTTTGGTCGTTGCTGATAATCCAACTGGAGAAAGAAGTAATTCACCCAGAACAACTAGGAAGAAACTTAATACTAACCACCATGGGCTAACTAACGTTTCAGTTCCGTTTACGTATGCAGGAATAATCATAACTAAGAATGACATACTCGCAAAGAATAAACCAAATGCGAATTTCTTAGGCGTAGACGGTTGTCTATTTCCAAGACGTACCCACAACCATGCAAATACTGGTGCAATTGCAATAATAAATAGTGGGTTTAAAGATTGGAACCATGCTGGAGAAATCTCCCAAGAACCAATTGTTAAGTCTGTACGTTGATCTGCATATTGAGCTAATATGATTGAACCTTGTTCAGCGATAGCCCAGAACACCATTGCAGAAATAAACAATGGAATGTATGCAAGAACACGTGACTTTTCATCCGCATTTGTTTTAGTACTACGATACATGACGATAAAGTAAATTGTTGGAATGACAATACCTAATACCGAAACTATCATGGTAAAGACATCTATTGTCATAATGCCATTTTCAATTAAGAAATAACCAATAACTACGATTACCGCTAAAACAATTGCAACGCGTGAAAGCATTTTTTTGCGATCTTCTTTAGGCAGTGGATTCGGAACATATGAACCCGCTAAACCAAGATATTTCTTTTTCGTAACCATGAAGACGACTAATCCTAATAACATACCAACTGCAGCAATTCCGAAGCCTAAGTGGAAGTTATATTTAAGACCTACAGTTCCTACTACTAATGGTGCGATAAATGCACCCATGTTGATTCCCATGTAGAAAATACTAAATCCAGAGTCACGACGAACATCGTTATCTGAATACATTTCTCCAACAATACTTGAGATATTAGGTTTTAATAAACCTGTACCAATAATGATAAATGCCATAGAAATAAATAGCGTATTTATGCCACCAGGTAACGATAACGCTACGTGACCTAACATAATTGCTATACCACCATAGAATACGGTTTTGGTCGTACCTAGTAATCGGTCAGCAATCCATCCCCCGATAATTCCGGACATATATACAAGTGATCCGTATACTGCCATAATCGAGTTCGCTGTAGATTGTTCTAAACCAAGTCCTCCTTGATTTAGTTCATAGTACATATAGTAGAGCAAGATTGCGCGCATACCGTAGTATGAAAAACGCTCCCAAAACTCTGTAAAGAATAAGCTTAATAAGCCTTTTGGATGTCCAAAGAATCCTTTTTGAGGAACCGACTGGACGATTTCTTCTCTTGTCGCCATTCTTTTCCCTTCTTTCTTTTTAATTTTAAGAAATACACATTCGTTTTTCATGTTGAATGTGCAAAATATACTGATAATAAAGGTCGAATTGTTATATCAGTAAAAAGACAACTTTAACAGTTTAACGTGCCTTCTTTTAATTGTCAAAAAACATTCGGAACTTGAAATACTTTGAAATCCTTCGTGTTTAGAAGTTTATTGTCGTGTTTGTGACCTATTTCCGTTATAATTGCCTGTATTAAAAACACCAAGGAGAACTCATATGATTAAGAAATTCTTTACTTATTATCGCCCCCATAAACGTCTGTTTATGATTGATTTTACCAGCGCGATTATCGTCGCTATATTAGAACTTGCTTTTCCCTTAGCCGTCCAGTGGTTTATTGATGGTCTACTGCCAACAAGAGAGTGGGATAAGATTGTCACCGTAAGTGTTTTATTATTAGCTGTTTATTTAATTAGTACTTTACTGCAATATATCGTTAGTTACTTAGGGCACAAGTTAGGAATTAATATAGAAACGGACATGCGTGAACAACTCTTTACTCATGTACAACGCCAATCTTTCCGTTTTTTTGATAATACCAAAACGGGTCATGTAATGAGCCGAATAACCAACGATTTATTTGATATTGGTGAGCTTGCCCACCATGGTCCAGAAGACTTCTTTATTGCAATTATGACATTTATAGGCGCATTCGTGATTATGTATAACATCAATCCTGAGCTTGCTATCATTGCCATTATTATGGTTCCATTCCTTACTATCCTTGTGGTATTTAGTAACATTAAAATGAATCGTGCATGGAAAAACATGTACATCAAAATTGCCGATGTAAACGGTCGAGTAGAAGACAGCGTTTCAGGTGCTCGAGTTGTTCAATCTTTCACAAACGAAGAGTTTGAAATCAATCGTTTTCAGAATGATAACGGCCAATTCAGACTAGCAAAACTCGTCGCATATAAAGTAATGGCTGGTACTCATTCCGGTATTTACATGATGACACGGCTTATGACGTTAGTCGTTTTAGTAGTTGGTGCTTGGTTTACGGTTAATGATAAATTAACGTATGGGGAACTTGTGAGCTTTGTCTTATTTATTAATGTTTTAATTAAACCGGTCGATAAGATTAGTGCTTTACTTGAGCTTTATCCTAAAGGCATGGCAGGATTTAGACGATTTTTAGATTTGATTGAGCAGGATCCAGAAATTGTGGATCGAGAAAACGCTAAATCTGTTGACCATTTACGTGGTGACATTTCATTTAATGATGTGGACTTCGGTTATGATCAACACAAAAAAGTATTGTCAGGTATTAATCTTGAAGTAAAAGCTGGAGAAACGGTGGCATTTGTTGGCCCTTCTGGTGCTGGTAAAACAACGATTTGTTCATTAATTCCACGTTTTTATGATGTAACGAACGGCTCTATTTCGATTGATGGACTAGATATTCGAGATATGACCAAGCATTCTTTACGATCTCAAATTGGGATTGTTCAACAAGATGTGTTCTTGTTCACAGGAACCGTTCGTGAAAATATTGCTTACGGCAAAAAAAATGCAACAGATGGTGAAGTGCTAGAGGCTGCTCGAAAAGCTCATTTGGAAGAATTCATTTCAGAACTTCCTGATGGATTTGATACACAAATTGGTGAGCGTGGATTGAAATTATCAGGTGGTCAAAAGCAACGTTTAGCCATCGCTCGTATGTTCCTGAAAAATCCACCGATTCTCATTTTGGATGAAGCGACTTCTGCTCTGGATACAGAAACCGAGAAAATTATTCAACATTCATTAGCAGAACTTGCTGAAAATCGGACAACTCTTATTATTGCCCATCGATTCGCAACCATACGTGATGCTGACCGTGTACTTGTTGTCACAAAAGATGGCATCGCTGAAGATGGAACTTATTCAGATCTTGTTGAAGCGGATGGTTTGTTTGCAAGACTCCATAACATCCAGTTTCAAAATTAGTACGCGAATTTGGTGTCTTTCTCAGGAGGAATCGTGTCTTCCTCCAAGCGAATGGACGAAAACGCACCTTAAATGGACAGAAATCCAAGTTGAATGGACGAAAGCCTTTAATAAGTGGACAATAAACCAATTTGAATGGACGATAACTCACGTTGAATGGACGAGAAACTATTCTCCAAGTTCTTAGGTGTCGGTAGAATTAAATTAGACTTCCATAAGAAAAAGCATTTCCGAGAAAATCGGAAATGCTTTTTTTTATTTCCCAAGAACGAACTCTTGATAACGTTCATAATCGGATTGTCTTAATTCAACTTTTAACAAGGTGCCTTCTTCTTCATACTCCGATGTTTGAACGGAAGCTTGTTCATTTAAATATGAGACAATGTCTCCACGCTCATAAGGAATAAGCATGCGACACGTTTTATAATCAGCAAAAATATGTGTACGAATCATTTCTAATAATTCGTCTAAGCCCTTGCCTTCTTTTGCAGAAATCCAAAGGCTATTCCCACTAACACGAGGATAGTTGAGGTCTGCCAAATCAGCTTTATTGTATAACTCTAGAGTTGGCACATCTTCAACGCCAACCGCATGCAAAGTCTCGTTCGTAACATCCATCATATAGCGATACTCTTCATTTGAAACATCCACCACATGAAGCAGTAAATCTGCTTCACGAGCTTCTTCTAATGTAGAGCGGAACGCTTTTACTAAATGGGTCGGCAGCTTACTAACAAAACCTACTGTATCCGTAAGTAAGAATTCTTTTTGATCCGGCAAACGAATTTGACGCACCGATGTCTCAAGAGTAGCAAACAACATGTCTTTTTCGAACACTTGCTTGTCATCTAATTGTCCAGTTTTGGCAAGTAACCGATTCATGACGGTCGATTTCCCTGCATTCGTATATCCAACAATCGATACAACTGGAACTTCGTTTTTCTTACGTTGTTTTCTTTGTGTCACCCGTTGTTCTTTCACATGCTCTAAATCACGACGAATTTTAGCAATTTGATCTTCAATTTTCCGGCGATCGAGCTCAAGTTTTGTTTCACCTGCACCACGGTTTTGAAATCCGCCACCCGTACCACCACCTTGACGACCAAGAGAAGCACGTAAACCGATTAATCGAGGTAACATGTATTGAAGCTGGGCTAATTCCACTTGCATTTGAGCTTCCTTCGACTTCGCACGACGAGCAAAGATATCTAGAATTAACATCGTTCGGTCAATAACTTTACAGTCGAGCGCTTCTTCTAAATTACGTATTTGAGAGGGTGATAACTCATCATTGAAAATAACTAAGTTAGCATCAGCTTCGTCGTAAAAAGCTTTAATTTCGTCGATTTTCCCTTTTCCTACGTAATGTGCAGAATTCACACGATCTAAATTTTGTGTTACTTCGCCTACCACTTCTACATTTAATGCTTCAGCCAAGTTGTGTAATTCTTCTAAGCCATATTCAAAATGTTCATCTTTTTTCAAATTAACGCCAACAACTATGGCACGTTCGAGCAATTCATCCATGTATCATTTCCTCCTCAAAGTCTACCGAGAGAAAATCGAAATATTCCTTTTTTCTGCCATTTAATAGTAAAGAAAAAGTGAGTACATCCTCACACTTTTCTTGCACTGATTTAGATATCAGTTCAAGAGATGACATCAGCTTGTACCTTTGTGGGGTACAAGCTGTGTTTTTCTAAATCATAACTTGGTTTTCAAAATGAACAGACATATCCCGACTAAACTGCCCAGTAGCAGTTCTTTGCTTTATTCAGTTTCATCGCAAAGTGTTCCATCGGAATATGTGATTAATCATTTGGAAAACCTCCGTTCCTTCATATTTCATCTATCGTACCATACTCATGAAAATAGACACAACTTCTTACAACTGTCTAAAGCCGCCTGTATTTGCTTTAACTTTAACTTCGGCAAATTTCTTTTCATCTGACTCCTTAGACAATAAAGTACCAATCCATCCGCCTATAAAAAACCAAGAGGAACTGAAAAGAGTGCGGGATTCGTTAATGGGAAATTTGGGTTTCCAGTAATAATCGCTGCACCTTCAACTGGATTCATGACACTCGGACTGATAGATACTAAGACAAGAGCCGATTTTAATCCCCGTGACTACACATGGTTTATTTACAAACTTTCTGTGAGTTGAACATTCACTAAACGCTCTCTCGTGTTGGTACTTTTAGTGAATATTAATTCTGTATTCGATAATATCAATGAACTTTCTGTCCAGTTAAGATTTAATAGACGGCTCCATTCATTTAGCCTTTTTTCTGGATTACCTACTGCAAACTCACAGGATGAAATGCTTAATTTATCGTTTACAGTAGTAATGGTCCCATCTTCCCTTAAGCTTTTCATTCGTTCTTCAAACGGCTCTTCCCATTCAATAAAAAATGGCAATGGCAATTCATCTGACACTACCTGCTCAATGAAAAGCATTTTCCACTTCCGAATAAAACCAGATGAGGTTTCTCGCTCGGCATCTAATACACCTGACGTTACCCAGCCTTCACGATTTAACCGTTCATTAAGTTCACGAATATTATCGGTTCGAAAACAAATTGTTCCCCAGCCTTCGCTATCTTCAAGATCGTGTAGCAACAGGTTCGTTAACGGATGATTCGCTTGTTTTGCGATGTCCATATGCTCTACTGATAAATATTCAATATAACTATTTTTCGTATAGGTCAATGCATTTACGGTTCCCCAATTTTTATGTTTGCCACCAATTGCCGTACCCTCATGTTCTTGCACATGCACTTCCGGTGGCTTCTTACTAAAATACACGACATGATCTAGTTCTATCATTGACACCGCTCCTCCCCTTCGTATTCATTTATATATCTATCTTTATTTACTTGTGTCATTTTCAAAATTCATAAAACAGGATGTAAACACGAACATTAAGTGGATTTCCGTTACGGGCGGACGCTTTCCACGGGTGGTCCGTGTGCCTCCTCGTCGCAGAAAAGATTGCTCCTGCGGGGTCACACCTGGACACACTTTTCCCGCCGGAGTCGCCGCCCTTCACTCCAATCAAATGACCGATATTCTTAACAAATTCAAAGGAATATCCTTCAAATATTCGTGTATCAAATAACATTTATAAAATTGATTTACTTACGCCATATTTTAAAATATCAATAATTGCATCCAATTCAGTGAGAATTTTTTCTTTATTAGTAATCATCTCCTCATATCTGCCATCATATTCAGAAACGATTCGCTTAGCGAAAGCATCAAATATGATTCGAATTGAATTTTTCGCATGTTCGAGCTTTACTCCTTCACGGATAGAATGAGTTGTAAGTAACCCAAAAATAGTTTCGTCACTTAGCTTTTGCATGGCTCGTGATTTCTCCATTAATAACATTTGAAGCTCTTGAGCTACTTCTTTTGATGGAGAGTGGGAAGCATGCATAAGTAATTTATTTTCAGTAGGATACCTAACTGCTACTATCATTTTAATGCTTACAAGCTTTTTCATCATTTCAAAAAAATCTTCTGTTCCATGTGTGTGCCATTCCTTATCAAAGGAACTTTGCATTAAATCAATTGAGAGGTCGATGATGGTCAAATATAGCTTCTTTTTTGATTTAAAATGATGGAAAATAAGCGCCTTGGAAACATCAGCTTTCTCTGCTATTAAATTAGTCGATGTTTGATGATAGCCATGTATTGCAAATAGTTCCTTCGCTGCTTGAAATATCCTTTCATTTTTCTCATCCAATTCTAGATTCATTACACAATCAAATCCTTTTTATTGTACTTCCAAATAGCAATCATTATTGAACCGCAAATCACTAGCACCATAATAAGTAAATACACTGGTTTTATCGCTGCGTGCTCAATAATATAAGCAGAACTTACATATTCAAATGGTGTCATCCATTTGAAAGTAGATAGTTTGTCAGAGATACTTGAAACGATACTCATAAAATAACTAAATAACACAACAGCAAGAGATATCGATGTGACAAGTCGTTGCTTGCGAAGAAAAGCAGAAATACCAAATGAAATCGCAGCAAAAGTTAAATGAAGTAATAACGGCGCTATAGAGATCATGATAAATGTTGCTATATCCACTTGCTTATCATCTGCTATTTGGAATCCTACATAATTTATAATTGTAAGAATTAAATTAAACATAACTAATACTAATCCAACAGCAGCTGCTTTTTGAACAACAACTTGGATTCTTGAAATGGGTTTTGCTAATAAGAATTCAATCGTTCGGTCGCTTTCTTCTTTAACTAAAATCCCACCTGCCAACAACGCTGCATAAATACTGCCAAAAAGGGTGACGAATAAATAACCTTCAATTGCGTAAAATCCTAATGCACTATCAAATCCCAGTTGATCAATATTAAACGCTTTGAGCATTGCTTCTGGATAAAGTTTTATTAACTCTTCTAATTGATCTTTGTTTTCAGCAAACTGAGGGTAGATACTCATGATTAAAAAAGACATCCCACCAAGTGCTAAAACCCATATCCACAAAGCTTTTTGTGCTCTCTTCCACTCTCTTTTAAAGACCATGATGCTCCCCCTCCTCTTTTTCATAATAATGCATGAAAACTTCTTCAAGAGATGGTTCTTCAATGGTTACATCATCGAATGGTATGAATCGTAATTGTTCTAATAACTCTCGGGTGTGTCCGTTATAAATAAAGTCGTAACTCGTATCAGTAATATGCTCCTGAAAGACTCCTTGGATTTGAATCTTATTTTCCCATTTACCATGGAAATGAAGATGAACTTTTTTAAATTGGTTAGCACGCATGTCTTCCATATTCTCAATTTTAATCATACGACCTTCTTTGATAATACCCACTCGATCGCATAATTTTTGAACTTCACCAAGGTAGTGAGAGGAAAAGAAAATCGTCGTTCCTTTTTGTTGTAGCTCTTTTAATAAATCAAAAAAGATAGATTGCATAAGGGGATCAAGACCTGCTGTAGGTTCATCTAATATTAATAATTTTGGTTCATGCATAAGCGCTTGAATGATTCCGACCTTTTTCTTATTACCAAAAGATAGATCTTCAATTTTACGCGTCGTATCTAGTTGTAGGCGTTGTGCCAATAGCAGCGCATGCTTTTCTGCATTTCCTGAGTAAAAGCCTGAAGAAAAGCGAAACAATTCATTTACTTTCATATCATCATAGTAATGCACTTCAGAAGGCAGATAACCAATATGTTGACGAATGTATTTAGAGTCCTTCACCACATCTTTTCCAAGAATTTTTGCAGATCCACTTGTTGGATACAAAAAGTTTAGTAATGTGCGTATTGTCGTACTTTTTCCAGATCCATTTGGTCCGATGAAACCAAATATTTCACCTTCAGCAACCTGAAAAGTGATGTCTTCGATACCTCGGGCTTTGC
>NZ_JBATUX010000121.1:0-17558 GCF_049671445.1 Paenisporosarcina sp. | reverse complement strand
GAAGACTCCAGCGGGAACAGCGCAGTGCAGAAATCCACTCGGACGTTAAGTCCGAGTTAGTTCGGCGCAAGCCCGCGGAAAGCGTAACTGTTTTGCGGAATATCAACAGCAACATTTAACATAGCCTTTGATTAAAATATTTTGTAATTCAAATGATTTAGCAGTTAAGAACCTTAATGAACTACTTCCTCTAGCTCCGAAATATCCACTTCAGAGCGCTCTTCCAATGAATGTCGTAAATGGACAGTCGCCATTTTGCCGTTTTCGTGTATTTGGTCAATCCAAACTGAAACACCGTTATACGTAACATCTACTTCGTTTGATGATCCCACAATTTGCTTGATTCGATTGATATCCATAATATTTCCTCCTTCACTTGTTCATGTTAGTGTGGTTTTGTACCACGTAATCATGTAAATGTTTTTAAAAAACTTTGAATTTTTTAGTTAGTGTGAGCGACATTTTATTAAGAATAAACAGTCAAAAACAACAATTAAGGGACGTGACCGACACAATGGGATTATAATGGGAGGAGATTCATTACATCTTTCCCATCATTGGAGTGAAACGCAACATGTTATATAAAATCAACAAAATATTAGAGAAATTCATGCCATTAATGGTTCCAACCTCCGTGGTAATCGGGGTGTTGTTGTCAGTATATGTAGAGGATTTTTCTTTTTTAATTCCTTGGATTTTTGCGTTTATGACGTTTTCAGGGAGCTTGAATTCAAATTTTTCATCAATGAAACAAGCCGTGTTGAATCCGTTACCTCTTGTTATAGTTCTTTTTATTTTACATATAGTAATGCCGCTATGGGCACTTGGCGTTGGCCATGTAGCATTTAGTGGAGATGCGTTCACCATTACGGGTTTAGTATTGGCCATGGCGATTCCAACAGGCATTACCAGCTTTGTATGGGTCTCCATTTACAAAGGTAATATAGCTTTGACTTTATCCATCATTTTAATTGATACAATGCTGTCACCATTCATTGTACCCTTTACTATGTCTCTTTTAGTTGGTGGAAATATTGAGATGGATATCGTTGGGATCACGCAAGGACTATTTTTGATGATTGTGATTCCCTCAATTGTAGGTATGACGTTAAACCAGGTTTTAAAAGAAAGAGTTGCGAGTGGTCTTAGCGCTCGTTTATCCCCTTTTGCCAAAATAGGCATGGGAATTGTCGTTATGTTAAATGGAGCAGTTGTAGCACCGTATTTACTAGACATTAATTTAAAGTTAATTGGGATTGCCATTGTCATGTTTTTGGTCGCGTTTAGTGGATATTTAATTTCATTTTTCACTGGAAAGCTGTTCAAGCAAGACAAGGAGACTGTCACTGCAATGATGTTTACGGGTGGTATGAGAAATATCAGTGCTGGGGCAGTGTTAGCCGTATCTTATTTTCCTGCAGCTGTTGCGGTTCCGGTTGTTCTAGGGATGCTTTTTCAACAAGTATTAGCATCAATTTTTGGCTTTGCAATTAAACGGTACTATCTTGAAGAGAAAGATGTGTAAATGACTGACATAAGTCATGTGAACAAAGTGTCGTATTTAGTTATATGTGACTACTTTATTTGAATAAATTTGTTATTCTGTTCTTTTATTGTGATAAAATGAAGCAAAAGAAATGCTGATAATTTACTCATCTGAAATGACGAAAAGAGGAAAAATAATACATTGAATTCTCATATTCTTAAACGAAATTATATAAATGTTAGTGGTAAAGGTCCAAAGACCGTCGTGTTTGCACACGGCTTTGGGTGTGATCAATTAGTGTGGAGAGATATAGCACCTGCTTTTGAAGAGGACTACCAAGTGGTCTTATTTGATTATGTAGGTTCAGGTAGAAGTGACAAATCACAATATTCACCAGAACGCTATTCTTCGCTAAAAGGGTACGCACAGGATGTACTTGAAGTTTGCGATGCGCTTGAATTAAAGAACATTGTGCTTGTCGGACATTCGGTAAGTAGTATGGTCGGGGTCCTTGCTTCAATAGAACGACCAGAATTGATGGAGAAGTTGATTATGATTGGTCCTTCCCCACGATATTTAAATGAACCAGGGTATCAAGGAGGATTTGAAAAATCGGATATTGAAGCACTTCTTGATATGATGGAGAAAAATTACAATGAGTGGGCCAAGTATTTAGCGCCCGTAGCGATGGGAAATGATGCAGGTCCGGAATTAACGGCTGACTTTGAACGACAATTGTGTTCGAATGATCCACTTATCGCTCGGCAGTTTGCGGAAGTCACATTTACATCAGATATCAGAAGTGAATTGACAAAGGTTTCAACGCCTACGCTAATTTTACAAACATTAGATGATGCAATTGCGCCTGTGGAAATTGGAGAATATGTTCATTCGAAAATTCCTGAGAGTGAATTTGTGTTGATGCAAGCAACTGGACATAATCCGCATATTAATGAACCAGAGGAAACCATAAGTTATATTAAAGCATTTTTGTCGAAGTAGATGGAGGTATCACAATGCAAGAGCAGCTGAACTTAGCGCCTTTTGGCTATTTGGTTATGAATAATAAGTTAGGAATTTTGGATATGAACCAAACCATGCATGAGTGGGTTGGCGTTGAGAGTGCTCCAGCTCATATGCATGATTTATTAACGATCCCGTCACGAATTTATTTTCAAACGTATTTTTCTCCTTCTATTAAAATGCATGGAAAAGTGAATGAAATGTATTTGACTTTAAAGACCAAAAGCGAACAAATACCGGTATTGATGAATACAGTTGAACGAAATGAGCAATATGAGTGTGTGTTTGTGCAAATGAAAGTACGTGATGAATATGAAAATGAACTCCTTTTAGCGAAGCGCAATGCTGAAAGAATTCTTCATGATACCGACGAAGCATATATGAAATTACAAGGGTTAATGAAAGAAGTTGAAGGTAAACAACAAGAATTGTTGGAACTGAATACCCAATTAAAAGAATTAGCCACAACAGATCCTTTAACTGGATTAAAAAACAGACGGTGTTTACAAGAAAAAATAATGGAAAATATAGAGCTATCAAAGAAAGAACATTGTTCTTTTTCTTTACTACTGATCGACATCGATTTCTTTAAACGCGTTAACGACACATATGGTCACCCTATCGGTGATGCAGTGTTACAAGAGTTGGCTATGAAACTTCAAGTAGAAACGAGAACACAAGATCTTGTCGCCAGAATGGGTGGAGAAGAGTTCATGATAGTTCTTCCCAACACAAACAAAGAACATGCACGAGTTATTGCGGAACGAATTCGATTAAATATTGACCATGGTTCTTGGAAACATGCACGAATTACCGTTAGTATCGGTGTTACTACATATGAACACGATGACAATCTAAGTAAATTATTTTCAAAAGCTGACGATGCCCTTTATCGTTCCAAAAATGGCGGAAGAAATTGCGTTTCTGTCAGTTAATCAAAATTAATGCAAAAAACCACTAGAATCCAAAATCTAGTGGTTTTTTGTATAATAATGATGAAGTAAACCATTCTATCTAAAATAAAATTATTTTTTCAAGGATAAATCTTCTACAAAACTACCAATTTTTCTTAACCTTTCTTCAATGCCATGAAAACTTTGGGCTTGATCAGGCGGAGAATTTGCTAACGTATACAAGGATTCAGCAATACTACTCAACTCTTGCTTGATATCATGAAGTGCTGAGACTAATTGATAAATGTTTTCTTCTTCCATATGTACCTCCTTATAATCTGTGCCTTTTCTTTCATAATATTAATGTTGCGATACGTTAAGAACCTTGTATGTATTTGTTAAGTGGTACAAGTCATGGAGGAAGACACGAAATATTGTTTAGAAAATGGGTGAAAAAGGGTAAAAAAGGGACAGGTATTGAAACCAGATGTGAGGAGGAATTTATAATGAATAAACGAGTGGTTGGCATTTATAATAGCGAAGAGGCAGTTATGCTTGAAATTGATAAATTGAAAGCTCTGGGTCACGATGAGAGCTCCATATTTGTTTTAGCTAAGGATCTACACCGAGCTCATGCGATTGTCGAAGAGACAGGTGTCCAAGTGGAGGAAATTCCAGAAGAAGGAGAACCTGAACCGAAAGGCAGTGGTGTATTTAGCCGAATGTTTTATGCGTTGGATTATGACACGCAACATTCAGGTGTAGCAGCTGTCTTGAAATCGGCTGGAATAACAGAAGATGAAGTAGGTTCCTATGTGAGACAACTTGAGCAAGGCGATTTAGTCATTCTTGCAAATGCAGAAGTTCCACGTCAACCATATTCAGATGAAAGCGATGCAGGTTTCTCTAACGAAGAACAATCCATGCAGTTTTATGAAAGCGCACGGGCTGAAGGAGATGTAGAACCACCTCCATTAAATCAACAAGGATTCGCAACAAATGAGCCTACTAGAAGTATGTATAAAGAAGACGTACAACATTCGTATGCCCAAAGCCAAGACTATCCTTTACAAGAACAACCAAACGTATCAAACGATGTTGCTCAAGCGGGTACAAAAGATGAAATATATGTCGAACATATTTATTTTGATAGTGACATTCCACCCATTGAAACGAGTGATGAAGAATTGATTCGTTTTCCAATTGTTGAAGAACGTGTAAGAGTTATTAATGAAAAAGTTGTTACAGGTGAAATCGTCGTACGCAAAAGAACTTATTAAATAGACATCATGTATAACCAAAACCCTTCTATCTTTATTGATGGAAGGGTTTTTGCATATTCAAAAAAGATAGGTTGGGCATGCTAATTTGAAAAAAGTACAAATTCATCAGTACTGATTTTATTTATCTTATTAAGAGCATGTTATTAATAATAGTCAGATTTAAAAGAACCAAAAAATCATAAATTTTTTTTCAACTTGCATGATTTTCTGAAAAAAGACCATTCTATGATTAGCGAGGAGGTGAGCAAAATGGCAAACAACAATTCAAGCAATAAATTATCAGTACCAGGTGCAAAACAAGCGTTGGATCAAATGAAATACGAGATCGCACAAGAATTCGGAGTGCAATTAGGCGAAAATTCTACAGCGCGTGCTAACGGATCCGTTGGCGGAGAAATCACTAAGCGTTTGGTAGCACAAGCCCAAAACCAATTAAAAGGACGTAGCTAATAAAAAAATGCCGGCAGTTTTTACTGTCGGCATTACATTTGTATGAAATAAATTAATAAGGAAAATACTTACATAAGGTCAAAGGAAACGAAAGGATGTGCCCAACTTGTATTTTGCTCCATTTTTGCTATTCGTTTGGGCAGTCATTATATTAATCGCGGGATGTACATCGGATGCCCATGCATTTCTATATGAACAAGTGATAGAGTTCAATGTCGAAATAGCACCCAACTTTCGTGACTTGCTAATCACCAATGATATTCATATTACCAATGAGTTTTATGTCATTCAAAAAATAGGACATATTTACGCATTCGGATTACTGTTCTTGTTATTGCTAAATTGGATTAAGCGTTTTAAAATCACTCTTATGTTGTGTGGAACGTTTGCTTTCATGACTGAAGTTCTTCAACTTTTTTTCAGTCGCAACGGGAGACTATTTGATGTGGGGATAGATATTGTAGGAATCTTATTTTCATATGTACTGTGTAGGGCTATCTTTTTAAAGACAAAAGAAGTTTCGAGATACGAAAATTACGTAAAATAAAGTTTGTATAAAATCAACACTTTTATTCAAATTTATTTGAAAATGTTACAATTTAATGAACATTGTTCATATTTACACGAAGCGACAATTTTTTACAAGACCATTCATTTATGATGTACCTTGTGCAATATTATAAGTCGAAATATAAAAAATATACTAAATATATATGGAGGACGGAAAGTAAATGATAAGTATAAATAAAAAATTGATGCTATTAGGTCAAATTAAATTGAAGCAAAGAATAATGTACAACAGAGCAACAAAACTAGGAAGAACTCATTCGAGTGTAATATCATGCAGCCAAGAATTAGACATCTTGTTAAACAGATATCAAGATATTCAATTCGGCAATAAAGAAGAGTGTCAATATTCCAAGGTCAGTTAATTGGGTATAAGAATGAATGAAAATTCATTCACTAAGATTTCGAAAAATCCGGTAGCGAATATTTGAAGCGGAAGTGCTTCAAATTAATAAAGGAGAGATTTCGTTCAACCATTGAACGAAATCTCTCCTTTTCCTTTCATATTCTTTACTACGATATCTGTTGAAGGTATTTCCGTTTGTTAACATTGTTGTAATAACCGCTGTTGTATTCATTCGACTAGATGTGTTTTATAGCCACCTCGTAAGTCTTCTGGATCGGTTGAGAAATGAATCTATTCTATATAATCTTCTACGACTTCTTCTTGGAAAACAGTCGAAATAGATTTCCACTGATTCGCATATTCAAAAATTTCTTATTGGAATCTATTTTTGAATTAGAAGTGATTTTATTAATTAAAAAAAGATAAGCATCTTAAACATATGGCTGCAGTGAAAATCGCCATAAATGGACTGAACGAAAGAGACCGTTCATTTGAAAACATCCATGACAACATAAATTAAGTACTTTTATAGACAAAAGCTATGACCTAAATATCTGTTCATATTAAATTTGGTAAGTGATTGAAGTGGAAGGCGGCGACTCCGGCGGGAAAAGCGAGGCAGACGAGGAGGCTCGGCGCCCGCCCGCGGAAAGCGTCCGACTGTAACGAAAATTACTCACTAAAAAATCGACTATTTCAGTAGCATCTAAATATTGCTACTGAATTTTCTGCTTTTTTCTTTCACTAGCCTGGGGTATGACAAATTCCTATACAAAAGCCACCGGCTGACAATTTCTGTATTACAGTTAGAAAGAGTATGTGTCAGGTACGGTATTCAAACTAAAGCTAGGATTTTTCAGGGCAATAATCAGCTGTTTTCGACCAAGTATGTGAACCTAGAAGTATTCTTACCTCTAGGGGCTTTTATTAAGCCGAAATTGTAAGCGCAAACAAAAAGGACTATTTACCAGTAGAAGTTATGGTATCATTTAATTTAAGCACTAAAGTTTTCAAGAGTTTAATGAACAAAAGTTCATAACTTATTAATATTAGTGTCTTCACCAAATAAGTTAAATTGAATTTGCTGAAAAATCAATTATAGACGTATCAGCAAAATCATGTATGATTAAGTGATAGTTTAAACTATTACTAGAATTTTTACATAATGGAGGTTTAGCCTTAATGAAAGTTCTTGGCGTTGATATAGGTGGAACGAAAGTACGCATGGGAATTGTAAGCTTTGATGGTCAAGTCGTTGAAGATGTTACAGTACCCACGGAAGTGCCGTTGTATCCTTATTTAGAAAAGAAGATACTTCAACTTTTAAAAAAACATCCAGAGATACAAGCAATTGGAATTGGAACAAGAGGAATGGTAGACGCAGAAAATGGCGTCATCACGTTTGAAACTGAAACATTGCCTGGATGGCAAGGTACAGAAGTTAAATCATTATTAGAAAAAGCGAGTGGTTTGCGCGTAGAAGTTAATAATGATGCGAACTGTGCAAGTCTTGCAGAATCCATGTTAGGAGCAGCAAAAGGCTACCGACGCACGCTTTGTTTAACATTAGGAACTGGCCTTGGTGGTGGCTTCGTTGAAGATGGAAAAATCATGAATGGTACACATGGCGGTGCCTGTGAAGTGGGTCATATGATTTTATATCCAGGTGGTCATGTTTGTAGCTGTGGTAGACCTGGTTGCAGCGAACAATACGTTTCTGGAACAGCATTAAGAAGATTTATCGCAGAGCAAAATATTGTCGATGAGAACAATCAATTGATCTCACCGAATCATTTATTCCAACTTGCGCTTGAAGGACACACGGTTGCGCAAGCGGTTACGCAAAAATTCACGAGTGATTTAGCTATTGTAATTAGCTCACTTCAAGCAGTACTGGATATGGATTGTGTGGTTATCGGTGGAGGAGTTTCAGAGTCAGCGGATAGCTGGTGGGAACTGTTAATTACTGCCCTTGAGCCATTATTATTAAAGCCACTAGAAGTGAAAAGAGCGAAATTTGGTAATGAAGCGGGAATGCTAGGTGCGGCCTTACTAGTGTTAGAAGATGAAAAAGGAAAAGTATATAAAAACTAAGCAAAGGTTGTGGATAGTTTGGCAAATCTAGTATTAGAAGATATTACAAAAGTATATGATAATAACGTTTCAGCAGTATCGAATTTCAATTTAGAAGTTACAGATCAAGAGTTTATTGTCTTTGTCGGACCATCTGGTTGTGGTAAGTCGACAACATTACGTATGATCGCGGGTCTTGAAGATATTTCCTCAGGGAATTTCTATATTGATGGCAAACGGATGAATGATGTCGCACCAAAAGATCGTGATATCGCGATGGTATTCCAAAACTATGCCTTATACCCACATATGTCAGTTTATGAAAATATGGCATTTGGCTTAAAGTTACGTAAATTTTCAAAAGATGATATTGATAAACGCGTAAAAAATGCAGCAGAAATTTTAGGATTAGAAAATTATTTAGATCGTAAACCAAAAGCGCTATCAGGCGGTCAACGTCAACGTGTAGCTTTGGGTCGTGCTATTGTGCGTGATGCAAAACTATTCTTGATGGATGAACCTTTATCGAATCTTGATTCAAAATTACGTGTGCAAATGCGTGCTGAAATCGCTAAATTACACTTACGTTTAAAAACAACAACAATTTATGTAACACATGACCAAACAGAAGCTATGACAATGGCTTCACGAATCGTAGTTATGAAAGACGGCCTTGTGCAACAAATTGGTACGCCTAAAGAAGTGTATGACACTCCTGATAATGTGTTTGTTGGTGGATTTATTGGATCACCTTCTATGAACTTCTTTAACGGTAAAATGGTAAATGGTCAGTTTGTTATAGATGGAACGTCAATTGCGATTCCTGCAAGCCATGCTACATACTTAACTGAGCAATGTTACGAAGGCAAAGAATTAATTTTAGGTATTCGCCCAGAGCATATTACAAGTGATGCTCCAATCGGAAGCCAAACTCTACGCTTGAAAGTTGAAGTTTCTGAACTTACTGGTGCAGAATTAATGGTCTACTCAAATATTGAAGGCCAAGAATTTATTGCACGTATCGAGTCAAGTAACCCAGTTCAACCTGGCGAAGCGATTGACTTGTCATTCGACGTAGCAAGAGGTCACTTCTTTGATAAAGAAAGTGAATTACGTATTAAATAGAAATAGCAATACAAAAGCGGCTCGCACAGTTGATGTGTAAGCCGCTTTTTGTTGTGCGAATAGGGAAAAGAAGTCTGAAGCGGCCGAAATTGTATCTTCGGCCGCAGTTCTATAGGAAAGTAATGGACGATTGTTTAGTTTCAAAAAAGGTGGGTGAATGTAAGGTTATTGTTTTCAAACTTTGCACTTACATGAGAGAATGGGTTTTATGTAAATGGGAGGTTGTTAGATTTGTTTTTTCGAATACTTACAGGATTGTGGGCTGTTATGATACTGGTGGGAAGTTGTACGTCAGATCCACAGCTATTTATTTATAATCAATATGTGAATTTTGATTTTCAAAGTGCCATTAATTTTAGAGATTTATTCATTATTAGTGATTTTCAATTAACGAGTACGTTCTTTTTGTTTCAAAAGGTTGGACATTTTGCAGGTTTTGCGCTTCTTTTCTTTTTGCTTTTCAATTGGATTAAGAGTTATCGGTTTACATTCGTGTTATGTGTGATATTCGCTTTGTTAACTGAAGTTTTGCAACTCTATTTTAATCGGAATGGGCGATTGTATGATGTTGGTGTAGATAGTATCGGACTGGTAGCGGGGTATCTTATGTGTCATTATTTCTATACGAAAGCGACATTAAAGAAGGATATTGTCTAGATTATTTGTGGTTCAAAATAAGTCGGTTCAAAATGTGTTGCAACAGTAACACAAGTTGCTGCTAAATAATATGATTTAAATAACGCTTGATCGCAGAATTAACTGCGGTCGGGCGTTTTTTATGTAACGACAATGTAAAAAGAAGCGCGAGTAATCAGCGCTTCTTTTTGTTTAATACAACTGGTTTCTCGTCTACTTTGTGGACATCATTTTTGAGGAGGAAGTATGCAATGATACCAGACAAGATAGAGCCTCCTACTGCGATTAGGATACGTGAATCAAAAGGGACTTCTGCATATTTCTTCTCTATGAGCCACATTGCTAAGAAAGCGACGATGATCATAATTGGAATAATTAAGGCTAAGCGTTTCATAAGGGATACATCCTTTTTTTCTTTAAGTTTACCATAGGAAGCTGAAGGGGACGGTGGATTTTCAGTGAACATCAGCAGAGAAAAGCGAATGAAATTGTATCTTCATCCGCTTAGTATTAAATATAGTTAGAATGACCTCTTATTTTCAATGTCCGAAGCCTAACTCACGGAACTAAAAGACGATAAGTTCACTTTTCATCCAATCAGCTCCGATGATAAGTTAGAGTGGGCTCCTATGCATTTCGTATTACCAAAGGATTTCCCATTTACGTTCTTCGGCAATTGCTTGTAGTCGTGATTCAGGACGGACGGCAACTGGGTTTCCGACAAGTTCAAGCACGGTGATATCTGAAATGCTGTCACCGTAAGCAGAGCTGTTTTTCCAGTCGATATCGTAGCCTTGAAGTGCTTGGTCAATCATTTCGTTTTTACGTTCACCTTGTATGTGATAAATGGCGTTGTCTGTGTCTAGTGAGCCGTTTTTCATTGGAATTTGTGTTCCAATGACTTCATGTATAGCGAGGTCACGAGTGACTTCGTTCAACATAGGAGTGAAAGCTCCCGAGACTAACAAAACATGGTCGCCTTCGACTAAATGCTTTTTCAATCGATTGACGACTGCAGAGTTTAGTTCATTGTGCATTTCTTTAGACATATCTTTGAAATAGTTTTCAATTTCTTCTTGGGGCATGTCTTTTAATGCATTTAAATATAGCTGCATGGATTTGGCTTTCATTTTGTTCTCTGGGTAAAGTTTTAATTTATAAGCAAGATATGGTTTCATAAGTGCTCGGTAAAATGGTTGATATTTTGACGAGTGAGTAGGATGTTTTTTCATATAATTCATCATAAGTTTAAAGGTTTCTTGAGGATACAGTGTTCCGTCAAAATCGAAAATGGCTACGCGCATTAAATGATCACTCCTGTTCTAATGTTTCTAGTCTATCACGAAAAGGATGGCGCGGTAACATTCGGCTAGTCATGAATTTTCCATGAAAAAGAGTTGGAATGGTTTAGAAACGCTGTGATTTTAGCTGTTTTTATAAGGATTTGTCCTGAATTTTACGTTTAGTTGTAATTTTGGAGCATTTAGTTATAAAAAAATCATGTTTAGTTGTAATTTTCGCCGCTTTAGTTGTAAAAATCGCGACTTTAGTTGTAATAGTAAACTAATGCTAATGGAATCATCGAAATTACTTCGAAACAAAAGAAGCCGCCGTTTTCACACAACGACCGCTCCTTTATTATTAAATAGTGTAGTTTCTTTCGAGTTCGGCTTTAAGCGTTCTTGCAAGTTGCAGCATGTTATAGTGACCGACTTCTTTTTCGGCGTCTGCATTATACTTGGTGTTTGTGTTGACATCGTATGTGTAAATTTCGTCATCTGTGTCGCGAATAAATTCGATGCCGGCAACTTTGATTTCATTTTGTTTAAGGAAGGTCTCGTATTTTGCAATAATAGGGTCATTGAAATTCTCAATGATTTGGAATTTAGGTTGGCTTGAATTTGTTTCTGATGGAGTTTCACCAACTGGGCAGAACATGTCGTCAATTTGACAAGCGTCTGCTGGACACAGTTCGAAGCCTTCAGATGTGTCGACTTTTACTGCATATTGGAATTTGCCGTTAATAAATTCACAGCGTGTGATGTACGGTTCTGGTGCCTTAATATACTGTTGGATTAAGGTGACACCATCGACTGGTTCTTCGAAAGTTGGTCCTTCGACATAGCTTTGTAAGCCTTCGATTGAGTGGAATAGTTGAACACCAAGTCCTTTACCAGCGCGGTTATGTTTAGTAATAAATGAACTTTCGCCTAAAGCATGAGCTGCGTTCATTATATGTCCTTTACCAACAGCTGCAATGGTTTTCGGCGTTTTGATTCCTGCAGCTTCTAGTGCGGTGCACTGAAGTACTTTGCTTAATTCGAGTCTTAAGGCATTGCTACCATTGAAAATGGTGCGGTTATGATGCTCAAGCCACGCTAATACAGCAGAAGTAAGTTCTGGTGCGTAGCGGTGATTTCTCGTATGGGATGAGGCACTCATGCGATTGTAGAATATTCCTTCAGGTGGAGCCTCAGTTAAATTGACGATACCTTGATCGAGATGCCATTCTTCATAGGGTACTTGTAGTTCTTCAAGACGTTTTGTTAAATGAACTGTCCATTCGCTATTTTCATGTAGTATATAAACTTTAGTCATCAAATTGTCCTCCGATAGTTAGATTAATTGAGCTCTTTTGCTTTCAACAAGCGGCATTACTTTTTCAGCAAATCGTTGCATTTCTTCAAGCTGTGGTGAGAATTGTAGCAATAAAAGATCAAGGCCAGCTTGTTCGTAAGCAATAATTTGATTGGCAATTTGTTCTGGCGTTCCAATTAGGTTAGGTCTTAATCCACGATTGGAAACTGAGTAATCATAAAGTTTTACTTGTTGTTCAAGTTGAGATTTGTTGACGAAGTCATTATATCCCGCATAAGCGCTGGAATCTTTTGTATCGGTAATTCGCTGAAGTTCCAGTTGTGCTTGTTCTTCAGTTTCTCGACATACGATATATGCCGCCATACCAAAGGATTGGAACGGTTCTTTTCCAGCCTTTTTCCGTAAGGATTTCATATCGTGAATCTTAGTAGTGATTTCCTCAACAGTTCCACCGTGCATAACGTAAGCATCACAGCCAGCGACGATGGTTTCTTTTCCGCGAGGACTTTCGCCACCTGCGTATAGAATTGGGTTAGGTTTTTGAACGGGCTTCGGTTGTAGGTGTGCATTTTCAATGTTGTAAAATGCTCCTTTGTAAGTAAAGACGTCTTCTGTCCAAAGTCCTTTGAGTACATCAATAAATTCTTCAGTGCGGTCATAACGAGCGTCATGTTCAGTGAAGATACCAGCGTATTGTTTGGCTTCTTCTTCCCACCAAGCTGATACAACATTCAACGTGAGTCGTCCACTGCTAATGTGATCGATGTTTGACGCCATTTTCGCAGTAACAGCAGGGTTATGGAAACCTGGTCTAACTGCAACCATAATTTCGATCTTTTCTGTGACTGCAGCAAGTGCTGCAGCTGTAGACCAAGCTTCTAATGAGTCGGATTCAGGTCCTTTTATATCATTTAAGTAAAGTTCAGCGATAAGAGTTGTATCGAAGCCTAATTTTTCGCCTGCTTGTATTACTTGCTTTGCATAATCAAAGGTAGGGGGCATGTTCTCATCTTCCACGTTGCGCAACCAACCTCCGAAAATAGGCAACCAAAATCCATAACGCATAAAATGTACAACTCCTTTATGAAAAGTAAAATTAATAGAATAATGAAATTCATTACTATTATTAATCCTATAGGATAACTAGGTTATGAGTCAAATAAGGGGATTATGATTTACAGTGGTTTCACATCTTGCTTTTTAATCGGCATAGTAATATAAATATCGCTGAAAATATGTTTAGTTGTAAATTATAAGCATTTAGTTGTAAAAAAAGCGCATTTAGTTGTAATTTTGCCCACTTTAGTTGTAATAAGAAAATTATGGGTCTAGGAATTGGTGATATTGCTAAAGATGTACCGATTTTTAAACCTTTTGTATTATAAATCATCAATTTAAAAAAACTCCCCACAAATTGTAGATTGTGAGGAGTTGGTAGAAATATTTATCCACGCTTAAGCGTAGGAGGGATTTCTTCTGGGTCGACCATGATTTCGATGACAGTGGGTCCAATATAAGTTTTTGCAAAGAGTAAGGCTTCTTCAACCTCTTGCGCTGTAAAGCAACGGAAAGCTGCTGCACCAAGTGATTCTCCAAAGAGGCTAAGGTTTGCGGGATACTCATAAACGGTTCCAACTGATCGTCCCAAGTTATAGCGCATTCCTTTGTCGACCATGTCGAGACGACCATTGTTTAGAACGATGAATGGAATTTGTAAGTCATGACAGACAGCTGTTGAGATTTCTGTACCATGCATCATCATACATCCGTCTCCAGTTAAGCATGCAATCGCTTGCTCAGGGTTGGCAAATTTAGCACCAATTGCATAACCAATGGCGTGACCCATTGTCCCAAAAACATCGTCTGAAAAGAATGTGCCTTCTTGTTCAATATCAAAATCTTGAATGGCATAAAAAGTATGACTGCCGTCATCTCCAAAAAGAATGGTTTCAGCTGATAGGTGTTTTCGCATCAGTCTAACTGCAGTAACTGCAGATATTTTTTCAGTTGAAGAAGAGGGGACTTCAATGATGTCTCTATCAACTATCAAGGATGTTGTTGCAGCACTTTCAACAAGAGCGGGATCAAGAATCGCTTGTAGGTTTACTTTTGCATCTCCGATGATAGGTAGGGTTGGAACAGGAAGTGATTTACCGACAAAAGTTGGTTCTATGTCAAATTGAATAACTTGCTTTGGAAGCATGTTAGCTGTGAATCCAGCTAAGGTCATATCCGTTAGTTTTGTTCCGATGACGATCAGTAAGTCGACGCCTTCATTTAAGTAATCACTCGCGGCTTGTGTTCCGCCTAAACCAAATGGGCCTAGATACCCTGGATGGTCGGTGCGGATGGTTCCTTTCCCGCCGGGTGTTGTGATGACTGGTATATTATATTGAAGTGAAAGATACTTCACTTCTTCATAAGCTTGTGAAATATGTACGCCTTTTCCTAGGAATAGAAGAGGTTTTTTCGCATGTTCAAGCAAGGTTTTCACTTCATTCATATAAGGTGAAACCGCTTGTTGTAAGTGCGGTAATGTCAGTGTAAATGGTTCGATTTCTTGCATAAGCACATCTGCCGGTATGGATAAATGAACGGGACCTTTACGACCGGTTAATGCTGTTTCAAGTGCGTGTTGGAAGTAGATTGGGAACTGATCTCCGCGTTCCACTCGCGCACTAAAAAGTGTGACAGGTTCAAACATTTTAACTAAATCAGTACCGAAAACGCTTGAATCCTGCCCCATAGCCCGTCCAGTTTCTTTGACAGAAGGATGTCCTGTAATAAAAAGAACGGGTAAGTTGAAGGCTTTTGCTTGTCCGGCTGATGTTAGTAAGTTCGTGCCGCCTGGTCCTGAAGTGCCGATTGCAACACCTAGTGTTTGGTTTTGTCGAGCATAACCGCCTGCCATAAAACCAGCGCCCGACTCATGTCTGCTTAACACGAAATCGAGTTCGTTCTTTTCCATAGCAAGTAGAAGCGGGACGACGGCCTTACCAGGTATACCGAATGCATGTGTAACTTGAAAAGATTTTAAATGTTCGACAAGGATAGTTGCAATTGATTTCATAGTTGAATGACACCTCTAGTTGAATTTAATACGTATTGTTTTTCGAAATCTTTTGCTGATAAGGGTTTACTAAAATAGTAGCCTTGAATTTCATCACAATGTAAATTGTTAAGGAAGTGAAGTTGTTCTTCCGTTTCAACACCTTCGGCAATTACTTTTAAGTTCAGAGCGTGGGCGATAGAAATAATTGTTCCAACAATTTTCTCGCCTTTATTACCACTCATCATGTCTCGAATGAAACTACGGTCAATTTTCAAACGATGAATCTGGAAATTCTTTAAATAGTTTAATGAACTATAACCAGTCCCAAAATCATCAATCGCAATCTGTATTCCGATAGTACTCAATTCTTCTAAAACAGAAGTTGAGCGAATAACATCCATCGTCATGGATTCTGTAATTTCTAGCTCTAAACATTGTGGCGTTAATCCGGTCTCAAGTAGAACTTGCTTAACTTTATCAACGAGTTGTTGCTTCAAGAATTCTTGTGGCGACAAGTTGATTGATACTTTAAGTGAAGTTAGCCCTTGGTCATGCCATGATTTCATTTGTCTACATGCATGATTTAGAACCCATTCACCTAAATTCACCATTAAGCCCATTTCTTCTGCAAGCGGAATAAAATTAGCTGGCGGAATAAGACCAAGTTCCGGATGATTCCAACGCAATAATGCTTCCACACCGACTATTTGGTTGGTCTGCAAATCAATTTGTGGTTGATAATGAAGAACAAGATCATTGTTTTTTATGGCTAATTCAAGCTCGGATTCGAGTGTGAGTTTTTGAAAAGATTCTTCTGACATGTCTGAGTTGTAGAAGCAATATCCATTTTTGCCACGATCTTTTGCTAAGTACATAGCGCTATCGGCGTGAGAGAAAAGGGTATTTATATCTGATCCATCATTCGGATAAATCGCTATCCCGATGCTGGTGCTGATATGGAATTCAAGATTTTGAATGACAAAGGGTTTGCGTACAATTTCAATGATGTCATTAGCAATCTCTTTGAGATCTTCGATGGTGGTGAACTTAGTAATGGCAATGGTAAACTCATCACCGCCCATTCTAAATAATTTCCCTTTATCTTGTATATACATATTTAATCGTCGAGCAATTTCAATCAGCAATGTATCACCTTTTGCATGACCAAGTGTATCGTTTATTAATTTAAATCGATCGAGGTCGAGCAAGAAAATAGACAGTGAATGGCTGGCTGCAGGTGATTCAAGAATGCCATTTACGTACTTTTGGAAATAACGTCTATTAGGAAGACCAGTTAATTCATCATGATGAGCATGGTGCTTCATTAGAAGCTGGTTTTCATAACGCTCCGTAATGTCTCGAAAGCTAACGACTGTACCAATCAAATATTTATTTACACTATAAATTGGTCGACCATCAAATAAACAAATCGTTTCTTTTGTGGAATCAGGATTTTGGAAAATGACCTCTATATCATTAAAGCTCTTTTTTGTTTTAATGATTTTTTGAATCCATTCGCCAACAATCGGTAATTCCTGAGCTGTTTTCTTTAAAACATCTTTTCGTTTTAGGCCAGTTAGTTTTTCAGCATAAAGATTAAACTCGGTAATGCGTCCAAGTTGATCAGTTAAAACCATGGCAGTATGGGAAGATTCGGTCACTACTTGATTTAACACATTCAAATCCTTATTTTGTTCAAGAAGTTTTATTTCACGTTCAATACTAGTTCCTACAACTGAAAGTAAAGACAGAAGTAAGGGATCCTTAAAACTTAATTCCGTCATAAGGGAAACTGTACCCATTGTTTTATTTGTTCGATGGTCTCTAAAAGGTACGGAATAACAAGCCGAATGTGAAAGGAAATCATGGTAATGTTGTGCACCGACAATCTCAATAGGGGAATTATTATCAAGAGCTAAGCTAATACAATTTGTTCCACTATTTTCTTCGATGAATTGGACACCTGTTTTAAATCCAAGCTGCTCAATAACGTTTTTAATCGTATTATCGCCTTCAATATACATGA
>NZ_JBATUX010000120.1:0-1758 GCF_049671445.1 Paenisporosarcina sp. | reverse complement strand
GAGTTATATAAAATCAACTTGGACAAAACATATGAGATTGTGAGACTTTTTAAGAACGATAAAGAAACGAATTTTAGCGCAATATATGCGTCTGGCAAATAAGTAATAGATAACATGTTTACAAGGTTGCTTCGGCAACCTTTTCTTATTATATTTTTCCCTTTACAAGGAGTTGATTAAAATTTTCAGAATGAGCAATTTAGTAATTGTATTATACTCAGTTGTATTTGCAGGATCACTGATGCTCTATCAAACTCAACTTGATAGTCCCGTTGTTGAAGACCGTGGACGACTTTTACCTGTCAAAATCAAATCGGTCAAATCAAGCGATAGTGAGCATGAAATAAAGAGTATCGTTCGTAAGGCAAATCACAATAACGACAAGATTTCGATTGCTGGAATGCAGCATAGTCAAGGTGGTCAAACCCTTTATCCAGACGGGATTTTGCTCGACATGAAGCAATATAATAAAATCCTGGGATTAGATGAAAAAAATATGCTCATCACTGTGCAAAGTGGTGTGACGTGGGCAGATATTCAATCATACATAAATCCTTATGGTCTTGCGTTAAAAGTTAGTCAATCACAGAATATATTCACAGTGGGAGGTTCGATGAGTGTAAATGTTCACGGTCGAGATATCCGAAA
Source organism: Paenisporosarcina sp. (assembly GCF_049671445.1). Classification (GTDB taxonomy): domain Bacteria; phylum Bacillota; class Bacilli; order Bacillales_A; family Planococcaceae; genus Paenisporosarcina. Next base: position 1,110 of record NZ_JBATUX010000120.1, on the reverse strand, counting down.
TCATACACTCATTGAAACAGTTGATTCCTTTAGATTACTGAATGCACAAGGCCAAGTCTTAAATGTCAGTCGCGACGAAAATCCCGAACTATTCAATTTGGTAAATGGAGGATACGGTTTATTCGGCGTAATCCTGGATGTGACCTTACAATTGACGAAAGATGAACTATATCAAGTGACTACAGAAGCCATTTCGTATGATGAATACAGTTCCTACTTCACAAAAAATGTTTTGCATAAAGATGATGTAAAAATGCATCTTGCTAGGATTTCTGTAGCACCTAACAGCTATTTAACCGAAATGTATGTTACCGATTACGCTACAGCTGATAATCAATCCCTATTAGAGGGTTACACTTCTTTGAAACGTGAAAGTATTATTGCAGTTCCGAAATTTTTTCTGGGGCTTTCACGAACAAATGACTGGGGAGAAAATGTCTTTTGGAATACTCAAAAAGAATATAATGAGCGGTTAGATGGTACGTACATTTCAAGAAATAATGTGATGCGGTCTGATTCGTTAATTATGGACTACAACAGCGCTAACAAAACACAAGTACTACAGGAATATTTTGTACCAGTCGACCACTATACCTCCTTTATTGATTAACTAAGAGACACTCTTAAAGATGAAAAAGACTTTAATCTATTAAATATTACTGTTCGGTATGTGGGGGAAAATGATGAAGCCGTTATGTCTTACGCAACTGATGATATGTTTGCGCTAGTCATGCTTATTAACCAAGGTACAAGCGAGGAAAGTATCGAAACAACGGGGCGAGTCATTCGAAATATGATTGATGTGACGTTAAAACATGATGGTACCTACTATCTCCCTTACTATCACTACCCAACAAAGGAACAGTTAAAAGAGGCATACCCTAGAACTGAGGAATTCTTTGAAATGAAAGAAAAGTATGATCCGGACGAACGGTTCATGAATCTTTTCTATGAGGAGTATCATAAATGAATTACAAAAAATTTATTATTTACCAAGGAACTATCGGAATGGCCGCAAGCATGATTTTTCCGTTCTATGTATTGCTACTAAAAAATGTCGGAAGCAGTTACACACAGTTTGGCTGGGCATATGGATTATTTGCACTAACG
>NZ_JBATUX010000119.1:0-5332 GCF_049671445.1 Paenisporosarcina sp. | reverse complement strand
AGAGTAGAGAGGCTGAAAATTATACATGAACAGCTTGATTAATTTTTGCTTCTAATGCAGTTTGTAATTTCTTAGTCCAGTTTCCAGGTAAACCATTACCGATTTTTTTCCCATCAATCACAATAATCGGCATGATTTCTGCAGTTGTTGAAGACATAAAGAATTCTTCATTTGAATATAAATTCGTTAGCGACATTGGTTCTTCGACTACTGGTAAACCAATTTCTTTGCAACATTCTAAAATCACGTTTCGTGTGATACCATTTAAAATCAGATTTGTAACCGGGTGCGTGTAGAGAACTCCGTCTTTAATACCGTACATATTTGATGAAGAACCTTCTGTAATTAAATCTCCTCTATGTAATAGAGCCTCGAAGCAACCCGCTTCATGCGCTTCTTGTTTGGCCATTACGTTCCCTAGCAAGTTTAGACTCTTAATATCACAGCGCAACCAGCGAACATCCTCAACTGTTTTAGCTGCTACACCATTAGCCATTTGTGAAACAGGACGTTCTACTTCTTTCGTATACGCAGTCAAAACTGGCTCTACCGCATCTGTAGGAAACTGATGCTGACGTGGAGAAGCTCCACGGGTAATTTGCACATACACTTGGCCTGTAGTGATTTCATTTGCTTCAATGAGATCGTACAACATTTTATGAAAAACATCTTTCGTAAAAGGGATTACTAACTTAATTTTATCTGCACTGTTGTAAAAACGGTTAATATGTTCTGTTGCAGTAAACATGCTGCCATCATAAATACGAATGACTTCATAAATACCGTCTCCAAATTGATAACCTCGGTCTTCTTTTGACAACTGAATGTCACCATCTTTTACAAGTCGATCATTCCATAATACCCACATCATAAATATTCCTTCTTTCTAAGATTGATTTGAAGCAAGTTCGCAAATCGCATCTGCGTATATAGCTACTGCTTTGATTAAATTAGGGATATCAACAAATTCATCTACTTGATGAGCCACATCCTTTTCACCTGGGAATAACATTCCGAATGCTACTCCTTTAGTGAGAACTCGGGCATATGTTCCACCACCTATTGAAAGCAAGGAAGCCTTCTCACCTGTTTGACGCTCATACACACGGGATAAACTTTGTATCAGTTCATCTGATTCTTCGATGTAATGTGGTGTTGAATTTGATACCACATCTACAGAAATACTATTTTCTCTTAAAAGTGTCTGGCACTTTGTCACATTCTTATCAAATTCAAACGACACTGAGTAACGTAAACTCACATCCACTGTACCACCGATAGCAGAATCAAATGAAAGAATTCCTGCATTTAATGTTGTGTCACCGGACATTTCATCCTGATAATTTAATGCAAATGCATGCCCTCTCGAGTCATTTAAGAAAGAAGTAGAAACAAAATCAACGAATGTTTTTGAACCAGATGTAGTGACAATTCCTTTTAAAAATTCAGCTAAATAAACTCCAGCATTCACACCTTCATTAGGTTCCATTGCATGTGCGGACTTACCTTCCAAAGTAAGGACGACAACATCATGTTCGAATGCCACTGAACCTTGAAGATTATGTTCCTTCTTAAATTGTTCAAAATCATTTTCAAGTGTATCATGTTTTAGTTGAACTACTGCAGTTGCTAAATCTGGCACCATATTTGTGCGTGTGCCTGCTTGGAATGAATGTAGTTGTTCATCTTCATCCAACTTAGTTGTCGTAAATCGTAAGGTTGCAATGCCTTTTTCTGCATTAATAATAGGGAAATCAGCATCGGGAGCAAAACCGATATGTGGCATTTCTTCTTTTTCAAAATAGCGTTCCACACAACGGAAACCACTTTCTTCATCTGTGCCAATGATTAATCGTACCCGTTTATTTAACGGAATCCCCGCTTCTTTTACTAATTTCATGGCCATCCATGCTGCCATTGTTGGTCCTTTATCGTCTATGGCACCTCTGCCATATAAGCGGTCATTTTCAATATGTCCTTCAAAAGGTGGATACGTCCATCCCTTGCCAGCGGGCACGACATCAACATGACCTAAAATACCAAGAAGCTCTTCGCCTTCTCCCATTTCAATATGACCAGCCATTTGATCTATATTTTTAACCGTCATTCCAGCTTCTTGCCCTTTTTGAAGCATCCACTCTAACGCTTTTAGTGGCTCGGGTCCAAACGGCTGTGAACTTGAAGATTGTTCTTCATCCAGTACACTCGGAATTTGAATAAGTTGTTGTAAGTCTGTTAAAAGTTCTGTTTGTTTATTTTTCGCTTCTTCCATCCAATTAATCACGTTTAAATTCCTCCTGCCACTTTCTTAAAGCTATTTTACACCTTTCAACAAAAAATCATAGGGGTAAAGTCAATTTTTCAATAAACGAACATTATCTGTATCTATCTAATATTCGTTCGCTTTTTTCACTTTGGAATTGTTAAGTCTCTGTAAAATTAAGATATTATGCTAGAAAAATTCAGTAGTTTATTTTATAATTGAATTGTCAGACTACAGTAACCTGACCAACAATTAGAAAAGGGGCTGTCTAAAGGCACTCTATTCAACTAACAGAGTCTGTATTGACTCATTGTCGTCCGCTAGTCTTTGCCAAGAGATTATAAGATGAAGGAGTGGTTCAACACATGAAACCAACTACTGATCGGATGCTTAATCGAATTAAAGACGTGTATATGTACATCCGAGATCACGGAATTGTAACGACACAAGATTTAGTCGATGAATTTGGCATCACTCCTCGCACCGTTCAAAGAGATTTGAACGTGTTAGCCTTTAATGACTTAGTCAGCAGCCCGAGTCGAGGCAGTTGGACAACGACGAGCAAGCGTGTAAGAATGACATCTTAGAAAAATATTCATAACAAAAAAGAATGACCGAAAAATCTCGGTCATTCTTTTTGCTGTAATGCTTCAAGTTCTTCCTCTGTTAAATGGCGGTAATCCCCAAGCTCTATAGTTTCATCCAATTGAAGTGACCCCATACGCATGCGCTTTAAATAGGTCACTTTTTTCCCAACTGATTCAAACATTCGTTTCACTTGGTGGAATTTCCCTTCCATAATAGATAACTCAATTTCGGAGACATCTCCACTAGAAAGGATTGTCAGTTCTCCTGGCTTCGTAAAATAACCGTCATCCAGTGTAACACCCTCTTTAAACTTCATCACATCATCTTCAGTTACTCTACCTTCTATGATAGCAAAATATAATTTAGGTACGTGTTTTTTGGGCGATAACAATTGATGGGTTAAGTGCCCGTCATTCGTTAGAATTAACAATCCTTCAGTATCTTTGTCTAAGCGTCCAACTGGAAACGGTTTAAAATGTTGAGCTAAAGGATCTAGTAGATCAATCACGGTTTTATCGTGTTTGTCTTCCGTAGCTGAAATGACACCAGGTGGTTTATTCATCATTAAGTAAATAAATTCTGTATACACCACTTTTTCACCCATTACTAAAATTTCATCGGCATCTGTGTCAACATGCATGGACACATCTTTCGCAACACATCCATTCACTTCTACCGCTTTGGATTTCAACAATATTTTAACTTCTTTTCTTGATCCATATCCCATATTAGAAAGTAATTTATCTAACCTCATGAAACGACCACCTTACAAACCAAATTTCTTCGTATATTTCGTTAATCGTTCGCCAAACAGTTTTTGAGCAATTCCTAAACGAAGCGCTATAGCCATATAAACCAAACCGCCGATAGCCCCAACAATTAAAATAATGAGTATGGCATCGAATTTCGACTCAGCTGGCATGATTTGAACGACGATCAAGCGTGCAATTGCTGCCACAATCAACATCACGGCATTCATAACTGTAATTAAAGCAATTCTACGTACTAATAGTTTTGAACGATAATCTTGTGTGACAACTAAAACTGCAACGTTCATGAAGATTGCAATACTATACCCGATGACAGTCGCTGCAATTGCGCCATTTGTTTCCCAAAGCGCAATTAAAGGAATATTTAAAGCTAATTTAATTAATAATCCAACTAGTAAGTTTAGAATAATCCATTTCTGTTGGTTTATCCCTTGCAAAATAGCGGCCGTTACAGGGAACAAACTGAAAAGAATAGCTACAGGCAAATAATGAGCCAGAATATCTGAACCTATTACACTTTGCTCATAAAACAAATGATAAAGTTCACTTGCTAGAACAGTCATTCCTACCACTGCGGGAAGAGTTAAAAAATAGAGCACTTGGAACGTTTTATCGAGTGTATTCGATAGTTGTGTATGTTCATTTAATGTGAAGTATTTAGTAATTAAAGGAATTAATGCCATAGAGAATCCTGTTGCCAACATAACAGGAATCATGACCAACTTGTGAGATTGAAAATTCAACATAGCTAAGTAATCACCAGAATCAGCAGCATTTTCTGATCCGCTCATTGCTCTGTTAAAAGTTAGCATATCAACAAATTGAAATAATGGATTCGCAACACCTAAAAAGACTACAGGTACTGCATATACAAGAATTTCCTTATACATATCTGATAATTTCACATTGTGAGATGTCGTTGATTCCTCTAGTAAAACGTTATATTCTGGCTTCTTTTTACGCCAGTAATAATAAAGTACGACAAGACCACCCAAAGCACCAACAAATGCTGATAAAACTGCTACCTCTACTGCGCCTTTAGGTGTCCCATTAAAGACATTAATTACTAAATATGCACCTACTAATAAAAACAATATACGTACTATTTGCTCAATTAATTGGGATAATGCAGTCGGCATCATGAAACTATATCCTTGGAAGAACCCACGTAGCAAGCTCATAAATGGCACCACGATTAAGGCGAAACTGACCCATCTAATAACAGATGCTACATCCTCAACTGAATGATTTTTATCATCATCTCTAATCGTAATGTTAGCTAAAACATCTGCAAAGAAATATAAGAAAAGAAATGATACAAAGCCAGTTATAATCATCGCTAGAAGACCGGACTTTAAAAGTCTTCTTCCAGTTTCATAATCGCCTAAAGAATTATACTTGGAAACATATTTCGAGAAAGCCAGCGGAGCACCCGAAATTGCAACAGCTAACATCAAATTATATGGAATATATGCATATTGGTATAAACCAATATTATCTTCACCCACCATTGCATAGAATGGGATGACATAGATAACACCAAGTATTTTGGATAGGAATAGGCCTAATGTTAATATGGCCGTCCCTTTAAATAATGTATTTGACATGTTTAACTTCCTGACCTCTAAATTTTTAACCTACAGGATATTTTACCCTTCGGACATGAAAACCACAAATAGTTTATAATAAAAGAAAAAAGAGAAAGTGTGTA
>NZ_JBATUX010000118.1:0-316975 GCF_049671445.1 Paenisporosarcina sp. | reverse complement strand
TTTCTTTTTTACAAGCTTCCCAATTTGATGAATATACCAATTTACATCACATTCATTTTCGCTGAAATGGGCAAGAGCAGAACTAATTACTCCGACGGTATTTCCTCGAAAAGCCTTTTCTCCTTCTTTATATGTAAATTCGGTTTGTTCCCCTTCAAAAGTACCAAAATTACTAGGTTGATCAATATGGAAAAGTTTAGAAACAAACTCATCAAATGAGGAAGAGAGTTGTTTTTCAATTTCCTGTTCAACGTCTATATATATAACTGGAGGATTTTCATTAACCTCTCGATAATCAAGAGCAATCCATGTATGCCCATCTCCGCATAACAAGACAATGCGTTTAGGCAATCCCCATTCCTTAATAAAATATCTGGATTGTTGTATTCCTTCCCTTTTATTTTCTCCAATTCCAAGTAAATAATCGACTGCTAAATGGTCTTCGTCTTCGAAAGAAACGGGAAATGCATTGAGATAAAGAGAACCCCCATTTTGCTCTTTTAATAATTTTATATACGAATCAGGTAGTTTTACTTTAAGTTCGCTTTGAGCTGACTCGACTTTTTTAAGTGTCAGTGGATTCAATTCATATTGGTCTAGCACTTCATAATTCCAAACTTGTTTCATTATTATTACCCCTTCCATATTTTTTAATTATATAGAAAATTTGGCATATAAAAAGTTTAATTAATAACTTTATTTTGCGAAGGAACAATTTACTATGATTGAGGAAAGTCGATATAAAAACTTCATACTTATTAATGTTAATCTTTAGATATTTTGGATCAATAAATGGTATTTCTCAGTAGAATAGTCAACTATTGATTTGTAAAATCTAAGATAAAAGCTTTGTTACATACAATAGAATAAGCTCTCAGACATTTCATCTGAGAGCTTATTCTTAATGAAGTGTTTCAAAAAAAACACGTAAAATTATATTATCGAGATTTATTTCCAAGATTGTTCCTGACAAATGAACATGTTATTTAGAAGTGTAAAAACGGAACATTTTTTTAAAATTTATATACATGAATATGACTTCAAAAGACAAACTAATACGAACCTAAATTTAGAAAGGATGATGTAATGTGGGCAGAGATGAACATAAATCGTCAAGTAATAGCAAAAACACTTTACCTCAAACGCCAAAAAGCCTAAAAATCCCACCAGGTCGAATAAAAGAAGAAACCGCGAGTGAATTTGCAGAGATTGGTACCAAAGCATTGAAAGTTCTAAACAAATCCACTCACCAAAAAATTAAACCAGATGGTATTAAAGCAGAACTTGCTAGTGAATTTGCAGAAATAGGTACCAGATCGTTGAAAGGTAAAAATACATCTATCCAATACACAACAAAAAAAGAGTAGCCTACTAACGAAGTGAAAAAACATGAAATCAAAAATGTAATTTTAACAAATTAGCACCCACCTTACATACCTCAAGTATTGAGTGGGTGCATTTTATCAAATCACACTTTATCTAAAAAAATAGCGTTATGAGTTGCATTTTCTATCTTAGCTGCCGATGTCCCAACTTTTCTTCAAATCCTCCGTAAACAATCGCTATTTACGCTCCATTCCAAAACAAACATTCGAAGATACATAGCCATAAGTATAAGCAGCCGAGGCTTCACCCTTTAACTAAAGAAGAATCAATTATATGTTTAATAAAAAGAGAATACCTCTACTTTCTCGTTGTATCTTCTATAATCCAATCTACAGCACTTATTAAGTCAGGGAAAACAGCATCGGCAAGCGGATCACTCTGACCTAAGAATACACCCTTTGTACCTGCCTTTTTCCCTGCGATAATATCTGTATCGGTGTCTCCTACCATATAGGATTGGAATAATTCAATATCATACTTTTTACTGAGATCTGTAATTAATTTGCTGTTTGGCTTGCGACAAGCACAACCCGATTTTGGTTTATGAGGACAATAAGCCACGCCATGGATAATTGCCCCTTCCTTCTTTAATTCAGAAAGCATATGGTCATGTATTTTATTGAGCTCAGTTTCCTTCATGAATCCCAATCCAACTCCACCTTGATTAGTTACCACAAAAATGAAATCAAAGAAAGGATTTAACTTTTTAATTGCTTCTGGTACACCTGGTAAGAAGTATAGCTCATGTGGCTTATTTACAAATTTAACCCGATCTGTTAGCACTTCATTAATTACTCCGTCACGATCCAAAAATATAGCCTTCTTCATTAACATCACTCCTTTATTGAGCAAATTCTAGATCGAACTCAAAGTTTTAATTGTTCTTTCCCTGTATTGGAGATTTCTGAACCATTTAATGGAGATTTACGATTCCTCCCAATAATTAGGTTGTCAGCTCAGGATTTATGATTTAAATAATTTTTTCAATGGTTATGCTCTTGATCTGGGTTTTCTTAAAATCAAAACGATTATTATTACTAATAGGCTCACTACAATTGACTCGTATGCATTCTCTCTAATACTAGATCCTACTACTATTAACTCGGGATTAAATAGTAGTAAAATAATACCAATGCCAATTGCTTCTGCAAATTTGTTTATAAACGTTTTCATAAGAGTTATTTCCTCCCTTCTTCTTTTCTATTTCATAATGCAACTCAAGAAATAACCCTATTACATATTTTATTTTATATACTGTATTTACGATTTGATAAGTTTAAGGACAAATCTATTATTAAAACTATTAATTCAATAGTAAATGAAAATGGTTATTTGCTTATATTATTAACATCTAATTTAACTTTTATACATACTTTCAAAAAAAAATTGAATGTAACGAAATTCTAAAGTGTTATATTCGATTAAAAATTAAAAATTGCGATAAACAAACCTAACAAAAAACGCCTTGAAACGGCGATTTAACCGTATCAAAGCGTTTATATCTTTTATAAAGTTAAATCAGATGACTCTGGAATAACTACAGGCACACCTGCTTTTAATAATACTTGGTTTCTTCCTAATAACTGGCCAAGTAACAACATAAGCACTCCCGTACCCAATAGTATCCACTCAACTTTTACGACATCTGCCATGGGCCCGAAAATGAGCATTCCTATCGGCATCATAGATGTAGCAATCATCCCAAATACACCAAATGTTCTACCTAAGTAATCACCCTCGACTCGCTCTTGGATTAATACCGTCGACGGAGTATTGAAGATTGGCACTGACACACCGAATATCGCCATGAAGACTAAATACGCCCAAAATAGTGGGATAACCCCTAATCCAATCGTACAAATCCCCATTATAATAGTGGCAATTGTCATCGTATGCACTTTGTTTGAAAAGCCTCCCCACGAAGCTATAATACCTCCCCCTACCATCATTCCAATTGAAAAGGCTATTTCAATTGCAGTTAATCGCCATACCTCATCACCAAAGCTCCGAACCACTTGTAATGGAGTTAAAAATGCAGCCGGTGCCATCAAAACAAAAAACAATGCGAAAAACAAAAAGAATGTTTTCAAAAAAGCATGGTTATTAATATAGGTTAAACCTGCTTTGAAATCATCAAGATAGCTTGAGGTTTGTACCTCGGATGCCTTTGCATGAACCGGTACTTTTAAGAATACGAGCAAAGTTACAATTGCAATAGCTGCAGTAACCACATCTATAAAGAAAATGATTTCTAATGAAGCCATTGTCAGTAATGCCGCACTTGCCATTGGAGAAACGAACATAATAATAGCCTGTATACTTCCGTTTGTTCCGCTTACCTTTGTCAGTTTGTCCTCTGGAACAATTTGCGGCAAAATTGCCCCTACGGCTGGACCTTGAATACCAGTTCCTATTGCTCTAATAGCTGACATAGCAAACAATAACCAAACATCCTCATATCCCATTAAAAAGACAATTACCATTATAAGAGTTGCAACAGCAATCAGTCCATCCGATAAGATAATGAGTACTTTTCGATTGTATCGATCTGCCCAGACTCCTGCAAAAGGCGATAATATAAAAGTAGGGATGAATCCACATAATATAAACAACGTCATCATCATTCCAGATTGTGTAGTAAGTGTAATATGCCACATAATCGCATATTGAACCAGTGAGGAACCAAAAAGTGATATCGTCTGGCTACTTAAAAAGATAATAATATTCTTTTTCCAATTTTCATATTCCGTATTCATCTTCTTCACGACCTTTTATGTATTTTACTATTGAAAAATGGTTTATTTTAAACAATTCAAAGTGATTAAATATATCACCCACTATATTCAGATGAGGAAAAAGGATAGAATCGACCTCTCTGTTTTGATAAAAGTAAAAATAAAGGTTGCCTATTGAGTCAATATTATCGCATTTATGCCAAACTTTTGTAGAGTGAATGATTTTCCTTGTTCATTTTACGGTTAAATGATTGAACTCTAAGTCCCAAAGGTGCTGCCAAAAGAAAAATTTTCATTTCTATATGTGAATTTCATTTTACCATACCTTTTTTATCCTATATTCTCACTTTTTGTGTTCACGCTCATAGTACAAAAAAAAGATACTAAAGAGATTATTACAATCTCTTTAGTATCTTTTATCAGTAGTCTCTTACTTCTTCTTAAGGTTAATATTCAGTTTACCTGCTGCAGTTTCGCGTGTTTCATTTTTGAAGCTATCCACAGCTTTCACTTCAATCACTGCACCTTTAGCAACTGTTCCTTTTGTAGCTGTATAATATCCAACATAGTGGCCGTCAGATTCTTCCATCATTGGCATCTCTGTTGCATTTTGAACTTGAGCTCCAAAATCTGTTAGGGGCATATGGATAACGAATGATGCTTTTAATCCTGGCTCACTATCAAATTCAATTTTTACGCTTTTTCCTGTTTTCAGGTTGACATCTTCGGCTGGTTTTACGTTTTCAATAACTGGCGCAACATATTTGGCAGTAATAGTAACTGTTTTCGAAATACTGTTCTCTGCTAAATCCGTTGCGACTACAGTTATTTCATTTTCACCAGCATCCAATAGAATACGTTTTGAATAACTACTTTCTTCGACAGCAGCATCTTGACCGTTTACTGTTACAGAATCAAGATTTTCATCTTCGACAGTACCTTGTACTGTTACCGTTTCCCTATTCGTTTTATCGCCATCTATCGGGCTATCGATTGTAAGTTCAGGGTTCATTGTATCCAAAATTACTGTGACTGGAGCAGATTCACCTGTAACTCTACCATCGAGTATAGAGACTGCAGTAAATTCATTTGATCCTTCTGTTAATTCAGTTGGGATGGCGAATGTACCTTCATCTCCTACTACTACAGATCCCACTTCTTCACCATTATTTTTTAACTGAATAGTTGTAGTAGGTGAAGCAGTTCCTTCTATTGTAATAGCTGAATCATTTGTTGCTAAGTCATCTGTTGGTGAAGTTATGACTGGAGTATTTACTTCATAACTTACTCGAGCACGGATCATGTAGTTACCTTCCGCTGCGGGTGAAGGTGACCAGGTACCAGAAACTCCTTGGTAACTTCTTTCTGCATTTACTCCATTTTCATCAGTTGCTAGACCTGGTGTGTTTGGATTCGCAAATGTTTGTCTGTAGACCATGTAGAAGTCACCATTCACAACAATGTTATGATCTGATAAGTCGACTACTGTCCATTCACCGTTTCGTAATGCTGTTGCATTGATTGTTCCTGTAAGATTTCTACCAGGTGCCCCGTCAACACCACTTGCATCCCAAACTTCTACTGCAAACTCTGTACCACCTGGGACTGGCCATTCAGTATCCCAGAAGCGGAATACGCCATCAGTAACAATACCGTTTTCTTTTCCTTCAGGAAGTGACATTTTTACTGCCCAAGCATTGCCTGCTGCATTAAAAGCACGAGCATTTTCAGCTGTTCCATCATCATAACCAATTTCGCCGCCTGGATATGTGTAGAACGGCTCTAGAGCAAGGCTTAATTCAAGTGCATCTTCACTGATTGTAACTGGTGCTTCTTGACCATGATAGCCACGAGCAATAACTTTTAACGTGTAATCTCCTTCATAAGCTGTGATTGAATAGTTACCTGATGCATCTGTTTCAACAGGAGTGATGTTGGCATCTTCAACTAGTAGAACAGTAGCGCCTTCAACTCCTTCGCCTGTCGATTCATCAGTAATGGTTCCGCTTACTACATTTTGTGCCACTTCATCCAATGTGAAATCCGCTTGTGCTGTTTCATCAGCTGAAACTTCCACAGTTTGTTGAGTAGTATGGTAACCGTAGGCTTCTGCTTTTACAGTAAATGTTCCTGGAGCATGCGTGATTGAATAAGTGCCATCTGCAGGGTTTGTATAAACTGAACGCCCTGACTCAAGTACGCTAACTTGCGCTCCTAAAGGTAATAGTGTCGGATTGATTGGTGACTCAGACACTGGTGCTTCTTCTTTTCCAGTCACGATTGGTCTGATTTTCGTTGGGTCAATCGCTTCTTTCATTACTTCTTTTTCAATATTCTTGATTACTCCAAGGCTCTTTCCATTTTCATTCTTAGCATCATTTCCCCCTTTTGCAACATCACCACTTTGTGAACTATCTGCTAATGCTACATCATCAATATACCAGCCATCTCTTAGTACACTGCCATCAGAGAATGCGTGGAATGCTAAGTAAACTCGTTGATCGCTATACTCTGACAAGTTTACTTCTCCATTTAACCATGCCCCTGATTCTCCTTGGAACATTTGTAATTGTGTCCACTCTTGTTGATCTGTGGAAACAAAGACATGACCGTAATCCCAAGCTCTTCCAGATGAAGATTGTTCAAAACTATGCCAATGTTTGAACTGCAGGTACGAATCACCTTCTGGTAAATCAACTGGAGGTAACACAAGTGTTGCGTTCATACGATTATCATAAGTCCCATCTAAATTAGTTGCATATACTTTTTCACCAGAAGCCGCATTTCCTGGTCCAGAAGTTGGAACGCCCCACTCCCAGCTGTCCATTTCACCGAATGAAGTCCAGCCAGTGTTAGAAGTTTCAAAATCTTCAAAGTATCCAACCGTAATACCCGGTTTAACTTCAACTGAGTATTCTTCACTGTTTACAGCATTGTTTCCAAAATCATTGATTGTCCATTTGTAAGTTAATGACTCACCTGATATAGCAGCTCCTGGAATTGTTACAGCGTACTCACCAGATTTATAATCACCCGACTGACGAATTGCTTCTAAATTTTGCCATTCACCATTTTCCTCTAAATAACTTAATTCGACGGAAGCTACACTGACATTATCTGTCACAGAAATCGTCAAGTCCAAATCCAATCCTTCATATGTTTCAATAGGAGAACTATGTTCAAAAACAGGAGCTTCGTCATCTTCCCCTTGTTTAGTAACTTGCCCGGCAATTTTTCCAATACCATTCATGATAGAAGATACAGCTTCATAAGCATCAACTAAACCGTATCCATACCCATGATTCGGTGTTTCTGGATATTGCGTGTCAGTTAACGGGATTGCTGTATCAAGTAAAATCTGTTCCATTTCATCAACGCTCAAATCAGCGTTAACTTGGCGCAACATTGCCGCCACTGCTGATATAGCTGGTCCTGACATTGATGTGCCATTCCAGCCACCCTCATACCCACCACCCGGTACAGAAGAACGGATGTTGACACCCGGTGCCGAGATATCAGGTTTGATTTCAGCATAAGGTGAAGGTCCTCTTAATGAGAAATTCGCTACTGCATTGTTAATGTCAGTTGCACCAGTTGCAAAAGATTCCGGGTAGTTTGCAGGTGATGCAACCGAACCAGCGCCTCCGGGATTAGATGCAGTCGTGTTCCCTGCTGAAAATTCAGGGAAAATATCTGCTGCTCGCCAGTTGGTTACTACATCACGATACCATTCGTCAAGACCCGGTCCCCCGCCCCAAGAGTTGTTGACAACATCTGGTGCCATGTCTACACGTGCATTTCCTTCTGAATCTGTTGGAGCTAAAATCCATTGTGCAGCTTCTAATAAATCCACATCTGTACCACCATTTGCAGCAAATGCTTTAACAGAAATGAATTTAGCTCCAGGTGCTACTCCAACCTGGTTAGAGCCGTTTGTTTCGCTACCTACCATAGTTCCTGTTACGTGCGTACCATGACCTAAGTCGTCATAAGGTGTAGCTTGTCCAGCAGTAGCGTCAAACCAGTTGAAGTCATGATCAGCTTGACCTGTTGAAGCATTATAACCACGGTACTTTTCTTTTAATGCCGGATGATCCCATTGAACACCCGTATCAATACTTGCAACTACAGTACCGGATCCATCAATACCCATTGCCCAAACGTCATGAGCTTTAACTCTCGACACATTCCATTCAACGTTGGCAACTTCAGATTCAGGGGCCAAAACATCTTCAGTTTTCGTAGTGTATAGTTGACGAGTTTCGTTTGGAAGCACTTTTTCAACTTCTGGAAATGATGCTACCTTTTCTGCAACTTCTTTCGTTGCTGTTACCGCCATCCCATTTACAATATAATACGAATTAATATCTTTAACATTTCCCTTAGTTTCTTCGCTTTCAAGATACTGTTTCACATTTTGCTGTTCTTCAAGAGAATTTGCCTTTAACTCGGATACAATCGCTGAACGTTTAACGAGTAACGATTTTTTGGAAGGTAAATTTGCTTTTTCGGCACTTTCCCTAGCTGAAGCTGCAATTTCTTGCGTATCCACTTTTTCCTTGAACTTAATTAAGAAGGTTACTTTCTCATCATCTTTAAAATTCGATAATAACCGATCACTAATCTTTTCCTTTGCAATTAAGTTCGAATTATAAACCGATTGGTGTAAGTTACCTGTTGCTTCCGCACTCGCGACTCCAGGTGCAATTAATGAAAACGTCATGAGTAAAGAAACAGCCATGCTGAACGACTTCTTAGAATGAATTTTCTTCGTCATCTTCCTTCCCCCTTTTAATATCAACCATTTCTTCCCCTTCGTAAAGCTGTTCGTCATTTACAAGCATTTAAAAATGACCACATAAAAACACCTTTGCCCCCTTTCCTAAATAGTCATTTAGGTAAACAGTCTCAATGGTGTAAATCGTGAACCTCTAGTTGTTAGTTAAACTATATAAGAATGAAAGTAGTTTTTCTGTCATATTTTGTCGTAGATATTCCAGGTTTTTAGAATTGAGATTTAATTACCATACTCAATTTTTTCACAATAGGTAAATTGAAGTGTATGGAGCTTTGTCAAACATATGTAAATTCGAATAAGAAACATGGTATTACTAGGTTTATATCAATTGATAAATTTATTAATAAACTGAGATAATTTATCCACTATATTAAAAATGAGTATTTAGTCCTTAAATCGATGAAATATCGACCATAAGAACTTCATCGTAAATTTAATGATTGCATTACATTTAGCCTATTTTTCTTTATTTATTTTCCAAATTTCAATAAATAATTTTACTAATTATTCAAGTTTTTCATGTTATTTCATTAAAATTCAAACCCTATTAATTGGAGATATTTTATTTGCTCTTTTTAGCATTTTCTAAATAAGATTGTTTGATAAGCATGTCTTTCGAACTATATTAGCAATATTTTACAATGACGCTATTATTAATTGATAAACTAATTAATTACCACATAAGCAAAAAAGAGACCAAATAAGTGATTTTGTCACTTTTTGCGTCTCTTTTTATTTGCATTTATTCTCTTGAAAAAAATCTAGTTGATTTTTTCAAGAAATTCATGTAACTCTTTAACGCTAGATAATGTGTAATTCGATTTAATCGTTGATTCCTTTGCCATCTCTTCAGTTGTAACACCTGATAATACTAGAATCGTAGTTAGGTTAGCATTGTTTCCCATAAGTATGTCTGTCTCCAATCGATCCCCAATCATAAAGCATTCATTTGCGGGCATTTGTAGAACTTCTTCTAGTACGAGATCAGCCATAAGTCTGGAAGGCTTTCCGCCAATTTCCGTGATTTCCTGTCCAGTAGCAGCAGTGAAAGCACCCATGATAGATCCGCAGTCTGGCACCTCTCCTCCATCAACCGGACAAGTCCGGTCTGGATTAGTCGCAACGAATTTTGCACCGTTCTTCCATGCCTGATACATATTATTCAGTTTATCGTAAGTAAATTGGCGGTCCCAACTAACAACAACATAATCAGCATCCAAGGGGTTATTTGTCATCGAAATATTTGCTTGATTTAACTCATCAATTAACGGTTGCTCACCGATAACATATACTTGATCTGCTGATTCCGCATACTTTGTCAAATATATGGCTGTAGCATAACTTGAATTGACAATTTGATTGACTGTCACATCGAACCCAAATTTCGTAAGTTTGGCATGATAATCTTCTTGAGACGCAATTGGTTTATTCGTTACAAATACTACTTTATGTCCGTTAGAAATCAAATAATTATATGTTTCGAGTGCACCATCAATCAGTTTATCACCAAGGTAAATCGTTCCGTCGAGATCAAAAATATAGCCTGCCATGCTTTGGCCTCCTTCAGTTATCCAATTAGCTAAGTATATTAGATATCTACCCTTTTTCACTGAAGTCATGCCATTATTTATAACTGTTAATATAAAAAACGCTTAACCGATTTTTCGGCTAAGCGTTTTATATTTTAAGTGTTGGTTTTTTGAAGTCTTACGTCTTTCTTACTTTTCAGATTAGACTTTTTAATTTAATTGATAAATACGTCCGTATTTCTCTTCTAAATAATCCACTAAATAAGTAGCATTTAATCCTTCGCCAGTTGCTTCTGTCAGAATTTCTAACGGCTTCTTCATGCTCCCATGACGGTGAACTTTATCCGTTAACCAATGTTTAACAGGTTCTAAGTCTCCAGTTGCACAAAGTTCGTCAAAGTTTGGAAGATCCTTTAACATCGCTGCTTTCAATTGAGAGGCATATAAGAATCCAAGTGCATATGACGGGAAGTAGCCGAATGCTCCGCCTGCCCAGTGAACGTCCTGTAGGATTCCTTCCGCATCGTTTGCTGGTCGAACTCCAAAGTATTCTTCATATTTATCATTCCAAATTTGTGGAAGATCTTCTACTTTCATATCTCCATTAAATAAGCCTTTTTCGATTTCATAACGAATCATGATATGAAGTGGATACGTTAATTCATCAGCTTCGATTCGAATAAGTGATGATTTTGATTCATTAATTGCTGCTAAGAAATCTTCTGCAGAAACAGCACCGAATTGTTCAGGTGCATAGCCTTGGAGTGTTTCATAATTGTGTTTCCAAAAATTCTCATTACGTCCTACAAAGTTTTCATAGAACAAGGATTGTGATTCATGTATGCCCATCGATGTACCTGTAGATAGTGGTAGACCTTCTAATTCGGCAGAAATATTTTGTTCATATAAGGCATGACCACATTCATGTATCGTGCCGAAAATCGCAGAACGGAAATCATTTTCATCATATTTTGTGGTAATTCGGACATCCCCACGATTTAATCCTGTCGCAAACGGATGAACCGTTTCATCTAAGCGCCCAGCTTCAAAATCATATCCAAGCTGTTTTAAGATGTCTAAGCTAAATTGTTGTTGTTTGTCTTTTGGGAAATGTTTAAATAAGAAATCGGTTTTCGGTTGATTTGGCGATTCAGCAATTTTTTTCGCTAAAGGTACAATTTTCTTTCTCAATTCACCAAATACCTCATCAAGAATTTCTGTTGTCATTCCTGGTTCGTACTCATCAAGAAGTGTGTTGTAAGGATTGTTGTCTTTAACTCCCCAGTATGAAACAAACCTTTTGTTCGTTTCAATAATTTCTTTTAGGTATGGGAAAAACATTGAGAAATCGGATTTTTCTTTAGCCTCTTCCCAGACAGATTCTCCTTTTGAAGTCAAAATTACGTAAGCTTTGTATTCTTCAGCGGGAATCTTTTTGCTCATGTCATATTCTTTTTTTACTTTTTCAACCGTTTTTCTTGTAATTGAATCCAAGGCATCTAGGTTTTTGCCAAGCTCGTCTAGCATTACTGCTAACTCGTCTGAAGTTTGCATACCAAATACTTCAGATGACAAAGTACCAATGACTTGTGAACGTTGATCGACTCCTTTTTTCGGAGCTCCTGTACGTAAATCCCAATACATCAATCCAATTGCTTCCATGTAAGCTTGCATCTTTTTAACATAATCTAAAAATTTCTCTGTCATTTCCATGTCAATTCCCCCAATACTTATCAAACATCTTCTTCATTTTAGCATAAAGACAGAAAACTATGATAAATATAAAGGATATGCTCCACGATACTGTTGTTAGTGAAGTACGAATTTACACTTAGCTTGGTTAGGTTGTGAAACAAGCGTTAGCGCAAATTACGATTTATAACATTGCAACCTAGTCGAGGATTTATTATAGATGAAAATCATTTATATAGTTTATCCTAGATATTATTTAGCATTGGTTATTTATGTTAAAATATTTATAAGGTTGTAAAGAATTTCACTTAGACTATCGAAGTAGTTTAATTAATTAGAAAGGCCGTTAAATGCAGTTCAAAAAGAAGGGATGTCTTAACGATGGATTTCGAAATAGTTATGCAGGAGTTGGAATCACTTGGTAGTGAGCGAACTAAAAAAACTTACATTAGAAATGGTGCTCATGAGCCCCTATTTGGCGTGCCTACAGGAAAAATGAAGCCGCTCTCAAAGAAATTTAAGAATAACCAACCTTTAGCAGAGCAACTTTACTCAACGGGAAATTACGATGCTATGTATTTTGCAGGCATCATTGCGAACACAATAACAATGACTGCGTCGGATTTTGAGCGTTGGATAGATGCGGCGTATTTTTATATGCTGTCGGATTTTGTGGTTTCAGTCACCTTGGCAGAAACTGAGATTGCGCAAGCTGTTTCCGATAAATGGATTGCAAGCGGTGAAGAACTTAGAATGTCAGCAGGATGGAGCTGTTACTGCTGGCTATTAGGTAATCGTCCAGATGCTGAATTTAACACAAGCAAACTTTCAAATATGCTTGATCAGGTGAAAATGGCGATCCACGATTCTCCTGACCGAACGAAATCCGCTATGAATAATTTCATCTACACAGTCGGTGTTTCATATTTGCCACTCCATGATAAGGCGGTTGAAACCGCAAAAGAAGTAGGACCAGTCGAAATTAGACAGGGCACTAAAAAAAGTAGTATCTTACTTGCTTCCGAAAGTATTCAAAAACACATAGATAGAGGTCCGCTTGGTTTTAAACGCAAACATGTAAGGTGTTAAAATAAGTTATTGTTTCACAATGCGATGATTGCTGACAAGCTGGAAATCGATGATATTCAGCAACATTCGTATTAGTTACAGAAGAACTACTGAAAAATATATATTCTGTATTATAAAACATTAACCCTTCAATTACTAAAGAAACCATTTTGATTTATCTTTTTCAAAATGGTTTCTTTTTGTTTGCTGCTAATTAAAGACTATTCTTAGTCTACATAATAATAAACGCTAAATTACTGATCTCACAACACAGCAAATCCAAAAAGGACTTTCTTTAAGTCCCTAATGAAAAAAAATTCGAGAAAAATGCGTATTTTTTTCTCCACTTAATTTGAACGTTACAATCAGTTATTGTTCTGTTTTGCACATGATGAACTTATGTTTGATTGGAGTGGAAGGCGGCGACTCCAGCGGGAATAGCATGAGCTGAAGACCCCGCAGGCGAGCTTGCTCGTCGAGGAGGCTGAGGCATGCCCGCGGAAAGCGTCCGGCTAGAACGGAAATTAACCTCTTTAAAAATAGAAAAAGAGAACTGCCCTTAGTCATATGTCATGACTTTTAGGACAGTCCCTTTCTGATTAACTCCAATTAACTTCGACAGGAAGCACATGTGTAAATGAGTCACTTAATTGTTTTTCCTCATCCGATAGCAGTAAATGAATTGAACCATGATCTGCTGACGTACGAATAAGTCGGCCAATCCCTTGTTGAAGGCGGAGTAACATAAATGGTAAATCGACTTCATTAAACGGATCGTTAGAGAATTTTCGTTTCGCATCAAATAATGGATCATGTGGCGGGAATGGTAAATCATAAATAACCACACGAGTTAATGCTTCCGCAGGTAAATCGAGCCCTTCCCATAAATGGTAAGAACATAAGGTAGAGATTTCTCCTGCTTGGAAATCACGAACAATGGATGATAATTCTCGCTCACCTTCACATGCCATATTCAGTCTTTCTTCAAACGGCAGTGAGTTTTCAAAACTGATCATATCCTGTTTCGACTTGAACAATATTAGAGTTGGTTCATTTGATTGCGCTAGAAGTTCTCTCGCTTTTCGAGCTTTAGTCGCAGATTCAACAGAATGCCCATAAATTTTCATGACTTCAGCGTAATCAAATGGTGAAGCTACACTGAATGAATGGTATTTATCAATACCGAGTGCATCTGAAATGTACGTAAAGTCTTTATTAATCGACAACGTTGCAGAGGAAAATACAACTGGTAGTTTACTTGTAAATAATTTCTCATTTAAGATGTCTGTTACTAGACGTGGCATAATTACCAAAGTCTCAAGACCATCTTTTTCTTCTACCCAATCCACTGCATCTCCGTTTTGCACAAATAACTGCAAAGAAAATACATATTGTTCTAAATACTCTTCAACCATGCGAAGATCGTATTCATCTATTGTATAAAGTTCAGACTCGAATACAAATTCTTCTAGTATTTGTTCTACTAATTTAACAAGGTCTTTACCTATTTTCAAAACAAGTTCAGTTTTCGTAATATGCAGTCGTTCGCCTTCTCCATATGCGTGAACTAGTAATTCTTTAAAGAAGTCATCATGTGTGTCTTGTAAGGTCTCAAGCAAGCGTAATGTTTTTTCACGAACACCATCTGTAGCCACACGATCAATTAGAGACACGAGTGTTTGGCTTTGCACTTCATATGTCAATGCACGTTGAGCTGCAAATTCTAATAGATGTCCTTCATCTAGTACAATCATCGAAACATCAGGTAATAATGGCATTTGTCCTTCACGTACACGCGATTCTTTTGTCCAAATATGCTCCATCAAGAAATCATGAGAACAGATAATCAAATCTCCTGCTTCACGGTAATTTTGGCGATGAATCGTTTGACCACATCGGTTTCGAATATCACACACTGCACATTGTTGAATCGGATGATAATTCACTTTTTGCCAATCTTCATCACTCACATCTGGAAAAGCACTTCGCTCCCCGTATGGAAACACGGCTTGCAAAGATTGATGCCCATAAACAAAATCAGGAATTCCATCTTCTATTTGCTCAATGAAGTCCTCGTCATTCGTTTTTTGCTCATGCTCAAGTCTCTTTAAGCATAAGTATTGATCTCGGGATTTTGCCAATCGAACATCAATATTCCAACCAAGTGTATCTTGCAGTTTTTGAATATCGCCTTCTTTTTTCACGAGTTGGTCAATTAATGTTTCATCTGCACATGAAATCAAAGCTGGCTTACCAGTATAACGTGCATACGAAATAGCTGGTAGTAAATAAGCGATGGTTTTCCCTGTTCCTACGCCAGCCTCTGCAAAAAGAACACTTTTTTCTTTTAATGATTTTTCAATTTGATAGGCCATGAATATTTGCTCATCGCGACACTCAAACCCTTTTTCAGGTAGTTCATCATAGAGTACATCACCCATCCAATCACCAAGTGATTCGAAAAATGAACGGTCTTTTGAAAGTGTAAATGGTAAAGTTTGTTTCATAGTGTTCTCCCTTCAAACGATAAGAAAACGGATAGGTTGACCTATCCGTTTCAAGTACTATTGACGAGGCTTTTTTATACCCCAATATTGATAATAATTAGTTTCAATAAATCCATTAAATAATTTGCGTTTTTTTGTTGCTTTACGACCATAATTCGATTCAAAGTCTGCCATTGAAGACAACATATACACAGACCACGTTGGATAACTATCCATTATGCGTCCCATATCATCAATCATTTCTTCAATAACTTCTTTTTCTCCGATACGTTCTCCATATGGTGGATTTCCAATCATTACTCCATCTACAGAAGTTGTTGTAAAATCACGTAATTGACGTTGTTTAAATTGAATTAAATCAGCAAAGCCAGCTTCAATCGCATTTTTCTTTGCCACTTCAATCATGCGAGGATCTAAATCAGTACCCATGATATCTAAATCCTGATCATAGTTAGCTGCTTCTTCGGCTTCTAAGCGTACTTCTTCCCAAATTTTCTTTGGCATCCATGGCCAGTCTTCACTAATAAAACTTCGGTTATACCCCGGAGCTAAGTTTTGACCAATCATCGCAGCTTCAATAGGAATAGTCCCAGAACCACAGAATGGGTCTACAAACGGACGATTTGGATTCCACTTAGAAATATACACTAGTGCAGCCGCAAGTGTTTCTTTTAATGGGGCTTCCCCTTGATCCAGACGGTATCCACGTTTATGTAAACCAACACCACTTGTATCAATGCTTAATTTCACCACATCTTTAAGTATACTCACTTCAATCTTAAATGTTGCACCGGTTTCGTCTAAAAATCCAATTCTTTTATGTGCTAATTTTAATCGTTCCACAATTGCCTTTTTCACAATAGCTTGGCAATCCGGCACACTAAATAATTTTGATTTCACAGATTTTCCTTGTACTGGGAACGCTGCGTCCACAGATAAATACTTCTCCCACGGAATCGCTTTCGTTTGCTCGAACAATTGGTCGAATGTGGTAGCTCTAAAATCTCCAGCAATGATTTTAACGCGGTCAGCAACTCGTAGCCACATATTGGCACGCGCAATTGCTCGCTCATCACCTTCAAAATAAATTTTACCGTTTTCAGTTTGGGTTTCATATCCCAATTTTTTTACTTCATCTGCCACAATAGATTCTAAACCCATTGCCGATGTTGCTACTAATCGATGAGTCGTCATCCTCTCATCCTTTCTTTTAACATTCATTCATAATTTTTGCTTAAGTATTAAGAAAAGCTCTCCGAAGTTAGTGGAGAGCTTGTTTAGTCAAAGTATACCCATTAGAAAAGCCAATAAGCCATGTTTTGTTATCACGTACTCAAACGGCCTATGCCTCGTACAAGTGAGTAGTAATCATCTATCTACAGACTAAGTCTGTCTCTCAATTCGTTAAATTCCTGCATGAGAGTGCCCCTACCATAATTTGGGTTTCTCGCTCGTGGGGTTTACCTCGTTCCACCTGAAACGTTTCCGAGTCAGCTCCGTCACTGTGGCACTTTCAGAGAACCTAGACCATATCCGAAGACTTAGGTGTTGTTCCCGCCGTCAGCTTTTACACTGCCTTAGCTTATTTTTTCGCTAAGCACGAACACTACGGTCATCTCAGAACCGTGCGAGCATGGACTTTCCTCTACAACGTCAAGCGTTGCAGCGATTACCTGGATTATCTAATTGGTTTCTTCATTATACAAGGTTTTTGCTTCAAAATCAATCCACCACTAGATGTTGAATTATTCGTACAACTTGCTTCCAAAAACATGTTTCTCAAGATTAGAAAGTCTTTTTAGTATATCAAAGTTAGTCGTACCAGTTGATGGAGGTGCAACTTGACGTCTTGGTGCATCTTCAAGTTCACCAATTAAACGTCTGTTTTCAGACTGCAACGTGTCAATTTTTTGCATAAACGAATTGTAATCTTGAATAACATCATCTAAAAATTGATCTACTTCATCTTGATTATATCCCCGTATACCGGTTTTAAATTCTTTTTCTAAAATGATTTCAGGAGTTAATTTCGTATCCATTTACATCGTCCTTCCACTAATACATGTATGGGGTTTATTATATCATAAAGTGCCTGCTGGCGAGTGTTTTTCGAATCATTTTCTGTCGAAATGTGCGCTTCCCCGGGAAATACTTTGCTTATTTACGATACGTTTTAAGCGCTTCTCGAAAGCTATATTTTTACGTTCCTTCTGAAGAGGTTTCAAATACTTAGAGTGTTGTATTAGTAAAACTGCTTTTTCAACATGTAGATGAGCCGCATCAAAATCTTTTTTTACATGCTCAGCTATTTTGGCAAGCTCTTCATACGCTTGTATTTGAAAAGGGTCTGATAAATTTATCAGTGATTGCTCAAAAGCTTCATATGCTAGATTCATTTGCTTACGACGCTTGTACTCATATCCTAGAAAGTAAAATGCTTGAGCAGCTTCAGTTTTGCTATACTCTTTAATAATTTGTTCAAAAACACTTTGGCCTTTATCAAAGTCTTTTAAATCCGAAAACCATTTTCCTATATTCGTTGACGACACACTCGAGTTGTTGTATTGATCCTGTAAGATTAGCTTGGTGCTATGAATAAATAACGTCAGCAAAGATAAGATATCCCATTCATTATGATGAAGGACTTTCAATAGAGTGGTTGGTATTCCACTTTTTACGGCATCCATATAGATAATTGGTGCTAAATGACCTGGAATATCGCCTACTCGTTTAAATCCAAGTTTTTCTACTTCGAGATGAACAAGTTTGAATTGATCTAGTTCATTTCGCCAAACTCTTCTGGAGCCATGCAGTAAATCGATGTGTATAGGGTCTGCTAATTTTGGTAAATGGTCTCGATTTAATGTCCAACGTGTTTGTAGTTGAGGCCAATCAAAACTTTTTCCGTTATAAGTGATAACAGTTTGTCCGGGTTTCCACAAGCCACATTCATATAATAAAGCCGCTTCATGACTCGGATTTGCTAATACATGTTGAGTCATTTCAAAATGATCTTCATTCCAAATGAGTTGTCCGATTAAAAATATATACGTACCAGTTCCCTTTAGACCAGTCGTTTCTGTATCAAAAAAAACGATTTTTTTGCCATCTGTAGAAATAGGATGTTCACCCTCAAAGGTATTCCACAACGTAATAGCCTCGAAGATTTCATTCAACTTGAAATCCCCGTGAAGATATTCAGGAGAATAGACTATTTTTTTTTCAAAAACCACACCAAACTTATTTTCAACAATCGTTAACCCTTCATCTTCCCAAGCTTTTGAATAGAATGGTTTTTGAGGAACGACAAAAGGAGCCAGCGATTGTTTTGTCGCTGGCTTTTTCTTAATTAACTTTTTCATTTGCAGAAGATTTTTTTCAAATGACATAAGATTCACCTTTTGTTTATATTTGCAAATAAGCTAGAAGTTTTAACACTTCATCTTTTAAACCAATAGTAGCCTCTTGTGGACCAATACATGCTGGGCACCCTTGGTCACATGGACAACTATTAACATGACTATGCACGTATGCAAGTAATTCTGGCCATACGTCGAACACACGCTCACTAATGCCAATACCTCCTGGATAACTATCGTAAACAAAAAACGTTGGTTGTTCTGCATGGATGGATTTTACTTGCGGTACCACATGTATATCCCGACGATCACACTGAACGAACAATGGAATAAATGAAGCAATCGACGTTGCTGTCCCTGTCATTGCATCAGTTAACATAGCATCCGTCCATCCTGGTGGTCTCTCGAAGCTTAACCAACTGGACGACGTATGTAATTCTTCTGGTGGTAATTGAATTGGACCAGAACCGATATTGTCATGTGTATCGAATCGGATTTTCTTGAAAATTGTGGCCATAGCCAAAATAGACACATCTCCGTAAAACACCGAACCATTTTCAAATGTTTTATTTTTATCTTCACTCATTACTTTCAGTTCAACTGCTAAATTAGCATCTGTAAAATAATCAACATCCACTTCTCTCACAAATGCTTTCTTTTCTTCCCAGTCCAATTTTTCAACTTGAAATTGAATCCCTTGGTGAAGGTAAATAGCTTCTTCATGGAGTAAAGTCATCGCACTATAACGATCCATTTCACCAATAACCTTAGTTGCTGCTGGTATGGTTTGATCAATAATAATGACATTTTCTTGCGATGCCGAGCGTAAACTGATTTCATGTGCCGGAAAACGATCACTCATCCAGTGCCATTTGTCTGAAGTTCTCACTAAAATGCCTTCAGCTTCTAAATAGGCTAGCAGTTCTTGTATCTCAAACTCACCGTATTGTTCCGTCGTTTTAAAAGGCAATTCAAATGAAGCACATTTTAAATGATCCATTAGAATGATGAGATTGTCAGGATATATACGTGCTTCTTCCGGAGACTGTCCAAGTAAAAACGCAGGATTATTAACAATGTATTGATCGAGCGCTGTAGATTGTGCAACATAAATAATTAATGCTTCGTCTTGTCTGCGTCCTGCTCTTCCTGCTTGCTGCCATGCACTAGCGATATTACCAGGGTATCCTGTCATAATGCATGCTTGCAATTGTCCGATATCTACGCCCAACTCTAATGCGTTCGTACTAACGACTGTGCGAATCGTTCCCTCACGCAGACCTTTTTCGATTACTCTTCGCTCGGATGGTAAATAACCACCGCGATACCCTCTAATCGATTCATCATGGATTTTCTTTTTAGTCAGCTCTTTTAAATAAGTGACAAGCATTTCAACTCTTACTCTACTTTTCGCAAAAACTATCGTTTGAATGCTTTCATTATACAAACGTTTAGATAAGTCTCTTACTTCTAAAATAGCACTGCGTCTGACACCAAATGTAGGATGAACAATCGGTGGGTTATAAAAAATAAAGTTCTTTTTACCTGATGGTGCACCGTTTTGGTCAATAAGCTGGTGTGGCTCATTTGTCAGTGATTCTGCTAATTCTTTTGGGTTCGCTATTGTTGCGGATGTGCATATAAAAACGGGATTGCTTCCATAATAATGACAAATGCGTTTCAAGCGACGTAAAACATGTGCAACATGACTACCGAAAACGCCTTTATATGTATGGAGCTCATCTACAACGATATATTTTAAATTCTCAAATAAAGAAACCCACTTCGTATGGTGAGGTAAAATACCGGAATGAAGCATGTCAGGATTCGTTAACACTATATGTCCCGCTTTTCTAACTTTCGTGCGAATAGCTGGCGAAGTATCACCATCATAGGTGTAACTTAAAATATCTTGATTCATTTGCTCAATCAATAAATTTAAATCCGATTTTTGATCTTGTGCGAGTGCTTTCGTTGGAAATAAATAAAGAGCACGTGATGAAGAATCTTCAACGATTGACTGTAAAACCGGCAGATGATAACAAAGCGATTTACCCGATGCTGTTGGTGTAATCGCTGTAAATGATTGTCCACTTCTTGCCGTATCATAAGCATGTCGTTGATGGCTATATAATTGATTGATCCCACGTTCTTTTAAAGCTTGTTGAATGGATGAATGTAAGTCATCAGGAAAATCAGATAAAGTAGCTTCTTTTTTATCGATTGTGTGCCAGTGAACAATACGTTCTCGCATGACAGGATCTTGTTTCCATTCTATAAGAATGTCACTGATTGTTTGTTTCTTTCTCAAGCTTTCCACCTTCTTGCTCTAAAGCATTAATATATGTTTGTAACGTGTAACAAGTTGATTGTATTGACTGAGCAAATCTTTTCTTCCCAGTATCTTTATAAAATGATTGAACGACGTATTGATTGAATGCTTCAATCGCGGCGTCAATTTGTTGGATTCTCATATGTTTAGGACGGTTATCGTCTAGCCATTTTCTCGACAGTTCTCTCCACTCTTTTAAAAAAGTGTGCCAATGGTCAGCATGAGGTTTAACTTGCGAAAAAAAATCCGGAGTTGAGTCCGTGTCACGCATTTCTTGGTGACGACTTAAACATTTATTACTTTCTTCTAAAACCAATTTTGTTTGCTCAAGTAATGTCATGGTCTCAGCTCCTCTATTACAATTAATAGTAACAAAAAAAAGTGGTTTTAACCACTTTTACGGGAACAGATATTCCATTCTATCATTTGCTCTGTCTCTTTTAGTGCTCTCCCTACCTGGTGGCCTTTTTCAATAACAGTTTGTGTTTGAGTCGATCTTTCTTGTATAAAACGAGCTTCTAAAATATGTTCTAGTAAGGACAGTTGTTCAATTAATTCTTCAATTCTTTTCATCGTACATCCCTCCAATAGTAGTGAAGTTCTTCACTGCTTGAGGAAATCCTTTGTCAACGACAAAACTAGAAGCATTAAGCTAAAACGTATCCTAATTCGACATAAACCTATGAAACCTTCACAACACTTTCACGTCTAGTATGAGGACGGTTATGATACACTGATAATCGAGGTGACGAGCATGGTGATAAACTACCCGAATGGCAAAATATACACTCCTAAAAAAAATACTTCTGAAAATCGCTCAAAAAAGGATTATTCATTCAGTAATAGGGGAAAGACGTTAGAGGATGAGATTAATGAAACGAATGACTACTACATGCAACAAGGGACGGCCGTCATCCACAAAAAACCGGTACCTATTCAAGTAGTTAAAGTAGAGTATCCATCTCGAAGTGCAGCAGTCATAAAAGAAGCCTATTATAGAACTGCATCTACGACCGATTTTAATGGGGTTTGGCAAGGCATCCATGTGGATTTTGAAGCGAAAGAAACTAATAACAAAACTTCTTTCCCTTTAAAAAACATTCATGCCCATCAAATTGACCATATGAGATTAGTTGCACAACAAAAAGGACTGACCTTTTTAATCGTTCGGTTTTCATTGATTAACCGATATTTCGTCTTGCCATTTGCTTCCCTTCAAGATGCTTGGGATGAAATGTGCAACGGTGGACGCAAATCCATCCCGTTCGATTTTTTTGAACTAAACGCCTATGAAATAGTTCCTGGAGCATATCCTCCATTAGACTATTTACGAGGGGTTACAAAGATGCTTTCAGAGGAATCTGAAAAGCAGTGAAAGTGAGGAGAAGTTCGTGAGTGAAAAAGTGAATTCTCGTGGACAACGAAGAAAAGAACTTGAAAGACAAAAGAAATCCAAAAAGACTTCTAAAACAGGATGGCTAAAACGAATTATAGTAGCCTGTTTTCTTATAGGTTTAGCAGGATTGTTATTTGGTGGAGGACTGTTCGCTTTCTACGCAAGTTCTGCTCCAGAACTTGATGAAGAATCGTTAAAAGATCCATTACCATCTAATGTGTATGATACCAATAAAGATTTAATTATGACTTTAGGACCTGAAAATCGAGAATACATTAATTACGAAGATATTCCTAAAGAGATGGAAAATGCAATTTTAGCTACTGAGGATGTTCGCTTCTACAAACATAATGGAATTGATTTTTATCGATTAGGAGGCGCAGTTCTTGCGAATATTACTAGTGGATTCGGATCACAAGGTGCCAGTACATTAACACAACAAGTAATTAAAAATTCATTTTTACAAAATGAAAAAACTTTAAAACGAAAAGCACAAGAAGCTTATCTCGCGTATCAGTTAGAAAAGAAATACGAAAAAGAAGAAATTTTTGAAATGTATTTCAATAAAATCTTAATGGGTGGTACTACGTATGGATTTGGTACAGCATCAACTCATTTCTTTGGCAAAGAATTAAAAGACTTACAGTTGCATGAAATGGCTACGTTAGCTGGAATCCCCCAAAGTCCTAATAACTATAATCCTTTCGAGCATCCTGAGGCAGCTGAGAAACGTAGAAATATAGTACTAAGACTTATGGAACAGCACGGAAAAATCACGACCGCAGAAAAGGAAGAAGCACAAGCAATTCCTGTTGCTGAAGGATTATTAACTAAAGAAAAACGCAAAGTTTCAAATACGGTGAAATATCCGGCCTTCTACGATGTAATGAAAAATGAGCTTGAAGCAAAAGGCTACTCTATTGCCGATGGACTTGATATTTACACAACTTTAGATCCTCAAGCCCAAGCATCTGTGGAAGAAACACTTAAAGGTAAAAACTTCCCAACCGAAAATATGCAAGCTGGTTTGACAGTATTAGATACGAAAACGGGTGCCATTGTTGCCATTGGTGGAGGAAGAGATTATGGGAATGATCTTCCTACCAACTATGCACAAGACCGCACTGATCGAGGTATTGGTTCAACAGTTAAACCAATCCTAGATTATGGTCCTGCTATTGAATATCTAAATTGGTCTACTGGCCAAACGCTAGTTGATGAAAAAATGAAATATACCGGCGAAGAACAAGAAATTAGAAACTTCGACAATGAATATTTAGGTGCTATGACGATGCGTGAAGCATTATATCGTTCACGTAATGTTCCAGCTGTCAAAACGTTTAAAGAAGTGAATTTCGATAATCGGAAAGCATTTGCAAATAAATTAGGTATCGATGGTAAGTTCTTAGGATATGAAGCTGGTGCAATAGGCGCTACTTCTGGAATAAATACAATTGATTTGGCAGCCTCTTATGCTGCTTTTGGTAATAGCGGGATGTATTCAGAACCTTTTACTATTCGTGAAATCGTGTTCCGAGATGGTAAAACAAAAAAAACCTATAAACCAAAGACTACTCCAGCTATGAAAGATTCAACAGCATTCATGATCACAGACATGTTACGTGACGTGGTTAGTGATCGACGTGGTGCTAGTGGTAAAGCTGCTATCATTCCTGGGTTGGATGTTGCAGGTAAAACCGGAACGACAAATTATAATGCAGAAGAATATGAAAAATGGAATTTAAAAGATGGATCCGTACCTGACATTTGGTTTGCAGGATACACAACAAATTATTCTGTTGCTGTATGGACTGGGTATAAAGGCATGGATAATGCGATTAATGCTGATAACCAAGAAGAACGAACTTTTGCTCAACGCATCTTTAAAAATGTTATGACCAATATTTCCGAAGGCAAAGAAACACCACGTTTCAAACGCCCGAATTCTGTAGTCGAAGCAACAGTTGAAGTTGGTACCTCCCCTCTTCGACTAGCAAGTGAATATACACCAAGCAGTTTAAAACAGACTGAATTATTTGTACGAGGCTCGGAACCTAAGCAAGTTTCAGAAGCCTATGAAAAAACTGAAGTAGATGCTCCGTCAAATCTTAAAGCGGAGTACAGTGAAGGCGATCAAACTGCAACGTTAACTTGGAAACACAAAGCACCTAAGCGTGACGGAAAAGAAATGAAAGTTGCATTTGAAGTATCATTCTCTGTAAATGGTGGTAGTCCTACTACCCTTCAAACAACTGACCAAAAAGGGTTAATTGTTACCGGGATAACACCTGGTAGTACGTATACATTTACCGTAATCGCTATTTCAGATGATGTAGTTAGTTCTCCTGCAAGCACTACTCTTGAAATCGAAGGTGTAGAAGTAGAAGAACCTGTGGAAGAGGAATCCCCTCCTGAAGGTGAAGGTAATGGAAACGGTGAAGGTAACGGGAACGGAGAAGGTAACGGGAACGGTGAAGGCAACGGGAACGGTGAAGGTGAAGGTAATGGGAATGGCAACGGGAACGGCAATGGTGGAGAAGAACCAACACCACCAGTTGAGGAACCTGAAGAACCTATTGAAGAACCTGAGGAGCCTGAAGAACCTATTGAGGAACCTGAAGAGCCTGTAGAACCTCCTGTGGAGGAGCCAACACCACCTGAAGATGACGAAGAAGGAAGCACAGATGGAGCAACAAATACTACAATAATTGAAGCTGCGACAGATAAAGTAAGCAATGATAAGAAAAAAGACAAAACAAATGAATGAATTAGCAACTCCATAAATGAAAAAAAGCAGATCCTTTAAAAAGGGTCTGCTTTTTTCATTTATTTTGGATTCGACAACGTGCCATTTTCTTTCTCGTTTCTTCAAATAATTCATTTAGTTGACGATAGGCTGCATAATGACTTGGATAAGTAACAATAAATTCATAGCGTTCTTCTCCATTTAGAGGGAGAACTTCAAATTCCCCCACGTTGTTTGCTTCAAAAACGTTTGTTTCAGATACTTCTACAAGTAACTGATTATAAAGCGAAATTGCCTGAAGCATATGAGATTGAACATCTTCGTTTTTCTGTTCAAACTGATGTTGAATATGCTCTTTTATAAAAGACCATTGTTGCAAAACGGCGTTTATATGTTCTTGTTGTGAGTGCTTATTAAATCGGATCAATTTGAACCAACCCTTTGTTGACACGTTTTTTACCCTCTCGACATAAGGGTAAAAGAGGACAAACTGGACACTGTGGGTTTTGTGCTTTGCAGTGATAACGACCAAAGAAAATCAATTGATGATGGGTCCTTGACCACTTGTCCATAGGTGTCTTTTTCATAATCGTCTCTTCTACTTGTAAAACGGAATCTTTCCAACGGCAAAGCCCTAGGCGTTTTGACACACGTTCTACATGAGTGTCAACTGCTAACGCTGGGATATCAAATGCAACAGATACCACAACATTAGCTGTCTTCCTACCTACTCCAGGAAGTGTTGTCAGCAAATCTCGATTTGCGGGTATTTCTCCGTTAAATTGTTCGATAACCATACGACTTAATGCTTGAATATTTTTTGCCTTGTTGCGAAATAATCCGATTGATCTTATATCATTTTGAAGTTCCTCAATTGATACGTTCAAATAATCTTGAGGCGTTTGATATTTAGCAAACAATCCTGGCGTGACTTTATTAACAAGTACATCGGTACATTGTGCGGAAAGTAATGTTGCGATCGTCAGCTCAAATGGGTTGCTGTGAACGAGTTCACAATGAGCATCAGGAAACATCCTATCCATTTCTGATAAACAATACTCCCATTGCCCTTTTGTTAACATATACTCACTTCCCTACTCTCGCTCTTCTAACCAATTGTAAAATGGCACTTTATTGGTTTTCTGAGTTGGTGTCGATGTTCTTTCTGGAACTGTTCGGAATTGACTCGCCTGTTTCTCGACATCCTTCATTGTTTTAACATTTTTCTTTTTCCATTCAAACAATATTCGGTCGATATAGCGCAAACTCATTTTTTGAGCGAGTACCGCTTCTTTTAATGCAGCACGAATGAGCTCAGGTGATTGGTTGTCTTGATCGATCCACATGCCAATGGTTTCACTTTCCATTGGCGAAAGTAGGCGTCCGAATTCTTGCTCAAAGAGCCGAAAAATATCGCCTTCTTCTTCTTTTTGAGTCATTTCTTTTTCAGATGTTTTTTCTGTTAGCATAAGATCTAAAATACGATTCCATAATGAGTGGAATGAAAAAGCTTCAAATAACACATCTTTTTCATCGTATCTTTGTTGAATTGATAAGTACCCTTTTTGAAATAATCTTTGCATATGTCGGCTAACTTGTTCGTGTGTAAAATGTGAACGCTCCACTAAATCATCCGGTGTCGGAAAATGATTTCCTTTGTCACTAAAAGCTAACATATGGAGAATGAGTAAAGCTTCGTCATCTTGAATATCACACTTTTTATAATGTTGAAAAAAGAGCTGGGAAATGGTTACATTCCCCTGCTCTGTCCACATACGGAGCCGATCCGGATTTTGCTGATGCATACCTGAACTCTCCTTTGTATTGATAAAATTTATTGCTACTTATACTTATGGATATAAACGGTTTAACAGACGCGGGAAGGGAATAGCTTCTCGAACGTGTTCCGCACCACTAATCCATGCTACAGTTCGTTCTAAGCCTAAACCAAATCCTGAATGTGGTACTGAACCTTGTTTGCGTAGTTCTAAATACCAAGCGTATGCTTTATCATCAAGACCATGTTCATCTAAACGTTGTTTTAATAAATCATAATCATGCACACGTTCTGATCCACCAATAATTTCTCCGTATCCTTCTGGTGCGATTAAGTCTGCACACAATACAACATCATCACGTTCTGGGTGTGGTTGCATGTAGAACGGTTTGATACCAATTGGATAGTGTGTGATGAAAACAGGTTTCTCATAATGTTCAGCGATAGCAGTCTCATGCGGAGAACCGAAGTCATCTCCCCACTTAATGTCATCAAATCCTTTTTCATTTAAAAACACAATGGCATCATCATAAGAAATACGTGGGAACGGTGCTTGAATATGCTCAAGTTTCGTTACATCACGATCTAAACGCTCTAACTCTAATTTACAATTTTTTAATACCGATTGAACAACATAAGAAACGAATTGTTCTTGAACTTCTAAGTTTTCTTCAAACTCTACAAAAGCCATCTCGGGTTCAATCATCCAGAATTCAATTAAGTGACGACGTGTTTTAGATTTTTCTGCACGGAATGTTGGACCAAATGAAAACACTTTTCCAAGTGCCATAGCAGCCGCTTCCATGTATAGTTGTCCAGACTGAGAAAGATAAGCATCTTCATCAAAATATTTTGTTTGGAATAATTCTGATGTTCCTTCAGGAGCAGAACCTGTCAATATTGGTGGATCTACTTTGGCAAAACCATTGTCATTGAAGAATTCATAAGTTGCACGAATTACTTCGTTACGAATTTTCATGATTGCATGTTGTTTGCGTGAACGTAACCATAAATGACGGTTGTCCATTAAGAATTCTGTTCCATGTTCTTTAGGTGTAATCGGGAAGTCCACAGCTTCGTGAATGACTTCAATTTCTTTCACTTGAAGTTCGAAACCGAACGAAGAACGTTCATCTTTCGTTACTTCACCAATGATATACATCGAAGTTTCTTGAGTCATTGATTTTGCTTTTGCAAATAATTCTTCAGGTACATCAGCTTTAACAACTACTCCTTGAACAAATCCTGTTCCATCGCGTAATTGTAAGAACGCAATTTTCCCGCTAGAGCGCTTGTTAGCTAACCAAGCGCCTAATTTTACTGTTTCACCTAAATGTTTAGGCATTTCTTGAATCATAATTTTTTTCATAGGTTCCTCCAGAGATTACAGCAAATCTTCTTGCCATTTTGATTTTACGAATGAGTCTATACGAGATACAGCCGCTTCAAGTAAATCAAGCGATGTTGCATACGATAATCGAATCGTTGATGGAGCACCAAATCCTGAACCAGGAATTACTGCTACATTTGCTTCTGTAAGTAATGCATTTACAAATGCGTCTACATTTTCATATCCTGTCTTACGGGCTGCTTCTGATACATCAGGTAGCAAATAAAATGCACCTTGTGGTTTTAATACTTTGAAACCAGGAATGGCAACTACTTTTGGATAAATAATTTCTAAACGTGATTCAAATGCTGCTCGCATCTCCTCTACCGCATCTTGAGGACCATTATACGCTTCGATTGCAGCATATTGGGAAGTGGTCACTGGATTTGAAGTAGAGTGGCTAGCTAAATCCGTCATAGCAGTAATTACTTCTTTGTTCCCAGCAGCATAGCCAATGCGCCAGCCAGTCATTGAATGAGATTTTGAAACGCCATTAATGACTAGAGTACGTTCTTTTGCATCATCAGAAATTTGAGCAATTGATACGTGTTTCGCATCACCATATATCAACTTTTCATAAATCTCATCTGAGATAATCCATATATTTGCTTCTTTGCAGATAGCCGCGATGTCTTTTAATTCTTCTTCAGTGTATAGCATACCAGAAGGATTACTTGGTGAATTTAAGATAATAGCTCGTGTTTTATCTGTTATTACTTCTTGAATCTGTTGTGGTGAAACTTTGTATTGTTGTTCTGCTGTTCCTTCAATATAGACTGGAACACCACCAGCTAATTTAACTTGTTCAGGATAACTCACCCAATATGGAATCGGAATAATCACTTCATCTTGTTCATTCAATAATACTTGGAACAATGTATATAATACATGTTTTGCGCCAATTCCTACTAAAATTTCAGATGGTTCATATTTTAATTCTTGATCACGCTTTAACTTGTCAATAATCGCTTTTTTTAATGCAGGTAATCCACCAGCAGGCGTATATTTTGTATGACCTTCATTCATAGACTTAAGAGCGGCATCTAATATGTTTTGAGGAGTATTGTAATCGGGTTCGCCTGCTCCTAGACCAATTACATCAATGCCTTGTTGTTTTAATTCTTTTGCTTTGGCAGTAATGGCCAATGTTGTTGAAGGTGATAATGTGTGAACGCGATTTGCTAATTGTGGTTTCATAAACAGTCGTCCCCTTTTACATATTCAAAATACGTTTCCACCATTTTCCGGTTTCAAATGATAAGTAAACGTAATTTAATTTATCATTTTCATTCAAAAAAGTGATTTCCCAAACTGCATTGTCTTGTTCCCAACCAAGTTTAGTGTGTAACACTTCTTTTACTTCAAACTCATTTTGCACGGCTTCAATTGCCTGTTTTTGTGAAATTCCATCTTTAAGTATTACTTCTTCAATGGCAACGTCCTTACCGGTAA
The DNA here is from genome assembly GCF_049671445.1 of Paenisporosarcina sp. Lineage (GTDB taxonomy): Bacteria > Bacillota > Bacilli > Bacillales_A > Planococcaceae > Paenisporosarcina. The sequence goes on along the minus strand of NZ_JBATUX010000118.1, from coordinate 286,808 downwards.
TAGGGATAAAAACAGCTTTCCCATTTCCTTCTACATCATTACCACTGACGGTAACATATGTATTTGTTCCACTGTAAATTTCTGAGTCTGTTACATCTGTTAATTTCTTTTCACTTAATACAAGTTGTTCAGCTTTATCCTTTTCATCTGAAAATGGCTGACCTGCTTTCCAAATTACGAATAAGCTGATTACTAGGCTCAGTGAAAGAATAAAAACACTTATAAAAATAATCCATCGTTTCATATATGCACCTTACGTTTTATAAATTGTGAAAACGGCTTTCTCTTGATTGTCTTTCTCTAGTGCAAGTCCGAACATTAAATCTCTATGTTTTAAATTACGATTCAAGGCGTCCACAATTTTATACAAGTCTGATTGATAGTCAACCGTAACCGTTGAAATTATTTCAATTTTGCTTTCCATTCTAAACCCCTACTCTCTTTACTCATACTTTCTCATTATACCAATGTTCTAGGTCTAAGACCATATCTTCTAAAGAGACTTTCTTCATCGGGATATCAGGTAAAGCACGAATAAACTCTTTGCCGTATGACTTAGATTCGATTCGTCGATCGAGTACAATAAATACTCCTCTATCCGTAGACGAACGAATTAAGCGTCCAAAACCTTGACGGAATCGAAGAATGGCTTCAGGTAAGGCAAATGATGTAAACGAATTGATACCTTGTTTCGTTAATCGCTCAGCCTGTGTCTTAAAGACAGGTTCTTCCGGTGACGAAAATGGCAAGCGCACCATGATAACGGCAGATAGGGCATCTCCCGGCACATCGACACCTTCCCAGAAACTATTTGTTCCAAATAATACGGATTTACGGAAGCGTTGGAATGATTTTAATAGTTTCATTCGACTTCCAGATGTCATCCCTTGCGCAAATAACATATAGTCTTCAAGCAAATTTGTATCCTGAATTAAATCTACTGTTTTTCTTAACATATCTTGTGACGTAAATAACACAAAACATCGTCCCTCTGTTACCAGTACAGTTTGAATGACTGCATCAGCAACAGCTTCAATAAAGTCTGACTGTGATACATGCTGAATATCTGGCATGTCATCTACAATGAATAAATTGGCGCCTTGGTAAAAATCTCTTGCAGCAGAATACGTTTTAATTTGAACATTTTCTGGAAGTCCTAATTGATTCACAATAAATCGGCTATTCCCTGGAACAGACAAAGTACCGGACGTCCAAATAATACCTGCTTTCCCCCGCCACTCATCAAATATTTCTTTCACTGCCCATGTCGAATCAATTGGTTTTTTATACACATGGAGACTACCAGGAACACTTCTTCGATCTAGCTCAATCCATACAGAATGCTCCGAGGTGGAGGAAAGAAATATATCTACCCATTCCCCTGTTTTTATTTTCATTTCATTCAGCCAGTATTGCCACTCTGCTACGATTAATTTCTCGGAGTGGCTAGATTCTAATTGACTTGTTGAAATACGCTCTAGTAAGTTCTCTGCTATTGTTAGCCATCTTTGTAAATAATGATAAACTTCATTAAGTACATCATAATTTAGCTCTAATTCTTCTAGTAATATGGTTTGTTTCGAATGTGATTTCGCTGTCTTTTTACGATTAACATTTTGTACAAGCGATAGAACTGCCTCGTCAAACTTGTCACTACATTGTGTGTAAACACGATCTAGTTCTTCAAATGTGTTAGTAACTTCAACACCTTGACGTTCTAAGACTTGTGCAAAAGAAGACGTTAATTGTTCTTGATCACGTGTACCAAGTTGCCCAAATACATACTTCCACTGAGTATATGAAAAAATACGCTCATCTCGAGCATTGGCCGCTTGCACAAATTGATGGGCTTCATCAATGACGAATGAAGTTATTTCATTTGTCAGCAGAGGTTCGAGTCGATGTTTATCAGTAAACAACATCGCATGATTGGTAATTAATAAATCGGCTTGTTGACTTTGCGCTAATGCAAACGAATGAAAATCATGGACGTTTATTTCAGATGATTTTATAGAGAATGCATTCTTTCTAACTTTGTCTAAGAAAAATTGACCACCACTTGAAACATTTAATTCACCGACATCACCAGTTTGTGTTCTTGCAAGCCATACAAGTATTTGACAAATAGCAAATGTGTCGTCATAAGATTCATCTTCTGCACGTAGCAATTCTTCAAAACGATGTAAATCCAGATAATGTCTAGCCCCTTTTATGATAGCCACATTAACTTTGCCTTTGGCGATAGCTTCTAATTTTGGCACTTCCACTTCATACAATTGCTCCATTAAATGTGATGTATATGTACTAATTAAGACTTTTTTTCCTTGATGTTTTGCATGAAAATAACTAGGAATTAAATAACTAAGTGTTTTCCCGATACCAGTTGAGGCTTCAATCGCTAATTCATTTTTCGTTTGAAAGGATTGCCATATGGCATCCATCATTTGAAATTGGCCATCTCGTTCTTTAAAGTCTTGTAAGCCTTCAGAAAACATCAATCGTTTTTGATTTTTAGTTTCAGGATAATATGTGAATGACTCTACAGAATCCATTTGAAGTTGTTTTTTTCGCAGGGCAATACCTTTATAAATATCCAAATCATTTTGATTTGACATGACTCGTTTCTTTTGAAGTGCTTCAAAGAATAATGAAGAAACATCATGCTTCAATTGGAACGATCGTTTATGAATATGTTGTAATGTTTGAATAGGAAGTTTTTCTATTTCTTTCATACAATCAATAAATAATTCCGCAGTTGCATATGCATCATCATCTGCACGATGTGCGTTTGTCAGATTGATGCCGCGTTCTTGTGTAATATCTTGTAATTTATAGCTAAAGGAAGTTGGAAATAGCAAACGGGACAATTCGACCGTGTCCATTTTCTTGCCCTTCCACAAAGGAAAACCGATTCGCTTAAATTCCGCTTGAACAAATGACAAATCAAAATTTGTATTATGCGCAACGAATACACAGTCTTCAAGCATGTCATAAATATCACCAGCAACATCTTCAAACACGGGAGCATCTTTGACATCTTTGTCAGAGATATTCGTTAAGTCCTGAATGAAAAAAGGAATTTTCTTTCCAGGCTGTATGAAGGTTGAATAGGTTGATTGTATTTTCCAATCACGAACGAAGACAACTGCAAATTGAATCATTCGATCTCCTTTTGCAGGCGAATGACCAGTTGTTTCAATATCTACGATTGCATAAGTAAGACTTTGCATAATTATCAGCTCACAATTTAGACTTCTAACAAAAAAATTGTATCACAATTTAGCTGTTTACGTGTAACTGAGAGGATACAAATACGTCTAACAAAAAAAGGAGGTTTTGTTTATGAAATCCTGGATTCGATTTACAGCCATTGGATTTTTACTATTTTCATTAACTGCTTGCAATGCGGAACCCGAAGTGAGCGTGGATGATGAAGTTAAAGATGGAGATGCTGCAGGCATTGAACTAACAACTCAAGTGGAAGGTGTTTTTAAAGGATTTGAAGGAGATGACCCTAAAAAGGTCATGATTGATTACGAAGGTGAAGTAAAAACGTATGATGTTGCTGAAGATGCAACAGGAGATTTTGATAAAATCAAAGAAAATGACAATATCGCGTTTTCTACAAAAATGGTCGATGGAAAAGAAATGATTGAAACATTGCGCTTAAATCAATAATTGGTTATTTTGGAAGAATCGGTTGGTTGTTCGATCTTAAATAAAGTAGGATGGACGAGAAAAGTTCGTCCATCCTTTTTTTGTCAGATTGCCCTTTAAGGAACAAGCATTTCACTGAATTACTGAGACTGTCAAAGTCAAATTCTAAAAATGTATTGTATTCAGTGCCCTCTCCGAAGATGAAAAGGCTTCCTATTTAGTTTTTAGAATGTTATTTACCACATTTTTAAAAAGGTTTTCGTGCTTATAAGCTAATAGTAATCTTTCCGCTGATCCAACAGTGAAAGGTTGATCGTTTGTTATCCTGATAACTGTTTCTCTAAAATCGATAAAGGAAGGTGCTACTTGGTTTCTTAAGCATTCCGAAAAATATTGATCTATTAATTCAATTTCTCTTGATTTAAAACCATTCATTAAAAGTTCGTATGCTCGTGATTTGTATTCAGTGTTAATTATCTCGTGTAGTTCTGCTATACAGTAGGTTATTAAAGTTAATTTAGACTCAATATCTTCTAATTTATCATTCTCCATGTACTGTCCCCCTATTTCAAACTATATATTTACAATTGAGTCAATTCCAAAATTCATAAAACCGGATGATAACAGGAACATTCTATAAACTGAAATTTTGTCGCTTTCCGCTACGGGTGGACGCTTTCCTCTTTTAATAGCTTCTTTCAATCCATATGCCCCATTTTTAATCAACCAGTAATGCTGATGACAATTAAAAATAAAATTATAAAAAATATATATCTGCTCACATTCTACTTCTCTATTATAAATATGTTTTTGCGACCATATCATTTTCATTCATAAGTCCTGTTCAATGTTCCTTGCAAGGTTAGGTGAAAAGAAACTTGATGAAACGGCCGAAATCATCAATTCAAATACACGGATGAATTGTATGATGTTCTTATTAATGGTTGAATTAGCACGTGGATGAAAGTGGTACTAAGAATCACCACTGGGACATCGTTATAAGCAAACCCATAGCTCCGGCAATCAAATAGGAATACCCAAGTATCGAACTATTTCTATTTTTAGCTTTCTTAAAAAATAAATAATAAAGCCCTAACCCAATAATATTTATTGTTACTACAAGGCCCATCATATTAAATAGCAACATTGAAATCCACATCCTACTTTAAATTTGTTATTGATATTCCTCATTTATGCTAATATTCCTTCAGCAATTAACCGTTTAAACCATAATTAGGCAGTTTTCGTCTTAGCTTACACTTTTCTTCAACTCACTCGCAAAACTATAGAAGTTAGTCTTTTTGTAACTAATAAGCAATAGTTATTTGGTTTTCACAGATAATCTCTTCCCAGTTCATCCTTTTGACAATTCCTGTGATATTTTCATCTAACTTTCAAATGACGGTACCTGCCAAAGCTCACAAGCCATAAAAAGAGCCCGGTCAAGCCAAGTGCCAGGAGTCCATTTTGGATGGTGTATCGGTTATCTACCAGGAGCACACGATTCTCCTGCGTGATAATTCGGTGGACATCGAGATACTGGAATGGATTCCATGCAGATGCCCCTATCATTGTCCCAATGAACATTATGCTGCCAGTGACTAAGAAAGTGGCCCCTGCATGCCGTATCCATAATGACAGAAAGAAATAGACCGTATAGATAAAAAACGCCATCAAAAGTGTCAGCCATAGAGCCTGCATAAAGTAATCCCCTAGCGAGATGAAATGGAACGTGTCATAGTCCCCATTGGGTACGGGTGTGCTGCTGCCAAAGGCACTCGGATCTGGACCATCATAGACCAACACTGGGTATGCCAGACTTCCGATGCCCCTGTCTAGAAGACTAAGTAAAAGCGGCATCATGGAGATGATACCTGTAAAAAGAATCGTATGAATCAGGCCGACCAGATATTTTGCGAAAAACACCCGTCCCTTAGAGATCGGGAGTACCTGGAAAAAGTGCAGCCCTCTTTTTTTTCGGATGCTCTCACTCGACACGCTATTCCCAAACAGGAAGGCTCCGAGAAGAATCGTAATCGGGATTAAAAAGTATTGCGTTAATTGATATAAGATGTTCCATCCTACCGTTCCATACCGTTCCGTCTTCTGTTCCCATTGTGCAGCAGAAAACCCTGTGAATTCATTATATAGTGTGGGCATTAGACTATATAAAAAGATATCCTGGGCTGGCGGTATCAGTCCTTTTTCAAGCAGTTGCTGTTTCTCTTCAAAAGATGCGCGAAGAGTGAAGTGGTCTACACGCTGTTCCTCAATGCTGACTTGAGCCTCCATAGGATTTTCAACAAACAGTTGCATCCCCTCTAAATCCGTTGAGTAAATATAATCCCAGTCGTCGATATCATAAGCGATTTTCAATTTTTCGTATTTCTTTATACCCTCACCAAAACGCTCCGCCATGAAAGACTGTTCGTCTGCAGTGGCTGTGTCTCCCTCTTGTTTTGCCTTTTCTGCAGCAGCATCTGATTCGGCTGCCCACTGACGGAATTGGTCAGTACGATTTTGAATCAAATTCTGATTTGTCGCTTCCATATCACGGGCAGTCTCTTTGTTGAAAAAATAGAGTGCGCTGATGGCAAAAATACAGATGAATAAGGCAATCCAGGTGCCTTTCCGTTTCCAGATTTTCTTCACTTCAAAACGAAATGTGTGCATCTTACACACCTCTCTTTTGATTGATTGAAAGTGTCCCAATTACTAGGATGACTATGGAAAATAGAAGGAGAAGATAGATTCTCCATTGTGTTGAATACTGATCAAGCAAGGTTTGTTGAACTTGCAGTGCAGATAACGGATTCCATTGATAAGGTCCTCCATTTATAACGAGCAAAGCTCCTCCTGCCACCACCAGAATCGCTATCAAATAGCTGAGAAGCGTAGACCGGAACGTATAGCCGATGAACCAGCCGAATGTCAGAACCAAAATAAGAGCCATTCCTCCTAGAACCATTCCATTCTGTATCACATCTGCAATCAGAATCCAGTTCCCTTCCACTTCTGCGAACGGATAAGCTGACTGGTTCTCCAAACCATCTGTGAACTGTGACGCAAGGATATAGGCAGAGACTGTGACGACTGTCAGCCACATCCCCCCTGCTACCAAGAAACTCCCGAGTTTGATGAGCATATAGCGTGCTCGTGAAAACGGTAAGGTATAAACGAGTCGAACATTCTTCTCTTCGTATTCTCCTGTCACTGATGACAAAAGGATGAGCAAAAGTGCCAAGAATCCAAACCCTGTCAATGCATAAGAAAGAACCAGCTGAGTAAAGAGGAGTGGTTGTATTGTCAACTTTAGGTCCTCCTTCGGCAACCCTTTCCGAATCAGCTCGTCATTGAGTCGTGTCACTCGGTCCATTTCTGTTTCACTTAAATAGAATGTTCCGCCAAGAGCCTTATATTGTTTGGCCGTTTGGTAGAGCATATTCTCTGTCGTCAATTCGTCCATGGTCTGCTGAGACTGGATAGCATTGACCACCTCATTTACTTGCGCATAAACCATACTGCCAATCCGCACTTGTTCCTCAAGCTCAGGAGAAGTATTGTCTTCTAAAACTTTTCTGTTCCCTTCCAGCTCCATCGAAACATCTCGCGCAAACTTACTGAAGTAGGTAATTTTCTCCGCCCGGACACTGTCTTGCTGCCAGACGTTGCTGACAAATAGAACGATGACCGCCAGCATCGAGAAAACAATAAAATAGAGAAACAGCTTTGTTCGGAATAGTTTTTTAAATTCAAATAAAAGCAGACTCATACTCCAATCTCATCTTTATGGAAGATTTCTTCGTAGAGTGTTTCAGAACCGCTAGTCACTTTATCCATGTCGAGGACCGTTATTCCTTTCTCATGTAGCAAAGCTAAGATCGGAGCCAGATGATGCGTTTTAGTCTCTACATGGATCAATCCTTTGTCGAACCATGTTTTCTCTCCATATTCCTTTATCAGTTCAAACGCCTTTTCACTGTTTGCAACCCTTAGACGATAGACGATTCGCTCGTGTTCAGATGTATCCACTAGCGTCAACTTCGCATCTTTTAGAAAGAGTACCTTGGTCGTGACTTTATCCACCTCAGCTAGATTGTGTGACGACAATATGATAGTAGCTCCATTACTTGCAAGCTCACCTAATATCTTTCTCATTAAAATTGCACTTGACGGATCAAGGCCATTCAGGGGCTCATCGAGCAAAATCACTTTTGGTTGAGGTAAGATAGCCATGGCAAGGAGGAGGTGCTGTTTCATTCCTAATGAATAGTCGCCTACCTTTTTCTTAAGATAGCTCTCCATTCCTACATATATGGCCACTTCCTGAATTCTATTTTTCGGCAACTTATGTACGTCTCGTATATATTTCAGGTGGTCATATCCAGTCAGATAGTCAAAAAGGACACTATTATCCTGCAGATACGCTAATTCTTTGAACACCTTCGGATTTTGATTCGATTTCCCCATGATGCGGACGCTTCCGGCATCATGGCACAGAAGGTTTGTAATGCAATTTAAAAGTGTCGTCTTCCCCACTCCATTCGGTCCAACGAGCGCCCATATTCCTGGTGCTGATATTTCTAAATCAATGCTGTCCAGTACAAGTTGATTTTTGTACTTCTTCGTCAATCCATTCAACACGAGTCTCTCTAATTCCTCTCCCATAACTATTCCTCCTTGTGTAACAAATCACTATTTTAGAATATATTACCATTGTTTCAATTTAGTTTTGAAAAAGCAAGAAAATTTTGATATATTAAAATGCTTTAATGCTAATATAATGACTTTAGTAACATCCAAGGGGAGCGGTGAAGAATCAAAGACACTTAGGTAAACCTTCATCTTATCTTTCTATTTCCCTCTAAGTATTGTCAGCCGTTGGTCTGGTATTTCTCCCTTGTTGTTTCTACACTTAATACGATAAGAAAAACGACTAAAAGTCCTCTGATTCTTCATCAGATTCTCTTCAGTCATGGTATGCTGCCACGTTAATTGAAAAAGAAAAAATTCCTCGTAGCTGATTAAATTTATAAAAACAGTAAATCTGTAATATAAAATAGTCCCGAAAAAATTAATACTTCGCAAAGTGATGTTATAGAAAAATATTTTTCGTCTTTTTCTTTATCAACAAAAGTTTTAATCAAAACAAAAACTATCGCAACACATAAATAACCAAAAAAATGATTCCATTCAAACCACATTACTTTCACCACTTTTCATGATAATGTTCTCGTCAGTCATAGGATTTCATTGATTTACAAGCCCTATTTAGGTGTCAGAAAAATAAGATCGGTGTCTCCGATTATTTCTTGTAAGATACTAATTCAATTAATCGACTGTCTTTACTTATTTAATTAAATCTTTTTTAAAGTTAGATTTTGCTCGGATAGAATGATTTTAAGTAATTTACTCATCCTAGAGAAAAGGAGATGAGGATTATTATGCGAAAAACATTTATTGCACTTGGCGTTTTAATTACAGCTAATTCAACACTAACGCATATCCCCGCTATTGCTCATACACAACAAGAAATCCCAGCCTACGCTAAGTGGGGAAAGCTTGCGATAAAAGAGACACAATCAAAATATCCCAATGCGGATATTATTGACTACCTGCATGAAGGAAAAGAATCTAAAGCGAATACAACAATTGAAAAGTTTAAGCTATGGTTAAAGGATGGTGACAAAGAATTTGGGGTTTTCGTAAGAATTGAATATAATACCGAAACTGAAAAAGTGATTACAATTGACCTTGAAGAAACTTCTAAATAAGACGATTAATTCTATTGGGGGATGTCCATTCCGCAAATCATCAATAAACTTATGATTGATATTAAAAAAGATGACAGTAGATTCGTCAATGCCATCTTCATTTTCTCTAAAATTCAAATATAATTATGACTTTGATTTCACTTTTTTTCTAATATTTAAATACCCTTCATATCCTAAAGCAATCACAAAAATACAGTAGAAAATAGTGTATGAAGACATAAGATCTTTATCAAATTTCAAATGATAAAATATATTAATTAAGAGTAAAAACATAGCTGCCAAAAACCCTACTATCATGCCTTCGTTTGAGTACTTTTCTTGTTCTTTTGTCATTTTTCTGAAAAATAATTTCATCAGTTCCCTCATTCTCTAAGTAGTAATTGTATATTATTGATTGGTGGGGTCATTGTTGCAGTTTAGTCGTTTAAGTATCAATGAAACACACCTCTTTACGTTTTCGACGATCGATTTAAAAATTACACACCAACTATGTTTTTCAGCGCATCGAATACTGTCTTCCATGCATTTGAAGACGGATCAATAATCATAAAGTGGTCAGTCTCTGGAAGTACTATCAACCTAACCTTGTCACCCTGTTGAATAGTCTTTCGACAATACTCAATACTCAATTCGACTGGTACATGGCGGTCTAATTCACCATGAATTAGTAATTGATTAACATTCAAAGGCAATAATTCAATGGGTGAAGCCAATCTATATCGATTAGATACTTCTAGGGGTGTTCCACCAACAAAAGATGCTACGGGACTATTCAACCCTTTTTCATCATGGATCTCCCACATTCTTCTCAGATCCAAAACCCCAGCCAAACTTATTACACTATGTATAGGAATCAATAATGGATTAGCAAAATCGTCAGTTTGATCTTTATTTATTTGTGATGCCAACCATAGAGCTAAATGTCCCCCTGCTGAGTGCCCGAGTATCACCACTCGAGACAGGTCAAGCTGAAATCGTTCCTTTAGATGGGTCAGATGATTTACTGCATCTATAACATCATTAAATGTTCCTGGCCAACCTCCCCCATTTTCTCCGACACGTCGATACTCTATATTCCAAGTAGCATAACCACGACGAGTCAAATCTTCACAAATTGGGTCATTTTCTTCAAGACCAAATTTCGATTGCCAAAAACCACCATGAATTGTAATAATCACTGGACAACTTTCTGCTAGAATTGGCATACGTAATACACCGAATTGTGATAGGTAACTTCCATATGCTATATGAATCGAAGAATTAGACGACAATGTAACCCACCTTTCTTAGTTTCATGATGATTGTATAAACTTCTTTAATTAGTCATTGTTCTCTTTTTGTAAATTCACCATTGTAGGAGTTAAACAAAAACACATCTTTATTTGTGTAAAGATAATAATAACCGAGTTGACCCTTTGAATCTTTTGGTTCAATAATTTTTTCTCCAGTGTTTTCTTCTATCAAATCAGCTGCTTCTCGGTAAGAATAATGTGGTATGTCCATAATGAAAAGGATCAACAACATTATTAAACCAATGGGATAGACAATTACAAAACGCGTGAATATCTTTCCCAAATATTCTTGGTTTGAGAACAATAAGATGCATGCTAACACTACACCACTTATTAAAACAAATAACCATCTATCCATCACATCATGAACAAAAGCAAATTTAGCGCCAACTACACACATGATAATTGCCAGTACAATTTGTAAAACTGCCAATGTGAGTAAAATTACTTTCTTCACTGACTAACACCCCCCAGTATCTTAGTCAAATATGAATTATTAAAACCCGTTCTTTATATACTAATTTTTTTCATCATGTTGTGGTTGAATTCCACTTTCTTCAGCGGTAAGACCAGATATAGTCCACATACCTACTTGATCTATATATGTATTTTCCACAGCATATTCATAAACAACTTCCGGCTCACTCTCAAATATCACATGAAGATATACAACAGTTTGTAATTCATGTTGATCAGTGTCCGTAATACTCCATGAATCTTCATTGTATTTTTCAAGAAAATGATTTTCCAATTCCACTTTCGCTTGGTTTGTTTGGAATTCAACAATAAATGGTCTAACTCCATAAAATATCAACACAATAATAAACGCCATACAGGATACAATCCATACAATTTTTCTAAACTTCAAAGGCAATAGTAATGCTATTAATCCAATTCCTATAATAGCCCCCAAAAGCAAAGTTAATTCAATTATCGTGGTAGGGTGCATCTATAATCCATCCTTGTAAAACCAATTTTTGAAACAAATAATTTTACCAAACAATTTTTGTTCTTATAAATATGCAGTGAACCCCTTGTTGCAATAGCTACAAAAAACATAATCCAAAAAAATACATCACCAAGGAAGATAAAGGTAACGAGTGAATAATCTTGAAAAAATTTGATGATTAAAAAGAACAATAATGACGCCACTAGAAAAGTTCCTAAAACTTTTCCTTGGTTACTAAGATGACTTTGTAATGCTGCGACTGCCAGTGTAATAGCAATTGGTACGTAGAACTTGGTTTCCTCGTTTTATACCGCATGGTTGTCGAACATTAGTGATGAATCAATAAGTGGACCAATATATGATGATTATGAAAGATTAGAAGGACTTTTCCCTCCAACATAATTGTGAGGATTGTCTATATTTGAAAAAGTACTCATGTGGACGACTTTTCATAAGAAGAAGCATCTACAAACCATCATAAATAATAAAAAAAGCGGGAATGAACTTAGACGTCTTTGTACTTTTTATTCATTACATTAATTTTTTAAACAAATCTCCATCGCTAGTTAAAGTTCACAATCATTTATTTCAACATTAATACGTAATTATCCTTTATTTACCTTTTGTTATTTAAATATAAAGTGGGAACCTTCCATTTCATGTCGAATTGGAGGATGATTGTCTTAACTTCCCGCATTATTGTCGAAACTATCAAATTTCCTCCTAATTCTCTACTTCTCTTAAAACAAAGACTCAGTTAAACGATATTGTTGATTTTCGTTCCAACGCACTTTCATGTTTCGAAGCTAGCAAAGCGATGCAGAAACAGAAACAGAAACAGAAACAGGCGGACGCTTTTCGTGGGCGGTCCATTAGCCTCCTCGGTCTTACAGGATGTTGGTCACGAAGCCATTGTCAAATTCCTTAGCCCTGCATTTTGCGACGAGTAACCGCAGGAGCAATCTCCTTTGCGACGAGTAACCGCAGGAGCACTCCCGCCGCCTTCTACTACAATCATTTTAGTGAACAAGTATATGAAATAGCTTTCGATTTAGTGATATGGAGCAAAACAGTGAAGACTCCAGCGGGAATTGCGAAGTGCAGAAATCCACTCGAACGTTAAGTCCGAGTTAGTTCGGCGCAAGCCCGCGGAAAACGTAACTGTTTTGCGGAATATCAACAGCCACATTTAACATAGCCAAAACTAAAAAAGACCTGCTTCGCATTTATAGCGAGGCAGGTCTTTCGTTATGTTTACTCTGTTGCAAATTGTAAAAAACTAAATTACATGACAGTTGCTTCTGGTTCGTAGCTGATGATTTCGCGGATAGAATTGTTTTCATTCATGATTGCTACAGTTGGTTTATGGTCTTTTGCTTCGTCGTTCATTACATATGCATACGATAAAATAATGACAACATCGCCTTTTTGAACGAGACGAGCTGCAGCGCCATTTACACAAATAACCCCACTTCCGCGTTCTCCTGAAATGATATACGTTTCAAAACGAGCTCCGTTATTGTTGTTCACAATATGAACTTTCTCATTTGGCAACATACCTACAGCATCTAAAAGGTTTTGATCAATTGTAATACTTCCTACATAATTTAAATCCGCTTCTGTAACAACAGCACGGTGAATTTTTGAATTTAACATCATACGTAACATCGGTTACTCTCCTTTATTGTTCAACATCATATTGTCGATTAATCTAGCTTTTTCGAAAAATACAGCAACCGCTAAAATCACTGACGTAGCAGACGATATATCTTTCGTTAGGTCTGGATAACTTAATAGTTCAACATAATCAATATTTCCTGAAGTGCCGTTTTCTATGTGTTGAGCCGTTACTTTTTTTGCTTCTTCTATATTTTGGTGCTCTTTATAATGATTGAGTCCGAGTTGTATTGCTTGGTGGATAGATGGTGCTTCTTGACGCTCTTCTTCACTCAAGAAAACATTTCTTGAACTCTTTGCTAAACCATCAGTTTCTCTTACAGTAGGAACTCGGCGTACTTCTAGAGGGAAATTATAATCCCGAACCAATGTCTCAATAATCGCTAATTGCTGGGCATCTTTTTGGCCGAAATAAACTCGTGTTGGTTCTACCAAATGGAAAAGCTTTGTAACGACTTTTAACACGCCATCAAAGTGTCCAGGTCTAGAAGCACCGCATAGGACGCTTGCTTGTGCTCCTGCACGTATGGTAATACCACCATCTTGTGGATACATTTCATGTACTTGTGGGAAAAACAATAAATCTACACCGGCTTCTTTTGCCATTTTGGTATCTCGTTCTAAATCACGAGGGTATTTATCCAAATCTTCATTTGGACCAAATTGTGCAGGATTAACAAAGATACTCATGACAACAAAGGCATTCTCTTCTCTTGCTTGTTTAACAAGTGCCATATGTCCTTCATGTAAATAGCCCATCGTTGGCACAAAACCAATGCTTTTACCTGTTGTTTTCGCCTCATAAATACCTTTTTTTAAGTCTGCAATTAATTCCACTTGAATCATTTTTTGCCTCCGTATAACTGTTGGTATTCATCGTCTTTCATAGTAAAACGATGTTCCTCTGCAGGAAAGGCACCAGACTTCACTTCTTCAACATATTGTGTTATTCCTGCTGAAATTTCGTTGCCGGCTTGTGCAAAGGCTTTTACAAATTTCGGCATGTGATGACTTCCGTAAGTTACGGTGTCATGAAAAACAAGAACTTGTCCGTCTGTTTCGGCCCCAGCCCCAATGCCAATTACAGGGATAGATATAGATTCTGTTATCGTTTTAGCCAATTGATAAGGGATACATTCTAGAACGACCATACAAGCTCCAGCAGCTTCGCAAGCCTTTGCATCGTCAATCAATTTTTGTGCAGCATGAGCCGTTTTCCCTTGCACTTTATAGCCACCTAATACGCTAGCTGATTGAGGCAATAAGCCAAGATGTGCAATAACCGGAATACCTGTACGAGTCAATAAACGAATAACATCGATTATTTCGTCTGCACCCTCGATTTTTAATGCTTGTGCATTCGTTTCTTGGAATAACCGAACGGCGTTAGCAAGTGTCTTATCGACGGAACCATGGTATGAACCAAACGGCATATCTACTGCTATAAATGTATTTGGTGCTCCACGTCTCGTTGCTTTACCGTGATGGATCATATCCTCCATCGTGACTGGGACAGTTGAGTCATACCCAAGTACCACCATGCCAAGAGAATCTCCCACAAGTAGGATTTCAACTCCAGCATTTTCTGCCAGTTTCGCTGTTGGATAATCATAAGCAGTTAACATAATAATTTTATCGTTATCTTTTTTCATTTTCATAAAATCAGTTGTCGATTTCATTTACAAGCTCCTCTCTTTTGAGAGAAAACCAAAATAAAAACCCTTCAAGCCAAAAATGGACAGAAGGGTGGTTTGTAAAAGAATTGGTTTCCTCCGTCCCTGTCGATTAAGATCAAGGCAGAATTATTTAATTTCATAAGTTTAGCTATATTACGTCAGGTGCAGTTCTACTCAGATACTGCCCTTCGCTAATACTATAACAGAAATAAATCACACATTCCATATTGATAACTTCATGTTAATTTTGGATTTCAATATCGGCAGAATATATACCATGAATTTCTCCATCGTCCGTTTTCACTTGTAGAATACCTTCATTTGTTATGCCAAGCGCCACGCCTTCAATTTGTTTATGAATCATAGTCGCTTTAATGCGTTTTCCTAGAGTGCAGGAGTAACTTTCCCAAAGAATTTTTAATGGCTCAAAACCATGCTTTACGTACAAATCTGTATATATTTCTAAATGATGTAAAATACGTGCTACTAATTCTGCACGGTCTACAGGTTTCCCTGTCACCATTTGAATGGATGTTGCAATCGATTGGATTTCTTCAGGAAAGTCAGTTAGTTGTTGATTGACATTCACACCGATTCCTAAAATAATTGCATGAACTCGGTCGATATCCGCTTGAAGTTCGGTTAAAATCCCTGTACATTTTTTTCCATTGATTAGCAAATCGTTTGGCCATTTAATTTCAGCACGAAAATCTGCAATATCTTCAATTGCTCTCGTTACTGCAACTGCAGCTACTAATGTCAATTGCGGGGCTTTTGTTGGAGGGATTTCCGGGCGAATTATCACACTCATCCAGATTCCTTTGCCTTGAGTGGATGTCCAAGCACGTGCTAAACGTCCTTTTCCTGCAGTCTGTTCCTCACAAATGACAATAGCACCATCAGGTTCTCCCGCTTGTGCTAGTTGATGAGCAATCGGCTGAGTGGTGGGACATGATTGCAAATAATGAATCTTTCTGCCAAATCGGGTGGTTGTTAAATATTGATCTATTTTAGCAGCTTGCAAAGTATCGGGTGAAGTTGTAAGGACATATCCTTTTTTCTTCACAGTATCGATTTCATAGCCGTCTTCTTCAAGTTCTTTTATATGTTTCCAAATAGCTGTTCTAGACAATCCAAAGTCATCAGCTAATTGTTGACCAGAAATGGGTTGCCCATTTGCAGCTAATAATCGTTTTGTAATGTTAAATTTCACTGTTGGATTCATTCAATATCCATTCCTTTAACTTGGTAGCATTGTTCGCTACTTTTTGATGAAGCACAGCAAGTTCGATTTGTGAAAGAGTTTCTTTTAACCACGGACCACCTGGTTTATTAAACCATTCCATTACGTCTTGCCCGGAAATAACCAGTTCACGGATTGATTGGATTGGTAACGCTTGTTTACGCTGAACAATTGTTTCCGTAGGCATATGTTGAATATCACTGCACAGGACTCGTGCTAGATGTTCGGCTTTGACAAGTATATTCTCTTCAAATTGATAAAGGTCATGAATAGTAAATATCCGTTCACACCTTATTTGCGTGGCATTAACTAAGTAATTAATCTGTTGTTTTATATCATTGGATAGTTTGAAAACAGTGGCCACTTCTGATCCATTGGGTTTCTCTTGTAGTAGACATAAAAATGCCCAACAAACTAGCACATTTTGAGGGTTACCTAAATATCCCCACTTTTCATCTTCAAATGAAAAATCTCCCGGCATATGCTTCGCCAATTGGCTTTGCCCAAGATAGGTCATCCCTTTTTCAAGATGTGTACTCAACCATATTTTTTCTAGTTCGGCGGTCAGTCGTTCAACCGACACATATGCAAGATCATTTGCACACAATTTTATTGCACCTAAAGTGGTATCTTCAATCGAAAACCCTAGCTGTGCTGAAAAACGAATAGCCCGAAGCATTCTTAATGCATCTTCTTTAAAACGATCAGAAGGTTCTCCGACTGTTCGTATAATTCCATTATGCAAATCACGCTGTCCATCAAATAAATCTACCAGTTGAAATTCCGCTGTCATGGCCAGAGCGTTCATTGTAAAATCTCTGCGTTTTAAATCCTCTTCCAACGATTGTACGAACCTCACATCACTTGGTCTTCGGTGGTCGGTGTATTGTCCTTCCGTTCTGAAGGTTGTCACTTCGATAGGAACATGATTTTCTATGACGAGCACCGTACCATGAGCTAATCCAAGGTCAACAGTTCTCTTAAAGATGGACTTCACTTCTGAAGGTAATGCACTAGTTGCGATATCTATATCATTGGCTATTTTGCATCGAACAAAATCACGGACTGCTCCACCGACAAATACGGCTTCAAAACCATGTTGATTAAGCGTTTCAATGACTTTCTTCCCAGTCTGCCATTGATCAGTTGTGAACATGTCGATGTATGACCTTTTCATATAGCTTTTCATACTGTGACACAATAAATGAAGAATGGAATTTTTGCGATACGGTTTCAAGTGCAGCAATTCTCATTCGACTATGTATGTCCTCATTCGTCAAAATTTTCAGTGCGTAACAGGCTACAGATTCAACATCATGTAAAGGCGCAATGTATCCATTCGTACCATGTTCAATAACTTCAGGTATACCACCGATTTCGGTACCAATACAAGGTACACCACAAGCCATAGCCTCTAACAACACCAAACCAAACGATTCCTTCTCAGATAACAATAATTTCAAGTCGCTAATGGAATATAATTCAGATACATTGTTCTGTTTCCCTAAAAACAAGACATCTTCAACTAATCCTAAAGAAGCGACTTGTTTGACGATATTATTCATTTCTGGTCCATCACCAACAAGAAGTAACTTGGCGGGCATTTTATTACGAATATAAGCAAAACTAGACACGACATCTTCAACGTGTTTAACTTTGCGAAAATTAGAGACGTGAATAACTACCTTTTCATCTTCTTCGATATTAAAGTAAGCTTTTAAATCTGATGATTTATTAGGATAGTACTCTCTTTCATCAACAAAATTATGAATGGTTTCAATGGACTGATTTGGTTGAATCAATCGCATAGTCTCTTCTTTAAGCGAATCTGATACCGTGGTGACCATATCTGATTTTTCAATACCATAGCGAATTGCTCCAGACAACGATGAATCATAGCCTAATACACTTATATCAGTTCCATGTAGAGTCGTGACAATTCCTACATTCTGTCCAGACATATCTCGTCCTAAAACGGCGCAGACGGCATGTGGGATGGCGTAATGAACATGTAAAATATCTAAATTCTCTTTTTGGATGACTTCTGCCATTTTACTGGCTAATGCGATATCGTACGGTGCATATTGAAACACCGAGTAACTGTTAACTTCTACTTGATGAAAGAAAATATTTGGGACCATTCGATTTAAGCGAAATGGCATACTTGACGTTATGAAGTGGATTTCATGTCCTCGTTCAGCAAGTAACTTACCTAATTCGGTTGCTATAACTCCTGAGCCTCCAACTGTTGGATAGCACGTAATACCGATTTTTAATTTCTTCACGAAGTGACCTCCTTTCTTATGAACGTCTTTCTTGTAGTAATCTCCAATCAATGAACCCTTCTTGCAAACCCTTTAATAATACTTCTGCCGTACCCATATTTGTGGCTAATGGTATTTGGTAGACATCACATAAACGAATCAGTGCAGTCACATCCGGTTCATGCGGCTGAGCAGTCAATGGATCACGGAAGAAAATAATCATATCCATTTCGTTATTGGCTATCATAGCACCTATTTGTTGATCTCCACCAAGTGGACCTGATTGGTAACGAAATACGGTTAAGCCCGTTTCATCAATTATTCGTTGACCTGTTGTGCCAGTAGCACATAGGTCATGATCATCTAAAATATCTCGGTAAGCCGTTACAAATTGAATTAAATCGTCTTTTTTTCGGTCATGTGCAATCAATGCTATTTTCATGGAATTCTCATCCTATCATTTAAAGAATATTTTCTAGTCCATATACAAGCTCAGTTAAATCCATTACCTGGTTAATTGAAAATGTTACACCTGACATGAAGGATTGTCGATTAAATGAATCATGACGTAATGTGAAGAGTTGTCCTTCTCCTCCAAATAATACTTGTTGGTGAGCAATTAACCCAGGCAAACGCACACTATGTATGGGTATTCCATCGAAAGAAGCTCCCCTTGCACCCGCAATTGTTTCTTCTTCATTTGGATGTCCTTGTTTATGGGATGGTCTTACTTCGGCAATCAGTTGAGCAGTTTTATACGCTGTGCCAGAAGGGGCATCGAGTTTTTGATCATGATGCATTTCAATAATTTCAACATCTGGGAAATAAACAGCAGCCATTGAAGCAAATTTCATCATCAATACTGCACCAATTGCAAAATTCGGAGCGACAATACAGCCTAGTTTGTTATTCTTAGCAAGTGTTGTGCAATGTTGAAGTTGTTCATCAGTAAAGCCAGTTGTTCCAATGACAGGTCTAACATTTCTCTGCAAGCATAACTTCGTATGTTCAAAGACTTGATGAGGTGTAGTTAAATCAAGGAATACATCTGGACTGATCATTGTAATCAAAGTGTCTAAATCTAAAAATACAGGAACGTCGTAACTAGCTGGGAATTCTGGTGACTCACTTAATAATTCACCTATTTCTCTATGGTCTAGAACTGCCACTAATTCCATATTCTCATTATTCATTATAGTATGTACAGCTTCTTGCCCCATTTTCCCTCGGGGTCCACCAATTGCAACTCGAATCATGATTTTTCCTCCTTCAACGTCCAACGATTTTGATCTCTTTTGCTAAACTTGTCCATCACACGATCATGAGCACGTTGCATATCGATTTTCTCTGCATTCGCAAAACATATGAGCACAAATAATAAATCACCTAATTCTTCTTCCATACTTTTTTGTGCTTCACTTGATTTTTTCTTTTTCATGCCATGAACATGTTGAACTTCTCTTGCTAATTCTCCTAGCTCTTCAGTCATTCTTGCTAGCATTTCAAAAGGCGGAAAATAGCCTTCTTTATATTGTCCAATATAGTCATCCACTTCTTTTTGTAATGTTTGAATTGTTTTTTCAGTTGTCATGCATTTCACTCTCCTACCCCTATCGTAATAATAAGAAATGTTGTTGTCAAAATACTTGAAATGAATGATAATAGCTGAGTGTTCTTTTTCAGAAAATGGGGTGTTTCTATGCTGAAAGGTATTAAGTTTAAAAATATTTTCTTCATTATGCTTGGTTCGGCTATATTTAGTTTTGGTTTTGTTCATTTTAACATTCAAAACGAACTAGGCGAAGGCGGATTTAGCGGGATTACATTAATCTTGTACTTTGTCTTCAAACTTGATCCAGCATTAATGAATTTACTATTAAATATACCAATGTTTTTTCTAGGTTGGCGACTTCTTGGTCAAAAAGTATTTGTTTATACGATTATTGGAACTGTTTCTGTATCAATTTTTCTAAAGATCTTCCAAATCTATGAAATTAATATACATATACAAGACGATTTATTTTTAGCATCTTTATTCGCAGGAGTTTTTGTAGGGGTAGGACTTGGCATCATATTTAGATATGGAGGCACAACTGGTGGGGTAGATATTATTGCCAGACTCGCCCTCAAATATCTTGGGTGGAGCATGGGCAAAACCATGTTTATCTTTGATGCAGCGGTAATCTTACTGTCATGGCTAACATTCCTAGATTCTCGTTCGATGATGTACACATTAGTTGCAGTCTTTATTGGTTCTCGTGTTATTGATTTTGTACAAGAAGGTGCATACTCAGGTCGTGGTGCTTTTATCATTTCTGAATTCCAAAATGAGATTGCTGATCGTATTTCTATCGATATGGATCGTGGGGTAACCGTTTTAAGAGGTTATGGTCATTTTACAAAAGTTGATCGTGAAGTACTTTACTGTGTTGTCGGTCGTAATGAGATTGTGAGATTAAAAAACATAATCACATCAATCGATCCACATGCATTTGTGTCAGTAACAGATGTTCATGATGTAATGGGTGAAGGATTCACTCTTGATGAAGAAAAACGTCCGCTTGACTAACATATCTGATAATCCTATAGAATCAGAAAATATCATAAAAAAAAACTCACGAAGCATGAAATTCATGCTCGTGAGTTTTTTTCTATTCATCTCGTGTCATACCTGTATACATTAATACTAATCTTACTAGTTCAAGAACGGCAACTGCCGCAGCAGCTACATATGTCATCGCAGCAGCATTCAGTACTTTTTTAGCATGTTTTTCTTCTTCGTTACGTATAACCCCATGAGAGACAATTTCAGTCATTGCACGACTAGAAGCATTGAACTCTACAGGCAAAGTTACAATTTGGAATACTACCCCAACTGCTAATAGAACGATACCTAAAAGCAACATGTTAGACATTCCTGCAAAAATACCAATCATTACGAAAATCCATGATGCATTTGAAGAGATATTAGCAACAGGCACTAATTTATGACGCCACTGTAAGAACGTATATGCTTCTTTATGTTGAATTGCATGCCCTACTTCGTGAGCAGCAATTGCTGTCCCTGCTACAGATGCTTCATGGTAATTATGTGAAGACAACGCAACAATTTTTGTCATAGGGTTGTAATGATCACTCAAAAAACCTTGGCTCTCGACAACTTTTACATCTCTTAAATCGTTTTGATCTAAAATTAAACGTGCTACTTGAGCACCTGTCATTCCAGAAGTTGAGCGTACTTTTGAGTACTTTTTATACGTTCTTTTTACTTTAAATTGCGCGTAAAGTGGTAACAATAATAGTACGGCAAAGTAGACCAAAAATCCCAAATCGACCATCCTCCTATTTCTATCTACTTATTATTTTATATGCACCTTAGTAATTGAGCAACTATTTCGATTGCAAATTAGGTGACGATTTGATGACTTTGATTGCTATTACTATACATGCAATCGATAACCAAAATGTAAAATAGCCTATTGTTTGCGTATGTTCGCTTAAACTACGATAAATGGGCATTTGCCCAAAGACATAATCAATCACATCATTATGCAGTGTCCAAATGGCTGCAATCAAAATATGAATCCATTTAAATTTATACATTGGAATGTAAAGCAAGGCTTGTACCGCCATGGCAAAATGGCTTACAACGAGCATCCAACCAACAAAACCAATTGGACCTGATTCAAACTGTGTCCAAATATTCATAACTACAGCCCATAAGCCATACTTTACTAAAGTAATTAATGCAAGAGCTTCTATTAGTTTAAAATGACGATTGATAAGCCATCCGAATAAAGCAATTGAGAAAAACAAACTTGCTGTTGGGCTGTCTGGAACAAATATTAGAAATATAGGTTCAGTTATTTCCAGTTGCCACATATACCAAATATAACCATAAATTGTTCCTAAAGTATTGACAACAAGCAAAATCCACATAAACGTTTTATGAAATAACAAAAATTTTAATTGAGTGAGCAATGGATTCATTACCACACGACTCCTTTAATTTGAATTGCACAGTATGTATAATAAACACTTTTGATATAGGTACAAAAAAAGAGTCAGTTTCCTGACTCTTTTTAAGATCTATTATGGAGTTAACTCATCAATAAATGTTGCTAACTCTTGTAATTCTTCATCAGTACCTTCAAACGTACCTGCAGGCATTGTACCAATACCATTTTTCGCGATATCCATAATTTCTTCAGCTGTTTTATCAGTAGTTGCAAGGGATGGTCCTAAGCCACCTTCAAATGCATTACCGTGACAACCTATACAAGATGCTTCAGAGTAAATTTTATACCCTTCTGCTTCTGTGTCGAATTGTGCTTCTTCACGAATTTCACCTTGAGCTTTTGCAGCTTCCCAGTCATGGTTTGCAACTGATTCCCAAGTTAAGAAAATCATAGCTGCAAGTGCAAGTAACATAAATCCTGTTGGTAAAGGACGTTTAAACGGACGACGCTCTGGACCTTTGTCCATAAATGGAGCAAGCATAAGTGCACCAAAAGCTAGTCCTGGAATAATGATGGCTCCGATGACATTAAATGGACCGGAAGCAAATTCATATTTTAATAATTGATACAAGAACAAGAAATACCAGTCCGGTAATGGAATATAACCTGTATCTGTTGGATCCGCTTGACGCTCAAGTGGTGATGGATGTGCAACAGTTAAGATTAAATAACCCACTAAGAAAACTGAACCAACCAACCATTCTTTTAATAAGAAGTTAGGCCAGAAAGCTTCTGTTTTACCCGGATATTCGGAATAGTCTTTTGGAATATTCGATGCACGAATAGCAGGTACTCGAGAATCCCCGACAAATTTCATCCCTTTTCCGCGATGCATATTGTCCCCTCCTTTTTGAAATCATAAAGACGCTGTATCTTACAACGGTCCTGAAATACCTTGTTTACGAATCATGATAAAGTGTGCTGCAAGCAACCCAAGCAAAGCAGCTGGTAAGAAGAATACATGAATCGCAAAGAATCGCGTTAACGTTTGTGCACCGAGAATTGTCTCGTCACCTGCTAACAAGGTTTTAATTGCGCCTCCAATAAACGGAACGGATGCAGCAATTTCAATACCTACTTTCGTTGCAAACAAAGCCTTCATGTCCCAAGGAAGTAGATAACCTGTGAAACCTAAACCTAGCATAACGCCTAAAATTAGTACGCCTACTACCCAGTTAAGTTCACGAGGTTTTTTATAAGATCCTGTAAAGAATACACGTAATGTATGAAGGAATATCATAACGATTACTAGTGAAGCTCCCCAGTGATGCATACCACGCACAATTTCACCGAATGCTACTTCATTTTGCAAGTAGTAAACAGATTTCCATGCATTTTCAATATCTGGCGTATAGTACATTGTCAAAAACATACCCGAAAGAATTTGAATCACTGTAATGAAGAAAGTTAATCCTCCAAAACAATATACGAATGCTGAAAAATGATGTGCAGGGTTTACGTGCTCTGGTACTTCATGATCTGCAATATCACGCCAAATAGGAGTAATATCCAGACGTTCATCCACCCAATCATAAATTTTATTTAGCACTGACGTCGTACCCCCTTACTTAACTAATGTATTTGGTCGTGTTTTACCAATTTCTAACAGACCATCTTTTTCACGTACTTCAAACTCATCCAAGGGTCCAAGAGGTGGTGTTTTTGCTACGTTTTTGCCGTTCTTTTCATAACGACCAGCGTGGCATGGACAGAAAAATTGGTCTTTGTGTTCTGGACTACCTGCCCAGTTAACCGTACAACCTAAATGCTTACATACAGGAGATAATGCGATAATTTTGTCGCCCTCTTTGTATACCCATGCAGTACTTGTTACTTCAGATGTATACCATGCATCAACTTGTTCAAATGCAAAGTCTACACGTTCTGGCACTTCAGTGATATCTGCCACTTTTTTACCTGTTGGTATAAAATCTCCGCCTCCAGCTTTTTGCAATACAGGATCGATTGCAAAACGAACCATTGGCATCATCATACCTGCAGCCATAAACCCACCAACACCTGTTAATGTGTAGTTAAGGAATTGACGTCTTGATACACGATTGTTACTCATCCTTTTCCCCCCTCTAACTTTAAAGGTCAGTCCAACGGACATACTTATACAAAAAAATAGTAAAACTAGGACAGTTCTATGATAGCTCAATAAAAATCGAAGGTCAATATTCCATTAGTTGCTAACGTGCACTTTGTGAACATTTCTTGAAGCTTATTAGGAAATTGACGCCCAACGTTTTGCAAATACGGGTATAATTTGTCTCAATTGATCATCCAAGACAGATTGGCGTAATTTCCGGTCCATATTTTCTAATGGAATAGATGGCGTATATATGACATTTAATGCACTTTCTTCTGTTACCCAACCCATATCACTTGATATGAAAAACAGATGTTTAAAACCAGCTTCTTTCAACATCTCATCCCATTCTTGTCCAAGTTGATGACGATTTGTTTTATTCGTGTACGAAACGGGTGGCATTAAGATGACTCTACCTTTAAATTGATTCTCAACAAATGCAGTAAGTGCCATTAAAAATTCTGCACTAGATGCATTTTGTTTAACTTTATTGGCTTGTCCTTCTATTAATAATAACGGAATGACTGCCGTATCAACAAATTCTTTCTGTTCTACAAAAACACTTATATCTTTTGAATTCCAGTACATATTTTCATTTCCCCTCAACAAAAAACTTCATCGAAAATACGATGAAGTTAAGAATTAGATGATTCTTTCATCCCTTGTAGCAATTTAGATAACTCGATAAATTTTTCTTTATCATTAGCATCTAACGCTTCATCAATTTGTCTTAATATATTGTCTTCTCTAAAAGAGTGCATGCTGCTTTTAAGCACTTCTTCCGCTAATAGTCGATCTTTATCGTTTATATGCAAATATTTCGGCATAAATGGATTTTCTTCTAATACCGCCAGATACTCTGGGCTCGGTGGCACAAGCGGAAAATTCAATTGTATATACATATCTTCATTTGGATGTAAACGCAAGTCGTGAAATGATTTTTCAGCATCAGCAGTCATTAAGTTTCCTTTATAGAAACGAAACGGTACTCCAGTCGATTCTGTAACAGACATAACCATTGCACGTGGGCAATAGTGGGCTTCTTCTACAAAATGCACTTTTTGTAACAAGTCATCATGGCTTAGTAAATAATTGAGGATCCATACGCATTCACGACGTTTCATTTGATATCTTTTCAAAAACCATCGAACAAATTCTTTCTTTTCCATCACAGAAACAGATGCGGTCATACTACTCCTCCTTTCACAACAAGGATTCAATCAAGTCTTGCCATCTTTCATCATTTGGTTGCAAATGTACTAATTGCTTACCTATTTCTAGGGCTTCCTCTCGTTTTCCTTCTTCTAACAGAAAATAAAGGTATTTTTCCATGAAAATCGGATCTTCCTTATGGTCAGTATATGCCAAAGAGTAAAATTCGTATGCACGTTCAAAATTTTCTTCTTGCATAAAAGCATCAGCTGCAAAAGGGTATAAGGCAGACCAATCATCTTGGTTTACTGACATTAATTCAACTAATTCGATGACTTCTTCATACCTTTCGTGCGCATGTAAAAACGACACCAAAGTTAACGTAGCTTCCATGTATTCAGGGTCCAAAACAATTGCTTGTCGCAAATGTGCTTCAGCATCACTCGTGTTCCCTACTTTTAATGCCATTTTCCCAGCAAATAAATATAATTCTTTGTCGTATTCATCACGACTTAGTCCTTCAACTATCGCTGAATAGGCTTGTTCATGGTCTTCGAGCATGCTATAAGCTTGTGACAGTAATAAGTGGGCAGAGAAATAATCTGGATCCAAAGTTTTTACTTCACTCAGTTTACGAACAGCTAGATCATATTCACCCGCTTGAAAAGCCGCGTAAGCAAGGCCAAATAGCAAATCAGGTGTCACATGATGTGATAAAGACTCATCATAATAAGGAATTGCCTCCTCATAAGCTGCACCAGCGCTATACACTTCAGCTAAACGCTCTGATAAACGGATTCCGGCTATTTCATCCGTTTGTTCTTTTAAATTTTCGTATAAACGAACTGCTTCTAGATATTTGCCTGTTTCAAGCAATAATTCAGCTTTTGCAAAAATTAATACCGATTCATTAGGCATTAAAGCTAAAGCTTGATTAATTTTTTGTTCTGCTGTTTCATAAAAACCTTGCATTTGATAATAATCAGCTAAACTCAAAAGCGCTTGAGGATATTCATCTGTATGTTCTTCAATGCTTGTTAGTAGTAACAAAGCTTCATCTTCTTCGTCTATTTCCATTAACACTTGTGCACGATCGATTTTTAATTGAGCCTCTTCCGGAAATAAAAACTGGAGGTGTTCGAGGACTTGTTCAGCTTCTTTAAGATATCCAGCCTGAACAAGCATATTTGCAATCTCATATTGAGTATCTGGTTCACTCGCAAGGAGCATCGTATCAATTAACGTTTGGACAGTGTGGATGTCGCCATTTTCGATTGCTTCAATAAATTGTTGACTAATTCCCATATTTATCACCCGTTCTCTTTCTATTCATACCATATGCTACATCACAGCATTGCCATTAACAAGAAAAAACTCCCCATTAGCGGAGAGTTTCAAAAGAAGACACCATTCGTAAATGATCAAAGAAATTTGGATAAGAAACAGAAATACACGAAGCATGTTCAATTTCAATTGAATGTGTCGAAATGACAGAAGCGATTGCCCCCATCATGCCGATGCGGTGATCCCCATACGATTGTAATTTCCCACCTGATAATGTAACTGGCCCATTAATAATCATGCCGTCGTCAGTCGCTTCAATATCAGCGCCTAGCTTTTTCAATTCATCTACGACAGCTGTGATGCGGTCTGTTTCTTTAACTTTTAATTCCTCTGCATTTTTAATCACAGTAGTACCATGGGCTTGAGTAGCAAGCAATGCTATGATTGGAATTTCATCAATTAGTCGAGGAATCAAATCTCCACCAATTTCAATGCCATTTAAACGAGAAGAACTAATTGTTACTAAGCCAATTGGTTCTTCGTGTGCAGTGTTATCAAGTTCTATTTCTATTTGAGCACCCATTTTCTTTAGGACATCTAGTATGCCTGTCCGCGTAGGATTTAAGCCAACATGTTCTAAACGAATTGAACTGTCTTTTGCAATGGCTCCTGCCACTAAAAAGAATGCTGCTGAAGAAATATCACCAGGTACTTCTACGTGAGTCCCTTTTAGTATTTGACCACCGTGCACTTGAATTACACCGTTTTCAGCATGTATATTCACACCAAATTGACGCAACATCCGTTCAGTATGATCTCGTGACACTTCGGACTCCCGTACAGTTGTTACTCCTTTTGCCTGGACACCAGCAAGTAAAATTGCAGACTTTACTTGTGCACTAGCGACAGGCATCGTGTAGTCTATGGCTGCTAATTGTGTTCCTTGTACAGCAAGAGGTGTGAACTGGCCCCCGCTTCTCCCAGAAATTTGAGCACCCATTTGCCTCAATGGGTCAATTACGCGTTTCATTGGTCTTTTAGCGATTGATTCATCGCCAACTAACACACTGTGTACATGAGAACCAGCTAAAATACCAAGCATTAATCTGGTTGTGGTACCAGAGTTACCTGTATCCAAGATTTCGCTCGGTTCATTCCAATTTTCGATTCCTTCACTGTTAATAGTAACAGTCGTGCCAATAACTTGGATATCGACCCCAAGCTTTTGAAAACAAGAAATCGTACTTAAACAATCGTCTCCCAGTAAAAAGCCATTAACGGTTGTAACACCCGTTGCCATTGCTCCAAACATAATCGAGCGATGTGATATCGATTTATCTCCAGGCACTTGAAGCGACCCGTTGAGTGATGATTGATGAGCTTGCAATGTAATAGAGTCGTTCAATTCACTCACACCCTTCTTTTCTTTACACTCTCTTACGAAATATACGTTTCATAGTTAGTTTCTTGTTCAATACTACTAGCTGCTCGTTGTCGGTCATCCAGTGATTGAAAACTAATGACTAATATACCGAATACATCCTCACGCGTTTCAACAATACGCAAATTTGTAATGCTGATTAAATGTTTCGCTAATAGCCCTGTAACTTCTGAAATAACACCTGGGTAGTCAGGGACATCTACATACAAATCGTAAACAGAATACATGGCACCTTGCGAAGTTATCGGCAATTCGTCTCTAACGTATTTTGCTCGCGAAAAGTAATGTTCAATATTTGCTGGTTCCGCTTGCATGAGTAAAGTTTTTACGGTATCCATTTCACTTTGCCATTTATCTAGTTGTTTGACGAGTTCCATACGATTTTGAACTGTAATATCTCTCCACATGATCGGATTCGACGAAGCTATTCTAGTGGTGTCTCGAAAGCCACCTGCAGCAAGTTGTCTTGTAAATGGATATTCTTCATTTTCACTAGACAGTTGATGAACAAGAGAAGCCGCAATCAGATGCGGAAAATGACTAACGACTGCCGTCATATGATCATGTTCATGCGCAAGTACTCGTAATAACTTCCCTTTTGTTGGTTGTAAGAGATTTTCAAGTGATTGAATCTGATGTTCATCCTCATGTTCTAAAGGGGTCAACATATAGTAAGCATTTTCAAATAAATGCGCTTTCGCTGCCTCCACTCCACTTTTATGCGAACCCGCCATAGGATGTCCACCAATAAAAGTGAGACCACGCGCTTTCAAGGACTTAGCTTTTTCCATGATGATTTTTTTAGTGCTTCCGGTATCAGTTAAAATTACATTTTTTTTGAGTTGCCAATTCTGCGCTTCATTCATTAATTGAACAGTTGCATTAACAGGCGTGGCAAAAATGATGAAGTCAGCTATTTTAGCTGATTCTTTTAAATTAAATGCCATATCATGTATGACACCCAACTTCTTTGCTTTACGGACGGTATGTGAATCTGTATCAAAGCCGATCACTTTTACCTCTGGATTTTTCTGAATGGCTAAAGCAAGAGAACCACCAATTAAACCTAATCCAACTATTAATGTATTTGTGGTCATGTAAGAACCTCTGCATCCTTTAATACAGCTGTAAGTTTCTGTAAGAACTCTTCATTTTGCTGAGTTGTCCCTATCGTCACTCGAATGTATCCCGGAGTTCCTAGAGCATTCCCACTTCGAATAATAAATCCTTTTTTCATTAGCCCCTCAAATACTAAATCAGAGTCCGCTTTCACTTCAAGGAGAACGAAGTTTCCTTGTGAAGGATACATATGCAAGTTATGAGTGGTTGCAAAGTCTTCAAACTGCTTTTTACCAGACTCATTTTGAAGGCGACAATCCTCGATAAATGATAAATCTTCCAGAGCAACAAGTGCTGCTCCTTGACTAGTCACAGTATTGTTAAACGGCTCTCGAACAGGATCTAATTGAGCAATTAGTTCTTTTTGGGCTACTGCATATCCTACTCGAAACCCTGCGAGTCCATATGCTTTTGAAAAAGTTCGTAAAACAATGACATTTTTATGGTCTTTTATTAAATTAACGGAATTCTTGTACGAGGGATCGGTTATGTATTCAAAATATGCTTCATCCAAAACGACAAGGACTTCTTTAGGTACTTTTCGAATGAATTCTTCTAATTCCTGTTGATCGATTAGCATCCCTGTTGGGTTATTTGGAGAGCATAACCAGACAACTGCTGTATTTTCATCGATTTGTCGAGACATCTCTTGTAAATCATGTGCTCCATTCGCTAGCTGAACTTCACGAACTTCTGCACCGTCAATTACAGCGTTATGACGATATTGGGGGAAAGTAGGAGTGGCCATTACTGTATTCACGCCAGATTGAAGCAAAGCACGAGAAATCATCATAATGATTTCATCAGAACCATTGCCAAACAGCAGTTGATTTTGTTCAACCCCTACTGATTTTGCTAGAGCTTGACGAAGACCCGTTGCGTAACCATCTGGGTAAATTGCGTGATTGATCGATTGATTCTCCAAGAACTCGCTAACTTTCGGTGAAAACCCGAAAGGATTTTCGTTGGAAGCTAATTTAACAATTGTCTCTAATCCAAACATCTCTTTCACTTCATCCGTGGAACGTCCTGGTTGATAAGGTTTCATGCCTGTTAATTGATTTTTCCACTTCATTATTATTCGCCTCTTCTTTCTAAACTTAGCTTGTTATTAAATCTGGTCGAAGTTTTGTCGCTTCATTCAAATAAACATGATGAATATCTCGTTGAGATTTTTCTGTATTGACATGCATTAATACACGAATGCACATGGCTATTGCACCTGGCACATCCATTTCATGCGTACACATCACAGGTACGTATGTCCATCCAGGAATACTTCTCACAGCTTTTGCTGGAAATGCACCTGCAATATCAGTTGTCGTCGAAACAATAACGGATGCGACATCTTCCGGTCGAATATCATTTTCTTTAGCCATGGCTAAAACAAGCTTTTCAGTCTCAAGTAATATATGCTGTGCTGAATCTTCTATAATGGTTGTTGCTCCACGAATACCTCGTATCATTTGTGCACCTCCTTAATCCAGTTTCGTAATTGTTGATGTGCTAAAGTGACGTCTTCTACAGACACAATCTTCATACAAGGCTTTCCAATCTGTTCAAGTAAAACAAAATGAAGTTCTCCGAAAGACGCTTTTTTATCTCTTTTCATATATGAAAGGAGTGTGTCGATACTATGTTCTAAAACGGTCTCGAACGAATAACCAAATTTGTTTAGTGCTTCAAACAGATTTTTTGCGTTTCCTTGTTCAAGTAGCTGTACATTCTCACTTAGCAGAAGTGAAATAACTAATCCAATTGCAACTGATTCTCCGTGCGTTATTTTTCCGTAACCAGTTGTGGCTTCAATCGCATGACCGTAGGTATGTCCTAGGTTAAGGTATTTCCTAACTGATTGCTCATACTCATCCTCTTCAACGATGGCAGCTTTTACTTTTATTCCTTTTACTAAAAAGGACAAATACTGTGCTGAAGAAATTTCTGCAAATGACCGAAAACTCAATAATTCATTGAGCCATTGTTGATCAGAGATAAGAGCATGTTTTATGACTTCTGCCATACCAGACAAAATTTCTTGTTGAGGCAATGTACTTAATGTTGAGACATCGAATAACACGGCTTCAGGCTGATAAAATGAGCCAATCATATTTTTGCCTTGTGGATGATTGATTGCCGTTTTACCACCTACTGCACTATCATGAGCTAAAATGGTTGTTGGACATTGAAAAAAAGGAATGCCCCTCATAAATGTTGATGCAACGAAGCCAACTACGTCACCACAAGCGCCTCCACCTAGTGCAAAGGCGATTGTTTTTCTTGTGCAGCCTGCTTCAAGTAAAAATGAATGACAGGCCATAAACGTTTCTACAGCTTTACTCGATTCACCTGCTGGTAATTCGAATACGTGTACAGACTTGCCACTAATGGATTCAAGAGGCTTTAGTAATTTTTCTACATGCAGTTTCGCAACCACTACGTCGACAAATATAACCACATGGTCTGCTTTTTGTAATTGATTGGCATAAAGAGACAATGCACTCTCATAAATGTGGGAACCCACATAAACTTCATAATGCTTATGTTTCGTATCGATTGAAATGGTCTGCATAAATTAGAACTCCTTCGTGTAAGCTCGGTGCTGATTTATCGACTCTAGAAGTTGAGGCATCTGATCGCTATGGAATTTATCTAAAATCGCTTTTGCAATTTCCCAAGCTACTACATGTTCAGCAACAACTGAAGCTGCAGGAACTGCACAACTGTCTGAACGCTCAATGCTAGCTTTAAATGGCTCTTTAGTAGAAATATCTACGCTTTGCAGTGGTTTATATAATGTCGGGATAGGCTTCATCACACCTCGAATCACGATTGGCATCCCTGTAGACATACCACCTTCTAAGCCGCCTAGTCGATTCGTCGTTCTAATATAGCCTTGTTCTTGATTCCATTCTATTTCATCGTGAACTTGGCTACCTGGCTTGCGCGCCATTTCAAATCCCATGCCAACCTCAACACCTTTAAAGGCATTAATACTCATCACAGCCATCGCTAATTTAGCATCTAGCTTACGGTCATAGTGAACGTAACTTCCAATTCCCGCTGGCATCCCTTCAACAATAACTTCAACGACTCCGCCAATAGAATCTCCATTTTCTTTCGCTTCATCAATTGCTTGCACCATTAATTTAGAAGCTTCTTGATCCACGCAATAAACTGGGTCTTCTATAATAATTTCCCGAATTTGCTCAACAGTTAAGTCTGCACTTTTTGAAGTGTCGGCTTTTATACCACCAATTTCTGTAACATGAGAGACAATACTAATACCTAGTTCAGATAATAATTGTTTCGCAACAGCACCCACTGCCACACGGACAGTAGTTTCTCGAGCGGACGATCGTTCTAAGACGTTACGTAGGTCGGTATGACCATATTTCATGCCCCCAACTAAATCGGCATGACCAGGGCGTGGACGTGTGATTTGGCGCTTCACGTCTTCTGGGTTTAATCCTTCTTCTAAAGGTTCAATACCCATTACATGTGTCCAATGTTTCCAGTCATCATTTGTAACAACTAAAGCGACTGGAGAACCTAATGTTTTACCGTGTCTTACACCTGACGTAATATCAACCGTATCTGTCTCGATTTGCATACGACGTCCCCGACCATGTCCACCTTGTCTTCTTTTCAAATCCTTATTTATCATTTCTGCTGTAATGGTTAATTGTGCGGGTAATCCTTCTATAATGGCGGTCAATTGTGGACCGTGAGATTCTCCTGCAGTTAAATAACGCATAACACTTTCCCCCTTCAACTCGCTAAAGTATTTTAAATAACACTATACCACAAACCTTTTTCATTTTCATCGTTCAATTTTTGATTAAAAGATTCTTGGTGTTTTCTCTATATTCATCGGTAGAAGCTAGAAGCCATTTTTATGAGAACTATATATAACAAGTATAGCGTATAGATAATTTGACGGAAAATAAAAAAGCAGTCAAATGAAAAATCATTTGACTGCTTACTTTTATTAGTTAATCCAGTTGTTAGCATCTTTCGTGTATGAAACAAGCTCTTCTTCTTTGAAGAATAAACCAATTTCACGAACAGCGCTATCAGATGAGTCAGAACCGTGAATAATGTTCTTTCCAACTGTAACTGCGAAATCTCCACGAATAGTACCTGGTGCAGATTCTTTAGGGTTTGTAGCTCCAGTCATCAAACGTCCAACTGAAATTACATTTTCACCTTCCCAAACCATTGCGAAAACTGGTCCAGATGTGATGAAGTCTACTAATTCACCGAAGAATGGACGCTCTTTGTGCTCGCCATAGTGTTCAGCAGCTAGTTCAGGTGTGATTTGCATTAATTTAGATCCAACTAATTGGAAGCCTTTCTTTTCGAAACGACCTACGATTTCGCCGATCAAGTTACGTTGTACGCCATCAGGTTTTACCATTAAAAACGTTCTTTCCATAATAAACACTCCTTCAATTGAATCTTAGAGAATGATTCCCTACTGTTTAGGGTAATTTATCCACCGTAAAAATACTACCATTGTATTATCGTTTGTTCAACCTATTAAAATTTACGTTTCCCCATATAAAGCGCAATTTCGCGGAGAGATTTTTTGGCAGGCGATGAGGGTAGTGAATCAAGTTCTATTAAAGCTTTTTGTAAATAGCGATTGCTTATGGCTTTTGATTTAGCAATTGCATCTGATTCACGAATTCTTTTAACCAATGCAACCCGCTCAATTTCCGTCATATTGCCAGAAATCGCATGTTCGAGTGCAGGTCTAAATTCAGGAGAATCTTTTAAGAACAGAATCGGTAATGTTATATTGCCTTGAATTAAGTCTGATCCAGCTGGTTTACCTAATTCTTTATCAGTCGATGTAAAGTCCAAAATATCATCTATGATTTGAAACGACATTCCAACATAATGGCCGAATCGTTTTAAATGAAAAACCGTTTTCTCATCGGCACCGGAAACTACTGCACCAAGTTGACAGCTAGAGGCAATTAATAAAGCTGTTTTTCTTTTTATGCGTCTAAAATAATCTTGAAGACGTTGATCTAATTTAGATTTATCTTCTATCTGAATGATTTCTCCTACACAAATTTCGACCATTGTGTAAGAAAGAATGCGATGCGCTTGTGGATTTTTAATATTGGTAATATATTCAAGCGCACGGGCAAAAATAAAATCGCCGGTATACATGGCGACTCGATTATTCCACTGTGCTTTCACCGTTAATTGTCCACGTCTCATTTCAGAATCGTCAATCACATCATCGTGTACAAGAGATGCCATATGTATAAGCTCTAACGGTACTGCAACATTCATGATTTGGTCAATTTGATAACTCCCAAATTTAGCTGCTAACAAAACAAAAACGGGTCGAATTCGCTTTCCGCCCGCTTGTAGTAAATGAAGAGAAGCTTCATTGAGTAAGTCTGAAGACGAATTCACCGCTATTTCTAATTCTTTTTCGATGAGATCTAAATCTGAACGCATATCAGAATAGAGCATCTTCAACTTCATCTTTTCCACAACAAGTAACCTACTCCCAATAATTAAACTTTTTTCATCCCAATATGTCTCGCGGCTGCTCCACCGCTATATGGTTTATATTCAACTTGAACAAATCCAGCTTGTTCGATCATTTTTGCAAGTTCCTTCATTCCAGGGAAATCTTCCGCAGATTCTTGTAACCAAGAATACTCTTTATAACTTTTCGCGAAAAGCTTACCAAACACTGGCATGATGTATTTAAAATAAAATCGAAACAAATGTTTATAACCAGGTAATTCAGATTGTGATGTTTCTAAACAAACAAACATCCCGCCCGGCTTTAAAACACGGTTAATTTCTTTTAAAACTTGCATATAATCAGGAACATTTCGCAAGCCAAAACCAATCGTAATATAATCAAACGTTGAATCTGGGAATGGCAATTCCATCGCATTGCCATGAATTAATTCAATTTGTGGATATGCTTTTACTTTCTCATAACCCACATTCAACATATTTTGGCTAAAATCTAACCCAATCGCTTTGCCATTTGGTCCGACAGCTTGCCCCATTGAAATTGTCCAATCAGCAGTTCCACAACAAACATCTAAAGTTGTGCTACCGTCTTGAACGTTCATACGAGACATAGTGTCTTCACGCCATTTCTTATGTTGTTGGAAGCTAATGACGGAATTCATTTTGTCGTAATTCCCAGAAATTTTTTCAAATACTTCATGAACACGTTGTTCTTTTGTTTTGGTCATGCTGATGTCACCTTTCTCTCATGACAGACACTTGCTCATTCATTCGGAGTTCATACATTTCAACTAAGTATTGCTGAACAGAATGGCTGAGTAGATGAGATTGTGAAATTTCTTCCATCAATTTATTTTTTTGAATGGCCAGCTCTTGATTCAATAAGACAAGCCAAGTGTGAGAAAAACCTAAATGTTGTTCACTATCTGATAAAGATTCTTGGAAACGAGATACTTTACCTTGTTTTACAAGCTCTAACTCAAATGTAATTCGGTGAATTAATAATCCACGACGAACAAATGGTTTAAAGGCAGCACAATTAAAATAATCGTAAAATTGTTCAATAGATAAACTTTCGATTGTTTGAATAGTCTCCATCCACTCTTCAAATGATTGCTTAACATCATCATAAACCGATGCTTTTTTCTCACTAATATCGATTACTCCATTTGATAGCAAACGAATTAGGTCGATATTTGAAAGGCTAGCTAATATTTGATAGTAAAGTCCGCTATAGTAATCCCCTGCTAATACAGTTAATTGTTGGCTCTTAGAGGATGCATTTAATTCTTTAATTTGATCATGTGCCGATAAAGCACTATAAATAACTGCAACTGAAATTGCAGACTGTTCTTGTTCATCATCCCACTGATCTCCGTTCAACAATGGTAGAAGCAAAAAAAATAAACGGTCTTCACGAAGATCCGGTTCTCCAGTATGCTTCCGAAGAGTCCGATGACGGACATAATTCAATATTTTAGAATGAAATTGTTCAATTGTTTTTTGAATGAATTTTTCGTTCATCGTACGTGCTCCATTTCACTATGTTGCCGGTGTCGTATTTTGTAATTATAGCACAGCATCGCTACTCATTCACGTAGACAGATTCTATTTTTTAGATTCACTAAAAACTTGGCCATGTGTTGTTTGAATTTCTGCTTTTCCTCTAATTTTGATTGCTGAAGTATGTTCAGTAAATTGGGCAATCATAACTTCTCCACGATCTAACTTTTCGGAGTGATGAAATTTTGTATCAGTGCCTCTTGTTAACCCAATGACATGAACTCCATCTTCTTCTGCGCGAATCACAATGTATTCTGTTTGTGCCATTATACATTCCTCCTAAGTGAACCAAATTATCTATTTATCATAGCATACCCTATTGTTTTAAGATGATTTGCTTATTTCATTTGTATGAATGATAAAATCTCACTGCGCTTTACATCATCTTTCTCATAAACACCACGTGCAACCGCTGTAACCGTTTTTGCTCCAGGTTTTTTAATTCCTCGCATGGTCATACACATATGCTCTGCTTCAATGATCACATAAACTCCAT
This sequence comes from Paenisporosarcina sp., assembly GCF_049671445.1. Lineage (GTDB taxonomy): Bacteria > Bacillota > Bacilli > Bacillales_A > Planococcaceae > Paenisporosarcina. The sequence goes on along the minus strand of NZ_JBATUX010000118.1, from coordinate 249,599 downwards.
AAGGATTTAACATCTCCATAATTGAATCAGCAATTGTCGATGTAATTCTTTCTTGTAGTTGTGGACGTCTCGCTGTCGTTTCAACAGCCCTTGCTAATTTACTTAAACCGGTCACTACTCCATCTCTCGGAATATAAGCGATGTGCGCTTTACCGTAAAATGGAACTAAATGATGCTCACACATTGAATGAAATGGAATATCTTTTACTAAAACTAATTCTTCATGATCTTCGTGGAAGACAGTTTTAAAATATTCTTTTGGATCTTCATTCAAACCTGAAAACATTTCAGCATACATTTTCGCCACACGTTTTGGTGTTTCGAGTAATCCTTCACGATCCGGATTTTCTCCAACTGCTTCCAAAATCATTTTTACTGCTTCTTCTATTTTTTCTAAATTAACCGTTGACATGCTTGACGCCTCCTAATAATAAAACACAACTAACTTTGCCGTATTCGACTTTATGTAAATTAACGTGTAATAGTGAACTTGAAAATTGACTATTCATTCCTTGAGTAAAGCAAATGAATTTAAGGATAATGAAAACAACTGATTTTTGGTATTAATTCTATGTAAATCGTAGCATACCATCAAATGTTACGCAAAATCGCTCAATTAGTCTACATTCTTTTCATAATTTACTTTAGGGATCCTTCGAAATCGCCTAAATGTCCATATTGATTACAAAGCATTATCACTTTACAAACTATACTATTTCTTCAGAATTAGAAGAAGTTTGGAAAGTTAAGACGATTATCCAAGAAGTTGAGATGATGGTGCTTAAAGATATAAAAGCATCTCAATCTTTTCAAGGAGTTCTTTCTAGCTATATATCATTTGGAAAATGAAACACGAAAAGAACATACAAAAAAGAACGGCTTTTGTGATTTCTCACAAAAACCGTTCTTTATGTAATTACACGCGTCTTATTTTACCGCGTCTTTAAGAGCTTTACCTGGTTTGAAAGCAGGTACTTTACTTGCAGCAATGTCGATTTCCATACCTGTTTGTGGGTTACGACCCTTACGAGCAGCACGTTCACGAACCTCAAAGTTACCGAAACCAATAAGTTGGATTTTTTCACCTTTAGCAAGAGCATCTTGAATTGTATCAAATACCGAATCAACTGCTTTAGAAGCATCTTTTTTAGAAAGTTCTGTAGCTTCAGCTACTGAGTTTACTAATTCTGTTTTATTCACACCATTCACCTCCTCTCAAAGGGGATGGAAACTCAATCTTGTAAAAAGAGTATCATAACCAAAAAGGCTACGCAACAATATTTCCGCTACAATTACCAACTTCATGCAGAAAATCCATCCAGAATAAAAAGAACAGGACTATTCGCATAGGAAAATGCGTAGTCCTGTTCTCTATTATAGGATAAACGTTACCATACCGCGATCGCCTTCGTTTACCATACGTTCAATGGTTTCTCTCATGCGTTTCTTCGCATGTGAAGGGACAGCGTCTGATTTATAGCGCATACTCTCTCTCAACATCTCGTGTAGCGGAGTCCCAAATAATGATGTCGCCCACAACGCTTCTCGATTATGATAATAAGCTTCTTTTAAATCTTTTAACAATTGTTGACTGTGGAATTCAGAACCAATTAATGGCGAGAATTCTGCATCCATGTCAACACGGATGATGTGCAGGGATGGTGCTTTTGCTTTCATTCGTACTCCAAAGAAATCATTTTGCTTAATTAATTCTGGAGCAGAAGGTTGGAAGTCTTGAACCGATGGCATTGTAACACCATAACCAGTTTCTTGAGCCATTTCAATGGCTTCATGGAAACGTAAATATGATTTTTTTGCATATGATGATTCTTTAACGTATAATAACCAGTCTTTTTTCGTGATAATTGGCTCATCCAAGAAGTCCGAATAGGCTTGTTGGAAGGCATCATCTGTAATTTCGATTTGAATAGAGGCTTTTCCTTTTCCTGCGTCCACTTCAATCACTTCAGCATGTTCAACATAAGGTTCATCCGCTATAAATGTAGCCAAATCTTTTACATCACGGATTTTTGAAACTTGTGAAGACCAAGAATCTAATGAATTTTGAAGGGACTCTTTTAGAGGATGATCACTTTCCAAAACGTCCATCCACTCTGGTTTTAATAACTCAAAAGTTGTCACAGGAAATTCATAAAGTGCTTCTTTTAATACAAATTGAATTTCATGAACTGACATCCGATCAACTGCTGCTGCAATTACTGGCACATTGTACTTCTCGAATAGTTCTTGACGCAAAAGACCTGTTTGATCATTATCTGGAAATCTGCAATTCAGCAAAATTACAAATGGTTTACCAATTTCTTTTAACTGGCCAACAATTTCTTCTTCTACTTTTTCTACAGCTGCTCTTGGAATATCGTTGACTGAGCCATCAGTAGTCATCACAATTCCGATAGTTGAATGATCTCTAATTACCTTGTCTGTGCCGATTCGTGCAGCTTCTTCGAATGGGATGGGATCATGATGCCAAGGCGTATGAACCATTTTAGGCCCATTCTCATCTTCATAACCTCTTGCACCTTCAACAATATATCCTACACAGTCCGCTAAGCGAATATTAAAACGGAATGCGTCATCGCCAACCTGAATGCTAGTACCATGAGCTGGTACGAATTTCGGTTCGGCTGTCATAATTACTGCACCTGGAGAACTTTGAGGTAGTTCATCTTGTGCACGAAGTCTGTCCACTTCATCTGTCATATTAGGAATTACTAAACTCTCCATAACTCGTTTCACAAAAGTTGATTTTCCGATTCGCACCGGTCCTACCACGCCAATATATACATCACCATTTGTCCGTTCGGCTATTTGTTGATAAAGCTCTTCAGCCATATCATGGCCCCCTTTCCTACGCACTTTATTTTATGCACCAAAAAAACGTTTCATGCATATGCATGAAACGTTTGTCTTTATTTCTTTTAAATTAGCTATTTTCACTATTGCTTTCGATATACCACAAAACAGCTACGCTATCCTAGGACGAGCTCTAAGACGCCAACGAGCTTCGAAGACCGGTGCTATTGTTTTATGTATCGTTGCACTAGCTTCGGTACATGGAATAGTGTTGAAACGGAAATCAACAATACAGTTATAGTGACTTTAAATTAAATTCAGTAACTTTATTTATTTTACATCCTTGTTCAAGAATTCTGGTTCATTATTTTCATTAACAGTATACGGGAGGGAATACGCTGGTAGCACAGGGAATTTTTCAACAAGTAGATAACGAATATCTTCGCCAGGTTTTACATTAGGTTTATCTTCTTGAAGAATTCGATTTAATTCAATTGAGTAATCGATATAAATCGTTCCGTCCCCTGTAGCAACTAGCGGGAGGTTCACATCTGAATAAGGACTTGGAACCGTTTGTTCATCCTTATATCCCATTTTTTTATAGTCTAATTTGTAAACATTCTCGGCTATTTTCCCAGCTATCGGGCCATAGCCATTCACGCCAATTTTAATATTTAAGTCTCTGATTTTTTCAGCAGAACGCAAATCAACTAATTTAACAGTTGGATTTTCTTCTACATTAATAATGACATATTGAAACAGTCCACCATTTTCGTAAGCGTTTGGCGGAATTTCACTTAAATAAGCAGGAGCAATTTTTTCAAATTCAATAGGATACTTAATGTATTGATCAACACTTTGATCTCTGGTTTTTATTGGAAGTAAACCACCTGATGCCTCTTGATACTTTTCCACAGCAACTTGAACTGAATATAGTTGATCTTCATATGGCTTTTGGTTTTCAGCACGCTCTGAGTCTGGGTACATACAACCCGTTAGCAGTATAGAAGTAAAAAATAATAGACTGATAAGTGATATTCTTTTCATTTTTCCACCTCACGAGCTTCCAGTTGGACCACTAAATACAATATAAATCATACTTAAAAATCCACCTATTAAAAGTACATACGCTACAGTTGCAAAAATAAATTTAATTACACGATTATTGATTTTGTGCCTACTAATATAAATTAAACCCATAGAAATCATCAAAAAGCCCATGGAAGCAAATGAAACCCACATTTTATCTAGTGATGACATAAATATAACCACCCTTCACTATCTCTCAGCAAATAAGTATATCATGAAAAAACAAGAGGTGCAGACTCACTACCTCTTGTTTTGTGACGATTTAAAGATATTCAAATAAGTCTTCCATCTCTTGTTTCTTAACACGGTCCATTAATTGATCCACTGCTGTTTTAGGGTCGACATGTTCAAATAACACAGCATATAAAGCGCTAGTTATTGGCATTGGTACATTGTGAAATTGAGATAATTGATAGGCTGCTTTTGTGGTTCGAACGCCTTCTACAACCATACCCATTTGAGCTAATACTTCATCAAGCTTCATGCCTTTACCTAAGAGGTTTCCAGCACGCCAGTTTCTAGAATGGACACTAGTACAAGTCACAATTAAATCACCAATTCCAGTCAAACCAGAAAACGTTAAGGGATTAGCACCCATTTTGGTTCCAAGACGAGCAATTTCAGCAAGACCTCTTGTAATTAAAGCAGCCTTTGCATTATCACCGTATCCTAGACCATCCGAAATGCCGGCACCTAGTGCAATAATATTTTTTAATGCACCACCAATTTCGACGCCAATTACATCTGAATTGGTATATACACGAAAATTGCCGTTCATGAATAAGTCTTGTACTTTTTCAGCATATAGAATATCTTCACAGGCAGCTGTAACAGTAGTCGGGTGTTTTAACACCACTTCTTCTGCGTGACTTGGTCCAGAAAGAACTACAATTTCTTCAATTAAATGCGCAGGTATTTCTTCTCGCATAACTTCAGAAATTCGTTTTAAGGAATCGGGTTCAATCCCTTTAGATACATGAACAAAAAGAATAGGTTCTTGAATCCATTCTCTTAAATCACGACAAACTTCACGAATCCCTTTAGTTGGAACTGCCATCACGATTATTTTACCGTGGATGGCCGCTTCTTTTAATGATGAAGTCGCTGTTAATGTAGAAGGAAGTACTGTCCCTGGAAGATATTTTTCATTCGAATGTTGATGATTAATTTCATTTGATTGATCCTCTCGGTGCGACCAGACCAAACAATTGTGACCATTTTCAGCAAGGACAATACTAAGAGCTGTCCCCCAACTGCCGGCACCTAAAACGACTATGTTTTCCATGTATTAAATCTCCCTTACTTATGCGAATTACGTTCGAGCACGTGTAATAAGGCGAATTGGTGTCCCTTCGAAATCGAAGGATTCACGAATTCGATTTTCTAAGAATCGTTCATATGAGAAATGCATAATTTCTGGTTCGTTTACAAATACCACAAATGTTGGCGGCTTAATCGCAACTTGAGTAGCGTAATAAATGCGCAGACGACGTCCTTTGTCTGTTGGTGCAGGGTTACGAGCAACTGAGTCTTCAATTACTTCATTTAAGACACTAGAAGTAACGCGCATTGCGTGATTTTCACTTACACGGTTGATAATTGGTAAAATAGAGTGTACACGTTGTTTGGTTACGGCAGAAACGAAAATAATTGGTGCATAGTCTAAGAACAAGAAATGCGCACGAATTAATTTTGTCATTTTATTCATGGTTTTCTCATCTTTTTCAACTGCATCCCATTTATTAACAACGATAATAATTGCTTTACCCGCTTCATGCGCGTACCCAGCAATTTTTTTATCTTGCTCTTGAATTCCTTCTTCTGCGTTAATAACAACTAAAACAACATCAGAGCGTTCAATAGCTTTTAATGCACGAAGCACACTATATTTTTCAGTGGTTTCGTAAACTTTACCTTTTTTACGCATCCCCGCTGTATCGATGATGACATATGGTTGGTCTTCGTATTCATATTGTGTATCAATTGCATCACGAGTTGTCCCTGCTATTTCACTAACAATAACACGCTCATCACCTAAGAATGAGTTCACTAAAGAAGACTTTCCAACATTAGGACGACCAATTAGTGAAAACTTGATCACATTTTCAGGATAAATCTCTTCATCTTCTTCAGGGAAATTCTTCGCTACTTCATCTAATAAATCTCCAAGACCAAGTCCGTGAGAACCTGAAATCGGGAATGGCTCACCGAATCCTAATGAATAGAAATCATAGATCATCGGACGCATATCCGGATTATCAATTTTATTAATTGCTAACACAACAGGTTTTTTCGTTTTATATAATATTTTTGCTACTTGCTCATCAGCTGCTGTGACGCCTTCTCGACCATTCGTCAAGAAAATAATAACGTCTGCTTCTTGAATGGCAATTTCAGCTTGGGCACGAATCTGTTCTAAGAAAGGCTCGTCCCCAATGTCAATTCCACCTGTATCAATTAAATTAAATTCATGAGCTAGCCAATCAGCCGAACTATATATACGATCACGTGTTATTCCTGGAATATCTTCCACGATGGAAACGCGTTCTCCAACTATTCGATTAAAGATTGTTGATTTCCCTACATTAGGGCGACCAACTATTGCTACTACCGGTTTAGGCATATTTATTACATCCTTCCAAATTCTTCTCTAAAGTATTATACATAAGAAACGCGTAAAACGCCATGTTCGCTCGATAATGGTGCTGGGAGAAGTGATAGGAAATCTCTTCTTTTCGTGATTTAGCCTATGCAATTGTTTGATAGAATGTCGTTACTTGTAAAATCCTCATGTCACGTAAACATTCTCCATGGCCAAAATAAAGAGATGCAGACATTGTTTATGTCTACATCTCTTTATTATTTACGATTTGCGTATGTATATGTATCAATACCACGGATAGTTAAATAATGATGTAATTCACCCGAAATAATTAATGGGACCTTTTGCAAATCTTGAATCGTGTTTGCACCAAGCGACACCATTAACATAGTCAAATCTTCATTAATTTCTTTGATTTCTTCCATCGTGGCCAGTTCGCCTTCTTCAACTAAGGTTTTTAATACTTTGCCAGCCAAACCTACTGCAGAGGCACCGAGCGATAAACATTTTACCATATCGAGTGCATGTTGGATTCCTCCAGAAGCAAGTACGGGAATTTTAGAATTGAGGTTAGAGGTTTCAATTAACGCTGCAGCTGTCGGAACTCCCCAGTCATTAAAATAAGCAAGTTTGCGCTTTCGGCGTTCATTTTCAATCGCCGCAAAATTGGTTCCACCAAAGCCACCTACATCGATAGCCGCTACATTAATTGATTGAAGTTTCATAGCCGCTTCTCGAGAAATTCCAAAACCTGTTTCTTTAACGATAACCGGTATATCCAATTCGTTTACAAGCTGTTCTATTCGATTCAATGCCCCTTTGAAGTCACGATCCCCTTCAGGCATGGTCAACTCTTGGATTACATTGAGGTGTATTTGAAGAGCGTTAGCTTCCAGCATATCGACAGCTCTCTTGGCTTGATCTACTGATGCTTCACTGCCTAAATTGGCAAATATCAAACCGTCCGGATTTTCTTTTCGAACGGTGGAATAAGTGGCAATTTCTTCTGGATTTTTAATTGCGGCCATTTGAGATCCAACCGCCATTGGAATATTCATTTCACGAGAAATACGAGCTAATTGACTATTCAACTCAGTCGTCTTAGCCCCTCCTCCTCCAGTCATTGCATTAATAAAAAAAGGCGAACCGAAAACAAGTTCGCCAATTTGAGTATGCAAAGACACATTATCCCAGCTACTATCGGGAAGAGCCTGATGTACAAAACGAATATCATCTAACCATGTTGCTCTTGATTGTCCTGTCGACAACGCGTGTCTTATGTGGTCTAATTTTCGTTCAGCTCTAGTCATTGTTTTTCTCCATTATTTAAAGTGTTTTAATTTATCTCCAATTACATCACTGATTGAAAAACCTTTTGATTCTTCAGGCATTTCGTAATCAGTCCCTGAATACCCATCTTCTTTTTCAAGTAAATCTTTAATGCTCAGTGATAATCGTTTATCTTTTTTGTTGACGTCTAACACTTTCACTTGTACTTCTTGCCCTTCTTTCAACACTTCATGCGGCGTGCCGATATGAGAATGAGCAATTTGAGAAATATGAACAAGACCCTCAATACCTGGGAATACTTCTACAAATGCACCGTATGAAACTAGACGTTTAATAGTGCCTGTTTGAACTGATCCTCGAGGTGCTTTATCCTCGATACCTTCCCACGGTCCTGGAAGCGTATCTTTTATTGATAGGGAAATACGCTCGCTATCACGGTCTACAGACAATACTTTCACTTTAACTTCTTGACCTTCATGAATAACGTCCGAAACCTGCTCAACATGCTCATGTGATAGTTGAGAGATATGAACAAGTCCATCTACTCCACCTAAATCTACAAAAGCACCGAAAGCGGCAATTCGTTGTACAGTACCAGTTAATACATCTCCAGCGTGAATGTGGTCAATTACATCTTTTTTGTTTGACTCTTTTTGAGCTTCAACTACTGCACGATGAGACAAGATTAATCGATTTTTATCTTTTTCCATTTCAACAATGATAAATGTTAAGACTTTTCCTTTGTAATCATCGAACGATTCAACAAAGTGATCTTCAACTAATGAAGCTGGAACAAATCCACGCAATCCAAGGTCAACTACAAGTCCACCCTTTACTACGTCCTTCACTTCTGCTTCAATGATTTCTCCACTATGAAACTTTTGTTCTAATGAATCCCAAGCTTCAGCGGCATCAACTTTACGTTTAGACAACACAAAATTGTCGTCTTCAACTTTTGTAATGATTAAATTTAATTCGTCACCGATGGAAACGACGTCAGAAGCTTTTTCAATGTGCAAGCTTGACAGTTCACTTATCGGAATTATCCCATCAAACGGTGCACCTTCAATTGTGACAGTAACTGCCTTATCCTCAACTTGGGCAACCGTACCTTTTACAAGATTTCCTTCACGGAAGTCCTGGTTTTCCTGCAAGTTCATTTCCTCAGACATATAGCATCCTCCTTCACAACGTTCCAATCTTTATTTTATGCGAATTCTCTAATAAAAACAAAAATTTACCCTTTAATTTGGAAAAAAACTAAATTTTATGACTTATTATCGTTTAATAGCTTTTGAATTTCACTCATAATTACTAATGTCACTTCATCTGCAGTCGCTTTTCGATCGCGATAAGGCTGCATGATAATCGGCTTGCCATACACCACTTTTAGTCGCTTGAATGGCTTATAAGGACCGATAATGGCACACGGTACAACGTCAGCATCACCTTTTAAAGCAAAAAAACCAGCTCCTGAAAAGCCTTTCCCGAGCTTACCATCCTTACTACGAGTACCTTCAGGGAAAAGACCCATTACATCTCCATTTTTCAATAAAGCTAATGCTCTTCTTAATGCTTCACGGTCACTTAATCCTCTTTTAACAGGAAACGCATTTAATTTTGGCAATAAAGGTTTTAATATCGGCATGTTAAACAGCTCTTCTTTTGCCATAAAATGAACCGGTCTTGGGGCAGTTATTCCTACCACAGGTGGATCAAGAGCATCGATATGATTTGAGCAAACCAATACTCCTCCTGTTTCAGGAAAATGTTCTAAGCCTTTTATGTCAAAACGATATATTGGCTTTAGTGTTGTCCACACAAGATTTTTTGCGAATTGGTACATGTTCATTTAGCTCATCCTTTCCTTCGCTAATTGAATAATGTGATTAGCAGCTTCATTAATTGTTAAGTTTGTTGTATCCAAGTAAATTGCATCTGTTGCCTGTATAAGAGGTGAAGCTTCTCGTTCGCTATCCATTTTGTCTCGTTCTGCAATCTCTTTTTTCAGTTGATCTACATGTGAATTGATTCCACGTCGCTCATTATCCAACTGGCGTCGTTTTGCTCGTTCATCTACTGTTGCAGACATAAAGACCTTTAGTTCGGCGTGAACTAATACATGTGTGCCGATGTCGCGACCGTCCATCACCACACCACCACTTTCCGCCATTTTTAATTGTCGTCTTACCATTTCTTCTCGCAGACTTGCATGTGCAGCTACTTCAGAAACAGAAGATGTCACTAAGGTAGAGCGAATCGCTTCAGAAACATTCTCACCATCTAAAAAAACAAGTTGTCCATCATGTGACGGGATTAAATCAATTTTAGTTTCTAGAAGCAAGTTTGTTAAAGCCTCTTCATTTTCTAAATCTATGTGACGTTCAAGTGCTTTATACGTAATTGCTCGATACATAGCTCCTGTATCAATATATGTAAAACCAAGTTCTTCAGCCGCTAGCTTTGCAATGGTGCTTTTTCCAGCTGCTGCTGGCCCATCAATTGCTATTTGTATACTGTTTTTCACATCATCCACTCCTATACGTTCTCACACATAATTGTACCACAGGAGTAAAAAAAAAAGCCCACTAGCGTGAGCTTTCGTAGCTGGTAATTTAATTAAAATCGGATTTTTTATCGTGACATTTTGGTTTCGTTGCAACTTTTGGCTTTTGGTTGCAACTTTCGTGATTTGGTTGCAACTTTATCGATTTGGTTGCAACTTTTGTTGTTTCGTTGCAACTATCCAATATTCTCCTAATACATCATTTCAGAATTCAATACTTCATGCGTTTCTGTATCGACTAAAATTCTGAATGTGTGACTATCATCTTTGGTCTCTTTTAACACCATTACTTCATAACAAAGACGTTGTTGGAGTTCATTGTTTTCGGTATACGCTAGTACTTCACTCTGAATGGTAACTTGATCTGTAAAATATTCCTTCCAATTTACAGGTACTAATTTTTGCTCTGGTAGCTTTTCTTTTTGGATATATTCCATCGTGTTGACACCTAGGATTTCTCCATCATCTTTGGCTAGTTTTAATTGTATTGCATCTGCATAAACTCGAGCTTTGTTCACTGGATCCAAACGAACAAAAACAACATGCCAAACTAAATGATTTTCACGTGATTCCACTAATTCAACATCTTCAAATCCATATGCCTTAACAGCTTCTTTGGCCTTTCCTTTCATTTGTTCTTGAGGTATACGTTCTTTTCCAATTGGACGTTCAATTAACATGGATAACAGATGTCCACCTTTTTGTGTGTAATCCATATACCCAGTTCGAATTCCTTCGTTGAATGAAATATGATAAAACGGATACGAAGCTCCAGGTTTGCTGGATGAAACAACTATCTTAGCATTTTTCAATAGTGGAAACGTTTCTTTCATTTCTTTTACTACTTGTTTTTCTGTAACGGGTTTATCTTTCATTGCTTTTAAATCTTTTTTCTTTTGATCGTCCGATTCACTCGCGGTTAGAGGAAAATCACTTTCCGAATAGCCCTTAACTGTCTTCGACATTTTAGACCATTGTTCAGAAGGTTGAGCTGCTTTGATTTCTTTTTGCCATTTCGAAAATGATTGTTGTTTTGCTAATAATTCTGTTGAAGCATTTTGCCATTCATATGAAAATTCATCTAAATTTTTTGCTACGTTTGTTGTCACTGTTAACCATTTTTCTTCTGGCACTTTGCCTTGACTCTTTAATTTCGCATAATCTCCAAGACGACCTAAGTAATTCATCCATTCATTCGAAAAATCTTGTTGGAGTGGTAGCGAAGAAATATCACTTTTGATTTCTGAAGAAAGTCTCCAAATCTCTTCAAGTGGTTCTGCTTGTGCAGCTGGATCCTTGTAAACTGTAGCACTTTGAACTGATTCTTGTAATTCATTAAGTTTTTCTGACGCTTCCGTCATCCGATTCGTGTATTGGGCTCTCAAATCATTTTCTAAAGCTAGCTCGTTTTGCTTAGAAGTATATAAAAATACGCCCAAAATAATTACACTAACTGCTAATAAGCTTGTAATAATCTTCATGTTATCCCTCCTCATTCGCAGAATATATGTTTCCCTATTGTTTTAATTTGTGATCGGGTCCATATCCATTCACTGGTAGCTGTGTCTGGATTGAAATAATAAAGTGCATTTTCAGTTGGATCCCAACCATTTATAGCGTCAAGAACCGCCTCTTTAGCACGTGCATTTGGTGTAAGCCAAATTTGTCCGTCAGCAACTGCTGTAAAAGCTAGTGGTTGAAAGATTACTCCACTTACGGTATTTGGGAATTCTGAGTCTTCAATACGGTTTAAAATGACTGATGCTACTGCAACTTGTCCTTCGTATGGCTCTCCGCGAGCTTCTCCGTAAACTGCATTGGCCATAAGTTGTAAATCCTGTTGTGAGTATTTCGCAGGAAGTTTAACTTGTTCAGTTTTTTTGGCTCCTGAAGTTGTCCCTTTTTTCACTTGTTGTTCTAATGGTTGTCCGCCATAGTGTGTAAATCGATTACCCTTATTCAATTGATTTTGCACAAACTCTTTATTATAGTCTGTGGTGTTAACAAGTTTCGTTTTGGTTTTCTGTCCAGCTACTCCGTCAATCGGCAAACCGTTTTTTTCTTGGAAATTACGTAATGCCCAATAGGTAGCGTATCCAAAATCACCATCTATCTGATTTTTGTAAAATCCGATATATTGTAATCGCGCTTGTAATTCAATTACATCATCCCCAAAAGCACCAAGCTCAATCACTTGACCAGAAAATGCTTCAGAATGTTTTGGAGTACTTAAAGACATTGTTAGCAAACACAAAGTAACAAACCAAATTAGCCATTTATTTTTTCGCATAAACATTTCTCCTTTTTTTTAGAATGAGGAATTATACGGATTTTATACAAAAAAAAATAAAACCAATTTAATAAAATTGGTTTTATTACATGTCCCTTATTTCTGCTCGTGTTTGAAAATGTTGAAGTGTCATTAAATGAGCTTGTTTTACTTTGGTTAAACATAGCCACCATAAGAAAAGCATAAAAGGAATCATAAAATACAACCATATTCCTTCAATAGCTAGAATTCCATTATAAATCATGTGTAAACATAATGGAGCTAGCAATGCAATAAATAGTAAAGGTTTTGAAGATTTACTTACAGCAAACTTTGCACGTCCTAAATAATAGCCCATTACAACACCAAATATTGCATGACTTGATACTGGTAATAAAGCTCGTAAGAATGCCGTGTCTAAACCATATGTTAATAAGTATAAAATGTTTTCTACTGTTGCAAATCCTAAAGAAACACTAACACCATAAAGAATACCATCGTAAGGATCTTCAAAATCGACATGTTGATAAATCACCATTACTAAAATGAGCCACTTAAAGAACTCTTCAAGTGTACTTGTGAATAAAACATTTGTAATAAACGCTGAACGAAATATGTTTTCGAATTCAAACACATGTTGAATGAAGAGAATAGGAAAGGTTAAAATAGCACCATATATAAATGTATGAAACAATGATCGTGAAGGCTCTGAAGATATTTGATTTCGCAAATAAAAATAACTGAAAAGAGCAAGTCCTGGAGCGATTGCCACAGATAGTAAAATTATCAAGTTGCGCTCGCCTCCTTTTAATAGATTAATTATATCATTATTACGACAATTGATGAATGAATGGACGGAGGAATTTTGAAGTGAAAAAAATAGTTGTGATCCATACAGGTGGAACAATATCTATGCATGTTCATAGTGAATCAGGAGCAGTTATCACAGGAGATTCAAACCCATTAACAGCAGAGATTGATAAATTAATGGAGTATGCGGATATTCATGAAATTGAAGCATTCAATTTCCCTTCTCCACACATAACACCGAAAGAAATGTTAGAAATTAAAGAAATTATCGATCAGCAAATATCAGCTGGAAAAGTAGAAGGGTTTGTCATTACCCACGGTACAGATACATTAGAAGAGACTGCATACTTCTTAGACTTAACAGTAAAAAGCGATATACCCATTATATTAACTGGTGCCATGCGCTCATCAAACGAAATTGGTGCTGACGGTGTTTATAATTTGTTATCAGCTGTCAGAGTTGCTAGTGCTAAAGATGCTTACGGTAAAGGTGTGCTGGTAGTGATGAATGATGAAATACATACAGCACAAAATGTCACAAAAACATCAACTAGCAATGTCTCGACCTTTCAAAGTCCTCAATATGGGCCGATTGGATTGATAACAAAAACGGGTGTACATTTCCACCACACACCAATCAGACGTGACACGTTTGAGTTGAATGTAATCAGTAAAAGAGTTGCCATGTTAAAAGTCTATGCTGGTATGGATGCAGACTTGCTGATACACGTGGCAAGTGCCGGATATGATGGCATAGTATTGGAGTGCTTAGGACAAGGAAATGTGCCCCCAGCAATCGTTCCCGGGATTCAACAATTAATTAATCAACATATTCCTGTTGTATTAGTGTCTAGATGTTACAACGGTATAGCACAACCAGTATACGGTTACGAAGGTGGAGGAAAGATGCTTGAAGGTATGGGTGTTTTATTCGCTCATGGACTTAGCGGGCAAAAGGCGAGAATTAAGTTGTTAATTGGACTTTCTGATACGAATCTCGTACGTCCCCTTCCTACATGGTTTGAGTAAGTTGTTATTTCTTTAACTTAATGTAAAGAATCAGATAAACATTTATCTCACATGCGCTTATTTTAACCGAAGAAAAACGTTCTCAAATGTATCTGAAAATAAGAGGACGTTCATAAAGTGTTTAATCACTTTTATGAACGTCCTCTTATCATTTCTAGCCCTTTTGTTCCGTTCATAAAAGTGTCCTTATACGAACGCACTTACTATTGGTTTAAGAATAGATGAATCATAATAATAGTTTCTTTTATTTTCCAGAACCGTCTTTATAAAGTAGTTTGATCACTTAATCTCTTTTCCATCAGTTCGCCCATTCGTTTCGAGTCGGGTCTTTCTTCATTTTGTAATTGTTCAATGATGTTCATATAATCCGTTTCATTACGGTTCTGGCTTAATTTATAGGCGGCCTGAATTTCCTCCACCTTGATCTTGAATCCAACAATACCTTTCAGTTCTTTTTCCAATAAAGAAGGGGAGAGCTTATCCCACAGAACAGGATTCTCACGTTGCTTCTCGTATTTTTGCAGTAACCTCGTCAGGTCCTGTTTCAATTCTTCTTCGCCTAAAATACTGCCTCTTCCATAGATATGAACAGCTTGGTAGTTCCACGTCGGGACATTTTCGTGTTCATACCAAGAAGAAGAGATATAAGCGTGCGGTCCTTGGAATATAACGAGTACATCATCGCAGGTTTCGAATGTTCTCCACTGAGGATTCCCATAAGCCATATGCCCGGGTATATAGTATGCATCTTTTTCTTTAATAATCTGCAAAGGCAAGTGGCTCCCAATGGGTTTTCCTTTTTTTGTGGTGATGAGCGTTCCAAATGCATTTAGTCGAACAAAATCCAGTATTTCGTCAAAACTTGTGACCTTAAAATATTTTGGAGAATACATGGTGATCCGCCTCTCGCAAAAATTTTATTGGAGTGTTTTTGTCATGATCAAGTCCACTTGCTCATCATCACCCATATAAAAAGAGTGCGCACCCGTTTTGACAAACCCCTTTTTCTGATAGAACGCAATTGCATTTTCATTTTCTTCCCAGACGCCCAGCCAGATTTTCTTTTTCTTCTGTTCCAGCGCAATTTCCAGCGCTTTATTTAGAAGCTGCTTCCCAACCCCGTGCTTTTGGAATTTTTTCTTAACATAAATCCGCTCAACTTCAAGTGAGTCAGCGCCCATTGCTTCCGACTGTGCCTCATCGATATTAACCTTCAGGTATCCAGCGACTTCCTGAGTGATATAAACAAAAAAGAATTGCGAAAAACGATTGGTTAATTCCTGTTCTAGTTGGTCCAAGTTATAGGCCCTTTCCAAATAGGCATTCAAGTGTTCGGGTGAATTCTGATCCTTGAAAGTCTCGGTGAATGTTTCAACACTGATTTTTTGAAGTTCTCGTAAATCTTCAAGCATACATTTCTTAATCGTCATTGGCATTTCAATCAGTCGCTCCTTTTTCTCATCAATAGTCTCTCTTGTTTCCCTTTTTTACAAATTCCCAGTCTTTTTCGACATTTTTCCTGATTCGCTGTAGCAAATTGAAAGTGTTTTCTGCTTCCTTTTCGGAAAATCCTTCTAAAGCAACGAGATTGGAATAATCATTTTCTCTTTTGATGAAAGGGAATACCGTTTTCCCTTTCTCCGTCGGAAAGAGTCTTTTGATTTTTTTGTTGTATGGATCTTCTTTCTTTCCAATAAAGCCGTTTATTTCTAGTTTTTGGATAGCACGAGTTGCTGTAGATCGGTCCACTTTGATCATCTCCACTAACTGTTCCTGAATGATTCCCGGGTTCTCACAAATTCTCACCAAGTACAAATACTGCCCTTTGGTAAGGTCAAATTCTTTGAATTCTATATTGCTGATTGAATCCAATGCTCTTGCAATCATGCCGATTTCACGTAGAATTTCCTTCATAAATAAACTCCTCAGTGACTATTTTTGTTGCAAACGCAATAATATATGACTATATTCATCTTGTACTACTTTTGTTGCATTTGCAATAAAAACAACGATAAAAACGATAAAAAAAATGAAATATATTTTTTATGTAATAGGAATTTCACTATTAACCCTTGTGTTTTCTTGTACGATTCAATTCGATCTTGAAACGCCGCCATTTGATTCCGTATTGGTAGGTATGTCCATGAATTTGGGGCTTACGGTGGGAATTTGGGAGATTTTACTGGCCCTCTTTCTGATCGGCTGCAATTCAATTTTAAAAAGACGAAGACCGGAAGTATTCGGATTGGAACTATATTAATCGTCTTTTTAGGAGGGCTAATCTTTAATTTTTTCATGTCCTATTGGAAAAGCATTAGACTTTAGTTAACATATAACCGATTATCAGAAGACACACAAAAAAGAGGGATAGCTATCTATATAGCACTTCCCTCTTTTATTAAACAACGTTATTATTCATTTTAATCATTGATCATAGAGTGAACATCGAAAGTTAAACTTTACATTAAACGACTTTAATATTAATACACACGCTTGCTGTACGTTTCGTATGAACAAAAAATGATGAAAATCAAATACTTGTGGGTTAGAAGGCTGAAGCTAAGCCCACGGAAAGCGCAGTGGCAGTCTCTGCTGGGTTTTTTCATTCAAAATCAAGTTTGACTACAGTCTGAAAGCTCCTAATTACAGCAGCTTTTCTTTTTCTACAATTGCGTCTGCAATTAACTGTCCATGGAACCGGCCATTTTCAATAAAAATTTCATTGGCGTTATTGCCAGCAGCTAATACACCTGCTATGTAGAGGCCTTCAATGTTGGACTCCATTGTCAGTTCATTTATTAGCGGTCTCCCAGATTCTTCGTCGATTTGAACACCCATTCCCCGTAAAAACTCATGGTCTGGATGATAACCGATCATCGCAAAGACAAAATCATTTTTTAAAGATACCACTTGGTTTTGCTGACGAATCTTCACTTCTTCTCGTGTAATTTCTTCTACATGTGAATCAAAAAGCATTGTGACTTCACCACTTCTTACTACCCCTTCAAACTCTGGTAAAATCCATGGTTTTATACTACTTGAATAAGTATTCCCTCGATAAACAACCGTTACTCTAGCACCGGCTTTATGCAATTCGAGAGCAGCATCAATACTCGAGTTTTTCCCACCAATCACCAATACATCCGTATCGAAATAAGGGTGACCTTCTTTGAAATAATGACTGACTTTTGGTAATTCTTCGCCAGGAATCCCCAATAGATTAGGATGATCATAATAGCCGGTAGCAATAATCACATTTTTCGACTTGTACATAGCCTTTGAAGTGACCACTTCAAAACCATCTTGTTTTCTCTCAACTCGTTCTACCGTTTCAAATCTGTTTACTTGTAAATTTTTTAATTTCACTACTTCTCGGTAATACACCAGGGCTTGATTACGTTTCGGTTTGCGCCCTTCAATAATAAATGGGACATCCCCGATCGCTAGTTTTTCACTCGTACTGAAAAAAGTTTGGTGTGTCGGGTATTTATATATTGCTTCTACTACGTTACCTTTTTCTATTATAACGGGTGAAAGACCAATATTCTGTAGCGAGATAGCTGCAGCTAGCCCACACGGACCTCCACCAACTATTATTACATCTTCTTTTTTCAACATTCTACACATCCTCTATATAAAAAATCTCCTATCTAATGATAGGAGAACAGAAAGAACTATACAACTAATTGGCATATGTTTTTTCTTCGATCCATTTATCCCACTCACTCATTTTTGTTCCAATCATGTTTTGGTGATACTCTTCCTTTTTTTCGGCAGACATGGAATCAATAGCAAATCCTCCAAGTCCGATTACTAAATTACTAAATGTATTTTCTAAAGACTTTGTTAAGTCAAGTGTCTTTACCAAATTACTAGTCATAGTGCATGACATAAACAAAAAGCGAGGATTTACCGTTTGGATGACCACATCAATATCATTTTCTTTTATGCTACTGCCCAAGTATATAACCTCGTAGCCTTTTCGTCTCATGTATAACGTAAAGATTAGCAAACCTAATTCGTGCCATTCGCCAGGTGCACAGACAGCTATAACTTTAGGTAAAATTCCATT
Organism: Paenisporosarcina sp.; assembly: GCF_049671445.1. Taxonomy (GTDB): domain Bacteria; phylum Bacillota; class Bacilli; order Bacillales_A; family Planococcaceae; genus Paenisporosarcina. The sequence goes on along the minus strand of NZ_JBATUX010000118.1, from coordinate 231,058 downwards.
ATGGGGGAAAGCGTGCATGACCGCTCCTATTCGGGAACGTAAAATTGAAGTCGCAAAATGTTCATGAGCTGTTGTTATTTTATCGTCTTCCCACAAAAGTCCCACTTGAACAAGCAATGGCGCTAAAATATCTAATAATACTTTATCCATTGTATAAATTGTAAAAGCTTCATCCATATATGTGTGAGCTGAACGTTCATCAAAACGAAGAAATGCTTCTAAAATGCTCCGTTGAAGTTGTACGATTCGATTTTCTAATTCGGGATTTAACGGTTGAATAACTTCTTTTGCCTCTTGTTCTAATAGAGATACCGCTTGACTAATTGTAAAGCCATCATTTACTTTTTGGGCGAGCCATTTCAATTTACGAACATGATTATCTGAATATAACCGATGTCCCGCTTCATTTCTAATTGGAGCAATCATTTGATAACGTCTTTCCCAAGCTCGAATTGTTCCTGGTAAAATTCCAACCATGGTTGAGACAGCTTTCATATTATATTTACCTTGGTTATCTATATCGTTTTGCATGCCATCTTCCTCCAATAGCGACCCATTTTCTCTTGTCTCAGTATAGGAAAAATAGTGGCCATTGTAAACGTTGTGTATGTTTTATTGAACATTTGTAGAACTTCCGTGTTTAATCGACAAGATATGACACTCTGCAGGAGCACCTAAACGCAAAGGAACTAATGTTGTGCCAAATCCATTGCTTATTAACGTAACTTCATTCTGACTAGTTATTAATGCACCTTTTTGATAATAACCCCATTTTCCTAAACGTATTTGCCCTCCATGTGTGTGACCGGCTAATAATACATCTGAATGGAACCGGTCCCTAACTTTATCAAAGACAAAAGGAGTATGGGAAACGAATATGACTGGGTCATTGTAAGGAACATTCTCAAAGCTTTTTTCAATATCAGCACGCCCTGAAGAAACATCCTCGAGTCCAATTAGCCAAACCGGCTGTTCCATATTCGTTAAGCAAATCGCTTCGTTTTCTAAAACAATTCCACCTACGTTTTGGATATATTTTCGAATATGATGGGCTCCTACTTCACGATCATTATTTCCCCAAACATAATAAATGGGTCCGATTTTAGCAAGGGCTTTAATATTTTGTTCAATTCTACTTAACGGAACGCCTCTTTCCGCTAGATCTCCACCAATAATCACTGCATGTATTTCACCATTCACTTTTCTTAATAGGCGATTTGTTATTTTTCGTCGATGAATATCAGAAATAAAAAAAATTGTTACTGGTTTTTCACCTTGATACTTTTCTAACTCAATATCTTGGTGGCGCACATTAATTTCAAATGCTTTCTTCATCATGAGGAGAGGCACCAATAGAACTACACCTATAATACTTACCAAATAGCGCATTTCTTCACCTCTTTATCAAAATAAAAAGAGGAGGGTTACCCCGCCCCTTTCTTTTTATAATGTCTAAGATTTAATCTTCTTGAATATCTAGGACTCGGAAACCAGATTTATCAAGTTCCTTCAAAAACTTTTGAACATTATCACGTTTTTCGATTTTCAAAACAATACGTCGTAATAATTTATCCGTTTCGTCGAATGTAACAAGGGAAATAACGGATTCATGAAACTTTTGGATGATGTCCCCTACACGAGCAATTCGACCTTCTGTCTCTACAGAAGTAAACGAAATTCGAACACCTGGTTTATCCATACCAAATGCTCCTCTGAATTGTTCCATTGTGTCGTAACGAGTAACTAACCCTAAAAATTTATTTTCTTCAACCACTGCAATAATCGGGAAGTCATTAAGTTGCACTAATGAGTTTTCAAATACGTCATCGATTGATAAGAAGGTATCTTCTTTTGTTACAACATCCAGTAATGATGTTGTCGATAGGAATTCATCTTTACTTAAGCCACTAAAATAAAAAGCTCGATACACTATGTAGCGATTCAATATTCCTTTGTAGATCCCATTTTCTAACACTGGAAGTGCATCAATTTGATTTTTCTCTAATACTTCCAGGGCTGTATGTACTGATTCAGTTGTTTGAATCGAAATACATTTTTCTTTAGGAATCATTACACTTTTTGCAAACATACTGTCACCTCATTTTTCTCTGTATTAGTAATCTATTCTATATGATTCCCTCTTATCCTCTTTCTCAATCAAAATTTATGGCAGAATTAATGTCTGACCCGTTGATATTTCGTTCGAAGATAAGTCATTTGCTACTTTAATATCTTCCACTGCATCAGAAGATTTATAATAATTCATGGCAATACGATAGAGTGTCTCACCAGGTTGAACAACATGTGTTTTCCCACTGTTTGGTTTGCTCACCACAGGTTCTTCTACAGGTTGTTGTTCTTTTTCAGGTTCTTCAACAACAGGTTCTTCTACTGGCTCTTCCTCTGCGGGTTTTTCTTCTTCTTGCTGTTCTTTAGGTTCACTAGGTTCACTAGATTCTTCAGAAGTTTCGATATCAGTATTTTCTTCTGTTGCTTCTGTTTCTGTACTTTCGCCAGCAGTTTCAGATGGTGATTCATCATTATTTTTTTCATATTGCAGTTCGCTATTGTCGTATACTGTAGTTTCATTTGCATTAGGATCATAAAAAGCAAATACGTAAATTAAGAATGAAACCGGAATTAAAATAAAGAAAAAGAACAAAATTGGTAATAATAAATTACCTTTCTTTTTTGTTTTCTTTGGATCTGCCGTATTGGTACGTCTAGAAGTTCGCGTCTTCACTTTATGATCTTCACCATTTATTTGAATTGGTTTTCGATACTCTTCTATTTTATTTTGATAATCATCATTATTCATTGCAGTAAACTCCTATTCTACGTTTCGTCTTTGTTTATTATGACGAAATTTGACGAAAAAGTAAAACAAACATCTAATCTATTATGGAGAATAAAGATGATAATCGTTTTTCCCATGATTGTAATTTTAAATAGGATAAGTTTTCTTTCGGAGATTCTATTATTTCGTTTATACTCAAACCGCATTTCGAACAACAATTACGTGGGTTCGAATGAATGGTTTGACCAAAAAAGTGGACAATTTGCTCACGAATACAAGTAGAATTCATTAAGATATCCTTGATTTGATAAATTTGTTGTATTTTTTCGAGTTTCAATTGAGTCAAAATCTTGATCGTTTCTTTCTTCGATTTTATAGATAACCAATAGGATAAGATTCGCACATGAGTTTCCGACAATAAGTTTTGAGATACTATTTGATTAGGCTGCAATCCGTTAGCGGTGGACTCCGCAAATACGTTTACATGTGCTTCATCAGGAAAATCGTTCGTAGCAACGAATATGGATAGATCTTCATCATCTTTTGTATAAAACAATGTAGCAAGAGAATCACTTCCATCTCTTCCTGCCCGTCCAATTTCCTGTGAATAATTGGCCACTGACGATGGAAAATGGTCATGAATAACTTGACGCACATCATTTTTATGAACTCCCATACCAAATGCATTGGTTGCACAAACCCAATCAATTTCATTGTTTAAAAATTGCTGTTGGACAAACATTCTATCTACTTGCTCCATTCCAGCATGATATGAAGCAATTCGTAGTCCTTTAGTTATTAATTTCTGAGCGTATTGATCCGCTTTCTTCCTTGATTGTGTATATATAATTCCAGGACCAGTAAAATCAACAATTTGTTTTGCTATTTTTTCGAATTTTTCTTCTCTAGAATCAACTTCTATTGCAGCATAGCGAATATTAGGTCGATCAAGCGATTGAATATGTTGAGTTGGTTGTCGCATATTTAAATGAGTATTTATATCATCCATTACTTGTTTTGTTGCGGTTGCTGTTAACGCTAAAATTGGCGGTCGATTTATACTGTCTAACCATTCGCCTAAACGTAAATAATCTGGTCTAAAATCGTATCCCCATTGCGAAATACAATGAGCTTCATCCGCTACAATTAGTGAAATTGGAATTGACTTCAATTTCTCTTTTACTTTCTCTTGCGTGATCATTTCAGGCGATAAAAAAATAAATTTATATGTTTCAAGTTTATTCAAAAGTGTTTGTTTTTCAGATGGTGTCAAAAATGAGTTAAAAGCAACTACCCTTTTTTCACCCATTTTTTTTAATTGCTCTACTTGATCTTGCATAAGTGCCAGCAATGGCGAAATTATGACCACACTATGTGGCAATAGATATCCCGGAAGTTGATAGCAAAGCGATTTTCCCATACCGGTCGGTAAAATTGCCAGAACGTCCTCCTGGTGTATGATACTTTTAATGATTTCAAGTTGACCTGGTCTAAATGAAGAATAACCAAATTTCTCTAACAATATCTTATGTAGATTGTTGGTCAATTAAGTCACCTCCCGAGGCCAATAACAATCGCAATTGAAAATAAGAATAGATTGGAAATGTTTCTTTTAACATTCTTAATTTCTTGGTTTGTTGATTTTGTATTTGTTGAATGACTGGTTGAATGTCTTCTCCTGGAAAAAATATATTAATTGAAAACAAAGGTTCGTTCATTGCCATTTCTACAAAATGATCTTCAATCGTGCTTTTTTTCAATTGTCGTAATGTCACGATTTGTTCAAACGAATACCCTTGTTTATATAAGTCCGCTGTTCTTTTAGCTGATTCAGTCAAAGGAGTTGTCGTCATGATACCTTCACTCATTTTGGGTAATAATTTTAGTTTGGTACTCAGCGAAATTTCATCTAGTACTAAATGTAAGCATTCCTCCAAAAGAATTTCGAGGTCAATCTCATCGATCTCCAATTTATGAGACAGTTGTTGCCAAGTTACACCACTAACTTGATACCCAGATAATCGATGACTTAAAATAGTTAAATGAAGGTCACTAAGATTCGCAGATTTGAATGCAGTTTTTAATTCTTTGTAATAGCTTTCAATAAACCCCTCATCTTTGTAAGAGACCATATGTAAAAAGTGGCGAACCCAATTGTGAATTTTTTCGTCCTTTTCTATAGGAACAAACGACAAGTCATTTGCATTCACATGTGATAAGGTTTGGGTCACTAATGATAGACGTTGAAAAAATATGCGTTCATTCCCTCTATACAACCAACCATTCAAGTGCAAATTCGGCATATGCTGCAGAATTTGTTTCCCTAATGCCGTTATTTGTGGAATGGACAAATCATTTACTCGTAGCCAACCTGATTCAATCATCTGTTGAATGGTTTGATCGTAACTTTGTTTTGTGAGTCTAGGAAATAAAGCAAAATATTTTGTAAGTTGATAACTTTTCACATCCTGAATAGTTTGACCTGAACGTTTGCCTCTAATAAGATGATAAGGAGCAGAAATAGTCCGTTCTTCTTTCAATCGATCGACCATATGTAAGATGATTTGTTGAAATAGCACTGGAGTTCCTCCAATAATTGAGTATTTAGGTTGAAAATTGAGGAAAACATGATTAGAATAAATACGAAAGCTTTTTCAAGCGAACGGAGATAAGGGAGAGGTTTAACATGGCGAAGTATACCATTGTAGATAAAGATACATGTATCGCTTGTGGCGCTTGTGGCGCTGCAGCACCAGATATTTATGATTACGATGATGAAGGTATTGCCTTTGTTATTTTAGATAATAACATGGGAACAACTGAAGTTCCAGATGAACTCGAAGAAGATATGCAAGATGCATTCGAAGGCTGTCCAACGGATTCAATCAAAGTTGCTGATGATTCATTTGATGGCGATGCATTAAAATACGAATAAAAAAATGCTGCGAATTAGATTCGCAGTTTTTTTTGTGCAAATTTTCATGTAAATTTGTAGAAGTTTCGATCAGTAGTTCAATAGACGATCACTCTAAGTATGCATCTATAGTTACAACATCAAATAATCCACTCTCTTTTAAAAATTGTGAAACTAAATAAACGTGGGCTGAGCCTATTATTAAAAGAGTACGGTCAGATAAAAGATTTGTGATTTCAGCAAGATTAGTATAGATAATCAGATTCCGTTGATACCACCATCTAACCCAATCTATACCGATGTATTCAACACCTTTTCCAATGCGGGCGATTTGCATATACATTTCATGCTGCTTCTTATTAAAATTCTCTTCATTATACTTACAGATCATTTCAAAAATACTCTTATCCTCAAGACCCAGTTGAAGTTTAGAAATATACTCTTCATCAATAAAATTGGACAGTTCTGGTTGTTCAATTTTTCCCCAGTCAAGAACTTGACTGATCGCTCTATTACCAACGCTTTCCATCCAATCAACAGCGTAAATGTTTTTGTGTTTTAATTCAGCAGCAGTTTGAAAACCAAACTGATGTATTTCATCTACTTTTAATTCTAGTTGCCCATTTATGTATTGTTGATATTCTTCGTTTAACAAGTTATCTTTTTCTTTTACAACTTCAAAAGCGATTTTTGTTGGGTTATAGTTCTTTAAGACATTAACCACTTTTCTTATTTCCTCTTGTCTTTGGGGTGATAAAAGATTATCAAATTCAACACGATATAAATCTGCTGTATACCGCATATGAAAAGTTCCAAGCACCATTACCTTTGGTTTCTTATTTAACTTATCCATCAAGTAATCCCCACTTCCTTCAAAACTATCTTCCACGACTTTTACTCATTTAGATGAACAATATCCGTTTTCAACATTTCTTTCAAGATTTCCATGCCTAAGTAGCTGACATTTCTAGTTGGGTTTTTAAGATTGTGAGACTCTCTTCATAAAATGCACGATTTTTTTCTAACCCTCTTTGTGTAGACCATCCTATTGAGTTAAAGGCATCATATAGACTATAAAACTGGACATACTGCTCCATGGGTAGCAAGGGACGAACTGATCCATATCCTATTTTGTATGCATCAAAAATTGTCGGATTCTTACTTAGCGCATCTCGATACAGTTTGATAAAGTCTATTTCTGGGGATCCAAATCGAGAACTTTCAAAATCAATAACTCCTGATAGTGTATTTCCTTGAGCAATGAGATTCGCTAAACGAAAATCCATATGAACAAACGAAGGTGGTTCTGGTGCTGGTAAGCATTTGAATAACTCTTGAATTCTATTGTAGGATGACTTGTATAATTCCTCAGTTAAAGTTTGACGAACAAAAGGCACAAACCGTTCAAGTGTAGATAATATAAACAATCGCCAATCATTATTAGGTAATATTTCAAACCCTTCGTTCGTAAAAGAGCCATAGAATTCATAGCTCAATTCATGTAATTTCGCATGTAACACACCTACTTCTTTTGCCAGCTTTGGTGTTAAAGTTGTAATAGAATTACCCTCAAGCGCAGTAAGCAAAAAGGCACCATTAAATGTCTCAGACGGTTCTATCAAATTAATAACTTTGGGTACGTTCACCGAATCGAGAAGGTAGTTAAGGCATTTGAATTCCCGATACCACTTCTCTTTCGTGAATGGCAGTTTACAATATACTGTCTGTCCATCGTCTAATAAAAGTCGATAAACCTCTGAACTAAAAGAGTCTGCGACTGGCATAGTGCTTTGAACTTTTAGATTGAATCGTCCAATAATATCTTCGATTAGCATGGAGAAAAACTTCCCTTCTCGGATTAAATTTTTGAGTATATCTTTCAATGATTTTGGTCTTCATAAGCAATACCATGATCTACCACTAATTCAGGAATCACTTCATGGATATTAGAAATAGGATTGAGCATTTTTTATATTTTAACATAAATATCCAATTTTTTCGGTTTTTTCAATTCATAACACATTTCGTTGCAACTTTTTTGATTTCGTTGCAACTTTTGGCTTTTCGTTGCAACTTTCTCGATTTCGTTGCAACTATCCAATAATCTCCTAATTATATGTAATTAATTACCATTAAATAACGAAAGAAAGACCTGATTCGCATTTAAAGCGAACCAGGTCTTTCTTATTATTATTAAACTATGATTCTATTTATGAAAAAATCGCTCGTTGCTTATCTAACCATGTTTTCATCGTTTTGAACAATAAGATGACAACGGTAGATAGTAACAGACCTTTGATTAAATTAAATGGCAGAATACCTAATAAGATGGTTTGGGTTAAAACAGTACCCGTCATTGCAGGCGCATTTAAGAAATATGTGTACATTGGTAAAAATACTGCGTAATTTAAAACGCTCATTCCGATAGCCATTGTAAAAACTCCTGCAATTAAGCCAATCGTTAAGCCTTTTGTAGTTGAAATTTTACGATAAACCATATAAACAGGAAGCATAAATAATACGCTTGTAGCAAAATTCGCCATTTCTCCTACCGGCACACCCGTTGGACTTCCACTAAAGATCATGTACAAAATATTTTTAAATAAAGCGACTAATATTCCAGCTATAGGACCCATTGTTATTGCTGCGATTAGCGCTGGTACATCACTAAAGTCGACTTTCAAAAAAGCTGGCAACGCTGGTAATGGAAAATTAAATAGCATTAATACAAATGAAATACTACTCAACATCGCAACTGCGATCATAATACGCAATTTGTTGTTCTTCATTATGACTCTCTCCTTTTGTCGATTCACTCCACAAGAAGAAAAGTTTGTTCGTTTCAGCTCCATCAAAAAACCCCATAAGCCGTTATCGCTTTGGGGAGTAAAAGGCGCACCTAAATAGGCGTCTCGTTAAATGACAGAACGAAAAACGACCGCACCTTCACCTTCTCCCATCCAGACTATACTGTCGGCTTTGGAATCACACCAAATCCTGCCTTAACGGCTCGCGGGCTCAAGAAAACGTTCTTCAATTACCGCCGATCGGGAATTTCACCCTGCCCCGAAGATGAATCATTATTAACTTACATCCTATACTATAAGAAAAAAAGAATCATTTGTAAACTACTTGAGCCTACTAAATGATTCTTTTTGTTACCAACTATATTTATTTAGCCCTAATGGTTGTTCAATTGGTTGAGTTAAATTAATCCCGTTCCACTGTTCTTCAAGGACATTATCTAATTGAACCTGAACATCGAAGGTAGCTCCTGTTAAAACAAAACTTTCAATCAATTGAGTTGATTGATCTTGTGATAACGAATTAAGCTCGAGAGGTTCAGTGAATTTGATGTGAATAATACCTTGAATTTCTTCAATTGTGTAAGTTACAGATCTTGGTATCGCTTTTCCAAAAAAATCATTTGGAGGCGTCTTTAAGGCATCCATCGCTTCGGACACATTATTATATGTTTCATTCAGACTCGGTACCATATAGACCTTACCTGTCGAATCTGTGTAAGGGTAAACAGCCGTTTTAAATAACCCATTTGATAAAACAGTAGGTGTTACTTGACCGACTTGATCAAATTCCGCTTGACTACCATCTTCATTCTGATGATTGATTTGTGTAAATCCTTCAAAAGTAAATTGAAGTGATTCATTATATGCCTCAAGAGTGGCACTTGATAAGTCATAATCATGCTCATTTGGTAACCGATGATTTAGTTGGTCTTGATCAATTTCAAAAGATCCTTTAAAAGGGTGGTATTCAATAAAACCAAGGCCTTCTTCATCGATTTCATCTGCGTATTGCTCATATAATTGCAAAGTATTTGGAGAAAGATTCCCAAAATCCTCTTGAATTTGATCATTAGGTATTAAAAATGTAACGGGTACTACAAGTGCATCTTGAGAAACTAGACCAATTATAAAAGCTGTATGATTTTCTACATCACTTGAATTGGCAGTGGTTCCGTTTGATCCAACTGCAGATTTTGCAACAGGCATTTCACTTTCAGAAGTAACTTTTTCTGACGCATCATCAAAAGTTTCTGCTTCTTCTTTTGATTCATTAGATGTATCTTCATCAGCTGCAGTTATTGAAGTTTGGTTATTGTCACTTGAATCCATTTCAATCGCTTTAGATTCTGCACTTTGTGAATTACTATCAAATGCACTATCCATAAAGTTATTTGGCTTATTGATTAGCGTTGCACCTAATAGGGTTAACGTAATCAATGCAGCTAATGCTACAACTGGTGGTATCCATCGTTTCCGGTTCATTGGGGAAACTTCGGCAAGTCTTTCATCTTGTTGTAAACGTCTCAATACCTCGTCTTTTGAACGTGTGTCTTGATGTTTGGGCACTTGGCTAAGTAACTGATCGATTTTTTGTTCACTCCATTTATTATTGCTCATCGTGAACTTTCCTCCTATCCGAATGCCCAGATAAGCGATCCCGAAGTTTATGAATTGCTCGGTGTTGTGTGGTCTTGACTTTACCTTCCGTCCATCCGAGAACTTGCGCTGTTTCAGAAATGGATAAGTCTTGGAAGTATCTCATAATAACAACCATTTTTTGATCGCCTGTACATTCATCTAACGCGTTTAACAATTGTTTCATTTCATCATTCATTTCAGCTAATTCTTCTGGAAGAGCTTCTGTGGATCTTAACTCTTGCTTTTCCCAATCAAAAAAGTCAAATGAATACTTTTTACGTATCGAAGATTTTCGGAAATGGTCAATTGCTACATTTTTAGCAATTGAAAATAACCACGTTTTTTCAGAACTTTTTCCTTCAAAACGACTGAACGCTTTTAAAACTCTTACATATACTTCATGCATTAAATCTTCGGCTGTTTGTCTATTTTTCACCATATACAACAAGAATTGAAATACATCTTGATGATACTGGTCATATAGCCTGTGAAAAACGGAGTCATTCATTAACAACTCCCCCCGTTCTATAAAGTAGTCGTTTCAGTCTCTAATAAAGTTACAAATTTTTAATGGGTAATGTAAAGGTGAATATGGTACCAACATTTTCTTCACTTTTAACGGTAATCGCGCCATTGTGGGCTTCTACCATATTTTTAGCTATTGCTAAACCTAAGCCAGTTCCAGATTTACCTCTAGTTCTTGATTTATCAGCCTTATAGAAACGCTCAAATACAAATGGTATATCCTCAGTTGGGATTCCAGATCCTGTATCCTCAACACGGATTTTAACGAATGCATTGTGTTGTTCGACATGAACTGAGACATTTCCTTCATTTGATGTATGGCGAATTGCGTTGTCAATTAAATTCGTTAACACTTGTTCAATTCGATCTTCATCAATCTCAACAATTAGCTCTGGAGTCACTGTTGTGATAAATTTCAAATCAACATGTGATTCTCTAGCTACTTGAGCAAATTTTTGCGTGATTCGTTCAATTACTTGAGCAATGGCTACATACTCTTTATACAGTCGCATGCGACCTGATTCCATTCTCGCTAAATCAAGTAAATCTGTTACTAAACGTCCCATACGTTTTGATTCTTCATAAATAATTTTAATCATTTCATCTCGTTCTTCATCTGTCGTCACCACTTCATCAATTATGGCTTCACTATAGCCTTGTAACATAGCAATAGGTGTTCTTAATTCATGAGAAACATTTGCGATGAAATCGGAGCGTAGTCGGTCCAGGCGGTTTTGTTCTGTCATATCTCGGAGTACGGCAACTGCTCCTCGGATTGAATCTCCGCTGTATAAGGGACTAAATGTAATCGCATAATAACTGCCTTCCATTTCCAGTTCTTCATTAATTTCTTCTTCTAAATGTAGAACATGGTCGAGCATATGGTCCATTTCGATGGGAATAGGTTGCCCTTTGCTTGTTCCAATACGGAGAAACCATTTTTGCAACAACTTTTCTGCTTGTGGGTTGCTAACTAAAATTGTATGATCTCGATTGAATGTAATTACCGCGTCTGTCATCGATGTTAATATGCTTGATAATTGTTCTTTTTCCTGATTAATTACTTCTAGATGATGTTTCAATTGACGTCCCATTTGATTAAATGCTGTAGCTAATTGACCAATTTCATCATTTTGAAGTGTCGGTATTTTTGTATCAAAGTTTCCTTTGGACAGTTCAAATGCAGCTTCGCGCATTTTCCGTAATGGAGAAGTAATTCGAGTCGACAAGAAGAATGCAAAGAAACTCGTTAACATAAATGCTATAAATGCTGATAAAAAGACGATATTTGTCGTTTCTTTTGTCGTTTCATGAATAACATCTAAACTTTGATAAATGAATACTGCACCATGCAAATCATTCTCAATATTTAACGGAGAAGCTAAAACAATAAAGGATTCCATTTGATTATTATTTTCAAGGGAAGGTAAAATCATTTCTTTTAAAATAGGTTGAGAGGATTCAAAAACTTTAGCTAGACTTGCATCATTCATGATACGTTCTTTTATTTTCTCTTCATTTTCACCTTCATGTAATGTCAACGAAACTTCACGAGGTTCTTTTGCTATAAGTGCATTCGTTTCAGGACCTAATATGTCAGAAATGATATACATTGTGGAATCCACTTGGTCATGTTCATTCACTATTCGCGCAATTGTATTCGCTTCTTTGCGTAAAGAGGCCTCTGCTTGTTCACTATGATAGTTTCCTAAAAACTCAAGCATCAAGATCGTAATGATAAACAATATAAACGAAACGAGAAGCAGTATGGTTACCCATAGCTTCCCGACGACGCTGTTCCATATTCTATTCATTGACAATCTCAAATTTGTATCCAACACCCCAAACAGTCACAATCATTTTAGCGGCTTTTTCGGATACACGATTTAATTTTTCACGTAATCGTTTGACGTGAGTGTCTACTGTACGCAAATCTCCAAAGAAATCATAATGCCATACTTCTTTTAGCAGTTGTTCACGATCAAACACTTTGTCTGGTGCTTTTGCTAAGAAGTATAGAAGTTCATATTCTTTTGGTGTTAAGTTCACTTCTGTTCCATCAGCAGTTACACGGTGTGCGTCATGATCGATTGTTAAATGAGGGAATACAACCAAGTCCTTAGACACCGATGACGTTGAAATCGGTGAAATGGTTACTGAGCGTCGTAATACCGCTTTCACTCTCAGTACAACTTCTCGTGGACTAAATGGTTTTACGATGTAATCGTCCGCCCCTAATTCAAATCCTTCAACACGATTCGCTTCTTCGCCCTTGGCAGTTAATAACATAATTGGTGTTGCTTTATGTTCACGCAGCTCCGTAATGACTTCTAAGCCATCCTTCTCAGGCATCATGACATCTAGTAAGATACAATGATAATCTTTTTCCAACGCCATTTCTAAGGCTATTTCACCATTCTCAGCCTCATCTACTTCATATCCTTCACGCTCTAAATACATTTTTAATAATCTACGAATACGATCTTCGTCATCTACTATTAATACAGATATATGTTCTGACATTATGGGAACCCCTTCCGTCTTACCAATTATTGTACAATTACATGTTTAAAATTGAAAGAAAAGCCCTTCCCCTGGAAGGAAAAGGCTTGTCTATTATGCGTATGAATGTAAACCGGCAATAATTAAGTTAACTGCAATTAAGTTGAACATTATTATTATAAATCCGATTACCGCTAACCATGCAGATTTTTCACCATGCCATCCTCTAGATAAACGAAGGTGTAAGAACGCTGCGTAGAATAACCACGTAATGAGAGCCCAAACTTCTTTTGGATCCCATCCCCAGAATCTTGACCATGCTTCATGTGCCCAAATCATGGCAAATATTAGCGCTCCGAGTGTAAATACTGGGAAACCGATTGAAACTGCACGATAACCGATTTCATCCATCAACTGAGAATTTGCTTTCTTCGCAAATGGTTTTAAAAGAGCTGAAATAGATTTTCGAGCAATTAATCGGATTAACCCATACAATATAGTCCCAAACAGTATAGACCATGTAACCGTTGTTAATTTTTTGGCATTAACAAGAGCCGGCATTTCTGCAATTGGCTTCATAGTTCCTGGTGTCAACGCTTCAAATTCGTTCATTCCGAAAATGGGTGGAGTGTTGTAAGTAATTTCTTTTTCTTTTTGTTCTTTATCAACATAATTAAACTTTGCTTCGTAATCCATTACACTAAAAGTTGTAGTTGAAGCAACAAATCCTAATGTTAATACGAGTGTAAACATTACAGCCTCTAACCAGAAACGTTGTTTTGATTTTTTTGTAATATCCACATTTTTTAATAGATAAATTAATCCCGCAACTGCACTAATGGCTAAGATTGCTTCACCTAACGCAGCAGTCGTCACATGTACAGTTAACCAATAACTCTTAAGAGCAGGAATTAACGGATTGATCTCACGTGGAAACATACTGGCAAAACCAATAATGATAATGGCAATTGGTAAAGCAAACAACCCAAGTAATGGAGTTTTGTATATGAAATAAATTAAGATAAACGCCCCAACAACCATCATGCCGAATGCTGTTGTAAATTCAAATAAATTACTTACGGGAGCATGTCCCGCTGCGATCCAGCGAGTAATAAAGTACGCTATGTTCGCAATAAACCCGACGATTGTAACGGTGATTCCGATACGCGCCCATCTTTTCTCAGATGCGGACGTTTCAGCACCAGATACTTTTACGGCACCTCCGAAGAACAAGGTTGCGATTAAGTAACAAACGAATGCAACAAACAATAAATTACTACTTATTGATACTAATGTCATGACGATTTCTCACCATCCTCTTTAAGCTCTTGGCCTTCTGTATCGTGTTGATCAATGTACTGTGGCAGTTGTGCCACTTCTGTAACTTGATCTAACTCTTTTTTAACCCCAAACCAGTTTTTGTTGGTATGGGCTGCAACTACTAATTGGCCATCTGTTGATTCGTGAATCCAAATTCGACGGTGATTAAAGTAAGAACCTTGGGCAACTCCAATCATAAAGAGTAAGCCACCTAATGCTAAAATCCATAATGTTTTATCTTTACGAATTGTTAATCCTGAAACATCACGAGTGTCAACATTTTGGAACTCGAGTTTAAATTCATTGTCTCCAAGTGGCTCGATTGTTTGTTTGATTGCTACAAAACTAGTTTCACCTTTTGGAGTTTCAGGGGTGAACATTTTCACTAAGAACGCTGGATTGTTAGGTACAGGAGATTTTGTTTGAGGCTCTCCATTTTCAAACCCAGAAAAATCAGGATAATAGCCAATTAATTCTACTTTTGATCCTTTTCCAACATCATACGATTTTTCCGGATTTACAAGATCTATTGCTAAATCACCTAGTGATTCACCTGTTGCTTTATTTGATAAATTAAAGTGCATCGTTTTTAGCTCATCTAATCGGAAATCCATTTGAAAAACAGCATAGCCTTCAAATTTCAATGGATGATTAACTTGGATGGATTCTTTTTTTACTTCTTTTAAATCTTCAGTCTGTCCTGGCAAAGCTTCTTCTGGTTTTTTGTATAGCACCACATCTGTTTGGTAGTTCGATGCAATCGTTCCTACACGTTCTATTGCTTCACCAAACACTTCGTCGGCTTGATCTTTGTCGTAGGTTTCTAAAATAAATTCTTTGCTTTCCAAGTAGAAGCCTGGTGCTTCAGGAATGGCACGTGTTTCCCCTTCTCGGATCCACATTGTTTCATCCACATAAAATCCAGGTAAAGCACGTAACATGACACCAAATAAGAAAATGATAAGACCGACATGATTAACATAAGGACCCCATCTTGCAAAACGTCCCTTTTCAGCTAATAATGCTCCATTTTCACGCTTTACGGTATAGCGGAGTTCTTTAAGCTTTTCTTCACTTTTCGCTAGAGCATCTTCACCCAAGATCTTTTCACCTTGACCAAAGAGTCGTTGACGTTTCATGAAGCTTTCATGTCTTTTCGTACGTTGTTTTTTCAAGGATTTATATAATGGAACAAAACGATCTAAACTGGCAACAATTAAAGAGATGCCTAGCATACCAATTAATGTTTGGAACCACCATGACCCATATAAATCTGATAAACCTAATTCATAGTAAAGTTTACCGAACGTACCATAAACACGCTCATAGTAAGCAGCAATGTCTGCTTCAGTAGTTGCTGGAACATATAATACTTGAGGTAATATCGTTCCGACTGCAGCTGCCACTAAAATCGTAATAATGATGATTATTCCAATTTTTACGCTCGAGAAAAAATTCCAAACTTTATCAATAATTGATTTGTTATACGTTTGAGAGCGACGTGCAGTCCCTTCATAACGCATGTCCACTAACTTTTGATCCTTAGCTTCTTTCGTGAGGGGCCGACCACAGTTCCCACATAACACTGTTCCTTCTGGATTTTCATGCCCACAAGCACAAATGATGTTGTTCATATGATTGACTCCTTATTCAGGACGTATTTGCTTCATAAAACCGGCAATGTCCTGTTCTGTCATTTCTCCGCGTACAATTTGCTCAATTTCTCCATCAGGATTGATTAACAATGTAGTTGGAAGCGGGTCAATGTTGTATGCTTCCATTACACTTTTCGTTTTATCAATGACGATAGGGAAATCTAATCCATACTGACTTGCAAATCGTTCTACTTCGAAATCAGACTGTGCAATATTTACAGCCAAAATTTGAACACCTTGTTCTTTATAAATTTCATATTGACGATCCATTGCAGGCATTTCTTTTGCACAAGGTTTGCACCAAGTACCCCAGAAATTTAAAAAGACACCTTGTCCTTTATAATCTGACAACCGATGCTCTTCCCCATTTAAATCCACCAATGTGAAATCAGGTGCCTGATCACCAATGCCGAGGACTTCTACTTTTTCTTTGGTGGCATTGTTGTATATGGTGTAGACAATTGCAAGTACAAGAACAGATAAAATAATTGTTCGTAAAATAAATCTTTTTTGTTTCGTCTGAGCCATTTTCCGACCTCCTACATGACGAAATATTCCTTTATTATTATAACAAACAAAAGTGGGTGTTTAGACCGCACTTTTGAAGGGTTTGTGAACGTTTCTATTGGGCGTTGAAATAGTGCGCAAAAAATAGCTTTCGTATCTCGTCGGTGGTTTGTTTTTCAGCTTCTCACGTATTTTGAATATGCTCCGGTGCTCGAAAGCTATGCCGCCTCGATCTACTCGGCTCTTTTTTGCTCTTATTTGAACAGGTTTGTTATTAGTTATGAACCAATTTTTCCTGTTTCAGCCATTACGCGTAATAATTTCACTTCATGCGAGCTTAATTCACGGGAATCACCAGCGTTAAGACCGTGAAGTGTTAAGAACGCAAATCGTTCACGTTTTAACTTTTGAACTGGGAAACCAATCGCATCGAACATACGTCGAACTTGACGGTTTTTACCTTCGTGGATTGTGATTTCAATAATGGCTTTGCCGCCTTGTTTTGAATCTGCCGATAATAATTTCACTCGTGCAGGGGCTGTTTTGCCATCCTCTAAATCAACACCGCGCTCAAGTATACGAAGTTGTTCCTTATTAGGGATGCCTTTTACCCGTGCCACATACGTTTTATCAATCTTAAATTTAGGATGAGTTAGGGTATAAGATAAATCGCCATCATTGGTCATGATTAAAAGACCAGATGTGTCATAATCTAGACGTCCAACTGGAAATAGTCGTTCTTGAATGTGTGGGAATAAATCAGCAACAGTTTCTCGACCTTTGTCGTCAGTTACTGCAGAAATAACACCTCTTGGTTTATAGAGCAAGTGATAGACTTTTTGTTCTTTTTCAAGCTTCACTCCATCTACTTCAACTGTATCAGTTGGCGATACTTTCGTTCCAAGTTCTGTAACAACTTTTCCATTTACTTTTACTTTACCCTCTAAAATGAGCTGCTCAGATTTTCTTCGTGACGCAACCCCAGCATGTGCTAACATTTTTTGTAATCTTTCCATACTTTCACCTCTTAGTTTAGTCCTATACTCTGTAGAAAATTATGTCACACTTTCGCTCAAAACAAAAGAAGACCGCTTATTTAATAAGCAGTCTTCATCATTCAATCCGCTCAATATGTACTTTTTGTGAGAGTATAGTTTTGCCGTTTATTTGTACTTCCCATCTCGCAACTTTTTGTAATGATTTTTTTCGGTTCAATACTACGAGATGAGTAACTTGATCTTTTTTGCTTTTTAAGACATAGACAGGTTTTTCGGTTTTGATAACCATTCCCCCAGGTAAATCATACAAACCCTTTTCAACGACTTGAACTCTATCATATTGCGAAAAGGCATTCTGTGCAAGTTGCTGATGCATTTGCCAATCGTTGGATTGATTTAATGTAACCACAATGACTTCTTCATCACCGTCTTTGAAATATGTAGCTAGTGTTCTCCCCGCTGCTTTAGTGAATCCTGTTTTCCCGGCAATTGCTGTAGAGTCTAAGCGAACGAGTTTGTGCTTATTTTCCCAATGCTTGCCGTTCCCTTTGTAATAGGAAGCGGTTAATATCGGCTCCAACGCTTTGTTGTCCATTGCAATTTTCAACATGAGAGCTGTGTCATAGGCAGTGGACAAATGTTCTTCATTGTGAAGACCAGATGGGTTTTGAAAATAGGTGTTGTTTAATCCCATTATCTTTGCTTTTTCATTCATCAATTTCACAAATCCTACTACTGATCCTCCAGCATGTTCTGCAAGAGCTACAGCTGCATCATTCCCCGATCTCAACATTAATCCATATAATAGAAAATCGACAGGTGTTTCTTCTCCATTTTTCAAGTAAATGGATGAACCTTCTTGTGAAGTTGCATTTGGTGAAATTTTCGCATATTCTTTTAAATCGACTTCTTGTGCCACGACAACCGCAGTCCACATTTTTGTTAGACTCGCAATTGGTAACTGAACATGTTCTCCGCTTCCAGCTAATAATCGCCCTGTTTTTGCATCAATAACCGCATAAGAAGATCCCTGGGCTTGTGTAAAATGAGGGTAAAGCATAACTACCAAGAGCAACACTAACAGTAACGCTATTTGTTTTCTCAAGCATTAGCACCTTTCGTCTGTTATTCTTTTTGTTCTCCAAAGGCTTCTTGAAACTTCGTCATAAACAAATCCGTTTGCTCTTCTTCTTCAGATTCTTGTGCTTCTGGTAGAGAAGGTAATTCATTCGTATCATTAAGACCAAAAACATTCAAAAACTCTTTAGTAGTGCCATAAAGAATAGCTCGGCCAGTTCCTTCCGCACGACCTACTTCCTGTATTAAGCCTTTCAAACCTAACGTATGTAAAGGTCTCTCACTTTTCACTCCACGAATCTCTTCAATTTCGATTCTTGTAATTGGTTGCTTATAAGCAACAATCGCCAACACTTCTAAGGACGCTTGAGAAAGGGGTTGGTTTGTTGGGTTCTCAACTAAGCGTTGAATTGTATCTGCATTTTTCTTTTTTGAGATAAGTTGATATGTACCAGCAAGTTCTTTTAATTCAATACCGCGCACTTTAGACTTTTTATAGTCCGCTTGAAGACTTATTAATGCTTCTTTCACTTCGCTAGCTGATGCATCTGTTAAACTTTCAATTTGTTTACTAGATAGCCCTTCGTCGCCTGTGACAAAGAGCAGACTTTCGATTTTACTCATCAATAGGCTCAAATAACTCTTCCTCCCATCGATCATTTAATAGTTTAACTGTTAAATCATCAAAATTATGTTGTTGTTCGACAAATACCATTTGTCTTTTCATTAGTTCAAGTAACGATAAGAAAGTAACAACTAATGTTGGTTTATCTTCAGAAGGAAATAATTCTGAAAAAGAACAACTACCTCCTCTTGATCTCAATGTGTGAAAGACACTTTTCATTTGGTCTTTTACTGATAGTTCTTGTCGAGCAATTCGAGTGGATAACGGAGCTTTCAGTTGTTTTCTTCTCATCATTTTTTGAAAAGCACCTAACATATCATAAACATTTAATTGTTCATCAAATGCCGACAGTTGCTTAGTTGTCTGATAGTCGGTTAAATCACTTGGAGCTCTAGTAAATACTTGAGCACGTTGTTCTTCAAGTTGTTGTAATACTTCTGCCGCCTCTTTATACTTTCGATACTCTATGAGTCGACTAACTAATTCGTCACGAGGGTCATTCATATCAACTGACAAATCATCTTCATCAAACTCCCCTTCGTGTATAGGGAGAAGCATTTTACTTTTAATAGCTAGTAAAGAAGCCGCCATTACTAAATATTCACTTGCTTCATTTAGCTCTAAAACTTGCATTGCACGAATGTGTTCCATGTACTGTAAGGTCAAGTCAGCCATTGGAATATCATATATATCAATTTCCAAACGATGAATTAAGTGCAATAATAAATCGAGAGGACCTTCAAAAGCGTCCAGTTTTACTTCATAAGACATGTTAGATCACCCGATCAAATAGATTCAAATTTTAGTATAGAGGAAGTGAGAGCAGAATGCATCCGTTGTTTCACCCACTTTTCACGCAGTTTATGACATATTTTAATGAGCATGAAGATTATTTTGAATGTCATGAAGTATTAGAAGAATATTGGAAAGAAATTGCACCAAAAGATAAAACACATCCACTAACAGCCTGGATATTGCTAGCGACTGGAATGTATCACTGGCGAAGAGGTAATTTCAGTGGCGCAAAAAGATCTCTTTCTAAATCAATTGACAGAATTCGAATGAATGAAAAGAGTGTTTTTTTTGAAGGAGTTCATCTTCAAGAAGTGATGAAAAACATCCAACATGCGCTTGATTTTGCTAATCAGGAAAAATCATTTGAAGCATTTAAAATACAGATTATTTCTCAAAGACTAAAAGACGTTATCGACACTCAACCAGCATTAGTTCCTCTAACGGGAGATCATCTCATACACAAGCATATGCTTCGTGATCGCTCAGAAATACTTAAAGCACGTGAAGAAAAAAGAAGGAACAGACATTAAGCGTCTGTTCCTTCTTTCTCTGTTAGGCACTTATCTATAAATGGCTTTGTTGATTCTGCTGCATAGATTTCGGTACACGGAAGAAATTGTTGTACTTTAGATACCATTTCTTTTCCAATTCCTTCTCCCCTATAAGAAGGAGTAACGGAAATATGTTGAACTAAGCACACGTCATCTGAAGTTTCGATCCCTATCAAACCCACGAAATCCTCATCTTTTTTCCACATAAACAAATGCCAGTTAGGATTGTTTTCATAGGTATGAATTGTTTCTTGTAATTTTTTTAAGTTTTTTTCTTGTGGCATAAACGACAGTAAACCCATCGCAATTTTCTCGCAATTTTTTTTGAATCGAACTAACATAATAAATCCCTCATTTTTGTTTCCGCTTCAGCACCAATGACTATCCTACCTCATAAGTTAAAAAACTTCAACTTAAAACCCATTTTTTAACAATTTATAGGTTTGGCGCGAAAAATTTCCAATACATGATTCCCCAGAAAACACCCATGACTAGGATGAATAGGAATAGCTTTATATTGTTACTTTTCATCTGGTTTCACCAAACTCTTCTTCTAAAGAACAATCTAATCTCACAATATCTTCATATGTTTCTCGTTTGATGATCATACGGTGTTTTCCCTTTTCAGCGAAAACAACAGCTGGCCTTGGCAGTCGGTTATAGTTGCTCGCCATCGAATAACCATAAGCACCTGTGCAAAATACAGCTAACGTGTCTCCAGCTTCAACTGCTGGTAAAGTAATGTTTTCAATCAACTTATCACCAGATTCACAACACTTACCGGCAACCGTATAAGGCGAAGTAGAATTCGCTGTCATTTTATTTGCAACTGCAGCATCATATTTTGCTTGGTATAATGCTGGACGAATATTGTCTGACATTCCTCCATCAACTGCTAAGTAATTACGAACACCTGGAACTTCTTTTTGAGAACCAATTGTGTACAAGGTTGTCCCCGCATCACCTACTAGCGAACGACCAGGTTCAATCCAAATTTCAGGCATTGGATAGTTGTGTTGTACAATTTCAGATTGAATCGTCTTCATCATGTCTTCTACATACACTGCAGGATCAAGTGGATTGTCTTCTTCTGTGTAGCGAATACCAAATCCACCACCAAGATTTAACACAGGACATATAAAGTCGAATTGTGTTTTCCAAGTAATCATTTTAGCAATTAATTTTCTTGCAGCTAAGGAGAATGCAACAGTATCAAATATTTGCGAACCAATATGACAATGCATTCCTAACAGATGTATAAATGAATCTTCTTTAACTAACTCGAACGCTTGATCCGCTTGTCCATTATTTAAGTCAAAACCGAATTTTGAATCGGCTTGCCCTGTCGTAATATAATCATGCGTGTGAGCTTCAATTCCAGGAGTAACACGTAATAGTATATTAATATTCATTTTTTTCAACTTTGTCAATCTTTTTAATTGTTCAATTTCGTAAAAATTATCGACAACAATACACCCAATCCCTGAATCTAGTGCGAACAGTAATTCCTCATCACTTTTATTGTTGCCGTGAAAGTGAATACGTTCAACAGGAAAATCTGCCCGGATCGCTGTAAATAATTCTCCTCCTGACACTACATCTAAAGAAAGACCTTCTTTTGCAGCAAGTTGATACATGGCAATACTGGAAAAAGCTTTGCTTGCATAAGCTACTTGAGCTTTAACACCCGCGTTTTCAAAAGTTTGCATGAAAGCTCTTGCACGCTCTTTTATTAAAGCCGTATCGTAAACATATAAAGGTGTTCCATACGTGTTTGCTAATGTCACTGCTGAAGTTCCACCAATCGTTAATTGACCATTTTCATCAATCGACTGTGTTCCATATAAATGCATCATCATCTCTCCCAATGGTGTTTCAATATAAGAACTTTACCATAGGAAAAGACAACGATGCAATGGAAGGATTACGAACGTTTACGTTGAGGTGAATGAACAATGAACGGTCTAAGTGCTCCATTGGATGATGGAAAGCGAACTAGAATGCGTGCCAAAGCTTTTGGGAAAAACGGTACAAGTGGCCATAAATACGGCACGCCCATAGGTTTGATTGAAACTAAATACATAAATAACAATAACAATCCGATGAAAAAGCCATTGGTACCAAAACCTACTGTGGCAAACAAAAGCATATTGCGGAAAATTTTAGCCGCAACACTTAATTCATAAGAAGGTAAGGCAAATGTTAGTATCGCAGAAACGGCTGTGTACAACACGACTTCTGGAATAAATAACCCGACATCGATTGCAATTTGACCAATAATAATAGCTGCGACGAGCCCCATTGCAGTAGAAAGAGGTGTGGGGGTATGAATGGCAGCTAGCCTTAAAAATTCAAGACCGAGATCTGCTATGACGATTTGAAGGAAAATAGGTACGTCTCCAGTTTTTTCTGGCCCAATGAAGGACATAAAATCAGGTACATGCCCTGCCTCTTTGACAAGTAAATACCAGAAAGGCAATAGTACTAAACTTAAGAAAAATCCCGACAAGCGCAAGAATCGAACAATCGTTCCAATCAATGGCGCTTGACGATACTCTTCCGCATGTTGTAAATGATGAAAGATTGTTGTGGGCACCAGGATAACCGATGGAGATGTATCCACAATAATAGCAATATGACCTTCTAACAAGTGAGCCGCACATGTATCAGCACGTTCGGTATAACGCACAAAAGGAACCGGATGAAATTTTTGTTTGAATAACCACTCTTCGAGCGACTTATCAGTCATCGTTAATCCATCATGATGGATTTTTTTCATTCGTGTGCGAATATAATCGATATGTTCTTCATTAGCTAAACCTTTTATATAAGCGACCACTGTATCTGTTTTTCCACGGGTAGATAGTTGAGTTAATTCAAATCGAAGTGAAACATCGCGAATTCTTCTACGAACCAATGCTGTATTTTGAAGGATATTTTCAGTAAATCCATCTCGAGATCCACGAATTACCTTCTCATTGTCAGGCTCTTCAGGTTGTCTCCCTGGGTAGGAACGAACATCAATGGTGAAAACAAATCCTCCTGAAGTAACAATGCCTAGCTGACCGCTTAAAATTGCTGACAGCCAGGCATCTTTTGAATCATAAACTGTAACCGAGTGATAGGGAAAATAACTATTCATTGCTTCAATTTCATCAATTTCGGTTTTGCGTTTCATTTGAGATTGCGTACTTTGAGTTAAGGTTAAGATTTGAGTAAGTGTTGTCGAATCAATTAACCCGTTCATATAAACAAATAAAGCTGGAATCGACCAGACGTGTGCATTCTTGACGCCCACATCAAAACTTTCTCCTTTTCCAAACTTCGAATAAACAAAGGATTCAGCATCTAGTATGTTGTTGAAAAGTGACTGATTTATTGAGATCCATCCTTTAATGTTGCTTGCTTAGGCAACATCCAACTTTTCAGTTGCTTCAGTATTTTTTTCTCTAACCTTGATACTTGTACTTGAGAAATGCCCAATCTTTCAGCTATATCACTTTGGGTGCAATCTAGATAATAGCGAAGATAAATAATCGTTTGTTCTCGTTTTCCAAGTTTTGATAATATATCGCGTAGTGGAATGTGATCAAATGACCGCTCTGATCGTTCGTCTCGCAACTGATCCATTAATGTCAATGCATCGCCTTCACTTTCAAAAAGTTGCTCATGGAGTGAGGCGGGATCTCGTAAAGCATCAGATGCTAACACAAGTTCGTCCATCGTGACATCTAACGTTTTTGCGAGATCCGTTAACGATGGTTGTCGTTCATGGATACGGATAAATTCATCGGTTGCATGACGGATTTTAAAACTCAATTCTCTAATCGAACGACTCACTTTTACCATGCCATCGTCTCGTAGGAATCGTTGAATTTCCCCGATAATCATCGGTACTGCATAGGTCGAGAACTTAACTTCATATGACAAATCAAATTTGTCTACTGATTTCATCAATCCAATACAACCGATTTGAAATAAGTCTTCTAGATCCGCTCCCCGTGAAGCGAATCGTTGAACAATCGACCAGACTAAACGGGTGTTTCCTTCCACCATTGTTTGTCGGGCTACTTTGTCTCCTTCTTGAGACAAAAAGATTAGTTCGCGCATTTTTTCTTGTGTCAACAACACGGGCTGTTGTCCAATAGGCGTCGTCATCGTTCACCTAGAACGAAGTTGGATTGAATGGGTAAAAACTCTTTCGTAAAGGTAATCGCAGTTCCTTTCTGAGGCTCTGACCATACCGATAAATGATCTGAAAAACTTTCCATAATGGTAAAGCCCATTCCAGAACGTTCTCTTTCTGGCTTTGATGTGTACAGAGGTTCCATGGCTTGTTCCACGTTAGGTATACCTCTTCCTTCATCGGTGATAGTCATCGTTATGGATTGTCCACTCCGCTTTGCTCGAATCGTGATAATACCTTCTCCATCTTCTTCATAACCATGAATGATGGCATTCGTCACCGCTTCTGAAACGATTGTTTTGAATTCTGCTAATTCATCAATGGTTGGGTCTAGAGATGCAATAAAACTCGTCATGACCATACGTGCTAAACCTTCATTTTCACTTATGGCAATAAACGAAAGCGTCATTTCATTGTCCATTTAAAATACCCCCTAACTCTGCGATTGTTTCTTCTTCTGTTGTTGGCCATACATATGAACCTAATCCGGAATATTGGAAGATTTTTTTCATCGTTTCAGAAGGATGTAAAATGACTGTTTGTCCGTTTGTTGGAACAAAATCTCGCATTCTTCCTAAGATAAGTCCAATACCTGCACTGTCCATAAACTGTAAGTCTTGCAAGTTCCAGATGATGGCCCGAAGAGTTCCTCTGTATAGAGATTGTGAAATTTCGTCACGGATTAGTTGTGTTGCATGGTGATCTAGTTCGCCTTTTAAACGAATAATTGCTATGCCGTCTTCGACAAATAGTAGTTGATGCTTCATAAAGTAACTCCTCCTTTCCGTGACTATTCGAGGTGAGTTAGTATTATTCCTTGTCGTTGACAAATAAAGGGAAAACCTCTTATTTATCGACAAAAATTGCATCATCCTATTCATTAGTAGTATGGAAAATCTTTCATCTCTTTAAACATCAAATGAAAAAAGGTTTAAGTTTTTTTAGGAGATTGTTACTGGAATTTCACCATCGTTACTTTGTGACTTGGTCACTTGAGCGGAATGGTTTCCAGGTCTCTTCGGTAGAACAATTTCCATACTGATACGAAGAAGTTTCCAGTCCGCTTCGCACGAATACTTGCTGCACCTTGATCTAGGGAATAAAGAGGAGGGCTTGTGACTTCGTCACTCGCCTTCCTTTCTTTTTTCAGATCATCCTGCGGCGGGTATGCGTCCGTCGCTCCCTTGCAACTTGAATTCAAAGTTAAGTTCATTTGGTTTACAAAAGAATTGTTGCTTCTTTTATGTAGATATTCGACCGAAGATGATATTTCGGTCTCTTTCTGCTTTCTTTATTTCAGACCATTCTTTAGAGAAAACACTGGCTGATAATCTTCATTCTTATACAAAGAAGTTTCTAATAGCAATGCACCTCGTTAGATAAAGAAAAAACGATTTGCTTATTTCCTTTCCAAAACAGAGCAAAAAATTACATTAAAAAACTCCTTTGCAAATTGATGAATATAATAAAAGTAATCTTATTTTAGACTGAACAATGGGAGTGAAATAATGGGAGCAATAAATGGGAAGGAATTAATTGACCGTTTAGACCAACTGAAAGCCGAAATATGGTTTGATGGAGAAAGGATTACTGGAAAGATTTCAGATCACCCTGCTTTTAAGGGAATTCTCCAGACAAAAGCATCTTTGTATGACCTGCAGCTGGAGCCCCATCTTTTAAATGAATTGACATTTATTTCACCTGATACTAATGAACCAACAGGGATTTCCTATTTACAACCTAAAACAAAAGAAGATTTAGTAAAGAGAAGAACAATGATGGAGCATTGGGCAAGACAGACCAAGGGGATGATGGGGAGAAGTCCAGATTATCTAAACTCAGTTATTATGGGTTTCGCATCTTCTGCTCCATTTTTAATGGGAAAAGAAAAGTGTTTTCCCGAGAACATCCAGTCCATTTATGAATTAGCCATGAGTAAAGATTTAACATTCACTCACACATTTGTAACCCCCCAAGTGAACCGTTCATTATTTAATTATTTCTCCTCTAAAGAACCAATTTCAGCAAAAGTGATTGAACATAACGAGCAAGGGTTAGTCATAAAAGGTGCACGTCTCCTGGCTACTCAAGGTGGCTTAACTGATGAAGTCCTAGTCTTTAGTACACCAAGTCTCTTCTTGCAAGAGGATGAATCCTATGCTTTCTCGATTCCTTCCAATACACCAGGATTAAAATTTATCTGCAGGGAATCTTTTGTTGGTGGAGATTCTGCTTTTAATCATCCACTTAGCTCGAAATTCGAAGAAATGGATTCTGTTGTTGTCTTTGATCATGTTTTAGTCCCATGGAATCGTGTATTCTATTATGGAAACGTTGAAGCATCAGCAAACTTCCTTTTAAACAGTTCCTTTCATTGTTTTGCATTACATCAAACCGTAACTAGACAAATTGTTAAGTCAGAATTCATGTTAGGGCTTGCTCAACTAATAGTGGAGACCATCAACGTAGGCGAGTATCAGCATATTCATGAAAAGCTATCAGAATTCATCATTGGACTTGAAACGATGAAGGCTCTTCTTGAGAAATCTGAGCAAGATTGCCAATTAGATGAATTTGGGACGATGCGTCCTCATCTGCCTCCTCTTCAAATTGCCAGTAATATCTTTCCGAAAATATATCCACGATATTGTGAAATTATCCAATTAATCGGTGCAAGCGGTATGGTGACTTTGCCCACTGAAAAAGCAATTAATTCTTTAATTGGTTCAGATATTCGCCAATATCTTCAAGGCTCAACCAAAACGGCCGAAGAGCGAATAAAGGTATTTCGATTAGCATGGGATTTAACAATGAGTTCATTTGGCACAAGACAAATTCAATACGAACGGTACTTTTTTGGAGATCCTATTCGATTATCCAGTGCACTTTATAATACTTATCCAAAAGAGCAATACGTAAAAACAGTCTGTGAATTTCTAGATATAAAATATGAGCGTTAAATAGAGTTTCTTCTTGAGAATAGCAGGACGTCTAATTAGCCAAGGTGACCCATACTGACCGGAAGAGCAGCATCTAAAAATCTATTGCACACAAAAAAGCGATCTCCGGAGAGACCGCTTTTATTCTTTACTCTATTCAGTAATGATTTCTTCAATCAAGTTTGGTGCTGTTGTTGGATCTTTAGAGAACTCAATATATTTGTAAAGAATGGTTAATACGTTATCAACATTCTCAGTATTCGCATGGATTGTTGCAAGTGACTCGCCTTCTTTAACTGCGTCGCCTACTTTCTTATGAAGAACAATTCCTACCGCTAGATCGATTTCCGATTCTTTGGTAGCACGTCCTGCACCTAGCAACATCGCAGCAGTCCCTACTTCATCTGCTTCTATGAACGATACATAGCCGCTTTCTTTTGCAGGAACTTCAAATGTGAATTGAGCTTGTGGTAATAACTCTGGAGAATCTACTACTGCTGGATTACCACCTTGACCTTCAATGAAACCTTTTAATATTTCAATCGCTGAACCATTTTCAATTACTTCAAGAAGCATAGCACGAGCTTCATCTAGATCCTTCGCTTTTCCACCAACTACAACCATTTGGCTTCCTAAAACTAAGCACAGTTCAGTTAAGTCTGCTGGACCTTTACCACGAAGTGTATCAATTGCTTCCTTGACTTCTAATGAGTTCCCAATCGCAAAACCTAATGGTTGGCTCATATCAGAAATAATCGCCATTGTTTGGCGTCCTACGTTGTTGCCGATTTGAACCATTGCACGTGCAAGTGAACGTGCGTCTTCAACTGTCTTCATGAATGCGCCTTCGCCCGTCTTAACATCTAATACAATGGCATCTGCACCTGCAGCGATTTTTTTACTCATAATTGAACTTGCTATTAACGGAATGCTATTGACAGTTCCTGTAACGTCACGAAGTGCATAAAGTTTCTTATCAGCAGGTGTTAAATTTCCACTTTGACCAATTACCGCTAATTTTAATTCATTTACTTGTTTTGTGAATTGTTCTGTTGTTAACTCAACATGGAATCCATCGATTGCTTCTAATTTATCAATCGTCCCGCCAGTATGTCCTAAACCTCGGCCACTCATTTTTGCAACAGGCACTCCACAAGCTGCCACTAAAGGTCCAAGGACAAGTGTTGTTGTATCGCCAACGCCACCAGTTGAATGTTTGTCTACCTTGATTCCTTCGATACCAGATAAATCGATTTGATCACCTGACTCTACCATAGCTAAAGTTAAATCTGCACGTTCACGGTCTGTCATGTCTTGGAAGTAGATTGCCATTAATAAAGCACTTACTTGATAATCAGGGATGTTTCCATTTGTATATTTTTCAATGAAGAAATTAATTTCTTGTGATGTTAGTTCTTTTCCATCACGTTTTTTTTCTATTAAATCGACCATTCTCATGAATGTTCACCTATCCTTTAGTTTAAATGAGCAAGAAAACTGCGACCAAATTTCGGCATTGGTACGTTAAAGTTTTCTGCAATTGTTGCGCCTATATCAGCAAATGTTTCACTTAGAGGAAGTTCTTTACCTTCTGCAAAACGTGGTGAATAAGCTAATAATGGTACATATTCTCGTGTATGATCTGAGCCTGGGAAAGTTGGGTCATTTCCATGATCCGCTGTAATAATCAATAAATCTTCATTTGTTAATGCGTTTAATACTTCTGGCATACGAGCGTCAAATGCTTCTAAAGCTTCGCCGTATCCAATTGGATCACGACGATGACCATATAAAGCGTCAAAATCAACAAGGTTTAGGAAGCTAATCCCGTGGAAATCTTTATTAACAACTTGTGCTAACTTATCCATACCGTCCATATTGTCTACTGTACGTAAAGATTCAGTTACGCCTTCGTTATTAAAAATATCCGAGATTTTGCCGATTGCTATTACATCATAATTTGCGTCTTTTAATTCGTTCATCACAGTTCGTTCAAAAGGTTTTAACGCATAGTCATGACGATTGGTTGTGCGTTTGAAAGCTCCAGGTTGACCTTTAAATGGGCGTGCAATTACACGTCCTACTAAATATTCTGAATCTAATGTTAATTCACGTGCAATTTCACAAATAGAATATAACTCTTCTAGAGGAATAATTTCTTCGTGCGCTGCAATTTGCAAGACAGGGTCAGCAGAAGTATAGACGATTATTGCTCCCGTTTCCATATGCTCTTGTCCTAGCTCATCTAATATTTCAGTTCCACTAGCTGGTTTATTGCCAATGACTGTACGTCCCGTTTTTTCTTCTAACGCTTTAATTAATTCATCAGGGAATCCGTCTGGATACACTTTAAATGGTTTTGTGATATTAAGGCCCATGATTTCCCAGTGACCAGTCATTGTATCTTTGCCTACAGATGCTTCTTGCATTTTCCCGTAGTGGGATGAAGGAACATCAACAGGTTGTATGCCTTGGAATGGACGAATGTTTGAAAGCCCCATTTTCTCAAGGTTAGGCATGTTAAGGCCATTCATTTTTTCTGCAATATGACCTAATGTATCAGAACCTTCGTCTCCGAAAGCTTTGGCATCTGGAGCTTCGCCAATTCCTACTGAATCCATTACGACTAAGTGAATACGTTTAAATGATTTGTTTGACATACATATCCTCCTTCAACTTCTACCTGTATCTTATCAAAAGTTTGGTAAAAATACACGTCAGACATCTGACATGTTTATAAAAAATTATGCACGAGGATGAAATTGTTTATAGACATCTTTTAATCGTGTCTTGCTTACATGCGTATAAATTTGAGTTGTTGATATATCTGCATGACCTAGCATTTCTTGGACTGCTCGTAAATCCGCCCCATTTTCTATTAAATGGGTGGCAAATGAATGTCGCAATGTATGTGGCGTTATTTCATTTTGAATTCCCGCTTTCATTGCATGTTCTTTCATTAGTTTCCAAACACCCTGCCTTGTTAAACCTTTTCCTCGTTGATTAACAAATATTACATCCGTGCGATGAGTAGGCTTAATCAATTTTGGGCGACCTTCTTTTAAATATTCGGTACAAGCAGCTAAAGCTGTTGAGCCTAATGGAATAATTCTTTCTTTTCCGCCTTTACCGAAGCATCTAACAAATCCCATGGTTAAGTGCAAATCATCCATATTCAAAGAAATACACTCACTGATTCGCATGCCGGTTGCGTATAGTATTTCTAACAACGCCCGGTCTCTTAATCCTTGAGGTTTTGCTATATTGGGTGCAGCAATCAATTCCTCCACTTCTTCAATCGATAAAATTTTCGGAAGCGTTCGATCCATTTGTGGCATTTCTAAATGCACAGTTGGATCGGTGTTTGACACTTTCTCGCGTAATAGAAATTGATGAAACGAGCGAATCGATGAAATATGACGTGCTAAAGAGCGAGAAGAATTCCCTTTAGTTTTCAATGACTGTAAGTGGGAAAGAATATGAATTCGTTCAACCTCATTCAATGAAGTTATTTGTTGAACTTTTGATAAATCCTTTATGTATACTTGAAGATCTCTTTCATACGAAGTTAATGTGTTAATGGATAATTGTCGCTCGACCCTTAAAAAATGGAGATAATCTGCGACTGCGTCTTTCATTTCTATCATAGTAAAACCCTCCTTTAAACACTTCTTCAATATTGGTAATTCTGAATTCTATCGCATACTTTTTGTTTCAAGTGCAAATAAAAAAGGATAGCAATCTGCTATCCTTTTGTTGGTTGTCTATGTTCATTCAGACGATTCATTTTCATCATCCTTATCATGACATCTCCAACAGATTCCATGGAATGTTAAGCGGTGGTCTTTGATTTGGAAATTCCACCTTTTTTCAACGATTATTTCTACATCCTCAAGCAAATCTTCTTGGATTTCATCTACGGCTCCACATTCAATACATACGAGATGGTGATGGAAGTGTGCTGCTCCTTCTTGACGCAAATCGTAACGTGAAACACCGTCTCCAAAGTTAATTTTATCAACTACTTTTAGTTCTGTAAGCAGTTCCAGTGTACGATACACTGTTGCAAGTCCAATATCAGGTGCTTTGTTTTTAACAAGAAGGTACACATCTTCTGCACTCAAATGATCTTCTTCGTTTTCAAGTAGCACTCTAACTGTCGCTTCACGTTGTGGCGTCAGTTTATAGCTCGCACCATGAAGCTGCTTTTTTATCCGATCAATACGGCTCTCCATGTGACGCCCCCCCAAACTTCTTTCATTATACCAAAAGGGCCTTTCTCTTTACAAGATAGAGAAATTCACCACTTAATAATTATTATAATCTAGTACCGATTATAAACCATGAATGTATGGAAGGACAAATAATTCAAGTCCGGTTAGCACAATATAAACGATGCTTAGTATTCCTATTCCTTTAAAACTCCGATTTTTAACCAGATGCTGAGAGGATGGTGGTGGAACGAGCAAAAATCCAATAAGTAATAGTAAAGAGCAATAAATTAATTGGAAAGGGAACCACCAAAGAGCATATGCCCAAAATTCCGTTTCTTGTGCAATTAAATATCCTGAAGATATTCCCCAAAAGACCGCTCGCATAGTCCCGATTAATAGAATCATATATTTCAGAATTAGATGTGTCGCGAACAGAAGAAACAACAATATAGTAACGAGTTGCGGGAGAATGGAATCGAATCCATTAGGAACATAATCGTTTAATAGTCTAGGGTCGAGCCAATTGATGACTTTTTCAACTTGATCATAAGGCATTTTTGAATACAACCACAATCCACCTAAGTATCCGACAACAAGTAAACCTAGTAAAAATAATAATGGGAATGACCGAGTCAACATTCGCCACCTACCTTTCATAGATTAGCTTATGCGTGTCCTAGTATCATCCATTCATCCTTTTTGTAAATATTCTTTTGCCCATAAAACACTATAAGCTGTTTTCGCATCAAATATTTGTCCATTTTTCATCATTTCTTCTGCCTCTTCAACAGTTGCTTCAATGATTTCAACAAATTCATCTTCATCGAGTGCCGCAGGATTTTCAACTTTAGAAAGCCCTTCTGCAACATAGACATGAATGATTTCATCTGCAAAACCCGGTGAAGTAGCAAACGTTTGTATATGGGTTAATTTTTCACAACAATAGCCTGTTTCTTCTTCCAGCTCTCTTCTTGCTGTAACAGCAGGTTCTTCACCTGGCTCTAGTTTACCTGCTGGGGTTTCAATGAGAGACCGTTCTAGTGCTTTTCGGTATTGTTCGACAAATACGATTTTCCCTTGTGCAGTAATTGGTATAATAGCCACCGCACCAGGGTGTTTGATTAATTCTCTTTTTGATGTTTTACCGTTCGGCAAAGTTACTTCATCTACTCTAAGCGAAATGACTTTGCCATCATATATAGGAGTAGAAGATATGGATTTTTCTTCATATTTTTTCATGTATACCACTCTTTCCATTTGTTTATTTTCATCCATAATTGTACCATGAATGAAATGAGGAGGCTGACTGATGAAAAAACGTGAACTAGGACAGAGCGGGCTATTTGTTTCAGAAATCGGACTAGGGTGTATGTCTCTTCCCCCAAACAAGCAAGAAGCTAAAAAAATTGTTGATGCTGCTATCGACCATGGTATTAGCTATTTTGATACAGCTGATTTATATGATAAAGGACAAAATGAAGAAGTAGTGGGTCATGCATTAAAAGACAAACGACAAGATATCTTCCTTGCGACAAAGGTAGGAAACAAGTGGAATGAGGATGGCTCCGGTTGGGTTTGGGATTCGTCGAAATCATATATTACGACTCAAGTAAAAGAAAGTTTAGTCCGCCTACAAACAGATTATCTAGATTTATATCAACTTCACGGAGGGACTATAGAAGACAATTTGGAAGAAGCCGTCGATGCTTTTGAATCTTTGAAAAAAGAAGGAATTATTCGTGCGTACGGAATTTCCTCCATTCGCCCAAATGTTATTGACCGTTTCTTATCAAATAGCGAAGCGTGTTCGGTGATGATGCAATATAGTATGTTAGACCGCAGACCAGAAGAATGGTTCGAACTTATTGAAAGCCATAACTCCTCTGTTGTTACACGCGGTTCACTCGCAAAAGGGATGCTTACTGCAGAAGCAATGAAACGTGTGGAACATTCAAAGGGATACGGAGAATATAGCAAAGAAACGTTAATTGACACAGTATCAAAACTAGATCAAAGTGTAGATGATTTGACTAGTATTGCTCTAGCGTTTGTTTTACAACATAAACAAGTATCTGCTATATTAGCCGGAGCTAGTTCACAAGACCAAATAATTAGCACCATGCGTGCATATCATCAATCGGTTTCTTCTAATAGGCTAGAACAAGTAAAGCAATTACTAAGAGAAGATCGATACACCGGACATCGGATATAAGAGATGACTTCGAAAGACCTGATTCGCGTTTTGACGAATCAGGTCTTTTGTTATGACTAAAAATTAGGAGGGAATTGGATAGTTGCGACAATAACGTGAAAAGTTACGACGTTACCTATAAAAGTTGCGATAATATTACATTAGTTGTCGTCACTCGGGTATTCTCATTTAAGAAAAACCGGGCAAAGTCCGCCCGTCCCTTTTAAGAAGAGTAACCATTGTTATCTGTTGATTTCCGCTACGGTGGACGCTTTTCGCGGGCATGGCTTCAGTCTCCTCGTCACTGCCAAAACATCTGCTCCTGCGGTTACTCGTCGCAAAGATATTGCTGAATCAATCTTGTTGTCCAAAAACACCTGAAACACTGGATTTATGGAACTAAAATTATATACTTATCTTTTAAAAAAGCGCCCAAGAGTATAAAAACTCTTTGGCGCTTTAAGATTAAAATTTATTGCCTTTCATATCATACTCATCTAGCAATTCGGCAAATGATTTATTCTTTTCTTTTTGTTTCCTGTCGAATTCTGCTTGGGCTTGGTGTTCTTCTTCTTGAAGACGCTCAACATCTTGTAGCTGTTTTTTTGCTAGTTTTAATTTTTCTACTACGTCATTTTGAAGTTGGTCAGCTAATGTGTTCCCTTGCTCTCTATCAGAGCGTTCAGGTTGTTTACGACCTTGTTGTTTCTTTTTCGCCATCTCTATTCACCTTCTACCTATGCTCTTTTAACGATTGTAGCGACACCTTGTCCGCCACCAATACATAAAGTTGCTAAACCTGTTTTTGCATCTTGCTTAGCCATTTCATGTAGTAATGATACGAAAATACGTGCACCACTGGCTCCGATTGGATGCCCTAATGCAATAGCTCCACCATTCACATTTAATTTATCATGATTGAAAGTTAGTTCACGGTCCACTGCAATCGATTGAGCTGCAAAAGCTTCATTTGCTTCTACTAAGTCGATATCTTCCATTGAAAGTCCTGATTTTGCAAAAACATTTTTAACAGCTTGAACAGGACCAATTCCCATTACTGATGGATCAACACCTGCAGATGCATTTGCAACAATCGTAGCCATTGGAGTTAAACCTAACTCATCTGCTTTTTCTCTAGACATTACAACAACAGCTGCTGCACCGTCGTTTATCCCTGATGCATTTCCAGCTGTAACGCTTCCTTCTTTTTTGAAAGCTGGACGCAACTTGCCTAATTTATCTGCAGTCGTGCCACGTTTTGGGTATTCGTCAGTATCAAAAACAATCGGATCCCCTTTTCGCTGTGGAATTTCTACAGCAACAATTTCCTCTTTAAATTTCCCTGCATCAATTGCTTGAACTGCACGCTCCTGAGAACGAGCTGCGAATTCATCTTGCTGCTCACGAGAAATTTCGTAACGATCACATAAATTTTCTGCTGTTTGTCCCATATGATAGTCATTAAACGCACACCATAAGCCGTCAGAAACCATGCTATCTACTACTTTTTGATCGCCCATTCGATATCCTTCACGGGCATTCTTTAATAAGTAAGGTGCTTGACTCATATTTTCAAATCCACCCGCTACAACGATATCAGCATCTCCAGCAAGGATAGCTTGTGTAGCTAAATGAACCGCTTTCAATCCAGATCCACACACTTTGTTAATTGTCATTGATGGAATCGTTTCAGGAAGACCTGCAAAAATTGCTGCTTGACGTGCAGGGTTTTGACCAAGTCCTGCTTGTAATACATTCCCCATAATAACTTCACTTACTTGATTTGGTTCTAGACCTGCTTTTATTAATGCCTCTTTTATGACAAGCGCACCTAACTTTGTTGCAGGCACGTCTTTTAATGACCCTTGAAATGAACCTATTGCTGTACGAACAGCACTCACAACAACTACTTCTCTTGTTGACAATGTAACTCCCCCTAATCCGATATGAAAATATATTTGCTAGCACCCCTATATCATCATTACAATAGAATGAAGGAGGGATGATATGTTTAGTTTACCAAACAATGTGACAATTATCGAGGTAGGTCCACGTGATGGCTTACAGAATGAAAAAAATGAGGTTTCTACCGAACATAAACTAGAGTTTATACACGCACTTCAAGCATCAGGCATTCAAGAAATGGAAATCACTTCTTTTGTTTCGCCAAAATGGGTTCCACAAATGGCGGATGCAGCTGCCATCGTTGAACGAGCTCACAAGCACGGCAGACAATTCGTCTTGACACCCAATTCAAAAGGTGTGGAACGAGCATTACAAGTCGGGGCAAAAAGTGTTGCAGTTTTTGTAGGGGTAAGTAATTCTTTCAATATGAAAAACATTAACAAAACAACCGCTCAGAGCATGGCAGAATTAAAACCGCTTATTACAAATCTAAAACAGCAAGGATACTTCGTGCGGGCTTGCATATCAACAGCATTTTATTGTCCATATGAAGGAAAGATTGCAGAAGAAGATACGTTATCACTTTGTAAAGAGTTCTCATCTTGGGGTATTGATGAACTGAACGTGGCAGATACTATTGGCATGGCCAATCCACAAGAAAGTCATACCTTATTCTCACTATTACTACGTGAAATTCCAGATGTTTTATTGACTGCACATTTTCACGATACAAGAAAAATGGGATTAGCCAATATTTATGCAGCATTACTAGCAGGTGTTTCGCGCTTCGATACATCAGCTGGTGGACTTGGTGGATGTCCTTTTGCACCGGGAGCTACAGGCAATGTAGCAACTGAGGATGTGGTGAATATGCTACATACAATGGGAGTTCAAACAGGAATTGATGAGAACTTACTATGTGAAGCGGTAGCGATTATCAGTCCTTTCGTTTCAAGACCAATTGATACGGGAATGTTTAGGTTATATCAAATACAACAACAAGCATAGGAGGAATCCCCATGAAGCGTCGCATTCTCTGGATCACCAGTATTCTTTCGAGTATTATGACCGCGGGAGCGGCGGTTTTTGGTTTTATGTTAACAAGCCGCTTAATGTATATGAAGAAAAAAGACGACGCGTTTATTTTAGATCGAGAAATTACTGCGAAGAGATTTGATGAAGCATGGTTTAATTCTGTGCAAAAAACCGAAAAATGGATTGATAGTCCAAACGGTTATCCAGTGAAAGCGATATTTTTAGAACCATTGAAGACCAATAATTTTGTAGTCATTTGTCATGGAGTTACCGAAAACAAAATTAATTCCGTGAAATATGCAAGACTGTTTGAGCGCTTGGGTTTTAATTCTGTTGTCTATGACCATAGGCGCCACGGTGACTCTGGAGGAAAAACGACGAGTTTTGGCCATTATGAAAAAAAGGATTTGCAAGCAGTTGTAAAGGCAGTAAAAGAGTATGCTGGTGAAGAAGCGATTATCGGCATTCATGGTGAGTCCATGGGAGCTGCTACGACTATTTTGTACGCAGGTACACTAGAAGATCATGCTCACTTCTATATCGCTGATTGCGCCTTTTCGGATTTTACCGATCAACTTATGTATTTAATGAAAAAAGAAACTCCACTTCGAACAATTTATGCTTTAAAATTAGCAGATGTATTTTTGCGTGTAAGAGATGGTTATTCCATGAAACTAGTGTCTCCAAGAGAGGCTGTTACACATATTGAGAAACCGGTGTTATTTATTCACAGCTTACTTGACGATTTTATTTTACCAGCAATGACACAAGAGCTTTACGACTTAAAGCAGGGTCCTAAACAATTAAAACTATTTGAAGTAGGCGCACATGCACAATCCTTTAATCAAAATACTGATGAATATGAAAAAACGGTAGCTGAATTTTTACACACGTATCATCTTTTACCGAAATAAATAAAAATAGCACTCTAAGCGAGTGCTATTTTTATTTTTGTGTTTTATTCATTTGATTCATCATTTGTTTTACTTGTTTTTCAGATGGTTTACGACCCATTTGAGCCATCATCATGCGAAGCATTTGTTCGTTGATTGGTGGGTTTTCTTTTAGATACTTCATCATATATTGACGTGCAGCATAGAAACCTATTGCAGCTCCAGCTAATAACGCTACGATGATTAAAGTAATTGCTAACCATAATTGCATTGTTGTTTTCCCCCTTCTCGGTGTTTAACTTGGGTTTTTATCTCCAAGAAGGATTATACAACAAAACCCTTGTCCTTACTAGACGAAGTCTAGAATTTCTGTAAATGAGTGGATCGACCCTATCTTAATTGGCTTCAACCACCCGTAAGTAGCCTCTTCTTGTTGAAAAGCCATATAACAGTCACTTGAATCAGACAATCCTGCAAATAGGTCCAGATCCAACATATGAGATCCTTTACACCATACATGTACACAATAAGGTTCAAATTTTATTCGAATAGAACCTTTCAATGGATGTTCCAGTACTAGTTTCTTTGGTTCTTGCTCTTTATGTTCAAACAAGCGACTTAGTTTTCTTTCCAATGTCTGTTTGACAAAGCCTTCATCAATTTTCTCACATACATACGTCATTTCATTATTATCTATATCACTTTGTTTTTGATCTTTTCCTAATATTTCTTGCAACATTTTTTCACGACCTAAAACGAAAGGTTGGTATTCTTTTTTTATATGAAAAATTTTATATGTACGCATTTGATATACCCCCACTTTTTTATTTAAGTATAAAGCGGCAATGTCGAAAAGGTTGTCGAACTGCGATTTTTCACTGTCACTATTATTGACGAAAAAAAACAAGTAGTGGCGAATGCGCACTACTTGTTTTTTTTCGTTATTTATTTAGTAAAGATTTCACTCGTGCTACAACATTTTCTTTTGTGAAACCAAACTCTTTCATAATAATCTCCCCTGGTGCACTTGCACCGAAACGGTCGATTCCTAAAATACTACCTTCATCTCCTGTGTATCGTTCCCAACCGAATGAAACACCCATTTCGATTGCTAAACGTTTTTTCACAGTTTTCGGCAATACGCTATTTTTATACTCAGCATCTTGTTTTTCAAAACGATCCCAAGAAGGCATAGAAATTACTGCAACATCAATTCCTTCTTCAGCTAATGCATGTTGTGCATCGACTGCAAGAGATACTTCAGAACCAGTTGCTAATAATAAGACGTCTGCTTGTTCTTTATTAGCAGGAGATACAACGTAAGCTCCTTTTGCAACACCTTCAGCCGCAAGCTCTGCAGAATGCTCAAGAACAGGTAGGTTTTGTCTTGATAAAATTAATGCAGTTGGTACAGATTTAGATGATACAGCCAGCTTCCAAGCTTCTGCAGATTCGTTAGCATCCGCAGGACGAATAACCGACAAATTAGGCATCGCACGTAATGAAGCTAGTTGTTCTACAGGTTCATGTGTAGGACCATCTTCACCAACAGCAACGCTGTCATGTGTAAATACATACGTCACAGGTAGTCCCATTAAAGCAGATAGACGTACAGCTGGTCTTACATAGTCGCTGAACACGAAGAATGTTCCACCGAACACATGCAATCCACCATGAAGAGCCATACCGTTTAAGGCAGCACCCATAGCAAACTCACGAACACCGAACCAAATGTTACGACCTTCATAAGAGTCGCTTGAGAAATCACCAGTACCTTTTATTGTCGTTTTGTTCGAACCTGCTAAATCCGCGCTGCCTCCGAAGAACGAAGGTACAGTTTTTGCAATAGCGTTTAACACTTCACCTGATGAAGCACGAGTAGCAAGTGACTTACCAACCTCGTAGACAGGAATTTCTGAAGCATAATTTTCAGGAAGTTGTCCTTTTATTGCTAGTTCAAATTGTACTGCAAGTTCCGGATACTCCGCTTTGTATGAGTTAAATAATTCATTCCAAGATGTTTCATTAGCGCCGCCAAGTTGTTCTGCAGCTTTTTTGAACTCTGCATATACTTCTTCAGGCACATGGAAATCTTCTTCAAAAGTCCATTTGTAACTTTCTTTTGTTAATAAAGATTCATCCTTACCTAATGGCATCCCGTGTGCATCAGATTTACCTGATCTATTTGGAGAACCGAAACCAATAACCGTTTTAACTTCAATTAATGTAGGTTGACCTTTATGATTTTTTGCTGATTCAATTGCATTGTTTAAATCTTCAAGTGAATTTCCATCTGCTACGTGTAAATAGTTCCAGCCATATGATTCAAAACGTTTTTGAATTTTTTCTGAGAAAGATTTATTCAAATCACCATCTAGAGAAATATCATTGCTATCGTAAAGAACAATTAATTTGTCCAATTGTAAGTGTCCCGCAAGAGAAATCGATTCTGCTGCAACACCTTCCATTAAATCTCCATCCCCACATAATGCAAACGTGTAATGATCTACAACTTCATGGTTTGGTTTATTGTAGACTGCAGCTAAATGACGCTCAGCCATAGCCATACCAACTGACATCCCGATTCCTTGTCCAAGTGGACCAGTTGTTGCTTCTACTCCTGATGTATGACCATACTCAGGATGACCTGGTGTTTTAGAACCCCATTGACGGAAGTTTTTGATCTCTTCCATTGGTAAATCATATCCACCTAAGTGCAATAAGCTATAAAGTAACATAGAACCGTGCCCTGCAGAAAGAACAAAACGGTCACGATTGAACCATGTTGGATTTGCTGGATTATGACTTAAATGTTTCGTCCATAATGTGTACGCCATTGGAGCCGCACCCATTGGTAAACCTGGATGACCTGAATTTGCTTTTTCAATTGCATCGATTGATAATGTGCGGATAGTGCTAATAGCTAATTCATCTACGTGTTGAGACATATTTAACTTCCTCTCTGAAACAAAAGTTTTCTTCTCCATTTAGTGTAGTCAACTTTCGACGAACTGACAATGGTTTGCCCAATGTTGATTTAATTCAGAAATTTCTTTTCTTTAATTGATTTTATTTTATCGGGTGTAACATCATTGCCTTCTGGGTCCACTACTTTCACATTTTCTATCGTGGTTTTCATAGAAGAACGAAACGTTTCTAAATATTCTTTACGTAAAGATGTTTGCTCTTTAGCTTCTTCTATTGTTAGACCAATTGATTTTGATTTTTTTGATAGCTCGTTAATTCGAGCAATTTTGTCTGGAGGTAACATTAATTTCACACCTTTCTTCTAATAACCTTATTAAAAGGTATGCAAAAAAGACTCAGAGCGCAAGTATTTACCCTCCAAGTCTTTCTTTATATTCTATATACCTACGATGAACTGTAGCTTTACTAACCGGAAAACCGAAGCCTCTTAAAGTTGACGCGATTTCTGCGTATGTCAGGCCATTATTACGTAATTTCACAATTTCATCAATTGGAATTTCTTTTCTTTCTCTACCTTCAGGATTACCTTGATCCTTCAGATTTTTTTCTGGTTTAAAGCCATGTTCTACCGCTCTTCTCATGCCTCTTCGTATTTTGGCATTATGCAATTTTCGTTGATACTCTTCTACAATTGCTAAAATTTCGAGCATCATCGTATCCATTTCATTTAAGCGAATAGATCCACCATCATTTAAAGATATTATTTGTACATCTAATTTCTTCAACATATGCAATATTGCCATACGTGAATTCCCTCTGCCCAGACGAGTCTCATCTTGTATAAATACAGTTGTTATTGAATGGTTTTTAATATAATCAAGCATATCAAGTAACCCTTCTCGTTCAACAGAATACCCACTATGTTGATCAAGGAAAACATCTCTTACAAAAAAATTTTGATCTTGTGCGAATTTGCGTAACTCTTCTTCTTGTCTAGTTAAAGAAGTTTCTTGTGCTTCTTTATCAGTACTTACACGACAATAAAGAACAGCAGAATTAGAATTTGCCATTACTCCGAATCTCCAGCATATTCTACACCTTGGTCAGGAGCATACTGATCAAGTGAATTTGGAATTACA
This sequence comes from Paenisporosarcina sp., assembly GCF_049671445.1. GTDB lineage: Bacteria > Bacillota > Bacilli > Bacillales_A > Planococcaceae > Paenisporosarcina. The sequence goes on along the minus strand of NZ_JBATUX010000118.1, from coordinate 188,917 downwards.
AGTGAATCACCTGAATGGATCATTTGCGTATTTAAATTATTTGCTAACATGACTTCTGAAATCCAATCTTGCTTTGGTGTATTTCCTCTATATTTATCAGACAACGTCCAAAGAGTATCTCCATCTTTTATAAATATTTCATTATGGGATTCTTCCTGCTCAGCAACACCAAGCACAAAAACTAATGCACAACTAAAGATTACACCTATTAATAACGAAATAAATGGATTGTTCTTGAACCAATTCATTTTAATTCCTCCTCGAATCGAATGTTTGTTCGTAATTTGTATTTTCACTATAAACCGAACACATGTTTCTTGTCAACAATAATTAGAACCTATGTTTGCATTTTAATATACCAATTGATATACTAAACGTAGTTAGTAAGAGAAAAACCATTAGGTGAAGAGGTGAACTAGTTGAAAAAAGTATCGAAACGACAAGAAGATATAATGGCTTTTATAAAAGATGAAGTTCGAAAAAAAGGATATCCACCATCCGTGAGAGAAATTGGAGAAGCGGTAGGGCTTGCTTCTAGTTCCACAGTTCATGGTCACTTAGCTAGATTAGAAAGCAAAGGATTAATTAGACGAGATCCTACTAAACCACGTGCGATTGAAATTTTAGAGTTTGATAACTTGGTTGAATTTCGTCCGAACGTAGTAAATGTACCGTTAATCGGTAAAGTTACTGCGGGATTACCTATCACAGCCATTGAAAATATAGAAGAATTCTTCCCACTACCAGAAACGTTTGGCACTAACGAAGACAATTTATTTATGTTAGAAATAATGGGCGATAGTATGATTGAAGCCGGAATTTTAAACGGTGACTATGTTGTTGTAAAACAACAACAAACTGCTAATAACGGCGAAATCGTCGTTGCTATGACTGAAGACGACGAAGCAACTGTTAAACGTTTCTTTAAAGAAGAATCCTACTTCCGACTTCAACCAGAAAATTCATCTATGGAGCCAATTATCGTCGAGAAAGTTTCGATACTAGGGAAAGTTGTAGGCGTTTACCGTCACCTCCATTAAGTAAGTTAAAAGCCCTTACACTTTACTTTAGTGTAAGGGACTTTTTTATAGTTCTTCAGAAGATTAATTTGCTGCTTTACCAGTATTCAATATTATGCTACACTGTTGTTGAGCCGATATCACGCCGACTGACATTTTCATCTTCAGTCGGCCTTTTTGTGTTCTTTTTCATGAAATGCTACTATTTGAATGATTGATTTATTTTAATCCTTTATCTCTCAAATACTGTGTATTGCGTCGAGCTTTGAAGCGCACATCGTTATTTTTCCACCAAGCCCACATAGAAGCTATAAACGTTATAAGTGCTGTTGCTCCAACTTGGTACTCTTCAGGAGTAAATGGTAACGGACTATTTCCCTTCATGACCAAATACTGATTAATCCAAGCAAAAAATAAAACGACCGTACGAACTATCATCATTTTATCAAAAGGTGCTTGATTTTTCGTTTCGCTCACTTCGATCCTCCTTTTTTGATGTGGTGTTACTTTATCTTATGTATAACTAATAGGAACTAGTATTTAATTAATGATTTATTTTTAATAGCAAAAAAGGACACTACCAGTCCTTTGTTGGCCCAATTACTGCACTAGGGTATCTTGAATGCTTCTGACGAATCCTTTACTAGAAACGTGATCCATTTTACAATGGAAGGCTGTGGCTTTTGAGAAATCGAGTACAGGTTGACGCTTTGCTCTTCCTTCCGGGTTGTACAAAATTACTGTCCTATATCTTGGGACTGCATCTTTTTTTTTGTATTTAAAAATGAGTACGTTACTCTTTCAGTAAGATGCACTCCAAATCTCACTAGCTCCTCATAATATATTCGCATCATGGAGTTGTAAGCTTCCTTAAAATTATCTTATTTTCCTCCTGAGGTTGGCAACAAGGTGTTAGTAGAATGTAAAAAAACGCTTCTCATTGTGAGAAGCGTTTTTTTGGTATAGTTAGGCTTGTACTTTGTCGGCTTTTTTAATTTGCTTACTTCTTAATTGACCACAAGCAGCGTCGATGTCGGCTCCTTGTTCATGGCGTACACCACAGTTAATTCCCTTTTTCTTAAGTGCATCGTAAAACGCACTAATTGCTTCAGGAGTACTTTGTTGGTATTGCCCATGTTCATCAACCGGGTTGTAAGGAATTAAGTTGACGTATGAAAGGTGACGTTTGTTTTCAAGAAGTTTCGCTAACTTAACGGCTTCTTCTACGTGATCGTTTACATCGCGTAGTAGGATATATTCAAACGTAATTCGTCGGTTTGTTTTTTCTAGGTAATAATCAATAGCATCCATCAGTTTTTCAATTGGATAAGCTTTATTGATTTTCATTATGCGTGTACGTAATTCATTGGTAGGAGCATGAATTGATATAGCTAAATTCACTTGAAGACCTTCATCTGCGTAATCGTAAATTTTTGGTACGATTCCACTTGTCGATACCGTAATATGTCGAGCACCGATTGCAAGCCCTTTTTGAGAGTTAACAACACTTAAGAAGCTCATTAAGTTCGTGTAATTATCAAATGGTTCACCAATACCCATTACAACAATATGGCTAACACGTTCTTCTTTTTTCACTTCATCAAGATGTTGTTGAACTTTCATAATTTGCTCCACAATTTCTCCTGAAGATAAATCACGACTCTTTTTCAATAGTCCACTGGCACAAAAACTGCAGCCAATATTACACCCTACTTGTGTCGTAACACAAACTGAAGAGCCATACTTAAATCGCATTAATACCGTTTCAATTAAGTTTCCATCCTGCATCTTAAACAAGAATTTAATCGTTCCGTCTGCTGATTCTTGTTTAACACTTTGTTCCAGCGTGTAAAGAACAAAGTTATCTTCTAATAATTGTATACATTCTTTACTCACGTTGGCCATTTGTGCAAACTCAGTAATACGTTTTATATATAACCAATCCCAAATTTGTTCTGCACGGTATTTTTTTTGTCCATTATCTAGAAGCCAAGTAGTTAGCTGTTCTAATGTTAATCCAAATATAGATGTTTTCATTTGATACCCTCTTTTCATAAAACAAAATCAGTACTCATTCTACTAGAAACCAGCTCACATAACAACTGATTGAATTTTCAATGTCGTATTGTACAGTTTAAAATTTTATATTTCACGTAAATCTACAAAATCATATTACAACAGTAAATCATTCTCCTTCATTATGAACTCAATTGAAGTGATTATTCCTATAACATCCTTAATTACTTATATAAAAGCACAAAACCCCACTAGAAAGTAGGGTTTTGGCTTTACTTTATTTTATTTTGTTCTTTAATCCACCAGTCAATATGATTTAGATCGAAAATAAGAATCGTGCTAATAGGACTGGTATGAGGGATTTCTTTTTGAGTCAAAAGAACAATTAAATCATCTTCAGTCATCGGGTAATTAACTGAATCAAAATAAGCAATTAATCTTTTTAACCCTTGGACTTTCCTCATTTAATCACCTCCACTAAATTCTCCTTGAATACTAAACAAAGAAAGCTTAGTGCTAGTTACTAAATAATTAATCCTAGTAGATTATACCCGTATTTCAAACTTTTAATCCAATGAATCAATTGTTTTACTAAAAAATGATTTAGAAAACAAATTACGTCAATAGATTGGGTGAACTGTGAATTATTTAGCGGTAATAGAACGGGATCAGTAGTTATTATTTCCAAGAAAGACTATGTTTAAGAATGCTGTAGATTTAGAAGTATGAATGAAAGAGTACATTTTCATCTAGTTCAAACGCACGTTACACAAAATGTATAGTCTGACTGAACCCAATGAAAAAAGCGTGAGAGCAATTGGCTCCCACGCTTTTATTTTAATACATTTTCAAATACTGTTCGCGTTCCCATGGGTGTACAGATGTACGGAACATATCCCATTCGATTTCTTTTGAATCCACGAAATTAGCATAAATATGTTCACCAAGTGCTTCACGAATCGTTTTGTTTTTCCCAAGTTCTTCTAAAGCTGCATATAACGTAGCTGGAAGATCTTCAACGCCATTAGCACGACGTTCTTCTTTATTCATCACATAAATGTTACGGTCAACAGCTGGTGGTGGTGTCATTTTGTTTTTGATACCGTCAAGACCAGCTTTTAAGATTACAGCCATCGCAAGATATGGATTAGCTGCTGGATCTACTGAACGTACTTCTACGCGTGTACTTACACCACGAGAAGATGGAATACGAATTAGCGGGCTACGGTTTTGAGCAGACCAAGCTACATAACAAGGCGCTTCATATCCTGGCACTAGTCGTTTGTAAGAGTTAACAGTAGGATTAGTAATCGCTGTAAATCCTTGAACATGTTTCAAAATACCTGCCATGAATTGATAAGCTGTTTCACTTAACTTAAGATCACCAGACTCGTCAAAGAAAGCATTGTCTTTTCCATTAAATAATGACACGTTCATGTGCATTCCTGAACCGTTTACACCAAATAATGGTTTAGGCATAAATGTAGCATGTAATCCGTGCTTACGTGCGATTGTCTTAACAACTAATTTAAATGTTTGAATGTTATCACATGCTGTAACAGCATCTGCATATTTAAAGTCAATTTCATGTTGTCCTGGTGCTACTTCATGGTGAGAAGCTTCGATTTCAAAGCCCATTTCTTCTAATTCTAGAACAATATCACGTCGGCAGTTTTCGCCTAAGTCCATTGGTGCTAAATCGAAATATCCACCTGTATCATTTAATTCAAGTGTTGGTTCACCGCGTTCATCTAATTTGAATAAGAAAAATTCAGGTTCAGGTCCTAAGTTAAAGCTTGTAAATCCTAACTCTTCCATTTCTTTTAATACACGTTTTAAGTTACTGCGTGGATCTCCAGCGAAAGGTGTTCCATCAGCTTTGTTAACGTCACAAATTAAACGTGCGACTTTGCCTTTACCCGTAATCCATGGGAAGACAACCCACGTATTTAAATCTGGAACTAAGTACATGTCAGATTCTTCAATACGAACGAAACCTTCAATTGAAGAACCATCAAACATCATTTTATTATCGAGAGCTTTGTCAAGCTGGCTGACAGGTATCTCAACATTTTTAATCGTTCCAAGAATATCGGAAAATTGTAAACGGATAAAATTAACTTCTTGCTCTTTTACAAACTTTTGAATGTCGCTTTTTGTGTACTTGCTCACTTCTTGTCACTCTCCTAAAAATTTATTATATTTTTACTCGTTTAGTGGTAAAAACGAGATAAATCACCTTGTCTTAATGAAGCCTTTTGAAATCTTCCTGCTTGTTGCATTTCAATTCTCAAAATACTTCGTAGTTCCGCATCCGTCATCTGGGCTTTTATTTCTGGAATAACTGGTTGGTTCTTCAATTCAAACAATTTTTTTATCCCCGCCATATTGATACCTTGTTCGAGAAAGTCTTTTATCTCTAATAAAGTGTCGACATCAATCAATGAAAACATGCGTCGATTTCCTTCTGTACGAGCTGGATGAATTAAATCATGATCTTCATAATAGCGTATTTGTCTGGCAGTCAACTCCGTGAGCTGCATGACAATGCTAATTGGAAGTAAAGGCATGGATCTTCTTAATTGTTGACTCACTTGACTCACCTACGCTTTCACAAGTGTTATCATACTATATGTTAGGTTTCTTGTCAAACCCATGTCACATTATCTAACATGTAAAAAATTACAGCAGAATTTTACTTTATTTTTTCATCTTGAAGTTGTTGAACTGCCGAAAGTATCGCAAATTTAACATGTTCGTAAGTTAATCCACCTTGTATGAACGCTGTGTATGGTGGGCGTATAGGACCATCTGCTGTTAATTCAATACTTGATCCTTGTACAAATGTACCCGCAGCCATTATCACATCATCTTCATAGCCTGGCATATAAGCAGGTTCAGGAGAAAAATGAGCATTAATTGGCGAATTAGCTTGGATAGCCTTACAAAATTGAATCATTTGATCAGCCGTTTTGAAGGACACCGATTGAATCAAATCTGTCCTTTTTTCAAGATAATGAGGCGATGTGTTCATACCAACTTTTTCAAGTAGAGCTGATGTGAATATAGCCCCTTTGACTGCTTGAGCTACAACATGAGGAGCTAAGAAAAATCCTTGATACATATCCGCCAACGTATTCAATGACGGACCAGCCTCTCCTCCTATACCCGGAGAAGTCATACGATAAGCACACATATCCACATATTTTTTTTGACCAGCAATATATCCACCAATTTTCGCTAGTCCCCCACCCGGATTCTTAATAAGTGAACCAGCCATTAAATCGACTCCTATATCAGTAGGTTCAAGCTTTTCGACAAATTCTCCATAACAATTATCAACGAAAATAATTGCTTGTGGTTTTAAGGAACGGATTTTTTTTGTCATTAATTCAATTTGTTCAATAGTAAATGAAGGACGATTTGCGTAACCTTTCGAACGTTGAATGGCAATTACTTTTGTCTTTTCACAAATTGCTTCTTCTACTTTTGTCCAATCGATTCCTCCATCGTCTTGTAAATCTATATGTTGATACGAAATGTTAAAGTCTTTTAGGGATCCTGTATCTTGCTCCCCGCCATCGACAATGGATTGCAACGTATCATATGGTTTTCCCGTAATGTACAATAATTCATCTCCGGGACGTAGTACACCGAATAAACTTATGGTTATCGCATGTGTACCGGAAATGATTTGAGATCTTACGAGTGCAGCCTCAGCTCCAAAAACTTCTGCGTAGACGCTTTCCAAATTATCTCTTCCTTCATCGTCGTAGCCATAGCCGTTTGATGGATGTAAATGAAAGTCACTTACTTGGTGTTTTCTAAATGCCGAAATTACTTTTTCTTGATTATAGAAAGCTATGTGATCCGCTTCATTATGTTGTGATGATATTTGTTGTTCGATATGTTTTGCTTCATTAAGTAAGTCTGGCTTTAATACGGATTGGAATGTCATATGTAATCCTCACTTTTGTCATTTTTATCTTTTAGTTTCATCTCTTATTTCATTCTTCATCTTATCAGTCCTACCCTAGTCGTCAACTTTTTAAAAGCTCAAGATCAATACCTATTGTAATTGTAGAAGAATCTGCTACAATTTAATTCGTTCTATTGAAATATGGAGGAATGTATAGTGGCTTGGGATGTATTAAGTATTATTGGAACAATAGCCTTTGCCGTTTCTGGTGCGATTGTTGCCATGGAAGAAGAATATGATTTATTTGGTGTTTATTTACTCGGAATTGTGACTGCATTTGGTGGAGGAGCGATTCGGAATTTATTAATAGGAGTACCGGTATCAGCACTGTGGGAACAAGAAATGATGTTTCAAATTGCCTTATTTGCCATTACTGCGGTTTTTTTGTTTCCACAGAATTTATTAAAACATTGGAACCGTTGGGGAAATTTTTTCGATGCAATTGGTTTATCTGCATTTGCCATACAAGGTGCATTGTTTGCAGTTCAGCTGGGATTACCGATTAGTGCGATTGTAGTAGCAGCTGTTTTAACTGGTTCTGGCGGAGGAATCGTTCGTGATGTTCTTGCCAAACGAAAACCTCTTGTACTTCGAAACGAAGTATATGCTGTCTGGGCAGTTATTACAGGACTTGTGATTGGATTTGGAATAGCCGTAAACGACATTGCACTTTATGTCTTGTTTCTTTCAACTACAACTTTACGCGTCATTTCCTATCTTTATAAATGGCGTTTGCCTTTCCGTACATTAAGAACAACAGAAAAAGCAGCTTAACTCGAAACCGAGAAAAGCTGCTTTTTTATTATCATTTTTAAAGTTCTACTTCGCCTTGCCACTCTAACATACCGCCAGACATGTTCGTTACATCAAATCCTTGACTTTCAAGGTATTCACACGCTTTTCCACTGCGTCCACCTGAGCGACAGATGATTACATACTCTTCAGTCTTATCTAATTCTTGATGCTTGAATTCCACTAATCCTAAAGGAAGATGTTGAGCTCCTGGAATTTTACCTGCCGCTACTTCGTCCGCTTCACGAACATCGATCATATTAACTGTTTCACCAGCGTCTAGTTTTGCTTGTAATTCTTCAGGTTGAATCGTCTTCATATATATACCCCCAATAGATTATTCTTTATTCATCACCAATATTATACCCCGTAAGGTATATTGTCAAACACCTTGCCTATACTTCTTCAGTTGAAAGGGAAACTGGTTTAGCAGGGACAAAGGTTGAAATCGCATGTTTATAAATGAGTTGTTGTTTGCCATCTGACTCTAACAACACTGTAAAATTATCATAAGATTGAACGTGTCCTTTTAACTGAAATCCATTTAATAGAAATACAGTAACGAACACTTTGTTTTTTCTTAATTGATTTAAAAAGACATCTTGAATATTTATCGGCTTCATGTTTTACTTCCTCCTATATAAACGCAAGTGTTTGTTTATTTATTTAGTTCCATTACATAATATTCGCTTTTAATGCGCAGATTCCTGCATATCCTGTTTAATTATTGGAAGTATTTCAGACATAGCCAGTTGTGGTTCTATCCATTTAACTGGCAATTTATTTCGGAAGTAAGTTAGTTGACGCTTTGCATACCGTCGTGAATTTTGTTTAATTTGTTCAATAGCTTCTTCCAACGAAATTTGATTGTCAAAATAAGCGTAAATTTCTTTATAACCGATGGCTTGGACTGCTTGTACTTCTTTAATTTCTCCATCCCAGAGTTGCTTGGCTTCAGTTACTAATCCTAGTTCAATCATACGATTAACTCTTAAATTAATTCGTTCATATAATACTTCCCGATCAATTTGCAACCCTAAAATCACATGACGATACATGGCTTCATGACCTTGATTTTGAGTTTCAGCCGATTTTGTTGTATCTGAGTGTTCTGCGATTTCCAATGCACGTACTACTCGTCGTGTATTATTTGGATGAATCAGCGCTGCACTTTGTGGATCAATCAATTTAAGCTTCGCATGCATGGCTACAGGACCCAGATTTTCTAGTTCTTTATAATAGCCATTGCGAACCTTTTCATCAACTCGGTCTTCTGTGAACTGAAAATCATATAAAACTGATTGAACATAAAGTCCAGTACCACCTACGAGAATCGGTAATTTTCCTCTTGATTGAATTTCTGCTATTTTTTCACGAACTAACTGTTGGTATTCTGCAACTGAAAATGACTCCGTTGGTTCTTTTATATCTAGTAAGTGATGAGGAATTCCTTCCATCTCGCTCAGTGTGATTTTTGCTGTGCCGATATCAAGACCTTTATAAACTTGCATAGAGTCACCATTGATAATTTCTCCATTTAGAAATTTCGCCAGTTTAATTGAGATTGCGGTTTTACCAGAAGCCGTAGGTCCTACTATAGCAAGCACATCTAAATCTTTCATTTTTTCTTCATCCATTTTGTAATAACCTCATATGTTTCTTCTCTTCCAATTTCCAATAGTAATTCATGCCTTTTTCCTTCTATTACTAATACTGTAATATCACTCAGTCCCGCTTTTTTATATTGTTCAGCAACTACCCAAAGTTGTTTTCCATTTTGACTTACAGGATCCATTGAACCAGAAATCATGAGAATGGGAAGATTTTTTGGAATACGAGCGATTTCTTTTTTATTATGAACCACCTGCAATCCACTAATTAGGTCCACAAAAAATTGGTTGCTTGCAACAAATCCACAGAAAGGATCATCAATATACTTCTGTACTTCATTTGGATCTGAACTTAGCCAATCAAAGTCTGTTTTGTAATCTTTGAAAGCCGCATTATATTTACCAAAAGTCAGTTTGTTTAATAAATGATTTTCAGTTTCTAAGCCTTTGACTTGCCCAAATCCTTTTGCCATCCATTTTCCTACTGAGCCAGTTAAACCAGGTGGTCCACCAGTCCCTGATAGAACAATTTTCGAAACCGATTCTCCGTACTTTTGAATATATCTTCTCCCAACAAATGATCCCATGCTATGCGTAAAAAGAATCGGTTTGTCGCATGCGATATCCTTGCGAACGTCTTGCAAAACTTCTCGTACATCTTCCGTCACTCGTTCAAAGCCATCAGTATCTCCAAAAAATCCTACTTGATTTTGTTTTTGACCAGAATGCCCATGCCCACGATGATCATGCCCTGACACTACATATCCTTTGCTGACCAGATGTGTCGCGAATTCTTCATAACGACCAATATGCTCAGCCATACCGTGTAATAAATGTACATGTCCTATTGGTGAATTCGGCGGTTTATAAACAACTGTGTAGATATCATACCCATCTGACATTTTGACATAATGTATACTTTTGGTCATTAAGCATTCTCCTTTCGGAAGGATGTTGCTTCTTGCACTTGTTTATCTAAGTCAAATCGATAGAAATCAACTTGATTTTCGGAATAACTAAGTTGAGCTTTCATCATTTGACAGACTTGCTCTTTATAAGCATGCACTTCATCCATGTTGAAATATAAATCACCTGTTCGGCGTACAAAAAAGTCTGCCGGTGTACAGGTCATTTCAAATTGGATTGCATAGGCAAGTCTAGCTGCTAAAGGCAAAGGCAATCCATATGAATTATTCTTCAGAACATTTGCATAAGCAAATAAATGATGGACATTCGTTCCATAAAACGATGCTAGTTGTCGTGATTCATCGTATGACAAACCGTATTGTTGACCTTCTAAAGCTTTCATTTCCACAAAGGATTTGAACCCTTTCGACCCACCTACAGCTCCACCGGACAACGGGAGGTGTTTCGTAACAGAAGGTCCGAAAGAAGAATCGGATTTCTTACACACACGATCTACGACCATTTCAGCCATTTTACGATAACCTGTTAATTTGCCACCAGCTATTGTCACAAGTCCACTCGCAGATTCCCAGATTTCATCTTTACGAGAAATCTCAGAAGGATCTTTTCCCTCTTCAAAAATTAGTGGTCTTACACCTGCCCATGTCGACTCCACTTGAAGTGGTGATAGTTGGATACTAGGAAACATAAAAGTTATCGCTTTTAATAAGTAGGCAACATCTTCACTTGTAGCAATCGGATTTTTTGGATCATCTCCATAAAAAGTGTCCGTTGTCCCAACATACGTCTTACCATTTCGTGGTATTGCAAACACCATTCGACCATCTTGAGTATCAAAATAGACTGCTTGCTTGAGCGGGAAATTAGATTGATCGACAACGACATGGACACCTTTGGTCATTCTTAGTTGTTTGCCATTATCAATTGAATCTTTAATTCGTACATCGTCTACCCAAGGACCTGTCGCATTCACGATATTTTTTGCATGAATGGTTGCGAGTTGTCCTGATAGCTGATCTACAACTTCAGCCCCAATTATTTTTCCTTGGTTGTAGACGAAAGATTCCACCTTCACATAGTTTACGCAAATCACACCTTTTTCAGCCGCTTTTTTTAGAACTTCTATCGTTAAACGTGCATCGTCTGTTCGGTATTCCACATAGTAACCAGCACCACGAAGTCCGTCTTTTTTCAATAGTGGTTCTTTTCTTTTTGTCTCCTCGGTGGATAGCATTTGTCGACGTTCATCCCGTTTCACACCTGCTAAAAAGTCATACACTCGAAGGCCAACAGACGTTGATATCGGTCCAAATGTGCCCCCTTTATGAAACGGCAACAGCATCCATTCAGGCTCTGTGACATGAACAGCATTTTCATAAACGATTTCTCGCTCTTTGCCAACTTCAGCAACCATTTTTACTTCAAACTGTTTCAAATAGCGCAATCCACCGTGCACGAGCTTAGTTGAACGACTTGATGTACCAGCTGCAAAGTCTTGCATTTCAACTAAAGCTACGGATAATCCCCGTGTAACGGCATCAAGAGCAATACCCGCTCCAGTAATTCCGCCACCAATGACTAGTAAATCAAATTCGTAGGTATTAAGGGTTTGGATTTTATTAGGGCGTCCTATTGCTGATAGCATCAAGTATCTCTCCTTTATTTAAACAGTCGTGTTGCAGCTACTGCTTTTTGCCAACCACTGTAAAGTGCGTCTCTTTTTTCTCTATCCATTTTCGGTGAATACGTTTTTTTACTGCTACGCATTTTTTCGATTTCTTCTAAATCAGACCAATAACCTGTAGCAAGGCCAGCTAAATAGGCAGCACCTAACGCAGTTGATTCGTTTAGGTTGGCTAATTCAACTTCTAATTCTAGCAAATCACTTTGGAATTGCATAAGGAATTCATTATTTACCGCACCACCATCTACACGAAGTGTTTCGACTTTCATATCTGCATCCTGCTCCATCGCATCTAACACATCTTTTGTTTGATAAGCGAGAGATTCAAGTGTGGCACGAATGAAATGCTCTTTTGAAGTTCCACGCGTTAACCCAAAAATAGCACCTCTAGCATCCGAATCCCAGTAAGGGGTTCCAAGTCCAACAAAAGCAGGGACTACATATACACCTTCAGTAGAATCCACTTTTTTGGCATACGCTTCACTATCTGACGCATTTTTCACCATGCGGAGACCATCTCTTAACCATTGAATCGCTGATCCGGCTACAAATACACTACCTTCCAAGGCATACGTCACTTTACCATCAATTCCCCATGCAATCGTTGTCAATAAACCATTATCAGAAGTAACTGCTGTTTCTCCTGTATTCAATAACATAAAGCACCCAGTGCCGTATGTATTCTTTGCGGTTCCTTTTTCGAAACAACATTGTCCAAACAAGGCTGCTTGTTGGTCCCCTGCTACTCCGGCAATTGGTACTGAAGCTCCAAAGAAAACAGACGGGTCTGTTTTTGTATAAACTTCAGAAGATGATGCCACTTTGGGTAACATTGAAATAGGAATATCTAATTTCTTACAAATTTCTTCGTCCCACTTTAAATCGTGAATGTTAAACAATAATGTTCGAGATGCATTCGAATAATCCGTTGTATGTTCTTTGTCACCAGACAACTTCCATATTAACCATGAATCAATGGTTCCAAATAATAAATCCCCTTGTTGCGCTAATTCTTTCGCACCTTCAACATTGTTTAATAGCCATTTCACTTTCGTTCCTGAAAAATACGGATCTAGACGTAATCCTGTTTTTTCTTGAAACCATTTTTCTAAATCTTCATCTTTTAAGTCATCTACAATTTCCTGTGTTTGTCTTGATTGCCACACAATCGCATTGTAAATCGGACGTCCCGTTTTTTTGTTCCAAACAACAGTTGTCTCACGTTGATTCGTAATTCCAATCCCATGGATATCCGTTGGTTGAGTGCCACTTTCCGTTAATACTGCTGCTATAACTGACAGGACAGAGCCCCAAATTTCATTGGCATTATGTTCTACCCATCCTGGTTTCGGAAAATATTGTTGAAATTCTTTTTGTGCTGTATGTACAAGTTCTCCCTTCTTATTAAAAAGAATGGCTCTCGAACTCGTTGTTCCCTGATCAATTGCCAACATATATTGTCCCATACTCAACCTCCCCAATTACGTTCTTAAAATCTTGGTTTTGAATGAAATTATTTCCTCTAATTATACTGTTTTTCCTAAAGGAATGTATATGAAACACCCCTCTCGCTTGAAAAGGAAAATAACATGTATAAATCTGAAAAACGGTAGCACAACTTTCTATATATATTTTTCCTTATTCAGTTGCTTTCTGAAGGGTTTCCGCATATAGTTGTTCTAAGGAAACTTTTTTTCAAATAGGAAATAATTATTTTTATATAAAGAATATGTCACTTGGACATCTTAATAAAGGAGGAAAATTTCATGACAACCGCCATTACTGTTAACGAATTATATGTATCGTATAACGGCACTGAAGCTTTAAAGAATGTAAGTTTCACAGTAGAAGAAGGCAATTTGGTCGGAATTATCGGACCAAATGGTGCTGGTAAATCGACTCTGTTAAAGGTTTTATTAAACCTAATCAAAAAGGATAACGGGAATGTCGAAATACTAGGGAAATCAATAAAAGAAATGAAAACGAAAGTTGCTTACGTTCCTCAACGAAGCAATATTGATTGGGATTTCCCAATCACGGTTATGGACACAGTTTTGCTTGGGACTTATCCGAACTTAGGAATCTTCAAACGACCGAAAAAAGAACATAAGTTATTAGCTATGGAATGTTTAGAAAAAGTTGGGATTGCGCATCTTTCTAATCGTCAAATAGGGGAACTATCAGGTGGTCAACAACAAAGGGTCTTCCTTGCTCGTGCTTTGGCACAAAAACCTGAAATGTATTTTCTTGATGAACCATTCGTTGGCGTCGATGTCACGAGCGAAGAGAAGATTATCTCCATTTTAAAAGAGCTACGGGACAGCGGTAAAACGGTTGTTGTCGTCCATCATGATTTAAGTAAAGCTAGTGATTACTTTAATGAATTGATCCTTTTAAACAAAGAGTTAATTGAACATGGAGATGTCGAAGAGGTCTTCCAACCACAAGTACTAAGTAGAGCTTATACAAATCAATTTCCTGTAATGGTTAGTGAAGAGGTGAAAGTATGATGAATTTTATTGAAGCGCTCATCCACTACGAATTTTTGCAGAAAGCCTTATTGACATCAATAATGGTAGGAATCATTTGTGGAGTGATCGGTTGTTTTATTATTCTACGAGGAATGGCCTTGATGGGTGATGCAATTTCTCATGCGGTGCTCCCTGGTGTTGCATTATCTTATTTGCTTGGTATTAACTTCTTTATTGGAGCCGTTTTTACTGGATTAATAACAGCACTAGGTATTGGTTTCATTAGTCAAAATAGTCGTATTAAAAATGACGTGTCGATCGGCATCATGTTTACTGCTGCATTTGCATCGGGAATTATTCTAATTACGTTTATGAAAAGTAGCACGGATTTGTATCATATTCTTTTCGGAAATGTGCTTGCCGTTCGCCCATCTGAAATGTGGTCGACTTTACTCATCGGAATTTTTGTTCTCGTAAGTATTTATGTTTTTTATAAAGAATTACTGGTTAGTTCGTTTGATCCAACAATGGCTGCAGCATATGGCTTACCTACAAAAGTCATTCATTACTTCTTAATGGCCCTACTTACTTTAGTAACAGTGGCTTCATTACAAACAGTAGGAATAATACTAGTAGTAGCAATGCTCATTACACCAGCCTCCACTGCGTATTTATTAACCGATCGACTTTGGGTCATGATTTACTTATCAGCTGGGATTGGTGTATTGTCATCCATTCTAGGATTGTATTTTAGTTATACGTACAACCTAGCATCAGGTGCGACCATTGTACTTGCGGCCACAACTTTATTTGTTCTTGCGTTTTTATTTTCACCGAAACAAGGTTTGGTATGGCGCTCAATTAAGAGTGCACGAAAAAGAGAAATGCATTCACAATCATAATTATCTGGAGGAAAAAGATGAAAACTATAAAATATTTTACAGGTATCATGAGCATCTTATTGCTCCTACTTATTACAGCGTGTGGTAAAGAAGATGAAAATGCTACAAAAGATCCAAATGAAAAAATTCAAGTTATTGCTACCTATTCAATTGTTTACGATATTGTAAAAAATGTCGGCGGAGATCGTGTTGAAATTCATACGCTTGCTCCAGTGGGATCTAATCCTCATGAATATGACCCGCTTCCTAAAGATGTTCAATTAACAACAGATGCGGATGCCGTTTTCTACAACGGACTAAACTTAGAAGCAGGAAACTCATGGTTTGAAAAACTATTACTTACTGCCAACAAAGGCGAAAAAGATTCACCCGTTTTTCAAATGAGTAAAGGTGTTGAACCAAAATATTTGACCACTAAAGGGAAAGAATCTGAAGAAGATCCTCATGCCTGGTTAGATATTCGCAACGGAATTAAATATGCTGAAAATGCAAGAGATGGGTTGATTAAAGTTGACCCTGAACATGCAGATGTCTATGAAAAGAACGCTCAAGCATACATTGATAAATTAGAAACTCTTCATGAGGAATCAGTTTCACGTTATAACGAAATTCCAAAAGAACAGCGTCTATTAATTACAAGTGAAGGTGCTTTTAAATATTTCTCAGAAGCTTATGATTTTGAAGCAGCTTATATTTGGGAAATCAACTCAGAAAACCAAGGATCTCCAGAACAGGTAAAATCAGTAGTTGATTTTATTAGAACCAAAAAAGATCCTGTATTATTTGTTGAAACGAGCATCGATCCTCGTAGTATGGAAACGGTCTCTGCTGAAACTGGAGTTCCGATATTCGGTAAAGTATTCACTGACTCAATTGGTAAGCCAGGCGAAGACGGCGACACGTATATCAAAATGATGGAATGGAATATTGATACAATTTTCAATGGTTTAACGAAAAAATAATGAATATGGTCATCTGTTTTCCTTGTAGGATTACGATTTAGATTCCACATGTTATACTTGTGACTTGCTGGATGGTTTAAATGCTATATCATCCTGCAAGTAATAAACAATTAACAAACGAATTGAGAAGGTGAACCTTATGATCGAAATAAAAACATCTACATTAAGTGACGGAGAATTAAATCGTGGCGTATTTGCAAAACGAGATATCAAAAAAGGTGAACTTATTCATGAAGCACCGGTTCTCCCCTATCCAAATGAACAACATGAACATGTTGAGAAGACGCTTTTAGCGGATTATGCTTTTGAGTATGGCATCAACCATACGGCATTGGTTTTAGGATATGGTATGTTATTTAATCATTCATACCAACCTAATGCGATGTATGATATTAATTTTGATAATCATACATTTGATTTCTTTGCTTACAAAGATATTAAAGCTGGAGAAGAAGTGTTGATTAACTATAACGGAGAAGTCGAAAATGATGATCCATTATGGTTTAACGAAGAAAAAGCCAACGATTGATTAGCCTATGCTAGTCCTTCGAAGACATTGAATAAGTACACTTAGTTTATCAAAGGGGCTATCCTAAACGTCATAAAATATGACTAAGGGTAGTTCTCTTTTTTTATTTAGTGTTGTAGATTTCCGTTCCATACGTGAAAGTGGAATAAACGAATGGTAATCACGAGTTGTTTGTATGTATATCATGTATGTATGGCTATTTGGCTTATAATAATAATTAATGTTACAAATATAACACCCGCAACAGCACTAACTTTTGCCTGTTTA
This sequence comes from Paenisporosarcina sp., assembly GCF_049671445.1. GTDB lineage: Bacteria > Bacillota > Bacilli > Bacillales_A > Planococcaceae > Paenisporosarcina. The sequence continues at coordinate 171,759 of NZ_JBATUX010000118.1, read as the reverse complement.
ATTTCTTTTTCAGTAACGTCTACTCCATCTATCGAGTTGTGCCGCCTCCGCCTTTCAATTGCAGCTTTAGGTTGATAATAGATCCTAAGCAAATTTACATGTCCGCTTACTATTGCTTTCTTTGGATTAAAGAATTGCCATATAAATATTATATATAAAGGAATAAATAACAAATAAACTACTATTTAAATCCCCTCGCAATTAATCAAACTGTACTTTAGTTGAATAACTATTAAGCTTTTTTATTATCAATGTAGTATTACTTCTTAGGTTCGTCTTCTAATTCCTTTTCAATTTCTACATTATTATTCCGCAATATTAAAATAAATGTTATTCAATACAACCTGATTTAGGTATTTCTTCGTCCTCCATTCAATACGAGTCTTTCTGATGTCTCACTTATATCTCTTACCCTACTGTGTAACAAATCACTAAAATCTCATTAATCTTCATTATTCAGTTGAGCTTCCTATATTGGAAGTATCGTCTTCAACAGAAACTAAAGCTAAGTCATTACTTAGTTTTACTTCTAAATAGTATTTCTTATTATTATCATTCTGCACGATTACAGAATAGTTTCCGCGACCAACATCATATCTTGTGCCACCATTAGTGAGATTTCCATTCTCATCATATTGGTTTATGACATATTCTTTTGCAAAATTAAATGCAGTAGCTTCGTTTTTTTTTAGATCTATATATAACCAACTAAAAGAAAATATTACTGTGCAAAGTGCAATTAGAGATATTTTCTTCCACATATTTTTTATCCCCTATACTAGCAATTTTCTATCAAAACACATAATTTACCAATTCGAAGTAAAGCATTTCGTTGAGAACTATATTTAATGTCCATCGATCAATAACCAATCTCGTAGTTGAAGAACATCAATATTAAACATAAATATTGACTCTTTTCTAATTCAACTATTTCCCGTGAACATTTGTTTTGTTGAAGGAAAGAATTACTAATGCAGTAATACTTTTTATGATGCAAATAATGGTTTCTATTGTTCTCATTCTTCTCACTTGTTAAATTCACTTGCTTTTTACCTAACTTCTACCTATTTTTTGTGATAGCTACACATTAAAATGATTTTTGAATATGCTAGGTAAGAATGTAAATTGGAAAGAGGTTTATTATGATTCATCTATCGGGGATGCCCTTTCAACAAGGTGACATGTGGTCGTCTGGTAGTATTGAACGCATGATTATTCAACGGATGATTGAAGATACAGTCGTTTACTCGTATCAATTCATAGGTGAATTATCTTTTGAGCTTAAGTTACGAAAAAATATCATATTAAGTGCAAGAGCTATGAATCAAAGCAATGTGCGGTTTGAAAGGTTTTTAAATTCTCGTTGTAATCCTCAATACTGGCATTTGACGAATACCGGAGGGTTTTTGCTGCGGCATGGAGTAAAACCATCAGACGCGATTCAGGATATCTACATGAACAGTTCACAATATGCGTTTGAATGCGCAACTGCAAAGGTTATTATTTATTACCATGCGGTCCTAAACGTTTTAGGCGAATCCTTATTTAATCAATTCTTTCAAAACATGTATTTATACGGCTGGCATGCTGATCCTGACCTTGGAAAAAATGTAACTTACACAACCCATTTTCTGCCTGGAGATGTCGTCTATTTTGAAAATCCGGACTTCCATCCACAAACCCCTTATTGGAGAGGAGAAAATGCTGTTGTTCTAGGAGATGGTACGTTTTTTGGGCATGGATTAGGAATAATGACAGCTGAACAAATGATTCATGCGCTGAATCAAGCGAGAATGCCAGGGACAAATCAATCAGCCTATCTGACAAATATAGTTGCAAGACCATCTTTTAACCATTTGGCGAAACTTTCGATATCGCAACTTGGTTATTCGGTTCATAAATACCAACATATCGTCCATCATAACGAAAGTTCGGTTCCAATTGACCGATATGTGTTCTAATTGTAATCGCATCGTCCTCGACCCATACCGAATAGGCTGCAAACTGATTTCATATCTTCTAATAAAACAGGGACTACCAATTTGATTGCGAATTGATAGTCCTTTTGTGTTTTGTTTTAAGTTTTTGCACCCCACAAGAGAACCCGTTAACAAGTTCACAGTGCTTTTAGAGTGATATTCGATTGGTTATTTCTTTGATTAAAAACCTACGTTTTGCAGATTTTTTGATTCAAAACTTCATGCTATCGTAAAAAAAGTTACATAACCCGTTTAAACATCTTTTCAATCTCATATATGGAGAAATGAACAATCACAGGTCTTCCGTGTGGACATGTAAATGGATGTTCGGCTTGTCTTAAGTCAAATAAGAGCTTCGTCATATCATCTTTTGTTAAATAATGATTGGCTTTAATCGACCGTTTACAACTCATCATTATGGCTGCATCTTCTCGTAACTTCTTCACGTCCGCTTTTCGATTAGTCAATACTTGTTCTACTAATTCTTTGACTATTTCTTCTTCAAATCCTTTTGGAAACCATACTGGATGATCCCTAACAATGAAAGTTGTAGGTCCAAATTCTTCAAGTGATACTCCGACTTCTTCAAGTTGATCAGCATGTTCTTTTAAACGTAATGCTTCATCTGCTGAATAATGCATCGATAAAGGAATGAGCAAAGACTGTCTCTCCCCCGCTTCAACCTCACCAACTTTGTCACGGAAAAACTCATACTTAATTCGCTCTTGTGCCGCATGCTGATCGATTAAATAAAATCCATCTACACTTTGAGCAACGATATACGTACCGTGAATTTGACCAACGATATCAAGTTCTGGGAATGGCTCTTTTGAAGAAACGGCTTGCATGTTTTCAATAGGAGGAACTAATGGTTCTTGATGTTCTTCCGGTTCTTTTACCATTAATGGTTCAGGTGGTTTATTAAATGTATGCATCGATCGATTTTCCGTATGTGTTGGTTGGACCGGTTTTGACTTCCACAAATCCATTTGTTCACTTGAAACAGCTGCTTTTTTAGGTTTTTCAGCAATTTCTGGTGCTCTCATTACTGAACGAATACTACTTCGAATCGTATCTTCAACCAATTGTTGCAACTCTTTTTCTTTACTTAATCGAATATGTTGTTTAGATGGATGCACGTTGACATCAGTCAAATAAGGATCCCCAACGATATTCATGATGACGAGTGGGTACCGTTCAATGGGTAAGAATGTATGGTACGCATTGACAATTGATTGTTGAACACTGTAATGCTTAACCCAACGGCCATTTACAAAAAGCGTCAGATAATTTTTAGATGCACGTGTGATTTCTGGTAGGGACGCATACCCGTGAATACGATAATCAGATGATTCGCCTTCAAACGGAATCATTTTTTTGGCAATTGCCATTCCATAGATAGCCGCGATTACTTGTTGTAAATCTCCACGGCCATTCGTATGAAGCAACACTTGGTCACCGTGTCTTAATTTAAATGCAATTGATGGATAACAAAGTGCCAATCGATTAATTAAATCGATAATATGTCCTAGTTCTGTTTGAATGGTTTTCATATATTTCAATCGAGCTGGTGTATTGAAAAACAGTTGGGAAACTTTGATATCTGTCCCTTTTCGAAGTGCACCGGCTTGTTGTTTTTTTACATGACTGCCTTCAATTTCAATACTTGTCCCAGTAGTTGAACCATCAGAAGTCCATAATGCCACTTTAGATACCGATGCAATACTGGCAAGTGCTTCTCCCCGAAAACCAAGTGTTCGGATACGGAAAAGATCATGTTCATTGGCAATTTTACTTGTCGCGTGTCTTGAAAAAGATAAAATCGCATCTTCTTCATCCATCCCGCTCCCATTGTCGGTGATTTGGATGGTTTGTAAGCCAGCTTCTTCTAGATATATATCAATTGAAGTACTGCCGGCGTCAATCGCATTTTCCACAAGCTCTTTAACGACAGAAGCAGGTCGTTCTACAACTTCACCCGCAGCGATTTTATTCGATAAGGGTTCGTCCATTAAACGAATATATCCCATAGAATCTACTCCTTTCACACAAGCTTATTTACCGATTTTTTGCTGTAGTTCATATAAAAACTGAAGTGCTTTCATCGGTGTGGTCCCAGATATATCTATATCTCTAATAGAAGATAATAAATCGTCCTGCGCAGGTTCTTTTGCTATTTTCTCGGATTCTTCCTTAGATTCTTGGAAGAACGTTAGTTGTTCGTTAACTGTGGTCGAATGATCGTTGTTTTCCTGTTCTTTCACTGACTCAAGTTCTTCCAAAATATCTCGAGCTCGAGCAAGTATTGGTTCAGGTAGTTGCGCAAGTTCTGCCACATGTATACCGTAACTCTTATCCGCAGGTCCACTTTTCACTTTATGTAAAAAGACGACTTTTCCACTTTGTTCTACAGCGGCTACATGAACATTTCGCAATTTATCTAATTGCTGTTCTAGCTGAGTCAATTCATGATAATGTGTTGAGAACAAAGTATTAGCACGAATTTCTGTATGAATATACTCCATCATCGCTTGTGCAAGTGCCATTCCATCATATGTGGATGTGCCTCGACCAATTTCATCAAACAATAATAAACTTCTTTCTGTTGCGTGAGTGATTGCGTAAGTAGACTCAAGCATTTCAACCATAAATGTACTTTGTCCCGCTGCTAAATCGTCCGCTGCTCCTATGCGAGTAAAAATTTGATCTGTAATAGGCAACAGAGCCTCTTCTGCGGGCACATAGCATCCCATTTGACCCATTATAACGGTAATGGCAACTTGTCGCATATACGTGCTCTTACCAGACATATTTGGGCCAGTAATTAATAACATATTTTCTTTAGCCGTAAGTGCACAGTCATTGGGTACATAATGTTGTTTGTTCATCATTTTTTCAACGACAGGATGACGACCGTTAACTATGTTTAATTCCAAGCCATCATGGAACGTTGGTTTTGTTAAGCGGTAATGGTCTGATACTTCAGCGAAACTCGAATACACATCCAGTTCACTTACTTTTGCGGCCAATTGCTGAACTTGTGGAATATATTGTTTTACTTGCTCACGAATATCTACAAAAAGTGAATACTCTAAAGCTAAACTTTCTTCTTCTGCAGTTAAAATTAATGATTCCTTTTCTTTTAACTCATCTGTAATATAACGTTCAGCATTGGCTAAGGTCTGCTTTCGTTCGTAGCGTGTCAAATCAGCTAAATGAATATTTGACTTAGTAATCTCGATAAAGTATCCAAATATCCGATTATATCCGATTTTGAGCCCTTTAATCCCAGTTCGCTCTCTTTCTTTTAGCTCAAGAGCGGCAATCCAGTCTTTGCCGTTTTTCTTTGCATAACGAAGTTCATCCAAGCGTTCATTAAAACCATCTCTAATGATATCGCCTTCTTTAACAGATAGCGGTGGATGGTCCGAGATTGCCTCTTTTAATAAAGTTAGAAGTTCTACACATTCATCTAATTGCTGCGCAGCTTTTATCAATGCGGGCTTCGTGCTTTCTTTCAATTGTTCTTTAATAAGTGGTATTTGAAGAAGTGATTGTCTCAATTGACTTAAATCGCGACCACTGGCAGTGCCAAAAGAAATGCGTCCAATTAATCGTTCTAAGTCATACACTTCTTTCAAGCTTTCTCTAATATCAGCACGAACAAAATAAGCTTCGAGCATTTCAGTAACAATTTCAAGGCGTTCTTCAATTTTCACTCGATTAGCCAAGGGTTGGTGTAGCCACTGTTTTAACTTTCTTCCCCCCATAGAGGTCATTGTTTCATCCAGCAACCAATATAATGATCCTTTTTGATCTCCACCACGAAGTGATTGAACCAACTCTAAATTTCGTTTTGAATGAAAATCAATCGTTAATAATTCTTCTCGCTCTTGGTATTGGAATGCTTGAATGTGATCAAGAGACCGTTTTTGTGTGCGATGCAAATAATTCATTAAGCGGTGACATACTCCGTGAACGTCCTGCGGAATTTGCTCAATAAACGATTCGTCCATAAGGGATTCAATCGCTGTCTCTTCAATTGATAATAAAATCGAATTTGCTTCAGCTAAATCCGACAATAGGACAAATAATTGTTCTGGAACGACGAGTTCACGAATTGATAAGGTTTGTAATTCTTGAATCAGATTTTTTTCTGATCCTGTCACAATAGCGCTTGCACCTTCACCCGTCGATAAATCTAAAAAGGCATAGGCATAACGATTTTCAGCAATTTCTTCAGCAGCTGCAATAAAGTTATTGCTTTTTCCATCCATATTCTTGCCTTCAATAATCGTACCAGGTGTGATTAAGCGAACCACTTCACGTCTCACGACACCTTTTGCTTGTTTTGGGTCTTCTGTTTGCTCGCAAATAGCGACGCGATATCCTTTTTGAATAAGCGTCTCTATGTAATTTTGTGCGGCATGGTGAGGCACCCCACACATAGGGATTCGATCTTTGCTACCCCCATCACGGCTGGTTAACGTGATTTCAAGGATTTGCGATGCACGAATAGCATCTTCAAAAAACAGTTCATAGAAATCTCCTAAGCGGAAAAATAGAAAAGCATCTGTATACTCAGACTTTACCTGTAAGTATTGTTGAATCATAGGTGTATAGGTGGTCATGTCAAAACCTCTTTCGATTACTAGCGATTCTTCCATTATAACAAAATAACAGAAAAAAAAAGCCGGATTTCCTATCCCGGCTTAAGAAGATGATGATGACGACGAACTAGATTCGTCAAATTTTGATGTAGATGATGAACTTTCGTCTCTATAAGACCATTCTTCTTCAACGTCTTGCGGTTGAACTTGAATAACTACTGTTGTTTCGCCTACAACTTCTGCATGTAATTCTCGTTCTACAGTTACTTTAAATAGTTCACCATCAGGTGTAATAATAGCTTCTGTACAATTTGGTTGTTGAACTACACGCACATGCACATCTTCCGCTCCATGCACGTCTTCATCACGGTAATGCAGCTTGATGCGTTCTTTGTAAGGGACTGATTCAGAAAAAACAGATGTTTTGGAGTGATCGTGATGTGCATACCAAACGTTAATTTCATACTTCCCTGTCACTTCAACAAATTTACCCTGCTTTTTCGCCTGGTGACTGTGATTAATAACCCAACACCCTAATATGCTAGAAGGGTTATTTGGTGGACGTAATGTTTCACAAACTTCCGCTCTCTTTTTACCTTTCGCCACGACTGCTTTCGTTACGATTTGACGGACATATTTCAAAGCCATCCTCCTTCGTTCGATTCTTTTTCATGATATGCAGGGTGTGCCCATTAGGTGAACATAAAAGTTTAAAGCTATGTTTTTGTTTTTCAGTGATTTTAAGAAATACGATTCTTTTAGGTATTGGATAGTTTTTACTCCATTCCTAGACCCCTTGGAGGGATTCTAAAGGTTCTAAAGAGTCTTGGTGGGTCGATAACCTATTCTTATAGATGAAACTGGTTTCAAGGTGTTTCAGCGCTATATTGGTTTTGAGTCCAAAGAGTCGGATTTTGACTTCGATAGAAAAGATTTTTGGGATTTTGTACAACCTGGAGTGGCACTTCGTTAACCTGGAGCCCCACTTCGTCAACCTGCAACCTCACTTCGTCAACCTGGCACAATGAAAAAAACTGTTTCCTCAATTAAAAGGAAACAGTTTTTTATGGTTTTATGAACAACTACCTGGCTTATTATTTTGTACTCGTGAACCAGTTTCTCCGCGCAGTACATCACCTTCTGTTGATTCAATAATTTGGTTTGTTACGTTATTTGAAATGGTGTTTGCGACAATTTGTAATAAGTCGTTAACATCACCTTGTGATTGTTTAAACTCTTGAACGATTGGAAGATCATCGATTTCTGCTTCAATTTTCTCGATTTTACCTTCGATTAATGCTAACGCTTTTTCTTTTCCGTATTGTTGGAAATTAACCGCTTGTTTTTGAAGACTTTTTAGACTAGCAATTTTTTCGCGGATTTTTTGATTTTCGTTAATTTGTGCTTCTGCACGTTTGAAGAAATCAACTTCTTCTGTTTGCGCAATCATTTCTGCGATTTCTTTTGCTTTAGTAATTATATCTTCTTTTGTATATTTCGTTGTCATGAGACACCCACTTCTTGGCCGGAAACGACTTCAACTAATTCGCCTTCTAATGACCATGTTTTTGTTTTTGTTATTTTTACTCGTACTAGTTTGCCAATAATGTCATTTCCACCGACAAAATTCACAAGCTTACTTGTTCTAGAATAACCAGCTAGTACCTCTGGATTTCTCTTGCTTTCACCTTCTACTAAAACTTCAACAATTTGGCCATCATAATTACTCATGGCTTTTGCAGATAACTCGTTAACAAGGTTATTCAACCGTTGTAATCGCATTTTTTTCACTTCCATCGGCACATTGTCTTCCATTTTAGCAGCGGGTGTACCATCACGTGGTGAATAAATGTACGTAAACGCGTGTTCGAATTCAACCTCTTTATATAAAGACATGGTTTCTTCGAACTGCTCGTCCGTTTCATTTGGGAAGCCGACAATGATATCAGTCGTTAAGGATGCATCAGGTAAAGCAACTTTGATTTTACGAACTAACTCTAAATATTGTTCACGACTATATTTACGAGCCATTAACTTTAACATGCTTGATGACCCTGATTGAACAGGTAAATGAATATGTTCTACTAAATTCCCTCGTTTTGCAAGAACTTCGATTAAATAATCATCAAAATCTCGAGGATGACTAGTCGTAAAGCGAATACGAGGCAAATCAACTTGACGAAGATCATTCATTAAATCTCCGAGACGGTAAGTAATATCATCAAAGTCTTTGCCGTACGCATTTACATTTTGTCCTAGCAATGTGACTTCTTTGTATCCTTGAGCCGCTAACTGTCTTATTTCTTGAATGATATCTTCTGGTCTGCGACTGCGCTCTTTTCCACGTGTATATGGAACGATACAGTACGTACAGAACTTATCACAACCATACATAATATTGACCCATGCTTTTATTGTACCACGACGAACTTTTGGTAAGCTTTCAATGACATCGCCTTCTTTTGACCACACTTCAATAACCATCTCTTTTGAAAGATATGCTTCATTTAAGATGTTCGGCAATCGGTGAATATTGTGCGTACCAAAAATCATATCGACTTGATTATAAGTTTTTAATATTTTATTGACAACAGATTCCTCTTGGGACATACATCCACAGACGCCAATTAGTACATCTGGATTGTCACGCTTAATTTTTTTATAGTGTCCCAGTTCGCCAAATACTTTGTTTTCAGCATTCTCACGGATTGCACATGTGTTTAGCAAAATGACATTAGCTTCTTGAACATTGTCTGTAGACGTGTAGCCTAAATTCAAGAAAATACCAGCCATCACTTCTGTATCATGCTCATTCATTTGACATCCGAATGTTCGAATAAAAAACTTACGACCGGCTCCCATACCTAAAAATTCAAGATTAATGGCAAAATCTTTATGATACGCGATATCTTCTTTTCCACGTTTTTTTGCTTCTTTTAAAGAGGGCTGAACATAAACTGATTGGAAATATTGACTATAATCTTTTTCAGTTTTATTCTTTACTTCTGTAACTTGCGAGGTATGTATGCGTTGTTCTTCATTCATTTGAAAACCCCTTTCATCAAGTTAATCACATTAGACGAAAACATTATTTCTCTATTATACTGACACCCTAGTCATTCATACAAGGTACTCACTTCAATTGTCGATGTTTCGACAAAGAAACTGTAAATGTCCAAAGAAATTTATCGCCATTCAATTGCGTTTCATTATATATATGTCCGTTTCATAGTTGAAAAACTGGTTCAGAAACAACAAAAAACCCAATCTTTTTTGAGATTGGGTTTTTCAAATTAAGTTCGTGTACGCTTTTCAACTAACAGTTTAATAGCTGTTCGGTCTTCACCAGAGATTACGATATCTGTAAATGCAGGTGAACAAATTAAATCTGACCCACTCGGTGCGACAAAGCCACGTGCTATTGCTACTGCTTTTACAGCTTGATTCAGTGCTCCTGCTCCAACTGCTTGCATCTCTGCATACCCTTTTTCACGGATAACTGCCACTAATGCACCTGCCACTGAATTTGGATTTGATTTTGAAGATACTTTTAATGTTTCCACTACGATTCCTCCTTGTCCTTGCTGACCGTTGGACAATTAATCTGTCCATAAATCACTATATGCAAGTGCAAAGAGGGTTAGAAGACGTTATCCTTTGAATGGATAATCTTCATTAATATAAATACGTTCAAACGAAATAGCTTTTCCTGTTTGATTGTCTAGTTCCACAAAAAATCCGCTAAGTACGGAACGTCCTGATTTTGGCACTTCAAAACGAGCTGGCATATTTGTTTTGAAACGATACAATACGTCTTCTTTTTTCATGCCGAGTACACCATCGTAAGGACCTGTCATACCTACGTCTGTAATGTAAGCCGTGCCGCCTGGGAATATGCGTGCGTCTGCCGTTTGAACATGTGTATGAGTTCCTACAACAGTAGATACTTCTCCATCTAAATGCCAACCCATTGCAATTTTTTCACTCGTTGCTTCTGCATGGAAATCAACAAAAATTAATGGAGATAGTTCCTTCGCTTCTTTTACAAGTTCCGTTGCTTTTTTAAATGGATCATCGTGAGGAGGTAAGAAAGTTCGACCATGTAAGTTAATCACTGATAGCGTATGACCATTTTTTGTCACGCTAGTCATCCCTTTACCTGGTGCATCATCAGAAAAGTTTGCTGGTCGGATTAAATAATCGGTATCATCAATAAAGTCAAAAATTTCTTTTTGATCCCATGTGTGATTCCCCATCGTAACTACGTCAACACCCATAAAGAGCAAATCTTGAAAGATTTTTTTTGTTATCCCACGTCCAGATGCTGCATTTTCTCCATTAGCAATAACCACATCTGGTTGGTATTTTCTTTTTAATCTTGGTAAATAGTCTTCTAATGTATCGCGACCCATTGATCCTACAATGTCTCCAATAAATAATACTTTCATTTTCATTCCTTCTTTCGTTTCAAATAAAAAAAGGCTTCAAAATGAAGCCCTTTTTTTACTTATTTAGCGTATTCAACAGCGCGTGTTTCACGAATTACCGTAACTTTAATATGGCCCGGGTAATCCATTTCTTCTTCGATTCGTTTACGGATGTCACGTGCTAAACGATGAGCAGTAATATCATCGATTTGCTCTGGACGAACCATGATGCGAATTTCTCGACCTGCTTGAATAGCAAATGATTTTTCAACACCATCGTAAGACTCTGAAATTTCTTCCAGTTTCTCTAGACGGCGAATGTAATTTTCTAAAGTTTCACTACGTGCTCCAGGGCGAGCAGCTGATAATGCATCTGCTGCAGCAACTAGAACAGCAATGACAGACGTTGCTTCTGTATCACCATGATGGGAAGCAATACTGTTAATAACTACTGGATGTTCCTTGTACTTCGTTGCAAGTTCTACACCGATTTCAACGTGACTACCTTCCACTTCGTGGTCAATAGCTTTCCCGATATCATGTAGTAATCCTGCGCGACGGGCAAGTGTTACATCTTCACCAAGTTCAGCTGCTAATAAACCAGCTAAAAATGCGACTTCTTTTGAATGTTTCAGTACGTTCTGTCCATAGCTTGTACGATATCTCATACGACCCATGATTTTAATTAAATCTGGATGTAAATTATGAACACCTACATCAAACGTAGTTTGTTCACCGATTTCACGAATTTGTTCATCGACTTCGCGTCTAGACTTTTCAACCATTTCTTCAATACGTGCTGGGTGAATACGGCCATCTTGGACTAATTTTTCAAGTGCCAAACGAGCAGTTTCACGACGAATTGGGTCAAATCCTGAAAGAATAACAGCTTCCGGAGTATCATCGATAATTAAATCAATTCCAGTCAATGTTTCGAGCGTACGGATGTTACGGCCTTCACGACCAATGATGCGACCTTTCATTTCATCATTTGGCAGGTTAACAACTGATACAGTTGTTTCAGCTACATGATCTGCTGCAAAACGTTGTATTGCTAATGAAAGGATTTCTCGAGCCTTTTTATCAGACTCTTCTTTCGCACGTGTTTCAGATTCTTTCGTCATCACTGCGATGTCAGTTGCTAATTCATTCTCTACTTGGTGTAGAATAACGCCTCTAGCTTCTTCACGCGTTAATGCAGAAATGCGTTCTAGTTCTGTTTGTTGTTTGGCAACTAATTCAGCCACTTTGCTTTCCATCTGCTCGATATGCTTTTGTCTCTCAGTTAGAGCATCTTCTTTGCGCTCAAAACCTGCTTCTCTTTTGTTAAGAGCATCATCCTTACGATCAAGGTTTTCTTCTCTTTGTAAGTACCGATTTTCCTGTTTTTGCAGTTCAGCTCGGCGTTCACGGATGTCAGATTCTGCTTCAGATCTTAATTTGTGAGTTTCATCTTTTGCTTCCAGTAATGCTTCTTTTTTAAGAGCTTCCGCTTCGCGCTTCGCCTCATCTACGATGAGAACAGCTGACTGCTTCGCACCAGTCACTTTTGAATCGTTCACATTTTTAATAAAAAAGTAGCTAACTAAGGTACCGACGATAAGACCAAGCAAAGCGGAGATGATAATTTCAGGCAACATTTGAACACCTCCTCTTGCTTATTTAATTTTCATTTTCATTTTCAGGTGGCTCATATATAAAACGATCCAATATACTGCCAAATGGTTTTCATTTAAGAGATTATACAAGTTTAATTGTATAGATGTAAAAATACTCTGTCAAGGATACACAAGTGTTACTAAAGGAAAAATAGCCTGCCGATTTTCGGCAGGCTATTACTTTAAAGTTATTTGTCTAGCAATAACTCAAACTCTTCTTCTTCTTCCTCGTCATGAGCGGCAATTGTATAAGCAGTTGCCATCATACCGTATGCAGCTCTAATCTTTTGAGCAATCTCATTACGAGTCGCATCGTTCTCTTTAAGGAATTGTTTTGCATTTTCACGCCCTTGACCAAGACGATCATCATTATATGCATACCAAGAACCACTCTTATTAACGATATCCATTTCTACACCTAAATCGACAATTTCACCTTCACGTGAAATTCCTGATCCGTACATGATATCAACTTCTGCAGTACGGAAAGGCGGAGCTACTTTATTTTTAACGATTTTAATTTTTGTTTTATTTCCCATAAATTCATTACCTGATTTAATCGTTTCTGCACGACGAACTTCTAAACGAACTGAACTATAGAATTTCAACGCACGGCCACCAGGTGTTACTTCAGGGTTACCAAACATAACGCCTACTTTTTCACGAATTTGGTTAATGAAAATAGCAGTAGTCTTCGATTTACTAATTGCTCCTGATAACTTACGTAGAGCTTGAGACATTAGTCTAGCTTGAAGACCAATATGGGAATCGCCCATTTCTCCTTCAATCTCTGCTTTTGGCACAAGAGCTGCTACAGAGTCAATAACGATAATATCAACAGCACCACTTCGTACAAGTGCTTCTACGATTTCTAATGCTTGTTCCCCTGTATCTGGTTGTGACAATAATAACTCATCAATATTTACACCTAAGTTTTGAGCGTATACAGGATCTAATGCATGCTCAACATCAATAAATGCAGCTTGACCACCTGCCGCTTGTGCTTCTGCAATTGCATGAAGAGAAACAGTAGTTTTACCAGAACTTTCTGGTCCATAAATTTCAATAATACGGCCACGTGGATACCCACCCACACCAAGTGCTACATCAAGTGCAAGTGACCCACTAGATGTCGTTAAAATTTCACGATCCGTTTTTTCGCCTAATTTCATAATTGAACCTTTACCAAATTGTTTTTCAATTTGTTTTAACGCCATGTCTAACGCTGCTTTACGATCGCTCAAGAATGGTTCCTCCTCTAATTTCAAACACAAATTTAACTTCTGTCTCTACTATACTTGGTTTATGAGAAATATACAAGAAAAAAGCGAACGTTCATTCGCTTTATTTTTTGGGCAAAATAAAAATTCGGACCTTAAAAACGGTCCAAATTTTTACTTTAAGCTATTTATAGCCTTCAAAATTAAATTTTGCTTATAAATTTAAAGATAAAATTAATTTTAAAAACTTATTCTAAAGACTTTTATTAGGAGATAACAATTGAATTAAATAATGAAGAGTACGTTTTACAGCTCTTAATCGATTGGTATTTCTGATATCACTTAAATGCAATTCATGAGTAACCACTTCATCGTTTGGAAGAATAATTGCAATCCAAACTGTTCCAGCTGGTTTATTTTCAAGTTCAAGTGGGCCTGCAACACCAGTTAAGGCTACCCCAATATCCGATTTAAACATTGTTTTCACTTGTGTGGCCATTGCAGTTGCACATTCTTCACTAACAACACCATATTGCTCAATAATTTCTCTTGATACGCCAAGTTGGTTCACTTTGGAATCTACCGCATAAGTAACCATGCCACCTAATAAGGTTGACCCAACCCCAGCAATAGCAGCTAATTCTGATTGGAACAAGCCAGCCGTTAAACTTTCTGCTACTGAAATAGTTAAGCCTTGCTCTATTAATAATTTCGTTGTACTTGAAGCAAGAGAATCATCGTTATACCCATATAAGTAATCCCCTACACGAGAAAGCAAAAGTTGTTGTGTTTCATTTATTAATCTCCAAGCTTCTTCTTCGCTTGACGTTTTAGCTGTAACACGTAAAGTGACTTCGCCATCAGAAGCAAGAGGAGCAATCGTAGGGTTAGTTTGTGTTTCTAATAAATCCATGATTCGTGTTTCAAGTTCAGCTTCGCCAATGCCATAGAAACGCAAAACTTGAGAAACGATTATTTCGCCATGATTCAATAAACTTGCTAATAATGGTTTTGCTTCAAATTGAAACATCGGTTCCATTTCTTTCGGTGGACCTGGAAGAAGAATATACGTATGTTTCCCATGTGAATACAACATACCTGGAGCCATACCATTTTTATTCTCTAATACTTTACAACCATTTAATACGAGTGCTTGTTTTTTGTTATTCTCAGTCATCGGACGATTCACACGCAGGAAAAATGCTTCAATTGACAACATTGCCGTTTCGTCCATAACAAGTTCGGTACCTAAATGTCTTGCAATCGTTTCTTTCGTCAAATCGTCTTTTGTTGGTCCAAGACCGCCCGAGAAGATAATTAAGTCTGCTCGGGACTCAGCTAGCTCGATGGACTGTCTTAATCGCTCTGCATTATCACCGACTACAGTGTGATAATACACATTTACACCAAGTTCAGCTAACTGATTTGATATATAGCGAGCATTTGTGTTGGTGATTTGACCTAATAATAGTTCGGATCCTACAGCAATAATTTCAGCATTCATATCCAATTACACCCCTATTTTGAATCAAGTAAAACACGTCGGTTCGCATAGAAATAATCCCAGCCAGACCAGACTGTAAAGAACAACGACACATACAACATAATTGTAGCGAATGGAATGTTGAACATTTCAAAAAAGATATTATGTAGTAACAAAGCAGAAATCGCGACAATTTGCGTCCACATTTTAATTTTCCCAAGTTGCTTCGCGGCAACAACTTCTCCTTCGTCAGCTAAAATTAAACGAAGTCCAGTCACTGCAAATTCACGACTAATAATTAAAATGACTACCCATGTAGGCGCAAACTCTAGATCAACTAAAATAATAAGAGCAGCAGAAACTAATAATTTATCAGCAAGTGGATCTAAAAACTTCCCCATGTTGGTAACTAAGTTATGTTTCCGTGCATAATAACCATCGATAAAGTCAGTAACAGCTGCAAAAATAAAGATAATTGCACCTATCACGTGTTCGATCGGTAAAGTAGCTCCTAAGAAAGAAACCTCTTCCCAACCAAAATCAACAAGCATAAAAACGACAAATACTGGAATCATAATAATTCGTGAAACTGTAATTTGATTTGGTATATTCATTATTTTTCTCCTTTCGATTCAAAGAAAATAGCCATCTTGTTAGAGATGACTATTGCGGTTTAGTAAATTGAATCAGCATATTTTGAGTAACTCTTTCTGTTGGTGGAGTTCCATACTCCACTTTTTCATCATTTACAAACACATCAATTTGCGATGCTGAACCAACTCGAATACGAGCCGATTTTACTTCACTTAAATCAAGGTTAATCGTTTCGCCAGCTTTTAAATTATCATCCAGCAAATCTGCACCTAATTCATTTTTCACGCCAACCCAAGCGTTTCCACGAGCAACAATTTTCACTGAAAATGTCTCTGTTCCCGACAGGGTATAATTCGTTGTTTCACCTTCTATTGTACCCATTTCAATCGTCTGCGTTGGTTCTTCTTCGACAGGTTCTTCTTCGACTGGTTCTTCTTCAACAACTGGTTCTTCTTTTTCAGTATCGTCTGGAGAAGTAGTCTCACCTTTTGTTTCAGGTTCTTCTAATGACAATGGTTGTTCAGTTTCTGTTGCAGCTGGCTCTTCGTTCTTCGCTAAATTTTGATAGAAGACCCAAAAAATTACGATACCAATAATGATAAATAATCCCACCAAGATCATTGGGAAAATATCGCTTAAACTGCTCGAAGATTTAGATAAAGATCTACGTCTTGAAGGAGTTGTTGTAATACTTTGTCGTACTTCTTCCGTGGTAGAAGAAGGAACTTCTTGTTTATATGACTCTAGCAATTCATCTGAATCTAAACCTACTGCGTCAGCGTATTGCTTAATAAATGCACGAACATAAAACGGACCAGGCATCATGCTGTAGTTGCCCTCTTCGATACCGGCCAGATAACGTTTTTGAATTTTCGTGATTTCTTGTAAGTCGTCTAAACTATATCCTTTTGCCGTTCTCGCCTCTTTCAGACGAGTTGATAATTCAGTCAACTAAAACACCTGCCTGTTAAAAATTAAAACCACCGAAGCCTTCAAAATTACCTCTTTCAGACATCATCTGGTTTTTCTCCATCATTTCATACGTTATAACTTCATCTGGGTCATGTCTTAGTTCAATAATGTAGTCAAAGTCTTCAATTGTGTAATCCGATTGTTGTATGAACATGTCTGGATGTTCTACGACCTTAATTGAAGGAAGACGCATCATTTCACGAACTAATTGTAAATGTCGTTCATCTGTTGATTGTTTTGTAACAATTCCATCTAAAATAAAAATATTATTATCGCTAAATTCGTCCCCTGCTAATCGGCTTCTTACTGTTTGTTTAATCATGGTCGAAGATAAAAATACCCATTTTTTATTCGCACTGACACTAGCTGCAACAACAGATTCTGTTTTTCCTACACGAGGCATCCCACGAATCCCTATTAACTTGTGTCCTTCTTGTTTAAACAATTCTGCCATAAAATCAACGAGAAGACCAAGTTCATCCCTAGCAAAACGGAAGGTTTTGCGATCATCGACATCTCTTTGTATGTATCGTCCGTGTCTAACTGCTAAAATATCACGTAATTTAGGTTCGCGGAATTTAGTTACACGAATAGTATCCATTGTAGAAACAATTAGTTCAAAACGTTCAATTTGCTCATCATTTTCTGCACGAAGTAACATCCCTCGTCTTCCCTGGTCCACACCGTTAATTGTAACGATATTCACCCGAAGCATACCGAGTAATGAAGCAATGTCTCCGAGTAATCCTGGTCGGTTTTTTTGTATTTCGTATTCAAAATACCATTCGCGCATAATGTAACGACCTTTCTGTCTATCTTTTTAACAGAGCAAGCCTTTAATCTGAAAAGACTTTAAAGTCGTCACTGTTATGAATGACGCTTTCAAATGCTCTAGGTTCTATCATATCTGATTTATGTACGTAAGAAAAGGAAAAAAGAAAAGAAGGAACAATGTCCTTCTTTTCTTTTACTGCACTTTTTTCTGCTGCACTAATTTTACGACCATGTTTGCAAGCGCATGTTGTTCATCTTCTGACGCAACTGACCACAAATCAGAAAGAACACGCTCTTGTTCATTTTTCGGATCCACATTTTTAGCCAAATAATCACCGATTTCATAAGCTGTAGACTGGATAGCTTTTTTCGACATTCCAGTAGCTTCGGCGTTCATTACGTTGGTACCTAAAAAGTTTGTCCATTTTTGCCAATTTTCAAGTAAGGCCATGTTTATTCCTCCTTTTCACAATCAGTATGTGCAAAAAAGAGAATTTATATGTACCAACCACCATTAACTCGTAACACTTGCCCCGTAATATAATCTCCATTTCCACTTGTTAAAAAAGATACAAGATTTGCCACGTCCTGCGGTTTTCCAATTTGATTTAGCGGTATGTCATTTTCAATGACCTGTCTTTCTTCATCATCCAACGACCTATTCATTTTCGTGTCAATAAAGCCAGGCGCAATTGCATTAACACGTACTCCAGAAGATCCGGCTTCTTTTGCATATGCTTTTACAAATGCATGTTGCGCACCTTTAACAGCTGAATAGACTGTCTCTCCAGCAGCACCAGTCTCACCCCAAATCGATCCTATAATGACAATATAGGATTTAGTAAACCGCCTTAATTTAGGGGCTAACTGACCTATGATTGACATGGGTGACTGGACATGGGTTCGCCAAACTAATTCCATGTCTTGTGAGGAGGTATCTTCAAGCAATTGATAAAGCGCTTGCCCGGAAGCAAATACAATTGCTTGAACTTCAAAAAGCTGTGCGAATATATTATTTACTGAATTTAAATCCCCAAGATTGGCCTGAATAATATAATGATCTTGGTTTGGATAAAGTTCTTGTAGATTCTTCTGCAAGTTTTCCATCGCTTGTTTATTTTCATGGAAATGTAAATATAAACTCCAGCCCTGTTTGGACATCTCTAGGGCTATAGCCTGCCCTATTTCACCTGATGCCCCAAAAATACAGGCGAATTTCTTCATGATGTTTGTTGTTCTTTCTTAGGAAGAACGGAAAAGACTGTCTGCTGCTCTTCACCTTGAATAGAAGTAAAAGCTTCTTGCAAATCGACAACAGTGATTTTTTCTAATGCAGGTACTGCATCGAATAAATCCATATCATTAAAAGCATAGCGCGTAAATTGATTTGCAATAAATTCAACAGAATTTAAAGCTCTTAGGAAATAACCAATTTTTTTCTTACGAACACGATCTAAATCTGCTTGACCAAATGGCCATTTTTCTTCTACTTTTTTCAATTCTTTTTTAATTGCTTCTACTAATTCCTTTGGTTTAGCTGTATCAGAACCAATAATAGCAAATCCATATCCTTTTTCGAGTGTAAAATCAAAAGCATATGATTCATCTATCCAGCCCTTTTCATAGGCTTCTACATAGAAATCTGAAGAACGACCAAAAATCAATTCTAAAGCTAGTTGAATTCCCATTTCATGTTTCATCATGGCGTCGCCTTGTACAGATGTTTCTTTCGCTTTCAAACCTACATATACTTTTGGCTTTTGAACGTCCATGTACAGTTTATTTTCTTGTTTTGCGACTTCTAACGGTTCTTTTGGGAATGAACGCTTAATAGGTTGAGAAGCTGCAAATTCTTTTTTATTTTGATGTTCTCGTATATATGTCATCATATCTTCTGGATTTACTGCACCAACTACAAATAACAACATGTTTGATGGATGGTAAAATGTTTCGTAACATGTATACAAATGTTCTGCAGTAATGTCATCAATTGATTCAATCGTACCTGCAATATCAATCTTCACTGGATGATCTTTGTACATATTTTCAATTGTTCCAAAATATAAACGCCAATCAGGTTGATCATCATACATCGTGATTTCTTGTCCAATGATCCCTTTTTCTTTTTCGACTGTAGCTTGAGTAAAATAAGGTTCTTGCACGAAATTTAATAAAGTTTCTGTATTCTCATATAAATGATCCGTTGCAGAAAATAAATAAGCCGTACGCGTAAATGAAGTAAACGCATTAGCGGATGCACCGTAGCCACTAAACTTTTGAAATACGTCGCCATCTTCTTTTTCGAACATTTTATGCTCAAGGAAATGTGCAATTCCATCAGGTACGGTGATTTCTTCAGAATCTCCAAGAGGAACAAACGTATTGTCAATTGAACCATACTTCGTTGTAAACGTAACAAACGTTTTAGAGAACCCTTTTTTCGGTAAAATATATACGTCCAAGCCATTATCCATTTTTTCATGGTACAGTTTTTCGTCTAATTGTTTAAAGTGAAGCTCCTTCATGTGACATTTCCTCCTTACCAGACAAGAAATAAACGAGTTTTTTATTGATTGACTTCGCCATCTCTTGAATATCATCTTTTGTAACGGTCTCCCATTTAGCTACCCAAGAATCTACTGTGAATTCTTCTCCCAAATCTTTATACTGATCAAAAATCTCGATTTGACCTCTTGCAGAATCAAGCGCTTCTTTCAACTGATTCTTAAGCATAGCAACTGTTTGATCAATTTCATTTTCCGTAATTTCACCGTTTTTCATTGCCTCTAATTGTTCATCAATTAACCGAACC
The DNA here is from genome assembly GCF_049671445.1 of Paenisporosarcina sp. Taxonomy (GTDB): domain Bacteria; phylum Bacillota; class Bacilli; order Bacillales_A; family Planococcaceae; genus Paenisporosarcina. The sequence continues at coordinate 151,230 of NZ_JBATUX010000118.1, read as the reverse complement.
GCTTTTTCCTGTTTGTTTGCGTCAATTCCTGCTAATACAAATAGAAGACCATAGGCTGAAGAGAACGAACTTGACACATAATAAGCCATGCTTTCCTTTTCACGAACATTCAAAAATAATTTCGCATGAGGATATCCGCCAAAAATACCGTTTGTTATTTGCATTTTCGGGAAATCCGGATGAGTAAACGTCACATTTGTTTCATAACCAATGTGTAGTTTTCCTTGCTTCATTTCTTGATATTCATTGACCACATTCTTATCTACAGTCGGATGTTCAACATCTTTATGAAGATCTTTTTGTTTTAATTGTCGAGCTGTAAATGGAAATGCTGACTTCAGTTTTGATGTCATTTCTTCAACATCTACATCACCTACAACATATATATCTAATTCATCTTCTTCGAGCATTTTCTTATATGCATCAACTAATGAATCGGTTGTAATTGCAGTGACGTCATCAATTGTTCCGTTTGCACCAATTGAGGCTGGGTGATTAGGACGTAGTAACTCCACTAAGCGCTGTTGTGCATATCTTGTTTTATCATCATATAGCGATTCAATACGTTGTATAACTGAATCTTTTTCTCGTTTTACAATAGAGTCTTTAAATTTCCCTTGTTCAAAATTTGGGCGGAACAACACCGTTTGTAATAAATTTAGAACTTGGTCTAGTACCCCGTCTGTAGTTAGATACTGATCATTTACCGTTTCAGCGAGCAAAGTAATATTATGATGGCTTCCTTTTTTACTTGAATCCAAATACAGGATTGTACCGTAAAGTTCATCTAAATGACTACGAAATGCAGGATTAGATGGGAAAAGCTCATTGCTGTGCACTAAAACATTTGCAAGTACCGAACGTTCAGATGCAGATTGATTTGTTAATTCATGTTTGAATTTGAAAGAGAAGTTAACCGTTTTAAATTGATCTGTTGGTCGAATATGTAGATGGATACCTGGTTGTAACTCGATGGATTGAAACATTGAAATTCCTCCTATCTCTTTAATATGCCATACCATTACTTTCACTATACATGTTGCTGGTAAATGATTGCAAATAGCCTGCAAAAAAGGACTAAGCAATTTGCTTAGCCCTTTCATATTATTTATCGATTCCCTTTTATATAAGGAGTTCCTAAAGCTTTTGGTGCATTTGCTTTTCCGATGAAACCAGCCAAAGCCAGAATTGTTAAAACGTAAGGTAAAATTAACAAGAATACACTTGGAATTTCACTAATATATGGTAATGACCCACCGACGATACTTAATGCTTGTGCAAAACCAAAGAATAAGGCTGCTCCCATAGCACCAAGTGGATGCCATTTACCAAAAATCATTGCCGCTAAGGCCATAAATCCTTGTCCATTAATAGTCGAATGACCAAAGTCTAATGAAATTGATTGAGAATAAATCGCCCCACCAATTCCTGCTAAACCACCTGAAATCATTACGGCAATATAGCGCATGCGAGTTACATTTATCCCCATCGTATCTGCAGCCATTGGATGTTCACCAACTGCACGTAATCGAAGACCGAATGGAGTATAATACAACACAACCCATGCAAGGATTGCAATCCCTATTGCTAAAATTGAAGTCCAATACACGTTTTGGAACAACATTGGACCTAAAACTGGAATATCCTTCAAGAATGGAATGTCGTCACGTAAGAATCGTTCTTGAACAAAGTCAGTTTGACCTTTATCATAAATCATTTTAACTAAGAACAAACAAAGTGCAACTGCCAATAAGTTAATCGCTACACCTGAAACAACTTGATCTGCACGAAATGACACGGATGCCACTGCGTGAAGTAATGAAAATAGAGCTGCAACTACCATAGCTGCTATAAGAGCCACCCATTCTGTACCTGCTCCAAAAACATTTACGAAAGTTAAATTAAATAATATACCGATGAAAGCACCCATTACCATGAGCCCTTCCAATCCGATGTTAACTACACCCGAACGCTCAGAAAACACACCACCAATGGCTGTTAATATAAGAGGTGCTGCATAAGCAATTGCCGCTGGAACTAGGAAATATAGGATTTCTAAGAAACTCATGTTACTTCGCCTCCTTTTTCTTGCTGAAGCGCTCTAGCAATAAACGAATAACATAACCAGATGCTACAAAGAAAATAATAATTGCTATAATAATAGACACTATTTCCTCTGGAATTCCTGCTTCGTTCGGCATATTTGTTGCACCATATTTTAGTGAGCCAAATAATGTTGCTCCAAATATTACCCCAAGAGGTGTATTGGCACCAAGAAGGGCTACAGCTATCCCGTCGAATCCAATTCCTGTAAATCCACCTTTTGCAGAAGCATATCCAAACGTACCAAGAGCTTCCATTGCACCTGCTAAACCAGCAAACGCACCTGAAATAACCATGGCTAAAATAATATTTTTATTTACATTCATTCCCGAGTATTCTGACGCATGTTGGTTTAACCCAACTGCTTTTAATTCAAATCCACGAGTTGTTTTTTCTAAAATTAACCACATCACAAGTACCATGGCAAGGGCAATGAAAATCCCATAATGTAAGCGAGAATAATCTGTCAAATTTTCAAAAAACTCAGAGCGAAGTGAAGCGGTTGGGTTAATAGAACCCGTGTTGTCGCCACCATCAGAAACTGCTCTAATTAATGCATTAGACGTATGAAGCGCAATGTAGTTCATCATGATGGTTACAATTACTTCATGGACTTTGAATTTAGCTTTTAATAGTCCTGGAATGAAGCCCCATATTGCCCCTGCTAATGCCGCTGCAAGTATTGCAAGTGGTAAGTGAATCATTTTAGGCAAATCATCAAATGTAATGCCAACGTAAGCAGCTGCAAACCAACCTACAATTAATTGACCTTCAACACCGATATTAAAAAGTCCAGTACGGAAAGCAAATGCAACCGCAAGACCAGCTAATATATAAGGTGTAATTTGACGAATTGTTTCACCAATCGTATAGGCATCACCAAAGATCCCGTTCCACAAAGCAATATATCCTTCAATTGGATCGTATCCACTGACAATCATCACAACTGCTCCTACTAGTAAACCTAAAATCACGGAGACAACTGGTACTAAAATGTTAACAAAACGATTAGACATGGGAACTATCCTCCTCTTTCACTTGAGTCGACTGCGCGCCATTTAATGTTTGACCCGCCATTAACAAACCAAGTTCTTGTTCATTCGTTTGAAGAGGATCTAGCGTTTCGACGATTTGACCATCGTATATTACCGCAATTCGGTCAGATACGTTCATTACTTCGTCTAATTCAAATGAAATTAATAGTACGGCTTTGCCTTTATCACGTTGCTCAATCAAACGTTGATGAATAAATTCAATCGCACCTACGTCTAAACCACGAGTTGGTAGTGCCGCAATTAGTAAATCTGGGTCTCTATCAATCTCGCGACCAATGATAGCCTTTTGCTGATTACCACCAGATAATGCTCTAGCCGGCTCATGATCTCCTTGTGTACGAACATCATATTTCTGAATAATTTCATTGGCTTTTTTTGAAATGGCTGAATAGTCCATAAAGCCATTCTTCGAATTAGGACTAGAATAATAGGTTTGTAAAGCAATATTGTGTCCCACTGAGAAATCTAGTACTAGTCCATGTTTGTGGCGATCTTGAGGTATATGACCGACGCCTGATTCAGTAACTTTCCGTGGTCGATGACCTGTAATCTCTTGACCATTCATGAAAACTTGTCCACTTTTCACTTTTCGTAAGCCAGTGATTGCTTCAATTAATTCTGATTGACCATTGCCGTCTATTCCGGCAATCCCTACGATTTCACCTTTGCGAACATGTAAATTAAGTCCTTTAACTTTTTCAATACCACGGTAATCAGTTACAACTAAATCTTTCACTTCTAATACATTCGTTGAAGGATTAGCTTGACCTTTTACCGTTTTGAATTCAACTTGACGTCCAACCATAAGCGATGCAAGGTCATTAGGGTTTGTTTCAGCTGTAATAACAGTGCCAATCCCTTTACCTTTACGAATAACAGTTACACGGTCAGAAACATCCATAATTTCTTTTAATTTATGGGTAATTAAAATAATTGATTTACCTTCTTCAATTAAACGACGCATGATTTGAATCAATTCTGTAATTTCTTGTGGTGTTAAAGAAGCAGTAGGCTCATCAAAAATTAGAATTTCCGCTCCACGATACAACGTTTTTAAGATTTCAACACGTTGTTGCATGCCCACTGAAATGTCTTGAATTTTTGCGTAAGGGTCTACATTCAAATTATAAAGTTCGGAAAGCTCCTGAACTTTCTTTGCAGCTGTCTTTACCGAAATCATACCGCCTTTAGTTGGCTCACTACCTAGAATAATATTTTCCGTAACGGAAAAATCTTCAACTAACATAAAATGTTGGTGAACCATCCCAATTCCGAGATTATTCGCTACATTAGGATCTGTAATCTTTACTTCTTGACCACGAACACGAATTTCTCCGCCTTCTGGTTGGTAAAGACCAAATAATATGTTCATTAACGTTGATTTCCCTGCACCATTCTCACCAAGAAGGGCATGAATTTCACCTTTTTTTAGTTGAAGGGTAATGTTGTCATTAGCTACGAAATTTCCGAATTCTTTTCGGATATTAAGCATTTCAATAACATGTTCCAATATATTTCACTCCCTTAAGTTTTTAAAGAAAAAAATTAATACAGGAAAGGTTTCACTCATAAAACCTTTCATCTATTAATTTGAAAGGGCAAGAAAAACATCATAGAGACCGGGTACCCAGTCTCTATGATGACTTAGTTAAATTATTTATTCTACAGTTTCAGGAACTACAACATCGCCATCAGCGATTTTCTTAGCATATTCATCAATTTGAGCTAATACATCTTCAGGAATTGCTCCACGAGAATCCGCTAATGCAACGCCTTCTTCAGCTAAACCGTAAACAGTTGTTTCCCCACCTGGGAATTTGCCGTCCATAGCCAATTTAGAAAGGTTTTGTACAGCAACGTCAACGCGTTTTAACATTGAAGTTAAAGTTACGTTATCTTCGCCAACTGCACCTTCTTCATATTGGTCAGAGTCAACACCGATTACCCAAACGTAAGAATCAGGATTTTTAGTTTTTAATTCTTTTGCTTCTGCGAATACACCATTACCAGTACCACCAGCAGCGTGGAAAATAATATCTACGCCTGAAGAATACATACGGTTAGCAGTTGTTTTACCAAGTTCGGCTTTGTCAAATGCACCAGTGTACTGAACATCAACTTTAATGCTAGGGTCTACAGCTTTAACGCCTTCTAAGAAACCAGCTTCAAAACGCTCAATTACAGGAATTTCCATACCGCCAACAAAACCGATTTTTTTCGATTTAGTCATTAATGCAGCAGCAACACCAGCAAGGTAAGCTCCTTCTTGCTCTTTAAATAATACTGAAGCAACATTTGGTTGATCTACTACAGCGTCAATAATAGCAAGTTGTGCTTCTTTTTGTTGAGCAGCGATATCATTAACAGACTTCTCCATTAAGAAACCAATACCGAATACTAAATCAAAATCACGACGAACTAATTTGTTTAGGTTTGTGTTATAGTCAGCGTCAGATTTCGACTGTAAATAATCAATTCCGCCGTCGCCTTTTTCAAGACCATTGTCAGCGCCAAAATCTTGAAGACCTTTCCAAGCCGATTGGTTGAATGATTTGTCATCAACTCCACCAATATCAGTAACCATTGCTACAGAAAAATCATTTTTTTCTGCATCTCCACCATTACCTGTTTTAGTTTCTTCTTTGTCAGCACCACATGCACCTAAAATTGTGCTAGCAGCTAATACCATCGATAAAGCTAAACCAAATTTACGCTTTGTCAATTTGAGACCCCCCAAAAAATGTTTTTTCATATTAGCAGGAAGTTGATGTTTTACACCCTTTTACGTACTACATGGAAACTGAATTTGTCAGCTCTAAAATAGTTTTTTGAATATAATACTACTTGATCTTTGTCATTATAATGTAATTGTTTCAGAACTAGTAACGCCGTTTCAGGTTCACACTCTAAAATCGGAGATGCCACTTCGTGATAGCCTGTTGGGTCGATAAAAGCAACAGCATGAGTCACACGGATTTCTCCGGATTCTTCGATTGCTGTAAAAATCGAACCTTCTTGCCTACTTAAAAAATCAGAAGGCAAAAACTTTGCGGGAACTTTGTCCACACAATATACAACTGGTTCACCATTTGCTGTTCTTACTCGTTCAATTGTAATGACAGATTCGTCTACTTCGCATTGAAAACGTTTTATGTCATCTTCTGACGGAAGCGCTTCCATGGAACTCAAATAAATTGTACCAGGTTCCATTCCAGCTCTCCTTATCATAGAAGAGACACTTGTTAAATGCTCGATACCGGAAGTGAAAACCGGTTTCGAATTAACAAATGTACCTACACCATGACGTCTTACGATAACATTTTCTTCTTCCAACAGTCTAAGTGCTTCACGTAGTGTTGCACGACTGATTCCAAGAGATTTGGCGAGTTCAAATTCTGAAGGAAGTTTCTCCTTCTCTTTGAACACACCTTTTGCAATATCGTCTTTTAGACGATCGATCACTTGAAGATACAAATGACGATGATCTGATTTTATTGTCATACTAAACCACCACCAACAGCAGAGATCAGACATCTGATGTAAAACTTTCCTACTAATCAGACATACTATACCACTTTTATTTGTTTAAATAAATAGATTTATGGGTAATTAGGCAAAGATTCGTAAAATTTTTAATTATTTTGTAATGTTTTTGTCATAATTACCCATTTCAATCCATGTCATCATGTTTCGCTTGAAGCACTTGCCTTGGTTTACTTCCTTCATACCCACCGACAACTCCACGCATTTCCATTTGATCGACTATACGTGCCGCCCGAGAGTATCCAATACGAAATCTTCTTTGTAAAAGTGATACGGAAGCTGTTTGCATATCTGTGACAAGTTGCACAGCTTCATCATACAAATCATCCGTTTCTTCATCTCTTGATACTTCTTCAATTTCAGATGGTATCATTTCTTCTTGGTATTGAGCCTTCTGTTGAGCAATGGCAAAATCCACAACCTTTTCAACTTCTTGGTCCGATAAGAAAGCTCCTTGAACGCGAACAGGTTTGGATGCTCCAGCTGCTAAGAATAGCATATCTCCACGTCCTAACAATTTTTCCGCTCCTCCCATATCAAGTATAGTACGAGAGTCAATTGAAGAGGATACCGCAAATGCAATCCTTGAAGGAATATTGGCTTTGATTACTCCTGTAATAACATCCACACTTGGTCTTTGTGTAGCAATAATCAAATGAATACCTGCTGCACGAGCCATCTGAGCTAATCGAGTAATAGAATCTTCCACATCATTAGATGCAACCATCATTAAATCAGCTAACTCATCGACGATAACAACGATATATGGAAGTTTTGGATGTTTCTCATCATTTTCTTCATTCCACTTTCTTATGTGGTCATTGTAACCTTCAATGTTTCGCATACCAGTATGCGAAAACAAGTCATACCGACGTTCCATTTCTGACACTACTTTTTTGAGTGCTTGTGATGCTTTTCTTGGGTCTGTCACAACTGGTGCCAACAGATGAGGAATACCATTATAGACATTTAATTCAACCATTTTAGGGTCAATCATCATCATTTTGACTTCATGTGGTTTCGCTCGCATGATAATACTGACGATTATGCCATTAATACAAACACTCTTCCCACTTCCTGTTGAACCAGCAACAAGTAAATGTGGCATTTTATTTAATTCTGCTAGAACCGCTTGTCCCGTAATGTCTCGACCAAGACCAATCATTAATTTAGAATCAGGTTTATTGTTTTCTTTTGCGTCTAATACCTCGCGTAAACTCACAATCGCTACTTCTTGATTTGGCACTTCAATTCCTATTGCTGACTTCCCAGGAATTGGCGCTTCAATCCTAATATCACGTGCTGCAAGTGCTAAAGCTAAGTCATCACTGAGACTAACAATTTTACTGACTTTCACACCAGTATCTGGCAACACTTCGTACTTCGTGACGGCAGGACCTAAATGGACTTGTGTAACGCGAGCTTTGACACCAAAGCTTTGGAAAGTTTGTTCTAATTTTTTTGCATTTGCTTGAATTAAAGAATATTCACCACTTTGATCGCTATGAGGCGGTTCATTTAATAAAGATGCAGATGGTAATTGATAATCTTTATTTTCTAAAACGGCTTCTGATACAGCGTCAAACACTTTTTCATTTAACTCTTCATTTTCTTCTAGTACTGGTTCTGGCTTAGGTTTTGTTTCCTCTCTTTTTTCAACACGTTCTGTGAAAGCAGAAATAATAGGTGAAACATGTACAATTTCCGGTTCCGGTTGTCGTTCCTGCATCGTTGTTGCTACTTCCATATCTTGCGCAGTTGTAGAAATACTTGCTGTTTTTTTACGTTTGTCACTTCTAGTCTGTACTTTGGGTTTAACTGTTGCTTTATTTTTTTTCTTTTGTGCTCTCATTGCCAACCAATTATTTTTCCATTGTGGAATTTCACTAGCTAAAAATGGGACGAGTGCTTTACCTGAGAGAAGGATAAAACCTATCATTAGTAATATCCAAGCTGCGATGGTTGCGCCTCCAGAATCAAACAACACATGAAATGAAGCGAACAAAAATGCCCCCATCATTCCTCCGCCTAAAGAGCTATCGCGATTTATAATCCCATTGCTATCAATAAGGATTCTCCACGTTTCTCGAAGAACCGAATCACTAACTAGACCCCCACCTTGAAACAATTGCTCAAATAAAACTAAATGACTGAAAAGAGTCATACTTGCCAAAATACTTAAACATCCAGCAATAATTCTGTTATTAAATCCAGGCACCGCTCGTTTAATCATCATAATAAGTGCAATAACAATACATAATAACGCAACCGCTACATGCCAATTCCCGAAGAAAAATCGGGCAACAGACGACAAACCGAATCCTACAGAACCTAATTCAAAAAAGGTAATGATCCCGAGTCCTATTAACAACAGGCCTGAAATTTCAAACATTAGTGGATGTGTTTTTTCAGGTGGTTTTTTTCTTGTTTTAGTCGCCTTTTTCTTTTTGATTGTCATACTTGTCACCTTCTTTCTTTATCAAAGAAAAAGGATTTCCTGCCGGTACAAATGGCGTGGAAATCCTTCCGCTTTTATCACCTTAATATTCCATAATAATCGGGATGATCATTGGACGTCTTTTCGTTTTTTGGTATAAATACGAATTTAAAGTGTCACGAATTTCTTGTTTAATGTTTGTCCATTCAAATGTTTCTTTGGCAACATATTTTTCAACTATTTTCTTAACAAGTTCAGTTGATTCATCCATTAGTTGTTCTGACTCACGAACATAGACAAATCCACGCGATAAGATTTCTGGACCTGAAGCAATTTTCTTCTGTGCACGATTCAATGTTATCGTAACAATGAAAATGCCGTCTTGTGAAAGAAGTTTACGATCGCGTAATACGATGTTCCCTACATCACCAACACCAATGCCGTCAATTAAAACGTTACCAGCTTGTACACGTCCACTCATACGCATTTTTCCGCCTTTGTACTCAACGATATCACCTTTATCAGCAATAAAGATTTGAGTTTTAGCCAAACCAGTTGATTGAGCGAGTTTCGAGTGAGCCATAAGCATGCGGAATTCCCCTTGAATTGGAATGAAGAATTTCGGCTTCATTAAGTTTAACATCATTTTTAAATCTTCTTGACTACCATGACCAGATACATGCACTTTTTTACTAGCAGTTAAGACTTTTGCTCCAACTTTTGCTAATTGGTTCATCGTCTTAAACATTGCTACTTCCATACCAGGTGATGGTGTAAAAGTAAATAATACTGTATCTGTATCTTTAATTTTCACATCTTTGTGATGTTTTCTTACCATTTTTTCAAGGGCTTCTATTGGCTCTCCTTGAGTCCCAGAAACAATAATTACTACTTCATGGTCTTCATAGTTCCCAATATCTTTAATTGAAATTAGCGTTTCTTCGTCAACTTGTAAATAGTCTAATTTCTTACCTACTTCAAATACAGTTTCTAACGTCTTCCCAACGACAGCCACTTTACGACGCGACTCAATTGCCGTGTCAAATACTTGTTGAATTCGAATAAAGTTTGAAGAATATAACGATACAAGAATACGACCTTTAGCTCCGTGGAACGTTTCAGATAAATGTTCTTCAACAACAGATTCAGATGTCGTGTAACCTGGACGTTCTGCTTCTGTTGAATCTGACATCAAAATAAATACGCCTTCTTCACCAAGACCAGCCATTTTTGCTATGTCTGGACGATAGCTACCTTTTGCTGCTTGATCGAATTTAAATTCACCCGTGTGCACGATTGCACCTTCCGAAGTATGGAATACAATTCCTAAAGAATCTGGGATACTATGCGTTGTGTGGAAGAATGTAACGTGTGTAGATTTGAAATTCATACGGCTTTTATTTGTCACTTCAAAGAATTTCACAGGTTGTGGAGCTGGTAATTCTTTCAAATGTTCTTTAGCTAATGCAATCGTTAACCGAGAGCCATAAACTGGTGCTTGAATCTTATTTAGCAAATATGAAATAGATCCAATTGCATCTTCGTGTCCATGTGTTAAAAAGATTCCTTTAATACGAGCTTTATTTTCTTCTAAGTACGTTACATCTGGAATAACTATATCAATTCCAAGCATTTCATTTTCAGGAAACATTAGTCCGCTGTCTACGATAAATATTTCTTCATCAATTTCTACTACATACATTGCTTTTCCGATTTCCCCAACTCCACCGAGGGGGATGATTCGAATGGTTTCGTTTATTGTTTTTGTCACTTGCTTTCCTCCTAAAAATTAACCCGAACATTGTCCACTTCAATCCATTATATCGAACCGCTGACAACAGTACAATAATAAAAGTCGAAAGCGCGACTTTAGATCAACTCATGCGTTAAACATAAAAAAAGGCCAGTTGTGAACTGACCTTCAGAATATTACTTGAAAAATTTACGTTTTTCTTCAAATTCCGCCCAAGCTTGGTCAAAATGTTGTTTCTCTTCATTCGTCATATCCACGAGTGGCAATCTGACAGAACCGACATCTAGCCCCAAATTAGCAAGAGCATATTTCACAGGAACAGGATTTGGTTTTTCAAAGAGAGCGCGAATGAGTGGTAATAATGCATGATGAATAGTTGCAGCATCCGCATGTCTCCCCTCTTCAAATGCACGAATTAACTTTTGCATATCTTCTCCTACAACATGGGAAGCGACTGATACAACGCCAGCTCCTCCTATTGATAATAGCGGTAAAGTTAAACCATCATCTCCGCTATACACTGCGAAATCATCTTGACAACCCGCAATGATATCTGACATTTGCTCTAAGTTTCCACCAGCCTCTTTAATGGCCTGTATGTTTGAAATCTTACTTAAAGCCAATACAGTTTCTGGCAGCATATTAACTACCGAACGGCCCGGAATATTATAAAGTAAAACAGGTAATTTAGTTGAATCCGCAATCGTTTTAAAATGTTCATACATTCCACGTTGATCAGGTTTATTATAATACGGAGTAACGAGCATGATACCATCTACACCCGCTTCCTCAGCAACTCTTGTAAGTTCAACTGAAGCTCTCGTACTATTACTACCCGTACCTGCAAATACAGGAATTCGGTTATTTACCGATTCAACAGTAAAACGAATTAAGTCAGCTTTCTCTTGACTCGTTAATGTTGGTGATTCGCCAGTTGTTCCACACACGACAACTGAATCTGTTCCTGTTGCAATTAAATGTTCAATCAATTTTGCGACCATTTCAAAATGAATGGAGCCATCTGGTAAAAATGGTGTGACCATAGCTGTAGATACACGACCGATATGCATAAGAATCTCCCCTTTTAAATGATACCTTCTTCTATCATTGCTTCTGCAATTTGAATTGAGTTTAGTGCTGCCCCTTTTAATAAATTGTCTGACACAATCCACATATGGAAACCTCTATCATTTGATAAATCTTTTCGAATTCGTCCTACAAATACTTCGTCTTCCCCTTCAGCAAACAAAGGCATAGGATATTGTTGTTTCGCAGGATTATCCTGTACTTTTATTCCTTTAGCCGCTTCTAATACAGCACGCATTTCTGATACACTGATGCCATCTTTATCTACTTCAATAAACACTGATTCAGAGTGACCTGAAACGACTGGTAAACGAACGCAAGTTGCCGCTACTGAAAGGTTTGGCATGTGCAGAATTTTCTTCGTTTCATTAATCATTTTCATTTCTTCTAATGTATAGCCATTGTCGTCAAATATATCGATTTGAGGAATAACATTAAACGCAATCGGATAGTGAGTAGATGCACTTTTGACTGGCAAAACGTGTGCATCTGCATTTTTCGTTTCGCCAAAAGTACCACTTTGATCTTTTAGCTCATTAATTGCATCTGCTCCAGCACCAGATACTGCTTGATACGTAGAAACGATGACTTTATTTAAGCCAAAAGCTTCTTTTATTGGTTGTAGTGCACACACCATTTGAATGGTAGAGCAATTCGGGTTCGCGATAATCCCTGAGTGTGATTTAAGATCCTGTGGATTCACTTCTGGTACAACCAGTGGAATATCCTCTACCATACGAAAAGCACTCGTATTATCAATTACGACTGCTCCTCGCTTGGCAGCTTCTGGTGCGAGAATTTTTGAAACTGAACCACCTGCACTAAATAGTGCAATGTCAACTCCATCAAATGCTTCTGGTGTTGCTTCTTCTACCTTATAGAACTGACCTTTAAATTCAATACTTTTTCCAGCTGAACGTTTAGATGCCAAAAATTTTATATGTTTTATCGGAAATTTTCGTTTCTCAAGTTGTTCCATCATTTTCTCGCCCACTGCACCGGTTGCACCGACGACAGCGACTGTGTAATTCTTTGACATGACACTCACTCCCTCTAGCCAACTAATTGGTCATAATGACGGTATTGTATCATAAAATTGCGGGATTGTGCATGAAAATTAATCCGACTATTTGTGTTGGATTAAAACAGGTTGGAGTTGTTGATGTTCTAATGCCTTAACGATCGTTGGTACAATGAGATTAAAATCGGAGATAAGGGAGTTAGGTTTTTTAAACGGATCATCTTGACCAAAAGGAATGAAATAAATATGTTTAGCATTTAACAATCTCATGACATTGACGCCATTTAACCCGAGTGCATCATTGGTCGAAATACCAAGGACTACAGGTTTACCTGTTCGCATCGTCGCCTTGGCAGCCATCAGTACTGGAGAATCTGTGGCAGCATTCGCAAAGCGACTAATTGAATTGCCGGTCATCGGTGCAATGACCATGCAATCAAGCGGCGCTTTTGGACCTAGTGGCTCAGCATCGGCAATGGTTGAAATGACTTTTGCTCCTGCAGCTTCTTCTATTTTTCTAACCCATTCGTCCCCAGTACCAAAGCGAGTAGCAGCTACCAAAACGGAATGGGACACTACGGGTACAACAATAGCACCTTGGTCTCTTAATACAGTGATTTTTGGCACCACTTCTTCATACGTGCAATGTGATGCAGTGATACCAAATCCTATTCGCTTTCCTTGTAACACAACGTTCCTCCTATTTGATGTTTTTTACTGAATCTGTTACACACTTAAACAGCAGTTTAGCCGCATCTTCTTTTAAAAATTGTCCTGGTAGAGACGTGTACATTCTGTAGGTATGTGAAAAGTCTCCATCTAGGGCTAAACACCCTGGTGAAGACGCAACATCATAAAATCTTTGGCACGTTGTTAATAACGAGTGATAGTCTGCTGTGAGCCATTTCGCCGGTATTGTGTTAATAAATATCGCTTGTTCACATGAAATGCCATGCTCTAATTTTTTCACTTCATAGCCCATGGCTTGTGCTTCTGCTAATTGAGCAGTGGATCTCACAACAATTTGTGGATAGGCATCCATGCGTTTTAACTGCCATGCTAATAATTTTGCTACGCGTCCGAATCCAGAAATCATGAAATGTTTACCAGCGACCGTTTGGTGTTCTTCTAAATAATATGCCGCAATAAATCCTTCGGCAGTTAATTTTGCATTTAGCCAAATAAATTGTTCATTCTCGAGATATGGTTCAATGTCGATTTCACTTGCTTCAAAAAAGCGTGTCCATTCAGGAGATAATTTTCCGACGAAACATTTTTGAACGTTTTCAAAATAATCCAATCCTATTGCATCTGTCACTATTTCTAGTGGTTGTATCGGTAGCACTAAGATATGTGGTTCGAATGCCCGTAACTCTCTTTCAACTTGATAACTCCATGCTTTGGTTTGTAGGTATAGGACTTGCACATTTAAGTTTTTCAATAATATCGAGAGTTTTTCCATCCGTGGATCTGTACCGATGATGCACCATTTTAGATTCCTCATATGGTCTGATCCGAATGTAAGTGAGATGTTTTTGTAAAGAGAATGCGATCTTCACCGATGAGGATGATGTCTTCCCAAGCGATATAGACGTTTTTTTGTGTTGATTTTGATTTAAATGGCCTGTTTCCCTGTTCTTTTAATACAAGAAATCCAATGATTTTTCCACTGGTTGGTTCAAAGAGCAATTCGGTATCTGCAAGTAATCCAAAACGTTTGCCATCTTCAATTTGAATTAATTCTTTCACTGCCATTTCTGATAGCAACATATGACTCCTCCTCCATGTTCATCTCCTTAAATATATGCAAAGAAAGAATCACATGTTCACTGAAAAACAACTTAGAAGAGGTTGAGTAACATTTTGCATTGATGAGTATCTCAAAATTTAAAAACTGATATCCATATTACATTCTCTGAGGAAGACAGATTTCCACGTCGCTTCGAACGCTTTACCTGCCGCACATTGATCTAGAGATTAATGTTTTTGGGCGTGTGACTTCGTCACTTCGCCCAACCTCTTTTTTCAGATCATCCTGCGGCTGGTGTACGTCCTTCGCTTTCTTGCAACCTGGACTCACACAGAAATGATGATTTGGTTTACTAGAGAATTGTTGATTTCTTTATGTAGATGTTCGGCCGAAGATGCAATTTCGGCCTTTTCCTGCTTCAATATTTTTAAGACTACTTAACAGAGGTGGAGCAACATTTCGGAATTCACATTGATTGCATTCGCTGAGAAATACAGGTTTCCAGGGGTTTATTTGAGAATTATTGGTTTCTTTAAAGGGGATGTTCAGTTGTTTATATTTTGGCTCTGTTAATGGAAAAGGTTGTTTACTCGGAATACAAAATGGTATTTGGTTTTCCTGATTTTCGAAGCATGTAAGGTTTACTTGACACACAAGTTTTTCTATTGGTATATTATTTGTAAGGTTAACCTTACAACGGAGGAACTACAGTGAAAAGTAAATTAAAGGAACTAAGAGAACAAAGTGGACTTACTCAAACAGAATTAGGAAAAGCAGTAAATGTATCACGACAAGCAATTAATGCAATCGAAAATAATAAATTTGATCCGTCTATATGGTTGGCATATGATTTAGCTCGATTTTTTAATAAAACAATTGAGGACATTTTTATCTTCGAGGAGAGTGAACGTAAATGAATTTAGTTAAGCATTCAAGTTTCAATCTGATGTTTTTAGTTGTAATGTCATTTCTTTATTCATTTTTATTTATTTCCACTTCAAATCACTTGGAATTCACAAGATTACTTTCAAAGAATACAACTCTTAATTATCCTTTTTGGAATAGTTGGACAGATTTTATTCGAGCAGGGAATATGAAATTTGTTGGTTATTTCATCATTATTTTAACGATTATTATTCTAATTTTAGCTTTCATAAAAAGAGCTGAAGTATTTGATGAATATCAAGTAAGTATATTAACAAGAAGCGTATTGATAGCAGGGATATTATCCATTGGGCTAGTACCCATCGTTATGATTATTATTTTGAGTGATCCTAATAATACGATTGCTGTAATGTTTTTATTTGCTACGATTCAGTGGTTTGGTGTGTTAGTAACGTACTTTTTTAATACACTTAAAAATTAAGTGTAAGTTGCGTACCCTTCCATATTTCTTAGTCAACTCACATCAACATTAAATTAAAATAGACCGATTAAGATTTATTATATTGCTATTAGTTAAGCTGATCTAAAATCCTCTCGAAGGAAGAAAGAAACCAATGTAAAGAAATGCAGTAGCCGCCGAAATTGTATCTTCGGTGGCTTGGATTGTTAAAGGTTGTGGCGATTCTTTAGTAATTCAAGGTCAAAAAACAATTTCCACAATGGTGATGTCACCCCCCTCTCCTACTCATTCTTTAGGTAAATGTAAAACGCTTTCCAGAGCTCACCGAAAACTTGAGTGAAAATAGTAGTTCAAATCTAATAAATATAAAAAAAGACAATCACAATGGATTGTCTTTTTTGGGTGTAATGATGGAAATAGCAGGCTTATTCGAAAAAATATCAGTGATGAGTTTTTGTACTTTATGGATGTGTACTTCATCAATTGACTGCAGTACTTCATCATACGTTTTGTGTTCTTTAAAAATAAGCTCGTTTTTACCGTTACGATTCATACGTGCATTGGTACTTTCTAAACCGAGCATTAAGTTACCTTTTAATTGTTCTTTTGCATCATTCACTTCGGTTTCTGTAACTCCATCATCAACCACTTTTTGAATGGTTTCATGGATAGTATCTTGGAGTTCTTGCAGTTGATTACTTGAAGTTCCTCCATAGATGGCTACTGATCCAGAATCTACGTAAGACGAATGGTAAGAGTAAATAGAATAAGCTAATGCTTTTTCTTCACGTACTTCTTGGAATAGTCGAGACGACATATTTCCACCTAAAATGTTATTTAAAACGACTAAATCATAAATATTCTTATCTTTAACGCTTAGTCCTGGATAGCCTAGACAGATATGTCCTTGTTCCGTTTCACGTGACTTATGTGATTCACCTGAATTAAATACAGGCAAGGATGAAGCATGACGATCAGCAAGTTGTGAACTGGATCCGAATTGACCAAATAACGAGTCAATGTAGTCAATTAAACCCTCCGGAATATTACCAGCTACTGAAATGACAATATGTTCAGGTCGATAATGATGATCCATAAATTGGTGAATGGAATCTTTATTGAATGTTTCAAGCGACGCTTTTGTACCTAAAATTGATGCGCCTAATGGTTGATTTGGATACATGACATTCCATAACTGTTCGTGGACATCATCGTCAGGAGTGTCTTCGACCATTAATATTTCTTCTAAGACAACTTGACGTTCTTTGTCTAATTCTTGTTCATCAAATTGAGAATGGAAAAACATATCGGCCAATACTGATATGGCATGTTTCGCATGATGATCTAATACTTTCGCATAGTAGCATGTTTGCTCTTTTGACGTAAATGCATTGACATACCCACCAATGCGATCAAATTCTTCAGCTATTTGACGTGCCGTTCTAGTTGCAGTTCCTTTAAAAAGCATATGTTCAATGAAGTGAGTTAAGCCATTCTCTTCTGGTGTTTCATGTCTCGAACCTACATCAACCCATACACCTACAGCTACTGAACGAACGTGCGGAATATGTTCATAGACTATTCGTACACCATTTTGACTTGTTCTTTTTTGTAACACAGTAAATCAAACCCCCAGTATTTCGAAAAAAAAGGTTGCCATCTAAGCAGTTGGCAACCTTTTTTCATTGTTTATTATTCAGCTTGAGTTTGAGCTTTCTCAGCTGCTTCTTTTTCTTCTTTTACGACGATTTTACGTGATAAGTTTACACGGCCTTGGTTATCGATTTCAATAACTTTAACTTTTAATTCGTCATCAAGTTTAAGTACGTCTTCAACTGCTTTTGTGCGTTCTTCTTGAATTTCAGAAATGTGCAGAAGTCCATCTTTGCCTGTAAAGATTTCTACGAAAGCTCCGAATTTTTCAATACGTTTCACTTTACCCATGAAGTATTCGCCAACAACAGCAACGCGTACAATATTTTCAATAATCTCTTTAGCACGTGCAATCATGTCTTCATCAATTGAAGAAATATAAATTGATCCATCTTGCTCTGTATCAATTTTAACGCCTGTTTCATCAATGATTTTATTAATTTGTTTACCACCCGGTCCAATGACGTCACGAATCTTATCAGGATTAATTTTAACCATGACAATTTTCGGAGCGAATTTAGACAACTTCGTGCGTGGTTCAGAAATTGTAGCCATCATGCTTTCTAAAATATGCATACGGCCGATTTTTGCTTGTGTCAATGCTTCTTCTAGAATGCTGCGTGATAAGCCATCGATTTTAATATCCATTTGGAGTGCAGTAACACCTTTAGCTGTACCTGCAACTTTAAAGTCCATATCGCCTAAGTGATCTTCCATTCCTTGAATATCCGAAAGAACAGAATAGTTTTCACCGCGTTTGATAAGACCCATAGCAATACCTGCAACTGGAGCTTTAATTGGAACACCTGCATCCATCATAGCAAGAGTTGATGCACAAATACTTGCTTGAGATGTAGAACCATTTGATTCAAGTACTTCTGATACTAAACGAATTGTATATGGGAATTCTTTTTCGTCAGGAAGTACTGCTTTTAGTGCACGTTCTCCTAGAGCACCGTGACCGATTTCACGACGACCTGGACCACGTAATGGACCTGTTTCCCCAACACTGAATTGTGGGAAGTTATAATGATGCATGAAACGTTTAGATTCTTCAATTCCTAAACCATCAATGATCTGAACATCACCTAATGCACCTAAAGTAGCAATACTTAGTGCTTGAGTTTGTCCACGTGTGAACAATCCTGAACCGTGTGTTCTAGGTAAGACGCCTGTCTCAGATGATAAAGGACGGATTTCGTCTAATTTACGACCATCAGGACGGACTTTATCTTCAGTAATTAAACGGCGAACTTCTTCCTTCACCATTTTATCTAAAATTTGTCGCACTTGTTTTAGTGTTGCATCATCTGCTTCACGTTCAACGAATGTTGCTACAACTTCATCTTTAACTTCATTTATCGCTACTTCACGTGCATGTTTTTCATACACTTGAATCGCGCTGTTTAATTTCGTTTCGCACATTTCATTAATCTCAGTAGAAAGTTCAGCATCAAGCTCATAAAGTTTGATGTCTGTTTTTGGTTTGCCCATTGCAGCGACAACTTCTTCTTGGAATGCGATTAATTCTTTGATATTATCATGACCAAACATAATAGCTTCTAACATCACTTCTTCAGTTACTTCAAGAGCCCCTGCTTCAACCATGTTAATAGCATCTTTAGTTCCAGCAACAATTAAATCAATTGTGCTTAAAGCCAACTGGGCTTGTGTTGGGTTAATGATAAATTCACCATCAATTAATCCTACTTGTACGCCTGCAATTGGGCCATCGAAAGGAATATCAGAAACTGATAATGCTAATGAAGATCCTAACATTGCTGCCATTTCAGTAGTACAATCTTGGTCTACTGACATAACGATTGAAATAACTTGTACTTCATTACGGAATCCATCAGGGAATAAAGGACGGATTGGACGGTCAATTAAACGACTAGTTAAGACTGCGTTTTCTGATGGACGTCCTTCACGTTTAATAAAACCACCTGGAATTTTCCCTGCTGCATAAAGACGCTCTTCGTAGTTACAAGTAAGTGGGAAGAAATCTAAAGGCTTAGGATGTTTTGAAGCTGTTGCTGTTGAAAGGACAGTAGAATCTCCGTAACGGACCATAACAGCACCGTTTGCTTGTTTTGCATATTTGCCTACTTCAACTTGTAATGGACGACCTGCCCACTCGAAATTAAAAATTTGTTTTTCTGTCATTGAATGAACTCCTCTCGTACTATAAATCCTATTTAAATTAGTTGTATGTATCATTAGTAGTGTATCAAAAAACCGCATATCATGCGATAAATTATAAAAATGTCAATTGAGAGTGGATTATATACAGAGAAATCTTTTTGAACATAAAGAAAAAGCGGGACGAATCCCGCTTTCACTAAAATGCATTTTATCGACGTAAACCAAGTTTAGCGATCAAGTCACGGTAACGTGATACTTCGTTTTCACGTAAGTATTTTAACAAGTTACGACGACGACCTACCATTTTGAATAGACCACGACGTGAGTGATGATCTTTCTTGTGTGTACGTAAATGTTCGTTCAAGTTGTTAATATCTTCTGTTAACACAGCGATTTGAATGTCTGCAGAACCAGTGTCGCTTTCATGAGTACGGTACTCAGCGATAAGTTCATTTTTACGTTCTTGTGTAATTGCCATCCGGTTCACCTCCAATACTCTCATAATATCCCCAATTACCGAGCAAGCGTTGGTGATTCGCACTGCCAAGCAACGGTTAGGCATATCTCTATGCACTTAAAAATAGTAGCACATACACTACTTCTTTGCAACTCTTAAATAGTCTATTGAAGAAACGACATAGCAGTTTGTTTGTCTTTTTCAATTTGATGTTTTAAAGAATCAATACCATCAAATTTACGTTCATCTCTAATATGGTGATACCAGTCAACGAAGACCTCTTCTCCATAAATGTTCTTATCAAAATCAAATAAATGAACTTCAATCGTCAGGTGTTTCTCATCAGGGTTTTTAAACGTCGGTTTATAGCCAACATTGCAAACACCATCTACCCATTCGTCTTGAACTAACATTCTAACTGCATAGACACCAGTAGCAGGGATGTAAAATCCTTCTTTTGCTTGGATATTGGCCGTTGGGAAGCCGATTGTTCGACCCCTCTTGTCTCCATGAACAACAATTCCTGGAATTTGAAATGGCCTTCCTAATAATTCAAGAACATTCTCCATGTTGCCTAACGTTAATGCTTGTCTGATACGAGTGGAACTAATTTTTTCATTTTCTGACGATTTCTTTTCAACGACTGATACATCAAAGTCGTTATGGGATAATTTTTTCATTACATCCATATTGCCTTGACCAAAAGCACCAAAAGTGAAATCGTACCCTGCTGTTACGTGTTTTACATTCAATTGACGAATGAATGTATCAACAAAATTTTCTGGAGTTAACTGGGCAAAATCAGATGTAAATCGAACCACAAATGTTGTATCAACACCTATTGATTGAAGCAATTCTAATTTTTGTTCAAGTGGTGTAATATAAAATACTTTTTCATTTCGTTTTCCTAGTACAATCGAAGGATGAGGATCAAAAGTCATAACAGCTAACTTTAATCCTCGCTCTTCCGCTACTCTTTTAGCATGTCCAATGACTTCTCGATGGCCTAGATGAACCCCATCAAAAAAGCCAATCGCTAAAGAAAAGGGACCAGTAATTGTAGAATCACCAATGTGATGTGGATAGGATAAATGTACAGTGTTCATTCCGCATCTCCTTCTTTTGGTAATCGATTAAACATTTTTTCTGGCTTCATCTTACCTTCCTTTGTAGGATGGTTGACATAGACCGCAACTGCTTGACCATCTCTAGTAAAAACAATTCGTTCATGTGACTGAAGCGCATGTAATGCATCTAATACTTGTCCATTTTGAATTGCTTTTTCTAGGTCAGTGGGAACGTCAAATTTTGGCATGTCTTCAAGAGCGTAATCTAATTCAAATAAATTAGCTGTTAATGCATGTTGATCTACTAACTCTTGGACTTGTTGTAAAGTGAAACAATTGTCAGCTTTAAATGTACCAGACGCTGTACGGACTAATTGCGACATATGGGCAGGAAAACCAAGTTTCTCGCCTATTTGAACAGCAAGTGTACGAATATAGGTTCCTTTACTACACGATACTCGAATGTTAAATGTCACTCGTTCACCAGAAAAACTACTCTCTTCACTTAATAGTGTAAGTTCGTAAATGGTTACTTGTCTTGTTGGTCTTTCAACTGCCATTCCAGCTCGTGCATATTCATATAGTTTTTTTCCATTTACTTTTACGGCTGAGTACATGGGTGGTGTTTGTTCGATTGTGCCAGTTAATGCATATAAAGCAGCAAGGATTTCTTGGCGTGTGAATTGTTTGTGTGAATCATCATGTTCCACAACGTCGCCGTCAGCGTCCTCTGTAGACGTGGATGCGCCAATCGTTACTTCAGCCTCATAAATTTTTCCCGCGTTTGTAAGGTACTCCGCTACTTTTGTCGATTCTCCTAAACAAATAGGGAGAACTCCTTCAACACTCGGATCGAGAGTTCCTGTATGGCCAATGCGTTTCATTTTCAATATTTTACGTAGTTTAAAGACGCAATCGTGAGACGTCATCCCTTTTTCTTTCCATAGCGGAAGAATGCCGTTTTGCATTCGGTCCCACTCCTTTATACGTATTATGTAGTTTGTAAATAGTAAAGAAGCCTGCTAAAACTAAGTTTCGCAGACTTCTTTTGGTTATTCAACTTCTTTAATTTTGTTATCTTCATTCTCAACTTCAGTATTGATTTCCTCAATCTCAACTTCTTCAGTATTGATTTCTTCAATCTCAACTTCTTCAGTTTTGATTTGTTTAAGTAGGTTATCAATTTTGTTCCCGTAATCGAAAGACTTATCAAGTTCAAACATAAGTTCTGGTGTCTTACGTAAACGAATTCGTTGACCTATTTCAGTTCGCATAAATCCTTTAGCTTGAACTAGACCTTTTAACGTTTCTCGACGTTTTTTATCATCTCCGAGAACGGTAATAAAGACAGTTGCTTGTTGTAAGTCACCTGTAACCTCAACGTCCGTTACAGTGACAAACCCAATACGCGGGTCTTTTAGTTTACGAGCGATGATTTCGCCTAATTCTTTTTTCATTTGTTCTGCTACTCGATTTGAGCGATTCGCCATGTTGGCTTCACCTCTGTTCTATCTATAAGTGTTCACGGATCGTTTCCGTTCGTTCCCACTCTGGATTAGATTCCAAGTAATGAATGGCGTGGGTCAGCTCACGGTCGCTTGCATCGCTAGAAGAAGCAACGCAGACAATCGCAATACGGGTCCTTTGCCATTTATCTTGGTGATCAACTTCAGAAATTGAGACGTTAAACTTTTGCTTCGTTCGAGTAAGCATGCGCTGCAGCACAGCGCGCTTCTCTTTTAACGAATGGGACGTCGGAATGATGAATTCACACTCCGCATACGAAATCATTTGCGTTTGATCTCTTCCATTACGAATGACTCAATAATGTCGCCTTCTTTGACATCATGATAGTTTTTCACAGTTATCCCACATTCATACCCTTTTGCAACTTCTTTTGCATCGTCTTTGAAACGTTTAAGTGAATCTAATTCACCTTCAAATACGACAATGCTGTCACGAATGACACGGACGCCACTATCTCGGGCAATTTTACCTTCAGTCACATAACTTCCGGCAATTGTACCAATCTTCGTAACTTTAAATGTTTCACGAACTTCAGCTTGACCAATGATTTTTTCTTGGAACTCAGGATCAAGTAACCCAGTCATTGCAGCTTCAATTTCTTCTATTACTTTATAGATAATGCGGTGTAAACGAATGTCTACGCCTTCAGCCTCTGCTGCACGTTTAGCATTAGTATCTGGTCGTACGTTAAATCCAATAACAATTGCATTTGAAGCTGCAGCAAGTGAAATATCAGATTCTGTAATTGCGCCAGCACCAGTGTGAATGATACGTACATTTACGCCTTCAACTTCAAGCTTCATAAGAGAAGCTGCCATAGCTTCTACAGCACCTTGAACGTCAGCTTTTACAATGATGTTTAACTCTTTCATTTCACCTTGTTTCATTTGGTCAAATAAGTTGTCAAGAGTTACTCGAGTTTTCTCTGAACGTTGTGCTTGTAGAGCTGTAGATGCACGAGACTCTCCAACTTGGCGAGCTGTTTTCTCATCTTCAAATACTACGAAACGATCTCCAGCTTGTGGCACATCATTTAATCCAGTAATTTCAACTGGCATACTTGGACCCGCTTCTTTCACTCGACGACCTAAATCGTTAACCATCGCACGAACACGACCATACGTATGACCGACTACGATTGGATCTCCGATTTTAAGTGTTCCATCTTGTACAAGAAGTGTTGCGACAGAGCCACGACCTTTATCAAGTTGAGCTTCAATAACAGTACCAATTGCACGACGTTTAGAGTCAGCTTTTAGCTCAGCTACTTCAGAAACCAATAGGATCATCTCTAATAAGTTATCGATACCTTCACCATTTAAAGCTGAAATTGGTGCAAAGATTGTTTCTCCGCCCCATTCTTCAGAAACTAAACCGTGTTCAGTAAGTTCTTGCATTACACGATCAGGGTTAGCTGACGGTTTATCCATTTTATTCACAGCTACAATGATTGGAACTTCAGCAGCTTTTGCATGGTTAATAGCTTCAATCGTTTGAGGCATTACACCATCATCAGCAGCAACAACCAAGATTGTAATATCAGTCACTTTAGCTCCACGAGCACGCATCGTTGTAAAGGCTGCGTGACCAGGTGTGTCTAAGAATGTGATTTTTTTGCCGTTTTCTACAACCTGGTAAGCACCAATATGTTGAGTAATCCCGCCAGCTTCGCCAGCAGTTACTTTAGTTTTACGGATTGAATCTAGAAGAGTTGTTTTACCATGGTCAACGTGCCCCATAATCGTAACAACTGGTGGACGTTCTAGTTGAACACCAGGTTTTTCTTCTTCGCCTTCGAAATATCCTTCTAAATCAGAAATATCCACACGAATTTCTTCTTCTACTTCAACACCGTAGTCTGTACAAATCAATTCGATAGCATCTTTATCTAACTCTTGGTTAATTGTTGCCATTACCCCAAGTAAGAATAATTTTTTAATGATTTCAGATGGCTCTCTACCTAATTTTTTCGCCAGTTCTGCAACTGTTAATGATTCATAGAATGTGATTTTTTCTGGTAATTCTTTTTCTTTTCTTGGTACTGGTGGTGCTACTGGTTGGCGATTTTGTTTCCCTTTGTTTCTGCCTCCAGCGCGATTACCAGTCCCCGGACGGTGATTCCCGCCGCCAGCACGAGGGTTAAAACTTGAACCCGGTGCACGGTTTGGACCAAAATTCTTCGTTTTAGCCTGATCACCTTGTTCTTTACGACCTTCACCTGAAGTTGCTGTTACAGGTTTTGTCTTATCGCGTGATGGAGTAGAAGCATTTGCTACGCCACGACTTTGTCCCACTGGTGCTTTTGGTCCAGTTGATTGAGGACGATCACCTTGTGGACGGTTTCCTTGATAACCGCTACCTTGTGGACGATTCCCTTGAGAACTGTTGCCTTGAGAACCACTGCCTTGTGGGCGGTTTCCTTGGTATCCAGAACCTTGTGGACGATTTCCTTGTGAACTGCTTCCTTGAGAACCGCTACCTTGTGGACGGTTTCCTTGGTATCCAGAACCTTGTGGACGATTACCCTGAGTACTAGAACCTTGTGGGCGAGTACCTTGTGAACCTGATCCTTGTGGACGATTAGACTGGGGACGATCGCTTTGCGGACGATTGCCTTGATAACCCGATCCTTGTGGGCGGTCGCCTTGTGGACGATTAGCACTTGATGATGCAGGTTTTTGAGTAGTAGAAGATGTTTTTTTATAGACAGAGTCTAGTTTAGAAACAGCATCTCCTTCTAATGTCGACATATGATTCGTCACTTGTACATCTAATTTACCTAATTGCTCGATAACTTCTTTACTTGTTTTATTAATTTGCTTTGCGTATTCATGAACCCGTAGTTTGGTCATTAGGTCACCCCCGATTAAATTCGTTGAGTAGTTCGGAAAGTTTTTTCGCAAAACCTTGATCGGTTACTGCGAGTACCACGCGGGCATCTTTTCCTGTAGCATGTCCGAGATCTGAACGATCACCGAAAACATGTAACTCAACGTTGTAAGACTTACATTTATCTTGAATTTTTTTCATCGTATTAGCAGAGGCATCAGATGAAATAATAACAATCTTCGCTTGGCTATTACGTATAACTTTTACGACTAATTCTTCACCAGAAGTTAACATTCTCGCACCGACTGCTAAACCGAGAAGTTGTAAGATTTGTTGCTTTTGATTCATTTTAGTTGCTCTCTTTCAATCACAGTTAACAAATCTTCAAAAATGCTCTCTGGTATTTTTGCTTCTAGATGGCTATCTAAAATTTTGCGTTTTTTTGCAAGTTCAACTGCTTGTTTAGTTTTAGAAACATATGCTCCTCGACCTGACTTTTTACCAGTTAGGTCAACTGAAACTTCGCCTTCTTTTGAACGAACAATTCGAATCATTTCTTTTTTAGGAAACATTTCACCTGTCGCAACGCATTTTCGTAAAGGTATTTTCTTTTGACTAGACATCAAAATTCACCCTCTTCGTTTATTCTTCATCTTTGTATAAATCAAAGTTTTCATCATCATTATTATCATCGTATTCTTCTTCATCTACGTGGTTAAAGCTTTCAGAAGCTTGAGATGGATAAATACCAAGTTCGCGAGCGTCTGTTTCGCTCTTAATATCAATTTTCCATCCCGTTAACTTAGCTGCTAAACGCGCGTTTTGTCCACGTTTACCTATAGCTAAAGATAATTGATAGTCTGGCACTACGACTGTCGTCGATTTTTCATCTTCATTAATTTGTACATCTAACACTTTTGAAGGGCTAAGTGCATTAGCAACAAAGATTACCGGATCTTCAGACCATTCAACGATATCAATCTTTTCACCATTTAATTCATTAACGATGGTTTGTACACGAGAACCTTTTGCCCCAACGCAAGAACCAACTGGATCAACATCTTCGTTATGTGCAACAACTGAAATTTTCGAACGATCGCCAGCTTCACGAGCGATAGATTTAATTTCGACAATACCATCATAGATTTCAGGTACTTCCATTTCAAACAAGCGGCGTAGTAAGCCTGGATGTGTACGAGACACAAATACTTGTGGTCCACGAGTTGTACGTTCTACTTTCGTAATATAAACTTTAATACGTTCATGAGGACGGTAAGTTTCCGTTAGAATTTGTTCATTCACAGGTAATACAGCTTCAACTTTGCCAAGTCCAACATAAATATTACGAGCATCTAAACGTTCCACGATTCCATTGACAATATCTTCTTCACGGTCAACATACTCATCATAAATCAAACCACGTTCTGCTTCACGAACACGTTGAGTAACAACTTGTTTAGCTGTTTGAGCTGCGATACGGCCAAAGTTTCTCGGCGTCACTTCTTGCTCCACTACGTCTCCAAGTTCGAACGCCGGATTTACTTGTTTAGCGTCTTCCAATGAAATATGTAGACGATCATCTAGTACTTCCTCCATTACATCTTTACGTGAAAATACTAACATCGTACCGTTATCTAAATTTAAATCCACACGTACATTTTGTGCTTGATTAAAATTGCGTTTATATGCTGTAACAAGCGCTGCTTCAATCGCCTCAATCAAAACTTCGCGCGAAATTCCTTTTTGCTTTTCAAGAGCCAATAACGCATCTAGCAATTCATTTGCATTTGCTTTAGCCTTAGCTTTTGCCTTTGCCATTTTTCTTCACTCCTACATTCACATTATGCAGAGAAATTGATTGCTAACCGTGCCAACGCAATTTTCTCATGTGCAAGTTGAACTTTAATTTTTCTGGTTTTAACTCGATATTCCACTTCTAGACCTTGCTCACTATAAGCCGTTAGTATTCCTTCAAACTCTTTCATGCCATTTACTGGCTCATATGTTTTCACGAATACGAATTGACCAATTGCTCGAAGATAATCACTTTCTTTTTTCAATGGACGTTCAGCCCCAGGTGAAGAAACTTCTAAAAAGTAATTTTGTTCAATTGGATCCTTAGCATCTAACACTTCACTTACGCGCTCGCTTACAAGTGCACAATGTTCAATGTCAATACCACCTTGAGGTGTATCTACATAAATACGTAAGAACCAATTTCTTCCTTCTCTAACGAACTCTAAATCAATGAGCTCCAATTTCAATTCTTGAACTATTGGCGTTACAAGCTTTTCTACTTCGATTAATATACTGCTCATACATGCCTCCCGAAGCGACTTATTTTCGACATAACAAACAGAAAAGAGCGGGAAATCCCACTCTTTTGCCGTAAATCTATCAACAACTTGTTATACAAATGATACCATACGATAGCGTTCAGTGCAAATCAGGTCTAGAACAGTGACAATTGGTTGGCATCTGGCATTCCTTCTAAACAGCCAAGTTGATTCATGTACTCAAGTAATGTTTTTGAAACACGACCACGTTGACCTAAATCCTCTTTTGATAAAAACTCACCATTCTTGCGAGCTTCAACAATTGTTTTTGCAACGTTTGTTCCTAAACCTGGGATCGCATTGAATGGCGGAATTAGTCCCATACCATCAATCACAAATTCCGCTGCTTTTGATTCATATAAATCCACTTTTTTAAAGTGATAGCCGCGTTCACACATTTCAAGAGCAATTTCAAGTACAGTTAGTAAGCTTTTTTCTTTAGGAGCAGCATCAAGCCCTTTGGCATTGATTTCATCTATTTTTGCACGGATAGAAGCTGGACCTTTTGTCATGGCATGTAAGTCAAAGTCTGCTGCACGGACGGTAAAGTATGCTGCATAGTATAAAATCGGAAAATGCACTTTGAAATAAGCAATACGAACAGCCATTAAAACATAAGCTGCTGCGTGGGCTTTCGGGAACATGTATTTAATCTTTTTACAAGAATCGATATACCAGGCAGGTACTCCATTTTGGCGCATATCTGCTTCAAACTCTGGAGTTAATCCTTTACCTTTACGAACAGACTCCATAATTTTAAATGCCAGTGATGGATCGAGCCCTTGGTAAATTAAATAAACCATAATATCATCACGACACCCAATAACATCAGACAATTGGCATGTACCGTTTTGAATAAGCTCTTGTGCATTGCCAAGCCATACGTCAGTTCCATGAGACAGACCAGAAATTTGTACAAGCTCTGAGAAAGTTGTAGGTTTCGTTTCTTCTAACATCTGTCTTACGAAACGAGTACCAAACTCAGGAATTCCTAAAGTACCCGTTTTACAGCCAATCTGTTGTTGGGTCACTCCAAGAGATTCTGTTCCAGAATAAATCTTCATGACCTCAGGATCATCAATTGGAATCGTCTTTGGATCAATGCCTGATAAATCTTGTAGCATCCGAATGACTGTTGGATCGTCGTGTCCAAGAATATCAAGCTTCAATAAATTATCGTGAATGGAATGGAAATCAAAGTGAGTGGTTTTCCATTCAGAGTCTTGCGCATCTGCTGGGAACTGGATGGGTGAGAAGTCGAAAATATCCATATAGTCAGGTACAACGATAATTCCACCTGGATGTTGTCCTGTCGACCGTTTAACACCTGTACAACCTTGTACAAGTCGGTCAATTTCCGCACCTCGGATGGTCAAGTTATGATCATTGGCATATCCACGGACATAGCCATAAGCCGTTTTATCTGCAACTGTACCAATCGTACCTGCTCGATATACATTGTCTTCACCAAATAAAATTTTCGTATGATTATGTGCTTTTGATTGATATTCACCACTAAAGTTCAAGTCGATATCCGGTACTTTATCCCCTTTGAAACCAAGGAACGTTTCGAAAGGAATATCTTGACCATCTTTTTTGTATGGTGTTTCACATTTAACACAGACTTTGTTTGGCAAATCAAATCCTGAACTTACAGATCCATCATCAAAGAATTCTGCGTGTTGACATTGCGGACATATATAATGTGGTGGTAAAGGATTTACTTCAGTAATCTCCATTAGTGTCGCTATAAGCGAAGAACCTACAGAACCACGCGATCCTACTAAATAACCATCGTCTAACGATTTCTTAACCAATTTGTGAGAAATCAAATAGATAACCGCAAAACCATGACCAATAATCGACTTCAGTTCTTTCTCCATACGCGCTTCTACAATTTCAGGAATTGTTTCTCCATAAATTTGTTTTGCCATATTATAGCTTAACAAGCGAACTTCTTCGTCGGACCCTTCAATCTTCGGTGTATATAAATCATCTTTGATTGGTTTAATATCTTCGATTCTAGCGGATATTTTATGGCTATTCTCCACTACGATTTGTTTTGCTGTTTCTTCACCCAAGAAAGAAAAAGCATCTAACATTTCATTTGTTGTGCGGAAATGAACTTTGGGTAATTTATGACGGTTTAATGGATTGGCTCCACCTTGTCCGCCAATTAGAATTTGTCTGAAAATCGCATCATTTTCATTTATATAATGAACATTACCAGTAGCTACAACTGGAAGATCTACTTTTTTACCTAGCTTAATCATTTTGCGAATAATGTCTTCAAGGTTCCATTCATCTCTTACAAGTTCCATTTCAATTAAATGAGCATAAACTTCTTTTGGATGAATTTCTAAGTAGTCATAAAACTTCGCAATGTCTTCAACTTCTTCAGGAGACTTTTGCATCAAGCCTTCAAATACTTCCCCTTTATC
Organism: Paenisporosarcina sp.; assembly: GCF_049671445.1. GTDB lineage: Bacteria > Bacillota > Bacilli > Bacillales_A > Planococcaceae > Paenisporosarcina. Next base: position 120,682 of record NZ_JBATUX010000118.1, on the reverse strand, counting down.
ACAGCCCGATCCAATTAGTAGCCCTTTACGGTGCTTCACTAAAACAGATTTAGGTATACGTGGAACACGGAAAAATGTATTCATATGAGAAGAAGATACAAGCTTAAACAGGTTTTTCAAACCTGTTTCATCCGTGGCAAGAAGCGTACAATGTGAAGGGCGTGCACGTTTATATGAGTCTCCATTACCTGTTTGATGATTAAATTCATCATGGTAGTGTATGCCTTTTTGTTCTGCTTCTTTTAATAGATTTAAAAGTAAATCACCCGTTGCTTCTGCATCATAAATCGCTCGGTGATGCTGTGTGAGGTCAATATTGAATTTTTTAGCCATCGTGTTTAAACGATGGTTTTTCATCTCAGGGTGCAAAAAGCGGGACAGTTCAAGTGTATCAATAACAGGATGTATGGTTTGTTCTAACCCACATCGTTTATACCCTACATATAAAAAGCCCATATCGAAGGAAGCATTATGAGCTACTAAAATACTGTCACCAATCCAGTCGTGGAATCGTTTAATGACGTCATCTATTTCTGGTGCATTTCTAACCATATCATCCGTTATGCCAGTTAAGTTAATCGTTGTGGCAGATAAAGGATTATGCGGATTTGAAAAACTTTCAAATTTATCTATCACTTGCCCGTTTTGTATTTTCACAGCAGCAAGCTCGATTATGCTATTGTACACAGCAGATAACCCGGTGGTTTCTACGTCAAAGACGACATATGTGGCGTCAGCTAATGCACGATGTTCTTCTTCATATGCGATCGGCACTCCATCATTCACCATATATATTTCTAAACCGTAAATGATTTTTATTCCATATTTTTTCCCGGCAGCATATGCATCAGGGAAGGATTGAACAACTGCGTGGTCGGTAATCGCGACTGCAGGATGTCCCCATTTTGCGGCTTGTGCAACTAATGCATCCACTGAGGAAACTGCGTCCATTTGACTCATCGGTGTGTGTAAGTGAAGTTCAATGCGTTTCTGATCCTCAGGTGAAGTATCTTTTCTAGAATCTACTTTTATTTCCATGATGTCTTGTGCCATGACAATTAAGTCACGGACAAACGTATCATTTTGAACAGAACCTCGGACTTTTAACCAAGTTCCTTTTTTAAGCAAACCCATGAGTTCAGCATCTTCATTATCTCGTGAAAACATTTTGACGAGAATTGAGTCGGTATAATCAGTGACTTTGACTGTTAATAAGGAACGACCGCTACGTAATTCTTTTACTTCTACATCAAAGACAAATCCTTCTATCGTGATGCGACGTTCTTCATCTTGGATTTGTTTAATTTCAAGAATTGGTTCATCCGCTTTAATAGGAGTCCCCAATTGGAATGGACCGTTCAAAGTCGCTCCTGGATTTGCTTGGCGTTCTGTTTCACGTTTCTGCATATCCGCTAATGCTTTTTTGCCTAGTTCATCTTCTTCTAGTTTTCGTTGCTTCATGAAAGCTAATTGGGCTTCTGCAAGCTCTTCTTTTTCCTCGATTAATTTGAAATCAATCGGCAACACTGGAAAACCAAACGAGCAATAAATATCTGATATCTTAGATGCATATTTATTTTTAAATGTACGAAACTCAATTTCTTGCGCACATGTAAATTGGACTGTTTGTCCATTAAACGTAGGAAGTTGTGTCATCAAACGATCTCTAAGTGGTGGGGACATATCGTCAATTTCTTGCAATATGAAGGGCCAGTAAGCAGCAATGGTTTCTTCTTCTACTTGTGGCTGTACACATGTAATCGATAATTTTATATCTGCAATGCCTGCGAATTTTTCTCTCAAACGCATATGAAATAACTGAAACATATTAAAAGGTAGGAGTTGTTCTACTTGTATGGTAAAGCGCCAGACACGTTCTTTTTTATGTACGGTCATGCGACTCAAGGATGCAGATTCAAAATGTATCATGTATTCATCAGCTGTCAGTTCTAACTGCTGCAATAATAGTTGCAACCGTCTTTTGGCATCTTGTTCGATTGTCATACGCAATGCCTCCTTTCATTCATGAGAAAAAGAAAGGAAGACCCGATTTCAAGGTCTTCCTTTTGATTAATCGTTTATTGACGAAAAGAAAGATTGAAGTTGTTCAAGGACCTCTTCTTTTTTCCATTCAAATACTTCGCCAGTTTTTCGTATTTTCACTTCAACTAAACCTTCTGCAGCTTTTTTACCGACTGTGATGCGAAGTGGTAATCCAATTAAATCAGAATCGGCAAATTTTACTCCTGCACGTTCAACACGATCATCGTATAAAACGTCATAGCGATTAGATTTTAATTCTTTATATAAATCATCTGCAAGTGTTACTTGTGATTCATCTTTAGTATTGATTGGCACTAAATGTACGTCATATGGTGCAACTACGTGTGGCCAAACAAAACCTTTGTCGTCTTGGAACTGTTCTGCTACTGCAGCCATTACACGAGAAACACCAATACCATAACATCCCATAATATATGGCTGAGAACGACCATTATCATCTAGGAAAGTTCCATTCATAGGTTCAGAGTAAGTTGTTCCAAGTTTAAAGACATGCCCCACTTCAATACCTTTTGCGAAGACAATGGTTCCGTTCCCATCTGGAGAAGGATCTCCTTCCATAATAAAACGTAAGTCTTCAAATTGATCTACCGCAAAGTCGCGTTCTGAATTTACATTCACTAAATGGAAGCCAGCTTCATTTGCTCCACATACGCCGTTACGAATTGTCGCAACTGCATGATCAGCAATTACTTTAATCCCCATTGGAATGTTAACTGGACCAAGAGATCCAACTTCACAATTTAACAACTGGTTAACCTCTTGTTCAGTTGCAAACTCTACCACTTTTGCTTGTAACGCGTTTTTCACTTTAATATCATTGATTTCATGATCACCACGAGCCAAAACGATTACTAATTCTTCGTCCACGTTGAACACTAACGTTTTGATGCATTGTTTTGCATCTTTATTTAAGTATGAACCAACTTGTTCGATTGTTTTTTGGTCTGGTGTCGCTATTTTCTCGACATCCATCATTTCTTCTGTTGACGACGTATATGAAACATTTACTTCTGCCATCTCAATATTTGCTGCGAAGTCTGATGCATCTGAATAAGCTATCGTATCTTCACCTATTTCAGAGAGTACCATAAATTCATGTGTATCTTTTCCTCCGATAGCGCCTGAATCAGCAATAACTGCTCTGAAATTCAGCCCTAAGCGAGTAAAAATATTTGAATATGCTTGTACCATATCTTCATATGTTAAATCTAAACTTTCACGTGTCGCATGGAAAGAATAGGCATCCTTCATAAGGAATTCTCTACCACGAAGCAAACCAAAGCGAGGACGCTTTTCGTCACGGAACTTCGTTTGAATTTGATACAAAGTCAACGGCAATTTCTTATATGACTTAATCTCATCACGTAGCAATGAAGTAATAACTTCTTCATGTGTTGCGCCAAGTGCAAACTCACGATTATGTCGATCTTTAAGACGCATTAATTCAGGTCCGTATGAGTACCAGCGTCCAGTTTCTTGCCACAATTCCGCTTGTTGCATAGCAGGCATTAATACTTCAACACCATTAATTGCATCCATTTCTTCACGGACAATACTTTCAACCTTTTGTAGAACGCGTTTACCTAGAGGTAAAAATGAATAAATACCACTTGTATTTTGACGAATAAATCCTGCGCGAAGGAGCAGCTGATGAGACTTAACGTCCGCATCAGCTGGGGTTTCACGAAGGGTCGGGATGAATGTAAGACTTTGTTTCATAATTTAAAAGCTCCTCATAGCATTCGCATATTTATTAGTTAAAAGAAGAATCTCTGAATATCATTCCACGTAACAACAACCATCAGTACCATCAACAACATGATTCCGACGAAATGAACCATTCCTTCTTTTTGACGATCCACAGGTTTTCCACGCACCGCTTCAATTAAGAAGAATAATAATCTTCCGCCATCAAGCGCTGGTAATGGAAGTAAATTCATAATACCTAAGTTAATACTTAGAATCGCTGCCCAATTCATTAAATTAAAGACGCCATATTGAGCCACTTGTTCAGTTGCCTTATAAATCCCAACAGGACCAGACAAAGCGTCAATTGTAAATTGACCAGTAATCAACATACCAAGCAGTTCAAAAATCTTAGCAATCCAAGTAACGGTTTGTTCCGCACCAAAAGCTACAGCTTTTAACGGATTTTTTTCAACCGGACTTTCATATAGAACACCGATTTGACCAAAAGACTCACCATCTTGTTCGACAGATTTCGGTGTAATGGTTGAATTAATAACTTCACCATCTCGAACATATTCGAATGTTAAAGCTTCACCAGCACTTTCTTGTACTTTCTCAGCGAGTGCTTGCCATGTATCAATTGATTGCCCGTCAATTTTCGTTACTAAGTCCCCTTCTTGCATACCAGCATCCAAAGCAGGACCATCTTCTGCTACACCTGAAATAATTGGTTCATAAGTTGGGACACCTTGTAACAAGCCAATCATTAGAAAAATGAAAAAAGCTAAAATAAAGTTAAACAATGGACCCGCAAATATCGTGATGAAACGATTACCAATTGATTTCGAACCGAATTGACGGTCATGAGGTGCAATCAATGTATCTTTCCCGTTTTCCGTAATCACTGCTTTTCGGGAAACATCATATCGTACTAATCGCTCTTCTTCATCATAGCCTTCAATCCAAAGACCTTTTTCTAAGTCAGCACGTTCTGTTTCTAAAAACAACATATCTTGTTGTTGTTTATTTTGATTTAATACAATTTTCACAACTTGTTCTTTAGCATTTAGAACTAAACCTACTCTAAATCCAGGTTGCAATTCAACTGAATCCATGTCTTCTCCAGCCATTCGAACATATCCACCAAGTGGAAGTAAACGAAGTGTATAAAGTGTCTCGCCTTTTGTAATCGCAACTATTTTTGGCCCAAAACCTATTGCAAATTCACGAACCATGATTCCTGCACGTTTAGCAAAAATAAAGTGACCTAATTCATGAAAAAATACAAGTGAACCAAATATTAAAATAAAAGCAATGGTTGTCTCCATAAAGTCCCACCTTTTTTACAGCGTTTTGCCGTCATCAATCTTGCAATCATTTTACCATGTTTTGAACAGCTTTTCTTGTAATAGCATCTACTTGTAAAATCGTTTCTAGATCAGGTGTACGTATCATGTCATGTTTGTCCATCACACGCTCGATTAATTCTTCGATTTGTAAGAATCGAATGTCCCCATTTAAAAACAATGCAACCGCCGCTTCATTCGCAGCGTTTAACACGGTTGTCATCGAACCACCTGCTCGTCCAGCGTCATACGCTAGTTTCAAAGCACGAAAACGTTCTAAATTCATTTCCTCAAAATGCAGTTTGCCTATTTCAACAAGATTTAAACGCTTTGCCTGTTTTCTTGGCAAACGATCAGGATATGATAGAGCATATTGAATTGGTACACGCATATCCGGGGTACCGAGTTGAGCCATAACACTTGTGTCGTGAAATTCCACCATAGAGTGAATAATACTTTCTCTGTGTAAAACAACATCGATATCATCGTATGACATATCAAATAACACTTGTGCCTCTATCACTTCTAATCCTTTGTTCATCATCGTTGCTGAGTCAATCGTGATTTTAGCTCCCATCGACCAGTTAGGATGATTTAAAGCATCTTGAATCGTTACACTTTCTAATTCTTGTCTCGTACGATCGCGGAAGCTTCCACCAGATGCCGTTAATATTAATCGACTCACTTGGCTTCGTTTTTCTCCATTCATCGATTGAAATAACGCAGAATGTTCACTATCAACCGGTATAATCGGAGCGTTATATTTCGCTGACGCGGCCATGACAAGATGTCCAGCTGTGACTAGCGTTTCTTTATTTGCAAGAGCAATTGTTTTTTGTTGTTTAATTGCCTCTAAAGTTGATTCAAGTCCGACACTACCCAATACCGCATTTACTAAAACAGAAGCGTCTGGATGTGTAGCGACATCAATCAACCCTTTGCTACCATATGCAAGTTCAATACCCGGAAATTCCTTTTTCAGAAGAATTGCGTCATTTTCATTTTGGACTGATACTAGGGTAGGTCTAAATTCACGAATAATTTCTCTTGATTTATCTAAATTACGGCCTGCAGAAAAGGCAACTAATTTAAATTCTTGTGGATGCTCTCTTATGATGTCAATTGTTTGAACACCAATCGAACCTGTTGCACCTAATAAAGTAATATGCTTTGTCATTAACTTTAAATCTCCTTAACCAACAAAATGCAAGAAATGTAGAAGCGGTAACACAAATAATAAGCTATCGAATCGATCTAAAATTCCACCATGTCCAGGCAATATATTTCCTGAGTCTTTTACTTTGTAATGACGTTTAAGTGCTGACTCAACTAAATCTCCTACTTGACCAAAGATGGAAGCAATTATCGTTACTACGATAAGAATCAAATACGATGAACTGATTGGTGAGATCCACTGATAAACTATCGCAAAAATAATAGCCGTCGTAACGCCTCCAATAAAGCCTTCGATGGTTTTATTAGGAGAAATCTCTGGCCATAATTTCTTTTTACCGAATTTCTTACCTGTGAAATAGGCTCCTGAATCCGTTGTCCACACAATCAATAATGCGAAAATCACGAACTCAGTTCCTGCTGCACGAGTTTCAATGAAATAGAAGAATCCGATGCCAACATATAATGCTCCTAAAATTGAGAATGCAGCATCCTCAAAAGTATAACGATTTTTAACAACCACGGTATACGTTAATAATAAAAGAACGGCAATAAGTGCAAAATCTATTTTGGTATATCCCGTAGTTTCCATTAATGAACTAGCCCACTCGCTTGGCATTAAAAATGCAAATAAGGCGAATAACGTGATAAAACCATGAACTGAAAAAATTGAAAGACTTTTCATTTTTAAAATTTCATATAACCCCACCGCTGCCATTGCGTAAACAAGAATTGTAAATGGCCATCCTCCAAGTAAGACAATTGGAATGAAAAGGGCTGCGGCAATTATCGCTGTAATAATGCGTTGTTTCAATTTGTTTCTTCTCCCTTCAATCCCCCGTAACGGCGATTTCGGTTTTGATAACTTTCTACAGCATCTAATAAACAAGCTTCGTCAAAATCCGGCCACAATGTATCCGTAAACCAAAACTCTGTATATGCCAATTGCCATAACATAAAGTTACTAAGGCGAACTTCTCCACTTGTACGGATTAGCAAATCAGGTTCTGGCAAATCACAAGTCATTAAATGCTGTGATATTAAATCTTCATTAACGTCCGTATGATCAATTGTACCTTCCTGGATTTGTTGCGCAATTTTTTGCATAGCTTGTGCTATTTCTGCGCGACTTCCATAGTTCAAAGCAAAGTTTAATACTAATCCAGTATTATCTTTTGTTTGTTCCATTGCTTTTCTCACTGCTTCTTGAGTATGTTTAGGTAAAGTTTCATTTTCCCCCATCATAACGACTTTCACATTTTGTTCAATGAGTTCAGGAAGATACTTACCTAAAAACTCCTCAGGCAAGCGCATGATGAAATCAACCTCAAGTTTTGGACGTTTCCAATTCTCAGTTGAAAATGCATAAACAGTCAAGGCACGTACACCTAAGTCATTTGCTAGTCGTGTAATTTTCCGCACAGTTTTCATGCCTTCGTGATGACCCGCTACACGTGGAAGTGCGCGTTTTTTTGCCCATCTCCCATTACCATCCATGATAATAGCAATATGAGCTGGAATATGTTCGTTTTTAGATTGCGAAATTCGCTCCGCTAGCGTTTGATTTTGTCGTTCGGGTTTTCTCCGAATGAGTTTATGTAACATTTGAGTCCTCCACTTTACGCACTTATCGGAATGTTGTCTTTCCTATCATATCAAAAAAAGTTGGAATTTTCTTCATTCCCACAAAAAAAGACGTCCTATTTTATAGGAACGTCTTAACAGATAAAAAGTTCAAAATTTTAAACCTCTAAAATTTCTTTTTCTTTTTCTTTAGCAACTTGATCTACCTGAACGATATGATCATCTGTTAATTTTTGTACACTGTCAGAGAATCCACGTAAATCATCTTCAGTAATTTCGCTTTTCTTCTCTAATTTTTTTAATTCATCATTCGCATCACGTCGAATATTACGAATACCAACTTTAGCTTCTTCTGCTTCTTTCTTAACCAGTTTCACCAAATCTTTACGGCGTTCTTCTGTTAAAGCAGGAATAGCAATACGAATAAGCGTTCCATCATTCGTCGGGGAAATCCCTAAGTCTGATTTCTGAATTGCTTTTTCGATATCACCAAGAGCTGTTTTGTCATACGGTTGAATCGTAATTAATCTAGCTTCAGGTGTAGCAATACCGGCAATTTGATTGATTGGCGTAGGTGAGCCATAATAATCAACAAAGATTTTATCTAATAAAGATGAACTTGCACGGCCTGCACGAATCGTTGAAAGCTCACGACTTAAAGCCTGTATCGCTTTTAACATTCTTTCTTTTGTTTGATCAATCACTTGTTTTGACATTACGAATTCCTCCTAACGATTGTTCCAATTTTTTCACCTAATACAGCACGTTTGATATTTCCATTCTCCATAATTGAGAATACTATGAGTGGGATATCGTTGTCCATACATAAAGTCGATGCAGTTGAATCCATTACTTGTAGACCTTGTTGAATGACTTCTAAGAAGGTCAATTTATCGTATTTAATAGCATCGTTATTTGTTTTTGGATCAGCTGAATAAACACCATCAACATTGTTTTTACCCATTAAAATTACATCAGCTTCTATTTCTGCTGCACGAAGAGCTGCAGTAGTATCTGTCGAGAAGTAAGGATTTCCGGTACCAGCTGCAAAAATAACAACGCGTTTCTTCTCTAAATGACGTATCGCTTTTCTACGAATATACGGTTCAGCAACTTGTCTCATTTCAATAGAAGATTGGACGCGTGTTTCAACGCCTGACTTTTCAAGTGAATCTTGTAGTGCTAAAGAGTTCATTACAGTAGCTAACATACCCATATAGTCCGCAGTTGCACGGTCCATACCCATTTCGCTACCAACTTTACCACGCCAGATATTTCCGCCGCCTACAACAACAGCAACTTCAACACCTAGATCAACTACTTCTTTCACTTGTTCCGCAACAGACATAATAATTTCTGGGGATAAACCAAAACCTTGTTCTCCAGCTAAAGCTTCTCCGCTTAATTTTAAAACAACTCTTTTATATTGTGGTGTGCTCATAAGTAGCCTCCATTACACTTTTTTCTCGAAAAATAGGGAACACAGAATCGTGCTCCCCAGAGTAAATCAAATATTAATAGTAGCTCAACTTCGAGCTTTTGTGATTTTTTAATTAACCTTTGTTAACTTGGCTCATTACTTCTTCAGCAAAGTTATCTTGGCGTTTTTCGATTCCTTCGCCAACACCGTAACGTACGAATTCAGTAACAGTACCACCCGTTGTTTTCACGAAATCTTTAACTTTTTGATCTGAGTTTTTAACGAATGATTGTTCTAGTAAACATACTTCTTCGAAATATTTACCAAGACGGCCTTCCACCATTTTAGCAACAATGTTTTCAGGTTTGCCTTCATTTAATGCTTGCTCAGTTAATACTTTACGCTCGCGGTCCACATCTTCTGCAGAAACTTCATCGCGAGAGATGAATTGCGGGTTTAAAGCTGCAACGTGCATAGCAACGTCTTTAGCTGCTTGCGCATCAGTTGAACCTTCAAGTGTTACAAGAACACCAATACGTCCACCCATGTGTAGGTAAGGACCAAAAGCATCATTGTCAGTTTTTGTGCGAACTACATAACGACGTAATGTGATTTTTTCACCAATTTTTGCAATTGCATTTGAAATGTGATCTGCAACAACTAATCCATTAGACATTGTAGAAGCAGTCGCTTCTTCCACTGTAGCAGGTTTTGTAGCTAATAAGTGCTCAGCTAATTCTCTTACTAAAGTTTGGAAACCTTCGTTTTTTGCAACGAAATCTGTTTCAGCATTTACTTCAACTAGAACAGCGTCGTTCCCTTGTTCTAAGATATAAGTAGTACCTTCTGCTGCAATACGATCCGCTTTCTTAGCTGCGCTTGAAAGTCCTTTTTCACGTAAAAAGTCTACTGCTGCATCGATATTACCGTCAGTTTCTACTAATGCTTTTTTACAATCCATCATACCTGCGCCTGTTTTTGCGCGTAATTCTTTAACCATTTGTGCTGTAACTGCCATTGTTGTTTCCTCCTATTCAAGTATCAACTCAACTTTATTCTCAAAAAAAGGTGATAAGGGGTTTAAGCCGCTTATCACCTAAAAAAATACGTGGGATTACTCAGCAGCTTCAGCTGGAGATTCTTCACCTTGTTTTGACTCAAGTAACGCGTCAGCCATTTTACCAGTTAATAATTTAACGGCACGGATAGCATCATCGTTTGCAGGAATAATGTAGTCGATTTCATCTGGATCACAGTTTGTATCAACAATTCCTACAAGAGGAATGTTCAATTTAATAGCTTCTGCAACAGCGATACGCTCTTTACGTGGGTCTACTACGAACATTACATCCGGTACACCTTTCATGTCGCGAATACCGCCTAAGAATTTAACAAGACGTTCGTGTTGTTTTTTAAGTTGAACAACTTCTTTTTTAGGAAGGACTTCGAAAGTACCGTCTTCTTCCATTTTTTCGATTGCTTTTAAACGGTTAACACGTTTTTGAATTGTGCCGAAGTTAGTTAATGTTCCACCCAACCAACGTTGGTTAACATAGTACATACCTGAACGTTCTGCTTCTTCTTTGATTGCTTCTTGTGCTTGTTTTTTCGTACCAACGAAAAGAACTTTACCACCATCAGCACCAACTTGACGCATGAATTCGTATGCTTCTTCTAATTTCTTAACTGTTTTTTGAAGATCGATGATGTAGATACCATTACGTTCCACAAAAATATATTTTTTCATTTTTGGGTTCCAACGGCGAGTTTGGTGACCGAAGTGTACACCTGCTTCAAGTAATTGTTTCATTGAGATTACTGACATTTTTTGTTTCCTCCTGATATTGGTTTTTTTTCCCTCCGCATTTTTCAACTAGCGCTCAAGACCTTAATCTGATTAAGGACCACTTGTCACTATCCAAATGCGTGTGTGATAACACCGTTTGCAAATATACCATATCTAGAATTCCCTCGCAAGTGTTTAGCTGAATATTTTAATACATCGTGTAAACTTTTAGCATTAATAGGAGAGAGTTTTAACCTTCTAGTTTAGTTTTCATGCTTTTTTGACACGTGAAGTTTTGGTTAGAAACTGTCTGACTTTCACTAACGAAATTAGATTAAACCTTGAATACAACCACTAACGCCATAAGGTTTTCAGTCTGCTTCGATCGCACTATTAGCTGCACTTTGGTCTAGAGAACAAAGTGCATGGGCTTGTGACTTCGTCACGTGCCCATCCATTCTTTTTTCAGATCATCTTGCTTCCGTTGTGCGTCCTTCGCTCCCTTGCAAACTTGACGCCACATTGATTGTTAGGAGCGTTTGGTTTACTAGAGAATCGTTGGTTCCTTTATGTAGATATTCGGCTGAAGATAATATTTCGGCCTCTGTCTGCTTAATTTATTTACAAGACTACTTTTTAAAGTCATTTGGGATACTTACTATATAGAAAAGTAAATGACGGCAGATGTAGAACATCCGGTTTTCATCCTTCCGGAAAATCTCAGTCTGACTTTTAGAGGTTGACGTCTGAAAAAATGGCGTTGACGTCTGAAAAAACATCCTCCACGTCTGAAAAATAGGCATTGACGTCTGAAAAACACTAAAACCACAAAATATAGGGCTATAAGTTGATAGACAGGTCTCAGTCCTCTTCGGACGCATCATTAATCTAGAGAAGTAGATGGGGTTGTGACTTCGTCACGTGCCCATCCATTCTTTTTTCAGATCATCTTGCTACCTTTGTTGCTGCAAATAAAAAAACAACCACAAAGACACAGTCTTTGTGGTTGTTACGTTGTATTTATTTAAGTTTTAGTTGAGCTAATTCGTTTAAGAATTTGTCGTTTAATACTTTGATGTACGTTCCTTTCATTCCTAAAGAACGTGATTCGATAACGCCAGCACTCTCTAATTTACGTAAAGCATTAACGATTACTGAACGTGTAATTCCAACGCGATCAGCAATTTTAGATGCTACAAGTAAGCCTTCGTTGCCATCAAGCTCTTCGAAGATATGTTCAATTGCCTCTAACTCACTGTATGATAATGAGTTGATTGCCATTTGAACAACAGCTTTCGTACGTGCTTCAACTTCAATTTGCTCTGATTTTTCACGTAGAATTTCCATCCCAACAACAGTAGCACCGTATTCGCCAAGAATTAAATCATCGTCATGGAATTCATTTTTCAAACGTCCAAGAATTAATGTACCTAAACGATCTCCGCCACCGATTATTGGAACAATCGTAGTCAAACCATCTTTGAACAATTCACGATTTTCTACTGGGAACACTGTGTGTTCACTGTAAACATCTAAGTTTGAAGATGTTTCGTTTACGTTGAAAAGATTTTTTGTGTATTCTTCTGGGAATTGACGGTTTTCCATCATTTGAATCATACGTTCGTTTTCAATTTGTTGATTAATCTCAAATCCTAATAATTTTCCTTTACGGCTCAAAATGAACACGTTACATTCGATTACACCGCTAAGTGTAGTTGCCATTTCTTTAAAGTTAACTTGTTTACCAGCTGAAGCCTGTAGCATTGAGTTGATCTTTCTTGTTTTTCCTAATAAGTTCATGAATGTTTCCTCCTATAATGGGTGCATCTATTTATTAAATATTCTAAAGGTTTTTAATTGTTTTGGATATAGAAAAAATTTAAATCACAAAATAAATTGTGACAAATCCTTGTTTTTTACGATATTTCCGAGTTTTTGGTCGACATATGTCGCTGTAATGTCGATATGTGCCGGAGAAATATCAGAAGCTTCAAATGAAAGCTCTTCTAATAACTTTTCTAAAATCGTATGCAAACGACGTGCTCCGATATTATCCGTCTCTTGATTTACTTCCGTAGCAATTTCAGCAATTCGCTCAATCGCACTATCCGTGAAGTCTAATGTTACACCCTCAGTATCAAGTAATGCTTTATATTGGCGAATTAATGAGTGATCTGGTTCTTTCAAAATACGAACAAAATCTTCTTTGGTCAATTTCTCAAGTTCAACGCGAACTGGAAAACGACCTTGTAATTCAGGAATTAAATCAGATGGTTTTGCAGTATGAAAAGCTCCAGCTGCAATGAACAACATATAATCCGTTTTTACAGCACCATATTTTGTTTGCACAGTTGAACCTTCTACGATTGGCAGGATATCACGTTGAACACCTTCACGAGAAACATCTGCAGATGAACCACTGCCACCTTTACTTGCAATCTTATCAATTTCATCAATAAATATAATACCAGTTTGTTCTGCGCGTTCAACTGACTTTTGAGCCATTTCTTCAGAATCAATTAATTTACTTGCTTCTTCAATCGTCAATACTCGACGAGCATCTTTAACTTGTAAACGTCTCTTTTTCTTTTTCTTTGGCATTAAGTTTGATAAAGCATCCTGCATATTTTGCCCCATGCTCTCCATTCCTGATCCTTGGAAAGCGTCAAACATAGAAGGACTTTGTTCGGTTACTTCTACGTTTACCCATTCGTTTTCAAGTTTACCATCTCTCAAATCTTCTGCAATTTGGGATCTCTTTAGACGAACTTCTGTATCATCGGTTGCCGGTTCTTCTGTTTCTGCTTTTTGTCCAAATATCATTTCAAATGGATTTTGAGCATTCTGTTTCTTTTTCAAAGACGGTACAAGCAAACGAACAATAGCATCATTAGCTAAACGCTCGGCTTGATCTTTAACGCCTTCAGTCATTTCTTCTTTGACAATACGAACGGCAGCTTCTGTTAAATCACGAACCATTGATTCTACGTCACGCCCGACATAGCCGACTTCTGTGAACTTGGTTGCTTCTACTTTGATAAACGGTGCGTTATTTAACTTTGCAATTCTTCTCGCAATTTCAGTTTTACCCACCCCAGTAGGACCTATCATCAGAATGTTTTTAGGAATCACTTCATTTTTCATGTCTGCAGATAACAAACTTCTGCGATAGCGATTACGTAAAGCTACTGCTACAGATTTTTTAGCTTCTTTTTGTCCGACGATAAAACGATCTAAGTGCTCAGTTATTTGCTTTGGTGTCAATTGTTGTTTAGTCATTCATTCAACGCCTCCACAATAATTTGATGATTTGTAAATACACAAATATCTGCTGCAGTAGTTAACGCGGCATTAGCAATTTCTTTTGCATTCATTGTTTCACCAGCATATTGTTTTAATGCGCGTCCGGCAGCTAAAGCAAAATTCCCACCAGAACCTATGGCTAATATCCCATCATCTGGCTCAATCACTTCACCCGTTCCAGATACTAATAATAAAGTCTCTTCATTCATAACAAGCAACATCGCTTCAAGTCTACGTAACATTTTGTCGCCTCGCCATTGTTGCGCAAGTTCGACAGCGGCTCTCTGTAAGTTACCATCATACTCCATCAATTTCGCTTCAAACATTTCAAATAAAGTAAACGCGTCCGCAACTGAACCAGCAAAACCGGCAAGTACTTGACCATTGTAAAGACGTCTAACTTTTTTTGCTGTATGTTTCATAACGACTTGATTGCCTAATGTAACTTGACCATCTCCAGCCATCGCAGATTTCCCTTTATGCTGAATTGCAAATATCGTGGTTGCATGTATTTCTCCCAAGATGTTCACCTCTCGTTTAGCTCATCCCTTTATTATGCTCTAGGATGTGCATTCATATAAGTTTTTCGTAAATGTTCTTTCGTTACATGTGTATAAACTTGCGTTGAAGATAAATGACTATGTCCTAATAATTCTTGCACTGTTCGCAAGTCTGCACCGTTATTTAGCAAATGAGTTGCAAATGTATGTCGCAACATATGTGGATAAATTTTCGTGTGCAACGCTGCTTTCTTTACCAAGTCGCTCAGTATATATCTTACACCCCGAGGAGTCAATGGCATGCCACGCATATTTGCAAATACGAAACTGTGGTTAGAATGTTTCATTAACTTAGGACGCGCCAATTCCATATAGTGTTCCAATGCATCTTGAGCAAATTGACCATACGGCACATATCTCTCTTTTCGACCCTTACCCATTACACGTAAGATGCCAAGACGATTATCAATATCCCGCTCTTCTAATGACGTTAATTCACTTACACGAATTCCTGTAGCATACAACAGTTCAAGTATTGCACGGTTACGAAGTGACATATGATCGTCGCCTTCCGTTGCCTGAAATATTAGTTGTAATTCTTCTTCATAAAAAAAATGAGGAAGCCGTTCCTCTTTTTTAGGATGATATAACGAGCGAAAGGCATCCTCTTTTAAACCGTATTCACGGTTACCAAACTTAAAGAATGAACGAATCGCTGAGATTTTTCTTGAAATCGAGGTACGTGAAAGAGATTCATCGTACAGTTTTGTGACATATAGCCTCGCGTGTATATATTCAACGTCATGTAGACTTTTTATTCCTTCGGATTGTAAGAATTCGAAAAAGTAGAGTAGATCTGATTCATATTCACGAACAGTGTGTTCTGAATAATTTTTTTCAAGTTGAATGTAGCTTTTAAATTGAGATAAAGCTTCAGACGGAGACATGTGTGTTCACCTCCAAATTGTAAAAGCATAAAGACTGAAGTAGCCAAGGAGCACAAGCAGTGAAACACTAGCACCATGTATCTTTTGTGAATTTTATTATGTCAAAATAAAAAGCCTCTAGATTATAACAATAACTAGAGGCTTTCAGCAATTATATCGATTGTAAATTCATAAAATTTCGAATTGTGCCTAGTGCTCGTTCAGCTTGCTTTTCCCCGCGCTTTTCCTTTAATTTGTAACGTTTTGGTAATTCAGGGAATAAACCGAAGTTAACGTTCATCGGTTGGAAATTCCGTGGATCTGCTTCAGTAATGTATCGTGCCATGCTACCTAATGCTGTTTCCTCAGGGAATACTAATAACTCTTCGCCAAGCGCCAACTTTGCAGCATTAATGCCTGCTAACAAGCCACTTCCAGCTGATTCAACATATCCTTCAACACCTGTCATTTGTCCCGCAAAGAACAATTGATCATTTGTTTTAAGTTGGTATGTAGGTTTTAAAACACGTGGTGAATTGATGAAAGTGTTGCGATGCATCACTCCGTATCGCACGATTTCAACATTCTCGAGTCCCGGAATTAATTTCAAAACTTCTTTTTGCGGTCCCCATTTTAAATGTGTCTGAAAACCAACAATGTTATATAAAGTGCCTGCTGCATCATCTTGTCTCAACTGAACAACGGCAAATGGTACTTTTCCAGTTTTAGGATCTTCTAGACCTACAGGCTTCATAGGGCCAAATAGTAAGGTCTTCTTCCCTCGTTCAGCCATTACTTCAAACGGCATACAGCCTTCAAAATATATTTCTTTTTCAAATTCTTTTAATGGAACGACTTCAGCAGATATCAAAGCCTCATAAAAACGGTCAAATTGCTCTTCTGTCATCGGACAATTAATGTAGGCCGCTTCCCCTTTGTCATAGCGAGACTTAACATACACCTTATCCATATCGATACTGTCCTTTTCAACAATAGGTGCTGCAGCATCATAAAAGTACAAGTAATCTTGACCTGTTAGTTGTTGAATTTGTTCTGCTAAAGCTGGAGAAGTTAAAGGTCCTGTCGCAATAATCGTAATCCCTTCAGGAATTTCAGTTACTTCTTCATTAATCACTTCCACAAGGGGATGGTTTTTCACATTCTCTGTTACATAACCGGCAAATTCATGACGGTCCACAGCCAATGCGCCTCCCGCTGGTACAGCACATTGATCTGCCGCTTTCATTATTACCGAATCCAACATTCTCATTTCTTCTTTAATAACGCCGACTGCATTAGTTAATGTGTTGGCACGTAAAGAATTTGAGCAAACAAGCTCAGCGAATTTGTCCGTGTGGTGTGCAGGTGTTTGTTTGACTGGACGCATTTCGAAAAGTCGAACACGAACACCTCTTTTTGCGATTTGCCACGCGGCTTCACTTCCAGCAAGGCCTGCTCCAATTACATTGACGATTGTCAATTTCTACACCAACTTTCTCTTTTTTTATCTAAGAAAGTTTAAACTTTTATAGATATTTACTTTCTTCCTGTTGATTTCCGCTACGTTGGGCGCTTTTCGCGGGCATTGCTTCAGTCTCCTCGTCACTGCAAAAACATGTGCTCCTGCGGGGTCTTCAGCTCATGCTTTTCCCGCAGAAGTCGCCACCTGCGCTTCAATCAACTAATAGAGATGGCAACTACGACTATAGGTTGGTTCAATCTCTAGCTTAACTTAGAATCATTCGTGTCTTAGCTATAAGCAATTGATAGATTTTCTTGTTGGTTACTACTCACTTCAGGGATTGTAGTGGAAGGCGGCGGGAAAAGCATCTGCTCCTGCGGTTACTCGTCGCAAAGATAATGGACGAATGACAGTTCGTCCATTATCTTTCCAGCGGGATCAGCGGGACAGATGAGCCCCCGCAGATCGCGAAGCGACCGAGGAGGCTCACCGCCCGCCCCGCGGAAAGCGTCCGCCTGAAACGAAAATCATCAATATTTATGAATCAATCTTTTTGTCCAAAACACCTGAAACACTGGATTTATGGGACTAAAATTATAAACTTTACTATCTTTTAAGAAACGCGAATATTCGCCTTTCTGTCTTCCAAAGCTGGACTAGGGCTGCGCTTTTTTTTTTACGCTTGCGTATCTTCTTTATAATCGCATGCGGTACATTGAATTTGAATACCTTTTTTCAGCTTTTTCTCAACTAGTAATTCGCTACATTTTGGACATGGACGACTAAGTGGTTTATCCCATGATACAAATTCACACGTTGGGTATTGGTCACAGCCGTAAAAAATACGTTTCGTTTTACTCTTACGTTCAACGACTTCGCCTTCTTTACAAGTTGGACACGTAACACCGATATTTTTCACAATCGCTTTTGTGTTACGACATTCTGGAAAATTGCTACATGCCATAAATTTCCCATAACGACCTAATTTAAAGACCATTGGAGAACCACATTTTTCGCAATCTTCACCTGCAGGTTCGTCTTTAATAACGACTTTTTCCATTTCTTTGTCTGCATGTGTAACATGTTTTTCAAAGTCTAAGTAGAATTTATCGATAATATGAACCCATTTTTCTTGTCCTTCTTCAACACTGTCCAAATCTCTTTCCATCTGAGCTGTAAACTCAATATCAATAATGTCTGGGAAGAACTCCAATACAAGTTGATGGACAATGCCACCTAGTTCGGTAGGTATAAAACGTTTTGCATCGAGTGTTACATAACCACGCTTTTGGATTGTATCAAGAGTTGGCGCATATGTTGATGGTCGACCGATGCCTAACTCTTCTAAGGTCTTAACAAGACGTGCTTCTGAGTATCTTGGAGGTGGTTGAGTGAAATGTTGTTTCGGTTCAATTTCAATTTTCTTTACGAAATCGCCTTTTTCCATTTCGGGTAATATACGATCTTTTTCTTCAACCTGATCATCATTGCCTTCTACATATAACTTCATGAAACCAGGGAATTTCACTTGTGAACCATTCGCACGGAAAACAACGTTCTCATTTGTTAAATCGATGGTAACGGTATCCAGTACTGCTGATGACATTTGGCTAGCTAAGAAGCGTTCCCAAATCAGCTTATATAAACGGAATAAATCTTTTGAAAGAATAGATTTAAGCTGTTCGGGAGAACGCAGTACACTTGTAGGACGAATCGCTTCATGTGCATCTTGTGATTTCTTTGATTGCTTCACTGGAGCTGTCGAAGTGGTCACAAATTCTTTCCCATATTCTCCTTCTATATAAGAGTGCGCATCTTTTTTAGCCGTATCTGAGATACGAGTAGAATCTGTACGCATATAGGTAATTAATCCAACGATTCCTTCTTTACCAATACTTAATCCTTCATATAGTTGCTGAGCAAGCATCATTGTTTTTCTAGCACGGAAGTTTAATTTTCTGGCTGCTTCTTGTTGTAGAGAAGATGTTGTAAATGATGGTGCAGGATTTCGTTTGCGTTCTTTTTTAATTACACTTGTTACTTCAAACTTGTCACCTTTTAAGTGGCTAAGAATCTCGTTAACTTGTGCTTCGTTGGTCAACTTGATTTTTTCAGCACCATTACCAAAATAGAGCGCGTCAAAAGCTTTTTTGCCTTTTTCAAAGTTTCCATCAATTGTCCAGTATTCTTCTGGTTGGAAATTTTTGATTTCATTTTCACGGTCAATAACCAGTCGCAGTGCCACCGATTGAACTCGTCCAGCAGAAAGTCCTTTTTTGACTTTCTTCCATAGTATTGGACTGATGTTGTAACCAACTAGTCGATCTAAAATTCGTCGAGCTTGTTGTGCATCCACTAAGTCCATATCTATCGGGCGAGGATTCTTAAAAGATTCTTTAATCGCTTCTTTCGTAATTTCATTAAAAACTACGCGACAATCTGATTCAATATCAATATTCAATGAGTTCGCGAGATGCCAAGCAATTGCTTCACCTTCGCGATCCGGGTCAGCCGCGAGATAAATTTTCTTCGCTTTTTTGGCTGCTGTTTTTAGTTCCTGCATTACTGGACCTTTACCACGTATCGTAATGTATTTTGGCGTATAGTCATTTTCTACATCTACACCCATTTGACTACGTGGTAAATCACGAACATGACCAAGTGATGCTTTCACTTTGTATTTTTTGCCAAGGTATCGTTCAATCGTTTTCGCTTTGGCTGGCGATTCCACAATCACTAAATAATCCGACATGTATGTGCCTCCTCATAGAGGTTCCTTATAAATCAATAAAAGAAATACCTGTTGCAAAATGTATAACAGTTTCTAGTATATTGCAACCATTTTTCATTTCTAAGTCATTTTCGAGATGTAATGCCTTGCAATTCATCAATGATTTGATACCCATTCCACACTGGTTTTGCCCCTTCGAGGAGTGACTGATTTGGTCCAAGAGACAATAGTGATGTAATAGGACCTGGAACACAAAAGACATCTTTGCCATTATCTAAAGCATGTTGCAGTGTACTAACTGTTCCACTTTTTTGTTTGGCTTCTGTCACGACGACCGCATGAGAAAGGCCACTAATTAAGCGATTACGCATAGGAAAATACCACTTCTGTGGCGTCACATATGGTGGATATTCAGATAATGTTAAATGATGTTTTTCCATTATCTCATAAAGAGCAGAATTCTCTTTTGGATATTGGTGAAAATGACCATGACCTAAGACACCAATGGTCTTCCCTCCTAATTCATGTGTAAATTGGTGAGCCATTGCGTCAGCTCCTTTGGCGAGTCCACTTACAATAACTACATCGTTTTTTACAAGGGGCGGCAATATGAACGACATGGCTTCTTTCGAATACTCTGTCGCATCTCTGGCTCCGATTACTGCAATATGGTAATCCATTAACAAGTAATCCAATCGGCCTTTTGCGTACAGGATGGTCGGTGGGTCATACAGTGTGCTTAATTGTTTCGGATAGTTGGGATGATTAAATGGGAGTGGTGTAATGTTATTCGTGATGTACGCTTGAATAAGGGGGGTTCCAAGCGCTTTTACAAAAGCGTCTTTAAACTTTCTTGCTCGCTCATGAGTAAGTTTTAACAGACGGGATAATTGGTAGATGTCCATACGTTCACATTTTGCTAGATCCGGATCAACTTGAAGTAGGGGCTCCAAGCGATTTAATGGAATGGGTAAGACATAATGAAGTGCTAGTAAGCGTTGGTGAAATGATTGATTGACCATACGTTTCCTCCTTATTAGGTAATATAAAACACTTAACTCTACTAAAACTAAAGATCACTAAATATTAAGAATTCTTTTTTCTTTAAAAAGAAGCGACACACCGAACGATGTGCCGCTTTTTTATTGATTAATGAGTTTTACATTGATCGTATAAGCCTTTTTCTTTAATCACTTTGATTAAAGTTTCACCAATAACTGATGGTGTTTCGGCAACTTCCATGCCAGCTGCATTCATCGCTTTGATTTTGTCAGCTGCTGTACCTTTACCGCCAGAAATAATCGCACCGGCATGGCCCATACGCTTACCTTCTGGAGCAGTTTGTCCACCAATAAATCCTACTACTGGCTTCGTCATGTTAGCTTGAATCCACTCTGCTGCTTCTTCTTCTGCAGTTCCGCCGATTTCACCAATCATAACTACAGCATACGTATCTGGATCTTCATTGAATGCCATTAAAGCATCGATAAAGTCAGTTCCGTTTACTGGATCTCCACCAATACCTACAGCTGTACTTTGTCCAATACCTTCTTGAGAAAGTTGGTGTACTGCTTCATAAGTAAGTGTTCCAGAACGTGAAACTACTCCTACATGACCTTTTTTGTGAATGTATCCTGGCATAATACCAATTTTACATTCGTCAGGAGTGATAACGCCTGGGCAGTTAGGTCCGACTAAACGTGTTTTCTTGCCTTCCATATAGCGTTTTACTTTTACCATATCAAGAACAGGAATATGTTCAGTAATACAAATCGCCATATCTAATTCAGCATCTACAGCTTCTAAAATAGCATCTGCAGCGAATGGTGCTGGAACATAAATAACAGACACGTTAGCGCCAGTTGCTTTCACAGCTTCTTCTACAGTATTAAAAACAGGTACGCCTTCAGCTTCAGTACCGCCTTTTCCTGGTGTAACACCAGCAACGATTTTCGTGCCATACTCAAGCATTTGTTTTGTATGGAAAAGAGCAGTTGAACCCGTGATACCTTGTACGAGTACTTTCGTATCTTTATTAATATATACGCTCATCTTTTGTCCCTGCCTTTCTTAGCCTACAAGTTCAACAATTTTTTGCGCGCCATCAGCCATAGAGCCAGCCGCAACAATGTTTAAGCCAGATTCATTTAATAATTTCTTACCAAGATCCACGTTTGTTCCTTCTAAACGAACAACTAATGGTACTTGTAATCCTACTTCTTTCGCAGCTGTGATTACGCCTTCAGCGATAACGTCACACTTCATAATTCCACCAAAGATGTTAACGAAGATACCTTTAACATTTTTGTCTGAAAGGATGATTTTGAATGCTTCAGTTACTTTCTCAGCTGTCGCACCGCCCCCAACGTCAAGGAAGTTTGCGGGTGATCCGCCGTAGTAGCTAATTGTGTCCATTGTTGCCATAGCTAGTCCAGCACCGTTTACCATACATCCGATGTTTCCATCTAAAGAGATATAGCTAAGGTCATATTTTGATGCTTCAATTTCTTTTGCATCTTCTTCGTCGAAATCACGTAATTCTAAGATGTCTTTATGACGATATAAAGCATTTGCATCGAAGTTAAACTTCGCGTCAAGAGCCATTACATCTCCACCACCTGTTACTACTAGTGGGTTAATCTCTACGATTGCTGCATCTTTTTCAATAAATACTTGGTATAGACCAAGCATGAATTTAGCAGCTTTGTTTACTAAATTAGCTGGAATGTTCATATTGAAAGCCATACGACGTGCTTGGAATCCTGTTAATCCAACAACTGGATCAATGATTTCTTTGAAGATTTTTTCAGGAGTTGCTTCTGCTACTTCTTCAATATCCATTCCGCCTTCTTCTGAACCCATAAGAGTTACACGAGCAGTTGCGCGGTCAAGAACTAAACCTAAGTAGTATTCTTTTTTAATGTCGCATCCTTCTTCAACAAGAAGACGCTTAATTTCTTTACCTTCTGGACCTGTTTGATGAGTAACAAGCGTTTTACCAAGAAGTTCTTTTGCGTATGCACGAACCTCATCTAAGTTCTTCGCGATTTTAACACCGCCTGCTTTACCACGACCACCTGCGTGGATTTGAGCTTTAACCACAACAACATCAGTGCCAAGTTCTTTAGCAGCCTTAACAGCTTCTTCTGGAGAAAAAGCAACTAAGCCTGTAGATACTGCAACACCGTATTGTCTGAGGAGTTGTTTACCTTGATATTCATGGATATTCATATTACATCCTCCAATCAAACTTTAAACAAGTAATTTACTACCTTAACCATTGTATAAAACCTGTCAAACAATGTCCACATAAGTCTATTATTTTGCGCTATACATCAAATATTCGGAATTCTTATCGAATCATAGACTTTATAGGTTCGAAGGATTTTCGATGAATTTTTGTTGCTCCAAACTGCTCTAACGCTGATAAATGCTCAGGTGTGCCGTAACCCGCATTTTTTACAAAGTGATATTGTGGGTAAATTTTGTCGAATTCGTTCATTAAATTATCACGCGTTGTTTTGGCTAAAATCGATGCAGCGGCTATGGCTAAACTTTTCGCGTCACCTTTAATTATCGAATGTTGTACAATGTCAGTCGGCAGTGTCATGGCATCGACTAAAAGCACCTGAGGTTGAATGGGTAAATGTTCTACAGCTAACATCATCGAAGATTTAGTTGCTTGATAAATATTTAATGCATCAATTTGTTCAACAGATTGAATATGTACATAGTAAGCAATCGCATGTTTTTTGATGATTTCTGCGTAATTTTCTCTTTTAAATTGTGATAGTAGTTTGGAGTCATTAATGCCAATTAATTCACTTGGGTATTCATTGAAAATGACTGCCGCTGTCACGACTGGCCCAGCAAGAGGTCCTCTCCCCGCTTCATCAATGCCAGCAACTAAGTCCGTTTCTTGTTGTTTAAAACTTTCGTCGAAACGGATTTTCTCATCGTGAATCATTTGTATCTTTTTTTCTTGCTCTAGCTTTTTTTGCCATGAAGCAATTAACTTTAAAACTCCAGCACGATGATCTTCCGTCAACTTATTCGTCCATTCATTCGGCTGAGACGTTTGTTTAAGTTTTTCAGCAATCGTTTTGATAGTGTCCATACTTTTCACCTCTAAATTATGTATCATGAAAAAACCTTTCTCACCCGAAGGCGAAAAAGGTTATTGTTCTGTAGTTGTAGACATCTCTTCTACAATATCAAAAGTTAATTTCCCGAGATGTTGACCACGAATATCGCGTACGATGAGTTCTGCAACTTTTTCATAATCGATTTCTCCACCATTTCCAATCGCACGTCTAAGCTTTCCAATGTGATCGAAGGTTTTCACTAAATCTTCATCAACTTCAGTAAGTTTATAGCGTTCTTCCATGCGTTTAGGATAATGATCAGCTAGAAAATGCAAGCCATATACAGCCAAATCTTCCATATTAATAATGGTGTCTTTGATGGCTCCAGTTAGCGCTAATTTATAACCAACTGATTGGTCTTCAAACTTTGGCCATAAAATACCTGGTGTATCTAATAACTCAAGTTCTTTCCCTACTTTAATCCATTGTTGAGCTTTCGTTATCCCAGGAGTATTTCCTGTTTTCGCGAGATTTTTCTTAGCTAAACGATTGATTAATGTAGATTTCCCTACGTTTGGAATCCCAACAATCATCGCTCGTATCGCACGAGGTTTAATCCCACGAGAAACCATACGCTCCCATTTTTCAGCTAATAGTTCAGTGGCAGCGTTAGTTACTTGTTGCAAGCCTTTGCCTTCAAATGAGTTGATTGCGACTGCACGATGACCACGCTCTTCAAAATAGCGAATCCATGCCTTCGTTTTAAAATCATCTGCCATATCAGCTTTATTCAATATTAATAACCTTGTCTTTTGTCCGATAACTTCGTCTATCATTGGATTTCTTGACGATAACGGTAACCTAGCGTCAATTAATTCAAAAATTATATCAACTAATTTTAATTTTTCTGTAACTTCTCGGCGAGCTTTCGCCATATGACCCGGAAACCATTGTATGGTCATGTTTTAATCTCCTCCATTGTTACTGGACAAGTCCAATTTCATTTGGTGGCCAGAAAATAACACTTGTACTGCCAATTATTTCCTCCATTGAAACTAATCCAATCATTCGACTGTCTTTACTATATCTACGATTATCACCCATGACAAACACATATCCTTCAGGGATTACTGACACTTCCGTGTAATCTTCAAGTGTGAAATCTTCCGTTAATGCACCTTCAATAATTTCTTCTTTTTTTACATCTAAATAAGGTTCAGGTAATGGTTCTCCATTTATATACAACTGATCATTTTTATATGCAACATGATCTCCTGGCAATCCGATTACTCGTTTTATGTAATCTTTTTCTTCAGGCGCATGGAACACGACGATATCAAATCGATCAGGTTCTCCGACTTCGTAGCCAATTTTGTTGACAATCATACGATCGCCATCTTCAAGTGTTGGCATCATCGATTCTCCATCTACAACTATTGGTGTAAATAGAAAAAAACGTATCAGCCAGGCTAGTCCAAAAGCGATGAGCAATGCTTTTGACCATTCCCAAAACTCATTCTTCTCTTTTTTAGTTTGTTCCATGTTGTTGCCTCCTTGCTTCAATTAGTTTAATTGTACAAGTATTATTAATGACAAGCAAAAAGAAAGAGAGCTTGATTGCCAAGCTCTCTTTCTGATTAGACTATTAGTAGCGCGCTTCTTTAATACGAGCTGCTTTACCACGTAAATCACGTAGGTAATACAATTTCGCACGACGTACTTTACCACGACGTAGGACTTCTAATTGTGCAATTTTTGGTGTGTGTACTGGGAATGTACGCTCTACACCTACTCCGTAAGAAATCTTACGAACTGTAAATGTTGAACTTACTCCGCCACCACGACGTTTAATTACTACACCTTCATACATTTGGATACGTTCGCGAGTTCCCTCTACTACCTTAACGTGAACACGTACTGTGTCACCAGGACGGAATTCAGGAAGATCCGTACGAAGTTGTTCTTTAGTGATTTCTGTAATAATGTTTTGCATAGTTTTCTCTCCTTAGACAGATGCTCTTGCCAACGACTATGGCTGCAGCGGAACACCGTAATTCGGCACTTCACAAAGGAAGTACAGAATAGATGATACCACAACTCCCCGTAGTTAGCAAGACAAATTATTTCTTTACTTCTTGCTCCCACTGAGCAATTTTCTTTTGTTCACTCGCTGATAATTCCGTATTGTGTAACAAATCAGGACGTCTACTCCATGTCCGATATAAAGATTGCTCACGACGCCATTGATCAATAAGTGCATGATTACCTGATAACAACACATCAGGGACCTTTAATCCTCTGAATTCTGAAGGTCTTGTAAAGTGCGGATGTTCAAGTAACCCAGTTGAAAATGAATCCTGTAGCGGAGAATCTCCGTTACCGAGGACTCCTGGTAGTAAACGAACGACACTATCAATTACCGTCATTGCTCCAAGTTCTCCGCCTGTTAAAACAAAATCACCAATTGAAATTTCGTCTGTAACCAAATGTTCGCGAACCCGTTCATCATATCCCTCGTAATGACCACACAAAAAAATCAACTCTTCTTCTTGAGCTAGTTCTTCTGCTTTTGCTTGAGTAAAGCGCTCACCCTGTGGACACATTAAAATAATTCTTGGTTTTGTCGTGGTGGTAGATATAGCCTCTACGGCTTGGAATAAGGGCTCTGGCTTTAATACCATACCTGCTCCCCCGCCATAAGGGTAATCGTCTACCTGGCTATGTTTATTGCCTGAATACGCGCGAAAATCGGTTACCTCTAATGAAACAGCCTGCTTTTCCTGTGCTTTTTTTAAAATCGATGATCCAAAGACGCCTTCGAACATAGCCGGAAACAACGACAACACATGAATATGCATCATGACAATAAGCCATCCAATACGTCAATAACGATTTTCTTTCCATCAATATCGACTTCTTTAACTACATCTTCAATGTAAGGAATGTAATGGGCTTTACCTTTTTCAGGCGTAACAGTCCAAACATCATTTGCTCCTGTTTGTAAAATATCAGTTACTACACCAATTTTTTGACCATCAATACCAAAAACAGTACATCCCATGATTTCATGGAAATAAAATTCATTACCCTCTAAATCAGTTAATTGATTTTCAGAAACTTTCAAGATACCACCTCGGAAAGCTTCCACCATTTCAATTGTCAAGTACCCTTCAAATGTCAAAAGGTCAAAATTTTTGTGTTGGCGATGAGTAGCCACTGTTAATACTAATGGCGTTTTCTTTCCTTCTTGAAATAATGAAAGTTTGTTACCAACTGCATATCGCTCTTCCGGGAAGTCCGTACTTGAAATCACTCGAACCTCACCACGAATTCCGTGTGTATTAACAATC
The DNA here is from genome assembly GCF_049671445.1 of Paenisporosarcina sp. GTDB lineage: Bacteria > Bacillota > Bacilli > Bacillales_A > Planococcaceae > Paenisporosarcina. The sequence continues at coordinate 93,263 of NZ_JBATUX010000118.1, read as the reverse complement.
TTACCTACGTTATACCATTCCATTGAAATCACTCCTATTAAAGGCTCTATTAATTATACTCTTGTTAATCGTTCATTTGCGCTTGCCGAGCTTGCCGCACGTTCCGTATGAGCCAACAAGTATGAAAACCACATACTTATGGGTCTCATTCTTCATAGAGCCGCTCCTGCGGTTACTCGTCGCAAATGTACTATTTCAATTGATCTTCAATATGAACAGCATTCTTTAACATAGCTTTTCATAAAGCTCAATTAAATTGTTTTTAGGATAATAAGAGAATATGCGACTTACCGCGGAAACCCTAAAAACCCGTGCTCCTGTTTCTGCATCACTACGCTAGCTTCGAAACATGAAAGTGCGTTGTATCGCTACGCTAGCTTCGTCGCCAAGATTATGGTCAAAGTTCCTTTGACATAATCTTGGCTGGCAAGACCCCCGTGCTGAGGTACGAGTGTGGAGGCTTGCCTGTTCTTCCGCGGAAAGGGGGCAGATTCCCTGATTTCTAAAAAAGCTTTTTATAGAATATTGATGTTTATCGTAAATCTGCGCTCGCCGCAAATTTACTCTTTTAACGGTACAAAAAAGGAAGGAACTGTGAGCTCCTTCCTTTTTTGATCAATCTAAAATATCGACATACGTCTTTTTGTTATGGTGGCTGCTTGCTGCTGAATAAACAATGGTACGAATCGCTTTCGCCACACGTCCTTGCTTACCAATTACTTTCCCCATATCTTCAGCATGGACAGAAAGTTTGTAGACAATACGGTTTGTATTTTCGTCAAGTTCAACACGAACATCATCCGGATAATCAACTAATGGTTTAACAATTGTTTCAATCAGCTGCTTCATTATGCTGCCCCCGATTACTTAGCGTTTTTTGCGATATGGTGTTTCTCCATGATACCTTGATCAGAGAACAAGTTACGAACTGTATCAGATGGTTTAGCACCATTTGATAACCATTTTAAAGCTAGTTCTTCATTGATCTTAACTTCAGCTGGTTTTGTTAATGGGTTGTAAGTACCAACTGTTTCGATTTGACGGCCGTCACGTGGAGCACGAGCGTCAGCAACAACAATACGATAGAAAGGAGACTTTTTAGCTCCCATACGTTTTAAGCGAATTTTAACTGCCATGTTTAATAGCACCTCCGAATAGTTTCACACAAGATAGTATATTATCAAGGATTGATTTGTTTGTAAAGTGTTTTTTCTTAACACCTTAAAATTTAACGAGAAAATTATTTAAAAAGAGAGTCTAAACCAGGCATTTTCATCTTCTTTTTGCCTTTTTGTTGCATGCCCGACATTTGTTTCATCATTTTCTTCATGTCTTCAAATTGTTTTAGTAATCGATTGACATCTTGAATTGTTGTTCCCGATCCTTTTGCAATTCGTTTCTTACGACTTGAACTAATGATATCAGGTGTCGTTTTTTCTTGAGGAGTCATGGCATAAATTATAGCCTCCACACGACTCATCTGCTTTTCATCCACTTTGGCATTTTCTAATCCTTTAATTTTTCCTGCACCAGGTAGCATTTTAATGATGTCCTCAAGAGGGCCCATTTTTTTCACTTGATTCAGTTGTTCAATAAAGTCGTCAAATGTAAAGCTTTGCGTTCTAAACTTCTCTTCAAGCTCTTTTGCCTTTTCTTCATCGACATTTTCTTGAGCTTTCTCAATCAGTGACAACATGTCACCCATCCCAAGGATTCGAGAAGCCATACGTTCTGGGTGGAAAGGTTCAAGCGCATCCATTTTTTCACCCATTCCGACAAATTTAATCGGTTTTTGAGCTACTGAACGGATAGATAATGCGGCACCACCACGTGTATCACCATCAAGCTTTGTTAATACAACTCCTGTAATGCCAATAGCTTCGTTGAAACTTTGTGCTACGTTTACAGCATCTTGACCCGTCATAGAGTCAACAACTAAGAACACTTCATCGGGTTCCTTTAATGCACGGATATCTTTCAATTCTTGCATTAACACTTCATCGATGTGCAAACGTCCAGCCGTATCAATGATGACTACATCATTATGATCTTCTTTTGATTTCTCAAGTGCTTGACGTACAATTTCGACTGGAGAAACATCTGTCCCCATTGAAAATACAGGAAGAGATAATTGCTTTCCAATCGTTTGTAACTGTTGAATAGCAGCAGGACGATAAATATCTGCTGCAACTAATAAGGGATTTCGGTTGTGCTTTTTACGTAAAAGGTTCGCTAGTTTACCAGTAGTGGTGGTTTTACCAGCACCTTGTAAACCAACCATCATAATAACGGTAGGTGGTTTTTTAGAAAATTGAATTGGGCTTTGTTCGCCACCCATTAATTCAGTTAACTCATCTTTTACGATTTTGATAACTTGTTGACCCGGTGTCAAACTCTTCATGACATCCACGCCCACAGCACGTTCACTTACTTTTTTAACGAATTCTTTGACGACTTTTAAGTTAACGTCTGCTTCGATTAAAGCAAAACGAACTTCTCTCATCATTTCTTTAACGTCTGCTTCGGAAACTTTACCTTTACCTTTAATGCGTTGGATGGTTCCTTGCAGCCGCTCGGCTAATCCTTCAAATGCCATGCATGCCGCCTCCTAATCCGATTCTTTTAGCATCACAATCAAATCAAATGCTAGCTCTTTATTGACAGGTTCCGCCTGTATTACTTGTTGTAACTGATCCATTACAACTTGGCGCTGCTGAAATTTTTCAAATAAGCGTAGTTTATCTTCATACTCTTCTAACATGGCTTCTGTGCGGCGAATATTATCATAGACAGCTTGTCTAGAAATTTCATATTCGTGCGCTATTTCTCCAAGTGAGTGATCATCTAGATAATAGAGATGCATATAACTTCTTTGCTTATCTGTCAGTAATGACTGATAAAAATCAAAAAGGAAGTTCATGCGTGTCGTTTTTTCAAGTAGCATCATGATCTCTCCCACCTACAGTGTTCTACTTGTATCATATCTAGCAACTCATGATGCGTCAAGTATTTTTACTTGTCTAGTTCAATTCATTAGCTTCTTCTTGTTCTAAACCTTCAGCAAACAATCCATATACATACTTTTCAGTATCAAAAGGTTGTAAATCATCCATTTTCTCACCTAAACCAACAAACTTAACCGGAATATGTAGCTTGTTGCGAATCGCTAACACTATTCCACCTTTTGCAGTACCGTCTAGCTTCGTTAAGACAATTCCTGTTACGTTTGTAGCTTCTTTAAATGCTTGTGCTTGTATCAATGCATTTTGTCCTGTAGTCGCGTCTAAAGCAAGTAATACCTCATGTGGTGCGCCTGGCACTTCACGTTCAATTACACGGTGAACTTTTTGTAACTCATTCATCAGATTCACTTTATTTTGCAAACGCCCAGCAGTATCACAAATCAATACATCTACACCTCGGCTTTTTGCTGCACGAACAGCATCGTACATAACCGCTGCAGGATCTGAACCTTCAGATTGCTTGATGACGTCAACACCTACACGATCTCCACAAACTTGCAACTGTTCAATCGCGCCTGCACGGAATGTATCACCAGCAGCTAACATCACCGTTTTCCCTTGTTGTTTTAAGCGATGTGCTAATTTACCAATAGTCGTTGTTTTTCCAACACCATTAACACCTACAAATAAAATAACCGTTAAGCCAGATTCTTGAATAGCAAGTCCGTTAAATTCTTCCTCACCAGATTCATAAATCTCGACTAATTTCTCAGAAATAACGGATTGTATACCAGCAGTATCTTTAATATTCTTACGTTTCACCTCAAAGCGCAATGCATCCATTAGTTCCATTACCGTATCTACACCAACATCGGCTTGAAGTAATAAATCTTCTAACTCTTCAAAGAAATCTTCATCAACTTTGCGGTATTTTGCAACTAAATCATTTACTTTCGATGTAAATTGATTACGAGTTTTTGATAATCCATCTTTAAACTTTTCAGAAACAGAAACCGATTCACTCGTTCCTGATAATTTTTCTTTCATCTTTTTAAAGAAACTCAAGCTCTTTCGCTCCCTTGTGCGACAAGTGTCGGTTGATCTTCTTGCATTTTTACGGATACTAATTTGGAAATTCCTGATTCTTGCATAGTAATACCATACAAGACATCGGCACCTTCCATCGTGCCTTTACGATGAGTAATGACGATAAATTGTGTATCATGACTAAACTTTTTCAAGTACTGACTATAGCGAACGACATTCGATTCATCAAGTGCTGCTTCGACTTCATCCAGAATGCAAAACGGTACGGGACGTATATTCAAAATGGCAAATAACAAGGCGATCGCAGTCAAAGCTCGCTCTCCACCCGACAGTAAACTTAAGTTTTGTCTTTTCTTCCCTGGTGGTTGAGCGATGATTTCGATACCAGTTTCAAGCATATTCGCAGGATCAGTTAATAGTAAATCAGCTTGGCCACCACCAAATAATTCTCTGAATACTCGTCCAAATTGAGCACGAATCGCATGGAAAGTATCACTGAAACGCAACGTCATTTCCTCATCCATTTCTTTGATGGCTTCATGTAACGTTTCTTTCGCATCCATTAAATCTTGACGCTGCTCAGTTAAAAACGAATGCCGTTCTGAAACACGTTCAAACTCTTCAATTGAAGATACATTTACTGAACCTAATTCTTCAATTGACTGTTTAAGTAACTTGACTTTTTTACGTGATCCTTCTTCTTCAAACGTTTCCATATTCGGAAGTTCTATTTCATCGATTGTAACATGATAGTTTTCTTCCAATTGTGAATGAAGTGTAGATTGCTCCACGTCAAATCGATTCATCTTCACTTCAGCAGCTCGTAGTCCATCCAATTGCTGTTTGTGTAAATGTTCATTTTTCTTCAATTGTAGCTCCACTTGTTGGAGTTGGTTGTTAGTTTGCGTACGTTTTTCTTTACTTTTCGCAATAAGCCCTACAAGGGTTTTTTTCTTGTTCGTCCAGTCGTTCAAGTTCTGGTCTATCTCAATAGGTGTTGGACCCATTTGATTATCACCATTTAGATACCATTGCATTTCTTTCGTAGCATGATCAAGCTTATGCGTCATTTTTCCAATGCTCTCTTGGATTTCAGCAACAGTTAGTTCTGCAACTTTCAATTGTTCAGTTAATACAGCCTGCCTTGAACGGAGCTCAGCCATTTGTTCAGTTAATTGATCTCGATCACTTAAGTTTTTAGATTTAAGATTCGTTAAACGATTAATCGTTTCGTTGATTTTACCCAACTCTTCTTTTAATTCAAAAAGACGTTTATGGGCGTGTTCTTTTTTCTCTACAGCTTGTTTATGACGAGTCGTCACGTCCATGGCCTCAGAATTTGAAATAAAGGCACGTTCCTTTAGACGTTTAAAAGCGGCTTCAAGTTCACGTGAAGTTGAACTAAGTTCTAATTCTTGCGCTCTACTTTCTTCACCTTCAATTTTCATACTTTCAAGTAAGACAACTTGCTTATCAATCGCCATTTTTAATGTAGATACTTGATTTTCAGCCGTGTGAATGGTTTGATCCATTCCAGATAGTTTTAGTGATAATTCATCTAATTCAGCTTTTCTCGAGAATACAGAAGATTGCTGTTTCGTAAATCCACCAGTTAATGAACCACCGGCATTAATAATATCACCATCTAGCGTCACTACTCGGTACCGATATTGAATAGACTTCGCAATCTGGGATGCACCTTCTAAATCTTTTACGACAATTACATTACCAAGTAAATTTTCCACGATGGATTTCGAAGATTGATCAAAAGAAACGAGTTCATCAGCCGTTTGAATGAATGATGGATGACTCGTAATACCTCGCAAAGCATCAGGTTGAATTTTTCTCGACTTCATCACTGTTTTAGGTAAGAAGGTAGCACGTCCAGAACGTTTAGTCTTTAAAAAGGCAATTGCTTTTCTTGCATCTTGATCCGTATCAGTGACAATATGTTGCATCGCACCACCTAGAGCAGTTTCCAGTGCTTTTGCGTAAGAAGCTTTAACTTGAATAAGTTCCGCTACCGCTCCAGTTATCCCTGTAAGCTGACCCTTTTCACGCGCAACTAACACTTCTTTTACACCTTGGAAGAAGCCAGAAAAATCGGCTTCAAGTGCTTCTAGCGACTCTTTTCGTGCTTTTAATTGTTGTTGATGCTGATAAGCTTGATACAACATCGATTGTTTAGATTCAAGTTCATCTTTCTCTTTTGAAAACGTTTGTTGAAGATCTTTGTAGTAAGTCAATTTTTCATTTAAAGAACGACGAATTTGTAAAAGCTGTTGTTCCACTTGATTCTTTTGTTCTTCAACTTCCGCTAAATCAGCAGTAATTTGTTTATATTCATTCGTTTTCTTACCTTTAAATTCATCTTGCTGAAGAAGTTGTTGATCTAAATGTTTCAACTCATTTTTAACAGTTGCTTCTTCATTCAACAATTCAATGTAAGTTGATTTATAATCTTCTATTTCGACTTCAATTTCAGCACTTGTTTGTTTTAATAAATGATCTAATTGTTTCACTTCATTTTGAACAGTTCGGAGTTCAGCTTTACTTTTTGTCGCAATCATTTGCTTAAGTTCCAACTGGTTCGTTAATTGGACTTTGTCTTCTTCGAGATCAACAATTGTCGATTTTAATTTTTCAATTTGTTGATCCTTATTTTGACGTTTTTCAGCCATTAATTGCTTGCGGCCATCCCAGCGTTCCAGTTCTGAACTTGCTTCAACTAATGACTCTTGAGACTCATCAATTAAACGATCTTGCTTTGCCAATTGACCTCGAACTGTTTGCATCTCAAGTTCCATATTCCCTATGACATTTTCAAGTTCCTTTTCTTGTTGCTTGAAAATGTCCACTTCTAACATTACTTCAGTTAACCGTTTGTTTACGCTTGTTAAATCAAACGCAATTAACTTGAGATCCACGTCTTTTAGTTCTTCAGACATACGCAAATAATCAGTGGCCGCAGACGCTTGCATTTGAAGCGGCTCCATACGATCATCTAACTCATGTAGTATATCCAACACGCGATGAAGATTGTCATCTGTTTCAAAGAGTTTATTCTCGGCTTTCTTTTTACGCAATTTGTATTTAAGAACGCCAGCTGCTTCTTCAAAAATCGAACGACGGTCTTCAGGACGACTATTTAAAATCTCGTCTACTCGTCCTTGTGAAATAATAGAAAAGGCTTCTTTGCCTAATCCTGAATCCATAAACAAATCTGTAATATCTTTCAATCTACAAGATTGTTTATTTAATAAATAATCGCTATCTCCAGAACGAAACACGCGTCTTGTAACACTTATTTCATTATAATCTAAAGGCAATCGCTGATCTGAGTTGTCGAGTATGAGTGTGACTTCTGCAAAGTTAAGTGGTTTTCTAGAATCACTACCCGCAAAAATCACATCTTCCATTTTGGCTCCACGAAGAGATTTTGCTGATTGTTCACCGAGAACCCATCGAATAGCATCTGTTACATTACTTTTCCCACTACCGTTAGGACCAACAACCGCGGTTACTCCAGGTACAAAATCGATACCAACTCGATCCGCAAACGATTTAAATCCAATAACTTCAAGTCGTTTCAGGAACAAAATTAGCCCTCCTGTCTGCTTGTAGCATGTTCTTTTAAGTGAACAATCGCTACTTGTGCGGCTTGTTGTTCAGCTTCTTTTTTAGACTTGCCGTTGCCAATACCTAGTTCGTTGTTTCCTAATCGAACACTAGAAACAAACGTACGGTTATGGGCGGGTCCTTTTTCTTCTATGATTTCATAGCTTAAGGTACCGTTGTTTGTTTGTTGAACCATTTCTTGCAATTGACTCTTATAATCCATCACATGCGAAAAAGCACCGGTTTCGACTTTCGGAAAGACTACTTTCTCTAAAAACGTTACAACAGGTTGTAAGCCTTGATCTAAATAAAGGGCACCCACATAAGATTCAAAGACGTCTGCAAGTAGTGCAGGACGTTCTCGTCCACCTGTAACTTCTTCTCCCTTACCTAAAAGTACATATTTCCCAAAGTTCAATTCATTCGCAAATAATACGAGTGACGGTTCACATACAATCGCTGCACGTAATTTTGTCAACTCACCTTCACTCATGGCAGTAAACTTTTGAAATAAATACTGAGAGACAGACAGTTCAAGGACCGCGTCACCTAAAAATTCAAGTCGCTCATTGTCCGTGTAAAATTTGCGTCGATGCTCATTCACATAAGATGAATGCGTAAATGATTGATAAAGAAGTTCCGGATTTTTAAATTGAACTCCTAATTCTTGTTGTAAAATTGCAAATGATTGTTTAACTGATTCTGAAAATGTTCCGTTTTTTTGAGGCGTCCCTCTACGTTTACCCGTCATTATGTAATCTGCCTTCCTTTAATACCTACCGTCTATTTTACTCGTTTGTCGTCCTTTGTGCAAAAAGAAATAGAGACGCAGAAGATCATTCATGTGAATGTCTTCCACGTCTCGCAATGGAATAATTGCTTATCCTTGTTTGCTTTCAATAAAAGTTACTGCACTTCCTACAGTACTGATTTGCTCAGCATCTTCGTCAGAAATTTCCATATCGAACTCATCTTCTAATTCCATAACAAGTTCAACTACATCTAATGAATCAGCACCTAAATCATCTCGGAAAGAAGCTTCCAATTTTACTTCGCTCTCGTCTACACCTAAACGATCTACGATTACTTTTGTTACGCGCTCTATTACAGTTGCCACTAAAGTCACCTCCCCTCAATGATTATACAAAAAACCACGCCTACTTGATAGGGGCAATTACATAACCATGCCACCATCTACATGCAGTGTTTGGCCAGTAATATAGTTTGAATCTTCAGAAGCTAAAAACACAACAGCTTTTGCAACATCTTGAGGACTACCCAATTTAGCTAGTGGGATTTGAGTAAGCATTTGATTTTTCACATCTTCTGGTAATTCATCTGTCATTTCCGTCGTAATAAATCCTGGAGCAATCGCATTAACATTAATATTACGACTCGCTAATTCTTTAGCTGTTGTCTTCGTTAAACCAATAACTCCAGCTTTTGCAGCTACATAGTTAGCTTGACCAGCGTTACCAGACACACCAACGATTGAAGAAATATTAATAATTCGTCCAGAACGTTGTTTCATCATTTGGCGTGTAACAGCTTTCGTACATAAAAACACACCTTTTAGATTTGTATTAATAACGTCGTCCCATTCGTTTTCTTTCATTCTCATCAATAAGTTATCACGTGTGATACCCGCGTTGTTAACGAGGATATCAATGCTACCAAAACGATTCATTGTTTCAGAAATCATTGCTGATACACTTTCGGCATCACTTACACTTGCTTGAATAGCAAATGCTTCTCCACCGTTTGCCGTAATTTCGTTCACAACTTCTTCGGCTTTTGCCTGACTACCACTGTAATTCACGGCAATACGTGCGCCTTCTTTTGCCAAGTACTTGGCAATCTCGGCTCCAATCCCGCGAGAAGCCCCAGTTACGATTGCTGTCTTTCCGTTCAATTTCCCCATTACGACCACTCCTTCGATGCTTCAATCACTTGTTCAATTGTCTCTAAATCATAAGCTGCATAAATAACTGCAGATCGATCAATTTTCTTCACTAATCCACTCAATACCTTGCCAGGTCCACATTCAATAAACGTGTTGACACCTAAGTCCATCAAGTGACGAATCGATTCTTCAAAACGTACAGGAGAATATAATTGTTGAACGAGTAATTCTTTCATTTCTTCTGCTGTAGTTACCGGACTTGCTGTTACATTAGAAATAACAGGCACATCTGTGTTATGCAGTTCGAGTTGGTCTAACGCTTGCTGCAACTTCGAGGCTGCCGGACGCATTAATTCCGAATGGAATGGCCCACTTACAACTAATGGTATCGCACGTTTAGCTCCCGCTTCTTTAGCTTGTACAGAAGCTTTCTCTACACCTTGTTTAGTTCCAGAAATAACAATTTGACCTGGACAATTCAAGTTGGCTAATTGAACTACATCGCCTTGTGAAGTAACATGATCCGTAATTACTTTCAACTCATCTGATTGCATACCTAATATCGCCGCCATCGCACCTTCTCCTGCCGGTACCGCTTCATTCATGAACAAACCTCTATGATGAACGATTTTCACGCCATCCTCAAATGACATTACCCCCGAAGCAACAAGCGCTGAGTATTCTCCTAAACTATGACCAATTGTATAGTCAGGTTTTAATCCAGCTGCTTGGAGAAGTTCAGAAACCATCGTACTTGTTGTCAACAACGCTGGTTGGGCATTGTATGTATAGGTCAATTCTTCTGCAGGTCCTTCTAGCATCAGTTTAGATAAGGCGAAACCTAACTGGTCATCCGCTTTATCATAAAACTTTTTATTTCCTTCGTTTGAGTGAACTAGTTCGCTTCCCATCCCTACAGCTTGAGAACCTTGTCCAGGAAAAATAAATGCAATCTTGGTCATTGTGTTTTGCCTCCTGCTATTGTTGAGTGAATGGTTCCACAGACGTCAAATTCAACCATTGTGCGGGCTTGGCGGATTGCGTTCATTACTGCAGTTGCATTTGAAGAACCATGTGCTTTTATGACAGGTGCGTTTAAACCAAACAAAGCAGCACCACCATATTCGGTATAATCCATTTTATTTTTCAAACCTCTCAAATCATCTTTTACGAGATAGGCAGAGATTTTCGACTTTGTTGAAGCCCCATACACTTCTTTTAACATGCTAAAGAAACTAGCTGCGGTACCTTCAATTGTTTTTAATACCATATTTCCTGTAAAGCCGTCCGTTACCACGACGTCAGCTACATTTAATAGTAAATCACGAGATTCTACGTTTCCTACAAAATTAATTGGAGCCTGCTTTAACTGAGTAAAGGCTAATTTAGTCAACTCATTGCCTTTCGTTTCTTCCGTACCAATGTTGAGTAAGCCTACACGTGGAGATTCGATTCCACGAACTTTCGCTGCGTAAATACTTCCCATAATTCCGAACTGCACCAAATGTTCAGGCTTAGCATCTGAATTCGCGCCAAGATCTAACATGACGAAACCTTGTCCATCGACTGTTGGTAATGTAGGCGCAAGTGCAGGGCGATCGATTCCTTCAATTCGTCCTACGATAAAAAGACCGGCAGCCATAAGTGCTCCCGTATTTCCGGCAGATACACATGCATCAGCTTCGCCTGTTTTCACAGCTTCAGCCATTCGCACCATTGAGGCATCTTTTTTTCGACGAATTGCTCTAACAGGTTCATCGTCTGATTCAATTTTTTCTTCTGTATGAATCATCGTTAATCGATCATGTGGTTTAAAATAAGGTTTTACCTTTTCCTCATGTCCAAATAATAAAATATGAATATCTTCAAATTTTTCGAGTGCCAAATAGACACCCTCCACGATTTCTTTCGGTGCGTGGTCTCCACCCATTGCGTCTACAGCTATTTTCATTTTAATTCACCTTTACTTGCCTCATTCGCTCGAAACATTTCAAACTGCCCTTCGAAAACAATCTCATTTTCAACAGTTGATGTGACTTCGACAAATGTGCGGTTTTTTTCTTGATCGTTTCGGGTTACAAATGCTTTTGCGATGACCCGATCGCCTAATTTAACTGGCTTTACAAATGATAAAGTAGATTTAACGGTTAGCGCTAATTCATCATTGATAACTGCTACAGCCAAGGAGTTAGCCTGAGCGAATAAATGATGTCCTCGCGCAATTTGATTTCTCTGAAATATATGTTCTGATTTAACGTCAAATATTGAAATTGCTCGTTCATCCAGCTCAATGTCTACCATTTCCCCAATTACATCACTTAAAGGTAAAGAACGAACCTCATCCTCAAATGATTTAGAGGCTACGTGTTTAATACGTTCACGCAACTCAGGTATCGACAACTCTAAACGGTCCAAGCGAATCGTTTGAACACTGACTGTAAACTGATTTGCTAAGGCATCGTCTGTGATAAATGGATTATTTTTAATAGTATTGATTAATTGTTGTTGTCGTTCCTTTTTTGAGCGTTTCATAGGTTCACCATCCGATATTAGCACTTGGTACTATTATCAGTATATAAATACAAGAAAAAGAATGCAAGGATTGTCTAAAAGTATGACCTTTTTAAACAGTCCCAGCATTCTTATTAATCTATTCTATCTCCCTCTAAGGCGCCCGAGTTTTGTAAGTAAGTACGCAAACACATCGTCTCCTCACTCGTCCAAAACTCATCTGAAGCAAGAAATTTCTCAGCATCTTGTCTCGCAGTTTCTAATGCTCGATAATCATGAACCAAATCAGCCATTTTAAATTCGGGCATCCCACTTTGCTTGCGACCAAAAAAGTCACCTGGACCTCGAAGTTCTAAATCTTTTTGAGCCAATTTAAAACCGTCATTCGTTTCGGTCATAGAAATCATACGCTCTTTCCCTTCTTCTGACTTCGGATCTGCAAGTAATATACAATACGACTGCTCTGATCCACGGCCTACACGGCCACGAAGTTGATGAAGTTGTGCTAGTCCAAAACGTTCAGCATCGTAAATAACCATAAAGGTAGCATTCGGCACATTTACTCCAACCTCTACAACCGTTGTGGAGACAAGAACTTGAATTTGCCCTTCACTAAACGCTCGCATCACTTCATCTTTTTCAGTCGAATGCAAGCGACCATGCATAAGACCTACTTTAAATTTATTATGAAATATGGAAGATAATTGTTCATACACTTCAACCGTATTTTGGACATCAAGCTTATCAGACTCTTCAATAAGAGGACAAATAACATACGCTTGTTTACCCTCTAGCAGTTCTTTTGCCATTCGTTTAATGGTTTCATCAAAGAGTTCCTTTTTGACCCAATGCGTTTCGATTTCTTTTCGACCAGCAGGCATTTCATCGATGGTAGAAACATCCATTTCCCCAAATGCCGTAATAGCTAGCGTACGAGGAATCGGTGTTGCGGTCATAAATAACACGTCAGGACTCATGCCTTTATCTCTTAATACACGTCTTTGTTCAACACCAAATCGATGCTGCTCATCAGTAATCACGAGTCCAAGTTGACGAAATTCCACATCTGGCTGAATTAGGGCATGTGTACCAATAAGTAAATCGATTTCACCATTTCGAAGTTGTTCATGCAGAGTCCTACGAGCTTTCGTTTTGGTAGAACCCGTTAATAACGCGATGCGAATGCCCATTGGAGCTAACCATTCATGCAAAGAATCAGCATGTTGCTCTGCTAAAATTTCTGTCGGAGCCATTAATGCCCCTTGGAAACCAGCCGTGATAACAGCGTACAATGCTATAGCCGCTACTACCGTTTTCCCAGAACCTACATCTCCTTGAAGCAATCGATTCATGCGATGAGGTTCTTTTAAATCTTTACATATTTCATTAACCACACGTTTCTGAGCTGCGGTTAACTCATATGGTAAAGTTGCTATCAAATCTTTTAATTTCTGAATATCGTAAGCAATCGGAATGCCTGGATTTTGTTCTTTACGTACTTTTTTAATCGCTTGCATTTTCAATTGGAACATCAATAACTCTTCATAGACAAATCTTCTTCTAGCTTGTTTGACATGTTCAGCATCTTTTGGAAAATGAACACCTTCAAGTGCTTCGAACACGGATAAAAGTTTATATGATTCTCTAATTTCATGTGGTAAACATTCCTCGATATCTGTACCCAATTCTTGCAAAGCCTGATGCATAAATTTGCGGAAAGTTTTTTGATGAAGAGAACCTTTCAAACTATACATAGGTTCAAAATCAATTTGGTCTGTTTTGGGGCCTGAAGAAAAATGAGTTGCACTAATCGCTTGGCGACCACGATCCCATTTTCCTGTGACTGTTACGATTTGCCCGCTCGTTATCTTATTTTTTAAGTACGCTTGATTAAAGAACACAACTTTGATTAAATGTGGCCCAACAAGAAGTCGGATTTGTAAACGTGATTTATTTTTGCCTAAAAAAAGAATAGAAGGCTCGCTTTCGACCCTTCCTTCTACTGTCACTCGTTCGTTATGTGGTGTTTCTGCAATGTTTTTTAAACGAAAATCTTCATGACGATATGGGAATGTCATGACGAGATCTTGCAACGTAAGAATTCCCATATCGGCTAAGGTTTTTTCTGTTTCTCCACCAACGCCTTTTATGCTGTTTACGGACTGAAGCTGTTTACTATACACCTTTTACAAAGTCAGCACCAAAAATTCTTTCTGCTAGTGCTCTCCCTGTTGGAGTTGCAGCTAAACCACCTTGTGCCGTTTCTTTTAATGCACTTGGCATAGTTTGCCCAATCTTAAACATTGCGTCAATTACTTCATCACATGGAATACGACTTGTAACACCTGCTAGTGCCATATCAGCAGAAACTAATGCATTAGCAGCACCCATCGCATTACGTTTCACACATGGAACTTCAACTAATCCAGCAACAGGGTCACAAACAAGTCCTAACATGTTTTTCATTGAAATGGCAAAAGCCTCTGAACATTGCTGAGGAGAACCACCTGACATTTCGACAATGGCAGCAGCAGCCATTGCAGCAGCTGAACCTACTTCAGCTTGGCATCCACCGGCAGCGCCAGAAATCGATGCATTGTTTGCTACGACGAATCCAAATGCTCCAGAAGTAAATAAATAACGAATCATTTCTTCACGTGTTGGATTCAATTGATTTTGCACAGCAAATAAAGTACCTGGTACCACCCCTGCAGAACCTGCAGTTGGTGTTGCACAAATAGTTCCCATTGCTGCGTTCACTTCATTAGTCGCTACAGCTTTACTAACTGCGTCGATTAATAATGCTCCTGAAAGTGTATTGCCCTTTTTCATATAATTGTGAAGAAGTACAGCATCTCCACCAGTTAAGCCTGATGTGGAATGAACACCTTTCAACCCTTTTTCCACTGCTTGTTCCATTACAGTAAGGTTTGTATCCATTTGCTTCATAATATCTTCACGGCTTCTTCTCGTAACTAGCATTTCTTGTTCTATCATTAATTCAGAGATTAATTTATTTTCAGTTGTCGCTAATTCGACTAATTCTTTTACATTACGGAATAAGAATTTCATTTATAAACCCTCCTCAATCTGAAATTTTCGTTACTTGAGTAATATGCGGTAATAGCGCGATTTGTTGAAGTACTTCATCTTCAATCGGCTGATCAACTTCAATAACCATCAAAGCCATTTGCCCTTGTTCTTTACGTGATACTTCCATGTGGCCAATGTTAATATTTTGTTCTGCTAAACAACTAGCTACTTTTGCGATACTACCAGGTTTGTCATCATGCACGACTAGAATAGCCGAATGATTTCCTGATAAGCGCAAAGGGAATCCATTTAATTCACTAATTTCGATTTTTCCTCCACCAATTGAAACTCCGATTAGTTCCATTTCACCTGACTCATCACCGATTACAAGACGTGCCGTATTCGGGTGCTCAGTATGACCGCTTTCCGGTATAAATTCAAACGTCAATCTCGCTTCTTCCGCAAGTTCGAACGATGTTTTAATGCGTTCATCAAATGTATCAAAACCTAGTAATCCACCAATTATGGCGATGTCCGTTCCGTGACCTTTGTAAGTCTCTGCAAAAGATCCATATAAATATATTTTCGCCCATGTTGGTTGTCGACCGAATAATTCACGCGTCACCAAACCAATTCTCGCTGCCCCTGCAGTATGCGAAGATGAAGGTCCAATCATTACTGGACCAATAATATCAAAAACTGATTTAAACTTCATTTTGAAGACCCCTTCGTTTCAAATTTCTCCCTACATCTTACATCACAATAACGCTTAAAACAAAGCTATGTTAACTATTGCTGTTGATATTCCGCAAAACAGGTACGCTTTCCTAAGATTAGTGCCAAGACTCCTAGTTATGAAAATCGGTGCTCATGTATTGCTTAGCTACACTCGCAACCGAGTTGTGCAAAAGCGATTTTGCACAACTCGTTTTCTGCGGGGATCTTGACTGTCTCGCTATCCCTCAGGTAGGACATTGGCCATACAGTATTAAGTCAATGTCTTTGCGACGAGTCTATGTTATCTATTACTGTTCAATTTAGTGATTGTAGTTTAAGGCGGCGACTCCAGCGGGATAAGCATGTCCAGGTGAGACCCCACAGGGAGCGAGTTGGGCTTTCTCACAACTCGTTTGCGACGAGTAACCGCAGGAGCACAGTTTTTTCACGCGAGCGAGGAGGCTCACGGACTGCCAGCGGAAAGCGTCCGCCCGTAACGGAAATCAACAGTTATTTTAACAGTTTCTTATATAAAAGTATCCGCTTACATAGTTGAAAGAAAAAGCAGTGAACCGAAGCGATTCACTGCTGTGTTTTTTTATTCGACTGAGATGATATAAGGATACAATGGTTGTTTTCCGTTGTATACTTCCACATCAGCATGCGAGAAGCTTTCTTCAACAAATGCAGCTAATTCATTAGCATCTGCTTCTGTAACATCTTCTCCGTATATAATAGTAATGATTTCAGAATCTTCATCGACTAAATCTTTGATTAACGATTTTGACACTTCTTCTAGTGAAGACGATGCCAAAATTATTTTCCCTTCAGAAATCGCCATGAAATCATCCTTTGCAATTTCAACGCCATCAATAGAGGTGTCACGAACAGCAAAAGTAACTTGTCCAGTTTTCACATGAGCGTAAGCTTCTGTCATTTTTGTTTTATTATCTTCTACTGACACTTCAGGATTGAATGCTAGTATTGCAGCCATTCCTTGAGGCACTGATTTTGTAGGCACAACTGCAGCTTCGATTCCAATTACTTCAGCGGCTTGTTCAGCAGCCATAATGATGTTTTTATTGTTTGGTAAAATGAGCACTTTCTCGGCGCCAACAGATTCAATCGCTTTAACGATATCTTCTGTAGATGGGTTCATCGTTTGACCACCTTCAATTACTGCACTCGCCCCTACACTTTTAAGAAGTTCTGAAATCCCCTCGCCCATTGCTACGGTAACAACCGCATATGGATGTTTTTTAACAGGGATAGAAGTTGGAACCGATTTTTTATAATCATCTCCAACGATTTCAGAGTGTTGTTGACGCATATTTTCTATTTTGATTTTAATTAGATCACCAAATTTTTGTCCGTAATCTAAACAATTACCTGGCTGTTCAGAGTGGATATGTACTTTTGCAATTTCGCTATCAGAAATAACAAGTAATGAATCACCATATTGACTTAATCCTTCACGGAAAGCTTGTTCATTAAACGGATTTTGTGCAACTTTTTCTGGCATGAACTTCACCATGAACTCTGTGCAATAACCGAATTCTATGTCTGCTGTATCCATAAAGCCTTGAACTTTTTTATGATGTTCAGCACTTACTAAATCATCCATAGAATGTGCAGACGTTTTTTCAGGTAATTTTTCGCCCTTCATTGAAGCGATAAATCCTTCATAGACGTATACAAGTCCTTGTCCACCAGAATCGACAACTCCTACTTCTTTTAAGACAGGAAGTAAATCAGGCGTTCTCTCTAGAGATGCTTGTGCTTCTTTCAACAATTCTTCCATTACTACTATTATATTGTCTTCATGTTCAGCTACTTCTACAGCTTTTTTCGCTGAATCTTTTGCTACTGTTAAAATGGTACCTTCAACAGGTTTCATGACAGCTTTATATGCCATATCCACACCGTGTTGGAAAGCATGAGCAAAGTCTTTTGCAGTTAACGTTGATTTTGTTTCAACATCTTTTCCAAAGCCACGGAAAAGCTGAGACAAAATAACACCAGAGTTTCCACGAGCTCCCATTAATAATCCTTTTGAAAGTGCTTGTGCTGTTTTTCCAATATGAGCAACTGCATGTGCTTCTGTTTCTTTTGATCCAGAAGACATTGATAAGTTCATGTTTGTTCCCGTATCACCATCGGGAACAGGAAAGACATTTAGCGCATCCACATAATCTGCATTTTGGAATAAGTGATGGGCACCCATTTTCACCATTTCTGCAAATTGAATTCCGTCTAAAGACTTCATATCCTACTTCCTCCTCTTATGGGTTCGTAACACGAACTCCTTGAACGTAAATATTTACTGATTTCACTGCAAGTCCTAATGTTTTATTTAGTGTGTATTTTACTTTTGATTGAACTTGATAAGCTACTTCTGAAACTTTTGTGCCGTAGCTGATCACAATGTACATATCAATGTGAAGATCTTCGCCATGTTGTCGTACTAGTACGCCTTTTGCGAAATTTTCTTTTCGTAAAATATCCGTCAAACCGTCTCGAATTTGGTGTTTTGACGCCATTCCGACAATCCCGTAACATTCAATCGCTGCTCCGCCTGCAATTTGAGCTACGACATCATTTGAAATATCAATCTGGCCGAATTCATTTTTCAATTCAATTGACATATAGAATGCCTCCTTATAAGTCCTTTTTGACTACCCTTAATTGTACTACAAATTGTCTCGCAATAAAAGAAAACGTTAACAATCTCCTGTATTCGTCTGTAAAGGTTTTTTTCTTGAAAGGCAAATCAAAATTGGTTGCAAAGAAAAACACAATGTGGTAAATTATTAAAGTATGTGAAATAACGAACTGAAAAAAATCTTTCAGCGTCTTTTTTTGAGGAGGAAATATAATGCCAAAAGTATGTGTAATCACAGGGCGTAAGTCTCGTGCTGGTAATGCGCGTTCTCACGCTATGAATAAAACAAAACGTACTTGGGGAGCTAACCTACAAAAAGTTCGTATTCTTGTAGATGGTAAACCAAAACGTGTTTGGGTTTCTGCGCGAGCAATGAAATCTGGCAAAGTTGAGCGCGTATAGTATTCGCTCAAAAAAAATGCTTGACTGACAAATGTCAGTCAAGCATTTTTTCTTTTTTCCTCTTCGGTTTATCTTCGCTATTCATCCAACCTAAACACATTCTTGCAAACCCACTCACAAATTTCGGTAATCTAAACGTATACACACGCATGATTTCACTCCTTCTTATCAATCTGAGCTACGTATTAATAAACATATGCCAGATGCAAAGGAGATAGACCCGTGTTCGTCCAATACTTCATTACTTGTAAAACGAGAACTGCCTATTTTTATGGTTTCATTGTCCACATTATATTTCATACCAGTAAGTGTAATATGCTCGACTATGTCATGAAAGGCAAAGAAAGACACGAAGGGCAATTCCGAATTTCTCATTAATTTTGTAGTGCCTGGTGTTAACAAACGCATTTCATTCCATTTGTTAAGAATAATAAATTGAATTTGTGGATTGTTTATTTGATTGCGATAAACGCTGTTGAGCACAGAAATAAAATGATCCAATCGCCCTCCAGTTACACCCGTTACCACGATTTTTTGTGGTGCAAAATCGAGTGAGTGAGCAATGGCTAAGTCTGTATCTGTTTCATCCTTATCCACAGATGCTACTTTTACTAAAGCAACTCTCTTTCTTAAATCCGTAAGTTCTTCTTTAGAAAGTGAATCAAAATCTCCGACAGCTACATTTGGAATGATGCCTTCATTAAGTAAATACATTGAACCCTTGTCCGCTCCAATAAAAAGAATATCCTCCGAAGATTTGAACGGCTGAAGGTCGGCCAATTCTTCAATTGGACCTCCAGCGCATATCACAATCGTTTTCATGCACGTATCGCTCGTTCGCCTGCTTGTTGAATATCTTGGAGTGCTTTTGTACGGTCTTGTTGATTATAAATAGCTGAACCCGCTACGAAAATCGTTGCACCCGCCTCTGCACATGGAACAATCGTTTCTGCAGTAATGCCACCATCTATTTCAATCTCGATAGCTAAATCTTTCTCTTTAATAATGTCGGATAATTTTTTTATTTTTGGAATGACAGAGTGAATAAATTTTTGACCGCCAAATCCAGGATTTACTGTCATAAATAGGACCATGTCAATGTCTTCCAATACATGCTGGATTGTTTCAATCGGCGTATGTGGATTTAATACAACGCCAGGTTTCACTCCAAAAGAGCGAATCAATTGAATCGTCCTGTGCAAGTGTGGACACGCTTCTACATGAACTGTTATATAATCAGCACCAGCTTTTGCAAATGATTCAATATAATTATCTGGATTCTCAATCATTAAATGTACGTCTAAAGGTAATTTTGTCACTGGTCTTAAAGCTTCAACCACAATCGGACCCATTGTAATATTTGGAACAAAATGGCCATCCATAACATCAATGTGAATCAGTTTTGCACCAGCTTGTTCGACTTCGTTTACTTCTTCAGCCAATTTTGAAAAGTTGGCAGCTAGGATTGATGGGGCAATTTTTATCACATTAATACCTCGGCTTTCGCTCGTTTATTTCTTCTAAGAACTTAACATAATGTTTATATCTATAATCTTTAATCTCGCCAGATTGAACCCCTGCAAGAACTGCACATTTCGGTTCACTTATGTGTAAACACTCTCTAAATTTACAGCGATCAGATGCTGCACGAAATTCAGGAAAACAATAAGATAACTGTTCTTTATCGATTTCATCAAAATCAAAAGAACTGAATCCTGGAGTATCAGCTAATAGTCCTTCGCAAACTTCAACCAGTTCTACATGACGTGTTGTATGTTTTCCTCGACCAAGAGCTTGTGAAATGATACCTGTTTTAATATTTAAGGCAGGCAACACAGTATTTAGTAATGTTGATTTCCCAACACCGGACTGTCCAGCTAAAACACTGATCTTACCTTTTAAAATAGGCGAGATATTGGCAACCAAACTTTCGTCGTCTTTAAATGTTTCTATTATTTGATATCCAATCGCTCGGTAATCATTAATAAAAGGTTGGATTTTCGCCATTTCAGATGCAGATATCAAATCCGTTTTGGTTAAACAAATAATTGGCTCTACGTTAAATGATTCTAAAACGACAAGAAAACGATCTAATAACAACGGATTGAAATCAGGTTCAGTCAAAGAAAATACCAGTAAAGCTTGATCGATATTAGAGATAGGCGGTCGAATTAGTGCATTTTTCCGATCATGAACGACAGTGATAGTTCCATCAGAACCGTCTTCCACTTCATAATCGACAAAATCGCCAACCAGTGGACTTACCCCCCGGTTTCTAAACACACCGCGTGCCCTACATTGAATAAATTTTTGCCCATCTTGAACATAATAAAACCCGCTAAGTGCCTTACGAATTTGTCCTTTCGGCATCGAATTCCTCCCTAATCGAAACTGCCATACTCAATAACCTCATCCTCGATGACCTTTGAGTCGACCATGATTCGATATGCTCCTTTTTGACCTTCTTCAATTTCTAATTGAATTTGTTGTATTTTTGTTTCAGTCAATACAAATTCCTCAACTGGCTCTGCAAGGGAATGAGTTTGATCCTGCAAATAAATACGAACAATTTGTTCAGCACCTTCTGTTTCAGGTTCATACGGAATTTCAATTGATTTAACAAAGGTTTTAACTTTCTTTGCAACAGGTCCTTTCGACAGGACAATTTCTATTGAACTTCCCGGCTCGAGTTGAGTTCCTGCAACGGGTTTTTGAGAAATAACAAATCCTTCAGGTACATCAACAGAATACTCTTCATTAACAATTCGAATATTAAAGCCAGATGATTTAGCATAATCGTTTAACGTTTTTTCATTGTATTGCTTTGTTAAATCAATGACACTTATTAATTCTTGACCTTTACTAACAACAAATTCAAGCTCGGTGTCATCTGGTATGAGCTCAGAACCACCTTCTGGTGACTGTGAAATAATTCTTCCGACAGGTTCATCTGAAAATTCTTCAACGGAGTCGATAGACTTGAATTGTTCTGATAATAACTCTCTTACTTCGTTAATGTCACGTCCTATATAATCAGCCAAAGAGACTGATTCTTTTCCACTCGAGATAATGAAGTCGATTTCAGTTCCTTCATCTCTAATTTTACCGTTTTCAGGAATCGTGCGAATTATTTGGCCTTCTTCAATTTCCTCTGAAGACTCTTCTGTTTCATTTCCTGCGACAAATCCAGCTTCTTCTATCTTATCAATCGCTTCGTTCAAAGATAAGTTTGCAACGTCTGGTACTTCAATTTTTTCAGGTCCGAAAATCCCTGGAAAAGCTATAATCACGATTAAGCTGATTAATAGGATTAATGAAATAACACCTAAAACCCATGGCCATTTTTTCTTTTTCTTTTTCTCTTCAACCACAGGGGTTGAAGAAACTTGCTCTTTATTATGTTGCTTCGTTTCTGTCAATTGATCGAAACTTTTGCCTTCTTTAATTACAGGCATGGCTTTAGTAGCATCATCATCATAAGGAATGGAGAATGCTTTTTCGTTTGCGCGTTCAACAGACAACACATTATTTAAGTCATGTTCCATTTCTTCTACAGTTTGATAGCGATTTCTTGGATCTTTGGCAGTTGCTTTCATCACTACATTTTCTAAACTTTGTGGGATACTCGGCACAACAGCTCTTACTGAAGGTGTATCCGTTTGTAAATGTTTTAATGCAATAGATACTGCAGATTCACCAGAAAAAGGGAGTTTACCGGTTAGCAGTTCGTATAACACGATACCTAAGGCATAAATGTCCGATTGCTTCGTTGCCGTTCCACCACGTGCTTGTTCAGGCGATAAATAATGGACAGTACCTAGCACTGAATTGGTTTGAGTAAAAGAAGTAGCACTCAAAGCCATCGCAATCCCAAAATCTGTAATTTTAACATGATGAATTCCATCCATCAAAATATTTTGCGGTTTGATATCTCTGTGAATAATTTGATTTTGATGTGCGTGTGCTATTGCAGATGTTAATTGTTTCATGATGCTCACTGTCTCATCTGGTGACAAAGGGGCATTATCCACAATATAGTGTTTCAATGTTTTGCCTTCAACAAACTCCATCACCAAATAATGCAAGTCCCGATCTTCACCCACGTCGAAAATATTAACAATGTTTGGATGTGTTAAACTCGTTGCAGAAAGTGCTTCACGTTGAAATCTTCGATGCAAATCATCTTCATTTGAAAAATCATAGCGCAACACTTTTATGGCTACATCTCTATCTAAAATCATGTCGTGTGCGAGGTAAACATTGGACATGCCCCCGCCGCCAATCATCTCGAGAACTTTGTAACGTCCACTAATTCTTTTGCCTAAGAGCATGTCTACACCTCCTCTTTTGTAGTCGTAATCAGAACAAGAGAGATGTTGTCTTCTCCGCCTTTTTCATTAGCAAGGTCTACTAAATGTTTTCCTTTTTCGTGAATGGAGGCATTGGTCGAAAGAATATTCGTCATGTCGTTAATTGATAATTTATTACTTAATCCATCAGAACATAATAGTAAATATGAATATGTAGGGTTCATTAAGGAGAAAAAGTCCGGTTCAATCGTTTTTTCAGTTCCTAATGATTTCGTAATTAAATTTTTCTTTGGATGACTTTGTGCTTCTTCTTCACTTATTTCACCATTTTCAACTAATACGTTTACATATGAATGATCCCTCGTCAATTGGTTCAATACTCCGGCATGTACTCCATATGCACGACTATCTCCTATGTGACAAAGAACTTTTTGATTATCGGTAATGACAATTGCTAAAAAAGTGGTCCCCATCCCTTGGCAATCTTCATGTGTTAAAGAATAATCAAAAATTAAACGATTAATCTTTCCAACAGCGTCTACAAACCATTGTTTAATCGAGTCTTCTGAATAAAAATGTTGTGGGGTAGCGTTTTCAAAAAATTTGCCGATTTTAGTTATGGCCATGTCACTTGCGATATCTCCTGCATTGTGCCCACCCATACCATCAGCAATAACACCTAATCGAACAAAATCAGAGCGCACGAACATTGCCGCACGATCCTCATTCACCGATCGTTTTTGACCAATATCACTTAATACAGTGTACTTCATCAATAGTCACTCCGTTTCTTGTTGACGCATCATAACAACGATTTCTGCATGATGCGCCAATATCAGAGCCGTGTTCACGACGGTTTGTTACTAAATTCACATACTTATCTTGATACTTACCATCCATAGATCTGTGATAATAGCTTATTCTTTAGTTTGCATCGATAGAAACGGAATCTTTTTTACGAAATGCTGCAACAAAGAAACCATCACTGTTAAAATCCTGTGGAAAAATGTGAATCATACCGTCTTTCGTCAGGTGATGCAGAGATTCAGGAAGGATATCTAATTTTTCTAAGATCATGTCTGAGTGGTTTGCAAGAAATGCTTGCACAGTGTCATTATTTTCGACTTCATCAATCGTACATGTACTATATACAATCAGTCCACTTGGCTTAATTAACTTATAAGCTTCGTCGAGAAGTTTAGTTTGAACTTTATGCAAAGAAGCAAAATCTTCTTCTTTTTTTGTATATTTGATATCAGGTTTGCGACGAATAACACCTAACCCGCTACAAGGTGCGTCTACTAGAATTCGGTCAAACGATTGCTCTTCATACTCATTCGTTAATTCTCGGCTATCCCAAGTGCGTGTCTCAATATTTTCAAAACCTAATCGACTTGCTTGATCAGCAATAAGCTTTACTTTATGTGGATGCAAATCAACAGAAACAAGGAACCCTTCGCCGTTTAGTTTCTCAGCAATATGCATAGACTTCCCACCTGGTGCAGCACACATATCCAATACTCTGTTCCCTGGTTCAACTCTTAGTGCATATGTTGGAATCATAGAACTCTCATCTTGTATTGAAACTGCTCCGTACTGATAAGCTTGCGTTTTCGCAACTTGCCCCTTTTCAATGTGAAGACACTCAGGAATTACTTCGCTTTGATGAGCC
This sequence comes from Paenisporosarcina sp., assembly GCF_049671445.1. Classification (GTDB taxonomy): domain Bacteria; phylum Bacillota; class Bacilli; order Bacillales_A; family Planococcaceae; genus Paenisporosarcina. The sequence continues at coordinate 68,425 of NZ_JBATUX010000118.1, read as the reverse complement.
ACAATTCCTTCATCTAACAACATATCAATTGCTTCTTGCACTGAAATTCGTGTGGTATTAACGCGAACTGTATGTGCTGGTGGAATATTATTTTCAAAAGCCATTGTTTCTGTTTTTTCAAAACCGAATTGTTTTACCCAACGTTGAATTAGCCATAACGGATGACTTGATGCGATAGATAAGCGTTCGATCGGGTCAACAATCTCATCAGTTGAACGTACTCCCTGACGTAAAATCCCTCTTAAAATACCATTAACTAATCCTGCTGTTCCTTTATGACTTCGCTTTTTAGCAATTTCTACTGCTTCATTTACAGCGGCATGATTTGGGATACGATCTAAATAATGAATTTGATAAAGTGACAGACGTAACAACTGGCGAACCCAATCATCAAGTTTTCCTTTAATAAACGGTTGCAAGTAATAATCAAGAGTCATCTTGTGTTGAAGAGTCCCATAAGTGATTTCCGTTAAAAGCGCACGATCTTTGATGTCTATATCATATTTTTCAATCGTTTGGTGAAGTAATAAATTGCTATATGCCTGACTTTTATCTACCGCCATTAAGATTGATAATGCGGCATCACGGACATTGCCATTCCACATTCGATATGATTTATTATTCATTGAAACTGATCCCCAATCTGTAATTTAGAACCAGTGCCTCTTAAGAATTCTTCGGCAGACATTTTTTTCTTCCCAGCTGGCTGTAATTCAGTAATTTCAAAGGCTTGCTCAAATCCCGTTTGCACAACAACTCGATCTACCTTTATCTCAACCACTGTCCCGGCTGGTTGAGTATAACTTTGTTGACTCGGTTGACCCCACCATACTTTTACGGCTTCTTGTTTTAAAGTGGTATAAGCAACCGGCCATGGACTTAGACCACGAACTTGATTGTAAATGTCTGTTGATGACTGATTCCAATCAATTCTTTCTTGCTCTCTTGAAATGTTGCGAGCGAAAGTCACATGGTTTTCATCTTGTACAATTCTTGCATTGGTTTGGTTTAAAATTGTAGGCAACGTCTCTTTTAATAAGTCACGACCAACGATGCTTAGTTTGTCAAATAAAATACCAGTTGTATCAGCATCTTCAATTGAAATTGCTTTTTGTGAAATGATATCACCAGCATCTAATTTTTGAGCCATATACATAATCGTGACACCCGTTTCGTCTTGCCCATCGATAATAGCTTGGTGAATTGGTGCACCTCCACGGTATGCAGGAAGCAATGAAGCATGGACATTTAAACAGCCATATTTAGGTGCTTCAAGTATTTCATTTGGAAGTATTTGACCAAAGGCAGCAGTCACAACAATATCTGGTTGCAAAGCTAAAATTTCATCTAATTGATGTGAACCTTTCAGCTTTTCTGGCTGTAAGACAGGTATACCTAGTCTTAATGCTTCTTTTTTTACAGGCGTTGGCGTTAACACTTTTTTGCGTCCTACTGGCCGATCTGGTTGTGTCACAACCGCTAAAATGGAATAACCTTCCTCGTGCAACATTGTCAGAATAGGTACTGAAAACTCTGGCGTTCCCATAAAAACTAAAGAAGTCAAAGTGTTTCCTCCTCTTCATTTTCAAGTTCAGAAGGATCCACGACACGAAGAATTTTCGAATCAAATAATACGCCATCTAAATGGTCTATTTCATGCAAAATCGCTCTTGCTTCATAATCTTCGGCTTCTAACTCGTACCATCTACCGTCTCTTTCTTGTGCTTTAATTCGCACATAAAAAGGACGTTCAACCTCACCATACAATTCAGGGAAACTCAAACAACCTTCAATATCAATGACTGAACCTTCTGTTTCTAAAACTTCAGGGTTGATCATTTCAATGATGTCTTCTCCTTCACCTAAATCTACAATGGCTACTCGGATAGATTCACCGACTTGAGGAGCTGCTATGCCAATACCATCAGAATCAAGCATGGTATCATGCATATCTTTTAATAAAGTAGCAAGTTTCCGATCAAATTTTAGTACTTTCTTTGTCGGTGTCGTTAATAGGTCATTTGGGTGTTTTACGATTTTTCTAATCGTCAAAGGGAATTCCTCATTTCGTGTCTGCTCACATTATGGAAGAAGGATTTAAGTCGATTGACATTAAAATTCCTTTCTTCAGCCAATCTGTTCGGTAAATACGGATTAATTGCTGAAGTACATCCGGGAGCATCGGTTCTTTTTTGTATTTTATCAAACATTGATAACGATATCTATTTTGCACACGACTAATTGATGAAGCCGTTGGTCCAATAATTTCTGCCGTAGGAGATAAATTCTCACGAAGCCAGTTTGCTGCTTTGTGAGCGTATTCTGCTGTCATCAAAACATCTTCATGTGTAATTTGAATGAGCACAACATAGGTAAAAGGTGGATAGGCAAACTGTTTGCGATTCATCATTTCTTGATGATAGAAAGCTATAAAATCATGATGCTGCGCAAATTGAATCGCATAGTGTTCTGGGGTGTAGGTTTGAACAACAACTTCACCTTTTTTATCGTGCCTTCCCGCTCGTCCACTCACTTGAGTCAACAATTGAAACGTTTTTTCGGCTGCTCGGAAATCAGCTAAATGGAGAGTGGTATCCGCAGAAAGAACTCCTACTAGTGTGATGTTAGGAAAATCGAGCCCTTTCGCAATCATTTGAGTACCAAGCAAGATGTCTGCTTTGCCGTCACCAAACATTTTTAATATGTGTTCATGAGAGCCTTTTTTACGAGTGGTATCAACATCCATTCGTAGCACTCTGGCAGTCGGGAAAAACCGTGCAATCTCTTCTTCCACTTTTTGTGTGCCTGTCCCAAAAAACCTGATATGGTCACTACTGCATTGTGGACACGAGTTTGGAACCTCAGAATCTTCCCCACAATAATGACACTTAATCCGTTCCTGATGTCGATGATAAGTCATCGAAATATCACAATTTGGACATTCGACCACGGTCCCACAATCACGACACATGACAAACGAAGAATGACCACGTCTGTTTAAGAACAACACCATTTGCTCTCCTTTTTCAAGACGGAGACGAATTGCATCCGCTAATTCCAAAGAAAACATGGATCGGTTGCCATTTTTCAATTGCTCTCGCATATCGATGATTGACACTTCTGGTAATGCTTGTTCACGAGGTCTCTTTGCTAAAGTTAACAAAGCATAATTTCCTTTTTTAGCTCGAGCATAAGATTCTAGTGAAGGCGTTGCACTCCCTAAAATGACAGGACACTGATGATATTCACTTCTCCAAATCGCTACATCTCTCGCATGGTAGCGTGGGGAATCATCTTGTTTATAAGTGCCTTCGTGTTCTTCATCTAAAATAATTAAGCCGATATTTTGAAAAGGAGCGAAGATAGCTGAACGAGCACCTACAACCACTTTAACTTCTCCACGACTAATTTTTCGCCATTCATCGTATTTCTCTCCAGTTGATAAACCACTATGCAAGACAGCAACTAAGGAGCCGAAACGCTCTTTGAAGCGATTGGTCATTTGAGGGGTAAGTGAAATTTCTGGTACAAGAACGATGGCTTCTTTTTGGTCCTTTAACGATCGTTCAATTGCTTGTAAGTACACTTCTGTCTTTCCACTTCCGGTGATGCCATGAAGAAGAAAGGTTGCCGCTTCGTGTTGATCATAAGAATGAATGATTTCAGTCAATGCGAGGTGTTGTTCATTTGTTAATGCGTGTTTTTTAGAAACGTCGATGGTTCTGTCAGCGTAAGGATCACGGTAAACTTCTTCAAATTCTAAAGTAGCCGCACCTTTTTCCACAACCCCTTGTAACACAGCATTTGTTGTATTAAGACTTTTTAAAACATCTGACAAAATGATGCGCTCACCTGAGTGCTCAATCATCCATTTTATTACGTCTTTTTGTTTCTTCGCTTGATTTGAGACGTTTTCGTAAATCTCTTTTAAGCGATTTACATCCTTTTCAATTTGTACCATTCTTACTTTTTTTACAGCAGTCTTTTGTTTAACCGCTGTTTCAAGAACTAAGATATGTTCTTTTATTAATTTTTTAATAGTAGAAAGCAATTCTTTCGATTCATCTGCTTTCAGCTCAACACTATCTTTCCCTTGAAATAAGGCTTGAACACTTTGTGGAAGCACCGCACTAGAATCAACAATTCGCAGTATTTTTTCATATTTTGCTCGTAAAGCAGACGGTAGCATAACTTGAAGAGCATCAATTTCGTAACATAAAGTATGACGCTTTAACCACTTGGTCATTGCAAGCATTTCTTGTGTTAGTACCGGTTCAATATCCAATAATTCACCAATTGGTTTTTGTTTTTCTAAAGGAACATCCGTGTCACTTTTTAAAGATGTAACAAACCCAAGAACTTGGCGATTGCCAAATGGGACTTTCACACGACTTCCACTTTCAATAATGGATTGGTATTTTTCCGGAATCGCATAATCAAACGGTCGATCAATCGGATAAGCTGCCACGTCAACAATGACTTCAGCGAACATGTTGTACATCCTCTTCATGAGCCAAAATCGTTTTAAATAGCTGTGTAGCTAACTCTTTTTTCGTCATATTATCGAAATGCTGAATATAATTTTCCTTACCAATGACAACTACCGTATTGGTATCCGTACCAAAACCACTATCTACTCGCGTGACATCATTAGCAACAATATAATCCGCATTTTTTTTAATTAGTTTTTCTTTCGCATAGGCTTCAACGTTGTTTGTTTCTGCAGCGAATCCAATTAATAATTGATGTGATTTCTTTTGGCCAAGAGTCATTAAAATATCAATCGTCCGCTCAAGCTCAAGCGAAGAGTCGCCCACTTGTTTTTTCATTTTCTGTGCATGAATCGTTTTTGGACGATAGTCAGCAACAGCAGCAGTCTTAATCACAATATCGGCATTATCATAATGTCTTAATACAGCTTGCAACATTTCTTCTGCACTTTCCACTTGCTCCATTGTTACATCGAGTGGAATCGGTAATGAAACAGGGCCTGATACAAGAATGGTCTCTGCCCCCATTTTCACGGCTGCTTCAGCAAGAGCATAGCCCATTTTCCCAGAAGAAAAGTTGGTTAGAAATCTGACAGGATCAATTCGTTCACGTGTTGGTCCCGCAGTGATTACAACTTTCTTCCCTTTTAACGGTAAATCTTTTGGCTGAAAGAAAGTTTCAACCAATTCAACGATTTTTTCTGGCTCTTCTAACCTTCCTTTTCCTACATACCCACAGGCTAAAAATCCTTCTGAAGGTTCAATAAATTCATACCCATCTTGCGCAAGTGTCGCGATATTCCGTTTCACTGCTGGGTGATCGTACATATGTACATTCATAGCTGGTGCAATCCATACTTTGGCCGTAGTAGCTAAAAGTGTCGTCGTCAGCATATCGTCGCCGAATCCATTTGCTAGTTTTCCAATCACATTGGCAGTAGCAGGAGCTACAATCACTAAATCTGCCCAGTCTGCTAAATCAATATGAGCAATGACTTGTGAGTTTTTCTCATCAAATGTATCGGTATAAACATCGTTTCTAGACATGACTTGAAAGCTCAGAGGCTGCACAAACTTTGTTGCAGATTCCGTCATGATGACTTTGACATTTGCTCCCGCTTGAGACAATTTACTAACGAGGGCAACCGCTTTATAAACAGCAATTCCACCAGATACGCACAATAAGATTTTTTTGTTTGCTAGCATGAACATTCTTCCTCTCTCAAACAACAAACTCCCAAAGCATTTTACGTCTTAGGGAGTTTTCATTGGATATTAAAAAGATTTAAATTTCGTCTTCGTAAATTGTTTTTTCATCTTGAGCTTCTTTAGTTAATGCGCCACAAGCTACTTCTTCTAATGCTCGTCCAACATATTTTAAAGAAACGTATGAAGTTAATCGCTCTCCGCCTTCTTCTTGTAACTGGCGTGCACGTTTTGAAGCTAAGCTCACAAGTGAGTATTTTGAATCGATTTTGCTTTTTAATGAATCAACTGATGGATATAACATTAATTAATATTCCCCTTCCAACATAGACAGATATCTTTTTTCAACACGTTCTCTTCGACAATGCTCAGCAGTGACGATTGCATTTACACGGTCACACGCTAATTGAACTTCATCATTTTCAACAACAAAATCATACAAGTTCATCATTTCTAATTCTTGTCTAGCCGCCAAAATACGAGATGCAATAACGTCATCTGTTTCCGTCCCTCGACCAACTAAACGTTGTTCTAATTCAGAAAGACTCGGTGGTGCTAAGAAAATAAATAAGCCGTCAGGTGCTTTAGCACGAACTTGAGACGCACCTTGTACTTCAATTTCTAAAAACACATCACGCCCTGCGTCTAGCGTAGCATTTACGTAGTCTAATGGGGTTCCATAATAGTTCCCTACATAACAAGCGTATTCTAATAAACGCCCTTCTACGATTAATTGTTCAAATTCCTCATGAGATTTGAAAAAATAATCGACACCATCGACTTCGCCTTCACGCGGCTTTCTTGTCGTCATTGAAATCGAATATTCATAATTTGTGTCAGGCTGTGAGAATAATTCTTTTCGCACAGTACCTTTCCCGACACCAGATGGCCCTGAAAGGACGATTAATAATCCACGTTCTTTTCGCATTAAATCCCTCTTTTTATCTATTCGGTTTGTTCTAACATACGCGTTACCACAGTTTCTGCACTTACAGCAGATAATACAACATGCTCACTATTCATAACAAATATAGCACGCGTTTTTTTACCATACGTTGCATCAATTAAAAATCCTTTGTCTCTTGCATCTTGAACGAGACGCTTAATCGGCGCCGACTCAGGTTGCAAAATGGAGATAATTCGATCAACTGCTACCACACTACCGTTTCCGATATTGATAAACTTTAGACTCGGCACAGTCGTCCCTCCTAATAAAGCTTAAACTTTCTTTGCTACATACTTAGCCAATTATATCACATTCCCCTTAGAAAATGATAAGATAGAGCAAAACGTTTTGAAAGAGGAATTCTTATGGCATTTGATGGCTTATTTACAAAAGCAATGACGCACGAGCTCCAACAATTAGTATCAGGACGAATTTCAAAAATTCGCCAACCGAACTCACAAGAAATTGTGTTTCAAATTCGATCTGGCGGTAAAAATAGTCGTTTACTTATTTCGATACACCCTTCGTACTCGAGAATTCACGTTACGAATGAGGCAATCGACAATCCTTCAGAACCACCAATGTTTTGCATGTTACTTCGCAAACATTTAGAAGGTGGATTTATTTCTTCTATCACACAACTCGATATGGACCGCGTTATCATTTTAAGAGTAGAAAGTAAAAATGAAATTGGTGACGATATGGTACGAGAACTACATATTGAGATAATGGGAAGACATAGTAATGTTATTTTAGTGGACCCAGTTCGCAATCTTATCTTGGATAGTTTAAAACATTTGTCTCCATCAGTTAATAGTTACAGAACGATATTACCAGGTCAACCGCATATTGCACCTCCAACTCAAAATAAAAAAAATCCGTATGAAGTGGATGAAGCTTCTTTCCAATCCTTCTTACAATCAGAAGATGTTTCTCGTGAATTCATGACCCACCTTTCCGGATTTTCACCTTTACATGCAAAAGAACTTGCTTACCTTGTTGAACACAGCGATGAGCCAAGTTATGAAGTATTTAAGAAGTTCATAGATGAATTTGATCAAAACAAACCATCTGGTACATATTTAGAAAGTGGAAATAAAGCTATTTTTTCAAGTGTTGATTTGAAACATGTAGAGGGTACTAAAACTCCTTATAATTCATTAGGCGATTTACTCGACAAAGTTTATTTTGCACGAGCTGAACGTGACCGAGTGAAACAGCAAGCTGGTGACTTAGAACGCTGGTTGCAAAACGAACTTGATAAATTGAAATTAAAAATGAAAAAACTTGCTAAAGAAAAAGCGAACGCAGAAAAACTAGAAACATTCCAACTCCACGGAGAACTGTTGATGGCAAACTTGTATAACCTGGAAAAAGGAATGACCGAAGCCGAAATCGTTAATTACTATGATGAAAATAATGAAGTCATCAAAATCCCGTTAAGCCCAAGAAAAACACCAGTTGAAAACGCACAAAGTCTTTACACAAAATACAACAAAGCTAAAACAGCTTTATTGAAGATTCAACAGCAACTCGATAAAGCACAAGAAGATATCAACTATTTAGAAATGTTACAACAACAAGTTATGCAAGCGTCTCCTCAAGACATCGAAGAAATTCGTGAAGAACTGGCAGAACAAGGCTGGATGAAAGCACGAATTTCGAAGAAGAAGAAAAAAGTAGTGAAGCCAACTCCTGAAGCTTTCGTATCTTCTACAGGATTGCCAATTTCTGTCGGAAAAAACAACAAACAAAATGATTATTTAACATTTAAAATTGCAAGTAAATCACAAACTTGGTTCCATACAAAAGATATCCCTGGATCTCACGTTGTCATCCATGATAATGAACCAGATGAAACGACCATTCTAGAGGCAGCTTTACTAGCAGCATACTTTAGTAAAGCACGAGAATCATCTTCAGTTCCCGTCGACTACACCGAAGTTCGTCATGTGAAAAAACCTAATGGTTCAAAACCTGGCTTTGTCATTTATTTCGAACAAAAGACGGTCTTTGTCACACCGAGTGAAGATATTGTAAGGAAACTTCGTAAATAAGATTTATAAAAGCCATCCAAGTATCGTTTGGATGGCTTTTGTTTATGTGTTAGATTTTTCTATGAGCGGATTTGTGTCGACTATCGGCGGTTCTCGGATGTCTATGAGCGGATCTGTGTCGACTATCAGCGGTTCTCACAAACCCTACTAAACCAACATTAAAAATATCCATCAAGCGATTATAGACCGCTCTTGTTGTTGGTCTGACTTTCTATGAGCGAATCTGTGTCGACTATCGGCGGTTCTACTATGTCTATGAGCGAATCTTTGTCGACTATCAGCGGATTCGTGTCGACTATCAGCGTTTCTCACAAAAAGCACTTAACCATCCATCAATAAAGGCCATCCAAACTAACTTGGATGGCCTTTATTGTTTATAGTTGTCCGTGTTTTAGTTTTTCATGCCATTCGATTAGTTGAGGTTTGTCTTCATCACTAATCTGTTTCGCTAGTGATGCGACTTCTACTAATGCATCAAAGTTGGTTAAGCTGATGTACGGCATGCCCGCTTCTTCAAACAATTCATCCGCTCGCTTCAAGTTGTATGTAAAGATGCTAACTACACCAAGCACGACACATCCTTGATCTTGTAACGCTCGAACAGCATCAATGCTGCTACCACCAGTGGAAATCAAATCTTCTACTACCACAACTTTTTGTCCTGCTTCGATTTTGCCTTCGATTTGATTACCACGACCATGCTCTTTTGCTTTTGAACGAACATAGACCATCGGCAAGTTGAGTACGTCACTGACCCAGGCAGCATGTGGAATACCTGCAGTCGCTGTACCTGCAACGATATCCGTTTGCGGGAAAAACTCTTGGATATTTGATGCTAAGGCTTGTGCTATTTGTTTGCGTACAGTTGGACTTGACATCGTAAGACGATTGTCACAATAGATGGGTGATTTAATTCCAGATGTCCATGTGAATTGGTCTTGAGGACGTAATTCCACTGCGCCAATGGATAATAATGCGGTTGCAATTTCATGTTGCTGACTTTTCATTAGTAACCCTCCCATTGTTGTTTTATCATATGATAAGTTTCTACTGCATTGTTGGATTGGGTAATAGCTCTTCCTACAACGATAAGAGAAGAACCTTCTAATCTCGCAACCTCAGGAGTCGCGATTCGAATTTGATCGTGACCTTGACCTTCGTTCAATCGAATACCTGGTGTTACTCGAAGGAAATCTTGACCACATTCATTTTTAATTGAAGCGGCTTCTAAAACGGAACAAACTACTCCATCTAAACCCGCTTTTTTTGAAAGGGCTGCATAATGAAGAACAGAATCGTGTAAAGAAGAGTGGATATTTTGCTCTTCTTTCATCTGTTGTTCACTTGTCGAGGTTAATTGAGTCACACCAATGATTAAAGGACGTGTTTTACCTGCAAGTGTCCCAGCCTCTAACCCTTCAATTGCATCTTCCATCATTCGGAGTCCACCAGCGGCATGAACGTTTACTAAATCAGCTCCAAGACTGGCAAGACCTCTCATAGCGGACTTAACCGTATTTGGAATATCATGTAGCTTCAAGTCTAAAAACACATCATGCCCTTGTTCTTTTAAGTCGTTAATTATTGTAGGTCCTTCTTGAAAATAAAGTTCCATGCCTACTTTGACAAATAACTTCTCGTTAAAAGGCTTTAAAAAATGCAGTACCTCAGCTTTAGTTGCAAAATCTAGTGCGATTATCGGATTGTGATTGTTCATCGGTGGCTCCTCCCTATTAACTCAGAGACATGATTTAAACCTAACCAATTTAATTTCTCGGGTAATTGTTCGATGATGTTTGGGCATACAAATGGATCGACGAAATTAGCGGTTCCAACTGCTACAGCACTTGCTCCTGCTGACATGAAGTCAATTACGTCATCAACCGTCGTTATTCCTCCCATTCCAATTATCGGAATGGATACTTGTTTTGCCACTTCATAAACCATACGGAGAGCTATAGGTTTCACAGCAGGCCCAGATAAACCGCCTGTTCCGTTCGCAATAACAGGCTTTCCAGTTCTGGTGTCTAAACGCATACCGATTAGTGTATTAATCATCGTAATACCGTCAGCTCCTGCAGCTTCTACAGCTCGTGCAATTTCTCCAATATCTGTTACATTCGGAGATAATTTCACATATACCGGTACTTCAGAAACTGCTTTAACGGCAGCAGTAAGTTCCGCTGCTACTGCCGCATCCGTACCAAATGTGATGCCTCCACATTTCACGTTCGGACACGAGATATTTAATTCAAGAGCTTTCACATTTTTCGATTTAGAAATATGTTTGGCTACTTCTACATAGTCTTCCGTTAACGTACCTGCGACATTTGCAATGATCGGCACATCGTATTGTTCAAGCCACTTAAGTTCTTCAGCTATTACTTTTTCCAATCCTGGATTTTGAAGTCCGATCGCATTTAACATTCCCGATGCAGTTTCAGCAACTCGAGGAGTCGGATTTCCTAAGCGTGTTTCAAGAGTCGTTGCTTTGATCATGATGGCACCGAGCTTTGATAGGTCATATAGTTGTGCATACTCTTTTCCGAAACCAAAGCAACCGGAAGCAGGCATAATTGGATTTTTTAATGATAAACCTGGTAATTCTATCGCTAATCGATTCATATGTGCACCACCCCAGCAGGAAATACAGGTCCGTCACTGCAAACTTTCACATAATCAACTGTTGTTTGTTCCGTTGTTCTACATACACAAGCGAAACAAGCACCAAGACCACAGCCCATTCGTTCTTCAAACGAAAGAAACCCTTTTTTGTCAGGATACATGTTTTCCATCGCTACGAGCATTGCTGTTGGACCGCATGTGTAATATGTTGTGAAGTCGATCTTTAAATCAGCTAACACAGTCGTTACGAACCCTTGATGACCGTGTGTTCCGTCTACAGTTACCACATGGGTTTCGCCTAGTTCACGAAATAATTCTTCATAAAAAACAACTTCTTTTGTTTGAAAGCCAAGAATGTGAATTGGCTTTACACCTTTTGCAACTAACTGTTTTGATAGTTCATATAAAGGAGGAACGCCAATTCCACCACCTACTAAGACAACCGTTTCTCCAGGCGCAGCTTGATCAATTGGGAAACCGTTTCCTAGAGGACCTAGGACATCCACTTCTTCGCCTACATTTCTTGTTGCAAGCATGGATGTACCTCGCCCTTCTGCACGATAAATGATGGTAAATTCCAATGTTTCGCGATCGATAGAAGCAATGCTTATTGGTCGACGGAGTAATGGCTCGTAACTATCTGAAACCCGAATGTGGACAAATTGACCCGGGCTTTTCATATCGTGAACCAGTTGTCCAATCAGAGTCATTTCAAAAATGTTGTGAGCAATTTCTTTATGTTTTATGACTCGCATGCGTTCTTGTCGAATCATCCAAACACCCCCTGTTTTGGCATTTCTTCTGCTTGGAATGTCATGGATTCAATCACGCTTAACATGGCTTTTGCCGTATCAAGGGAAGTTAAGCAAGGGATGCCATTCTCCACCGACTCTCGTCGAATACGGAAACCATCACGCTCCGGTTGCTTGCCTTTTGTCAACGTGTTGATGACAAACTGTGCTTCACCTTTTTGAATATAATCAAGAAGTGTTGGTCCTTCACTTCCTATTTTATTAACCATCGTTACTGGAATTCCAGCTTCTTTTATGGAATCCGCCGTACCCTCTGTCGCTAAGATTCTGTAGCCAATTGAAGTAAAGCGTCTCGCAATTGACACTGCTTCTTCTTTGTCTTTATTGGCTATGGTCATTAGTACCGACCCATGATCTTTTATTTCCATTCCTGCTGCGACTAAGCCTTTGTACAGGGCTTTTTCTAGCGTGATATCTTTCCCCATAACCTCACCTGTTGATTTCATCTCAGGTCCTAAGGTAATATCCACTCTGCGCAGTTTTGCGAAACTAAACACCGGAACTTTTACAAAGACTCCACGTGGAGCAGGAGCAAGACCATTGGTAATTCCTTGTGAAGGTAAGGATTGACCCAGTATGGCTTTAGTTGCAATTTTAGCCATCGGAATATTCGTTATTTTACTTAAGAAAGGCACTGTTCGGCTTGAACGAGGATTTACCTCAATCACATAAACCTCACCTTTAGAGATAACATATTGAATATTCAACAAGCCAATAATGTTCAACCCTTTTGCTAAACGCGTTGTGTAATCAATAAGTGTATTCAAATGCTCATCTGATAAGTTTTGAGGTGGATACACAGCGATTGAATCGCCTGAGTGAACACCTGCTCGTTCAATATGTTCCATGATTCCTGGAATACAGACATTTTCTCCATCTGAAATGGCGTCTACTTCAATTTCAATTCCAGTCAAGTAACGGTCTACTAACACAGGGTGCTCTGGGCTTGCCTGAACGGCGGTTTCCATATAATGAGCCAACTCTTCTTGGTTGTAGACAATTTGCATAGCTCGACCGCCTAGCACATAGGAAGGACGTACAAGCACTGGATAACCAATTTCATTTCCAATCAGTACTGCTTGTTGTGCTGATACAGCAGTTTTACCCATTGGTTGAGGGATATCGATTTCATGAAGAGCTCGTTCAAATTTATCGCGGTTTTCTGCTCGATCTAAATCTTCTAATGATGTACCAAGAATTTGGACACCACGTTCTTGTAGTTTATCCGCTAAGTTAATCGCAGTTTGACCACCGAACTGGACGATAACGCCTTTCGGTTGCTCTAAGTCTACGATGTGCATGACATCTTCAATCGTTAATGGTTCAAAGTAAAGCTTGTCCGAAATCGAAAAGTCTGTTGAAACGGTTTCTGGATTACTATTGATAATGATCGCTTCATAACCCGCTTCTTTGATTGCCCATACTGAATGAACGGTCGCATAATCGAACTCTACACCTTGTCCGATTCGAATCGGACCAGAACCTAGTACAATTACACTTTCTTTTTCTGTTTTAACCGACTCGTTTTCATCTTCGTACGTTCCGTAAAAATATGGAGTTTCTGATTCAAACTCTGCTGCGCATGTATCCACCATTTTATAAACAGGGATTAACTGTTGCTCTACTCGCCAGTTATAAATTGATAATTCATCTGACTTCCAAAGTTTCGCTAACGTATGATCCGCAAAGCCCATACGTTTTGCTTTTCTAGCTACATCAAAATCATAAGGATTTGCTGCCACGATCTCTTCATACTTCACAATATTTTGTAGTTTATTTAAGAAGAATAAGTCAATTTGACTCCAGTCGTGAATTGTCTCAATCGTTACTCCGCGTCTCAGTGCTTCACCAATGAAGAATAGGCGTTCATCTCCCGCGCGTCGAATACGTTTTTCAATCCACTCGTCTGTCATGTCATCTGCATTTTTTAGATCTAAGTGGAATTGTCCCGTTTCAAGTGAGCGTACTGCTTTTAATATGGACTCTTCAAAAGTACGACCAATGGCCATAACTTCACCTGTTGCTTTCATTTGAGTTCCTAAGTTACGTTTTGCAGATTCGAATTTATCAAACGGCCAGCGCGGAATTTTTGTTACCACGTAGTCGAGTGCTGGTTCAAAGCAAGCGTAAGTTTTGCCCGTTACGGGATTCATCATTTCATCTAATGTTAAGCCAATTGCAATTTTTGCTGCTAGCTTAGCAATTGGGTATCCTGTCGCTTTTGATGCTAATGCTGATGAGCGACTAACTCGAGGATTCACTTCGATGATGTAATAGTTAAAGCTATGTGGATCAAGTGCTAACTGAACATTACACCCACCTTCAATTTTCAAGGCGCGAATAATTTTCAATGACACATTTCTCAGCATTTGATATTCACGATCTGACAAAGTTTGACTTGGTGCTGTAACGATTGAATCACCTGTATGAATACCTACTGGGTCGAAGTTTTCCATATTACATACAACAATTGCATTATCGTTTGAATCTCTCATGACTTCATATTCAATTTCTTTATAACCTGCAATTGATTTTTCAAGTAGACATTGTGTAACAGGACTGTATTTCAGTCCACTTGTCACTGTTTCCAAGAGATCTTCATCATTGTGACAAATTCCTCCGCCCGTTCCCCCAAGTGTAAATGCAGGACGAACAATAACAGGATAACCAATACGTTCGATAAACGCATGAGCCTCTTGCATATTGTGAATAATGTCGCTATCTGGTACTGGTTCATTTAATTCATTCATTAAAGTTCGGAATAAATCTCGGTCTTCAGCCTTGTGAATGGCTTCCAATTTCGTCCCTAGAATTTCAATGTTTAATTCTTCGAGGATGCCTGATTCGTCTAGTTCTATGGCCATATTTAATCCGGTTTGGCCACCTAATGTAGGGAGAAGAGCATCAGGACGTTCTTTACGTAAGATTCGACTAACGAATTCCAATGTAATCGGTTCAATATATACTTTGTCTGCGATTTCCGTATCTGTCATGATGGTAGCTGGATTTGAATTGATGAGGATGACACGGTAGCCTTCCTCTTTTAAGGCTAGACAAGCTTGTGTACCTGCATAATCAAATTCTGCTGCTTGTCCAATGACGATTGGTCCTGAACCAATGACGAGAATGGTTTCAATATCTTGGCGTTTAGGCATGTTGTTTTTCCCCCTTCACATTGGCGTTCATTAACTCAATAAAACGATCGAACAAGTGATTTGAATCTTCTGGACCTGGTGAAGCTTCTGGATGATATTGGACTGTAAACGCAGGTACATCCAAATGTGCTAAGCCTTCTACAGTTCCATCATTCAAAGCGATATGTGTTACTTTCAAACGTGTTCCTGTTAGCGAATCTGCATCAACTGCATACCCATGATTTTGAGAAGTAATTTCAGTTCGACCTGATTCTAAATCTTTTACAGGATGATTCGCACCTCGATGACCAAATTTCAATTTAAAGGTATCTCCGCCACTTGCTAGTGCAAATAGTTGGTGACCAAGACATATTCCAAAAATAGGAATTTTCCCGATAAGTTTCTGTAACATTTCAATGGCTTCTGGGACATCTTTTGGATCTCCAGGGCCATTCGATAACATAATTCCATCTGGATAAATCGCCATGATTTGCTCAGCAGTCGTATTATAAGGAACTACCATAACATCACAATTCCGTTTATTTAGTTCTCTTAAAATCCCGTGTTTCATACCAAAATCGACTAGCACAACTCGTTTTCCACGCCCTGGACTTGGATATGGTCGTTTTGTTGATACTTGGTTGACTTGATCTGTAGGGAACGTTGTATTTTTCAATATAGATACTTCTTCATCCACGTTTACTTCTTCTCCTGCAGCACTTAATACCCCTTTTACTGAACCTAGTTCTCTTATGATTCGAGTGAGTTTACGCGTATCAATTCCTTCAATACCGGGTATGTTTTTCAAGACAAACATTTCATTTAATGTAGCATCACTTCTGAAGTTTGAAGGAGCATCGGCCAGTTCACGCACAACCAGACCTTTTATAGCAGGTTCGATTGATTCAAAATCATCACGGTTGATGCCGTAGTTACCGATCAGCGGGTACGTCAAGGTAACAATTTGACCGCAGTAAGATGGATCAGATAAGGTTTCTT
This sequence comes from Paenisporosarcina sp., assembly GCF_049671445.1. Taxonomy (GTDB): domain Bacteria; phylum Bacillota; class Bacilli; order Bacillales_A; family Planococcaceae; genus Paenisporosarcina. The sequence goes on along the minus strand of NZ_JBATUX010000118.1, from coordinate 52,156 downwards.
GGTATCCTGTCATACCTGTTGTAAATACGACTTCACCTGCACTCGCTTCTACACTTCCAAAAGCTGTTCCAGTGAATACATCTCCAGTTTCTAAAATGAGGCTTCTCTTCATCATCATTTCTCCTCCTGCCAAATTACGTTTCCTTCAAACATCGTCATGACCGGCCATCCCGTGCATGTCCAATCTTGGAAAGGTGTGTTTTTACCTTTGGACACAAATGTAGCCGTATCTATATTTTGTTCTTTTGTTAAATCAATAAATACTAAGTCCGCCGACTCGCCCATGAGCAGTCTACCGTATGGCAAACCGAACACATCTGCTGGCTTATTTGTCAGCCAATCGACTAATTGCGTTAACGTCCATTTACCTGTTTTCACGAAGTTTGTATATAACAACGGGAATGCTGTTTCCAACCCGACTATGCCAAATGGCGCTTGTTCCATGCCATCGCCTTTTTCCTCTGCCGTATGAGGTGCATGATCCGTTGCAATGAAATCAAGAGTGCCATCTTGTAATCCTTCTATTAAAGCTTGTAAGTCTTCCTGTGCTCGAAGCGGAGGGTTCATTTTCCAGTTTGGATCATTTGATGGAATGTCATCTTCACAAAGCAATAAGTGATGAGGACTTACTTCGGCAGTTACGCGGACACCCGCTTTTTTGGCATCTCGAATGACTCGAACAGATTCTTTCGTACTTACGTGACACACATGATAGTGAGCACCTGCAGCTTCAGCTAGTAAGATGTCGCGAGCAATATGCACAGACTCAGCTATTGACGGAATACCTTTTAGCCCTAGTTCTTTATTTTTTTTACCCTCGTGCATCACGCCAGCATAGATAAGCGTGTTGTCTTCACAATGTGCTACAATCGGCATGTTTATTTTTGCAGCATCTTGCATTGCTTCATACATCATGCCAGCTTGTTGGACACCGACACCATCATCTGTGAAGGCAAATGCTCCATGCTCTTTTAACGCCGTAAGATCTGTTCGTTCTTTTCCAGCTTCACGAATGGTTATCGAAGCATAAGGTAGCACTCGAATTTTAGCTTTTTCTTTAATGAGTTGATTCACATGGCTTAAATTTTCGACTGTATCAGGTACTGGACGGGTATTTGGCATGGCACAAATGGTCGTATATCCACCTTTTGCAGCTGCGTAAGTTCCACTTTCAATCGTTTCTTTATGTTCACCACCAGGTTCTCTTAAATGGACATGAACATCGATAAATCCTGCTGATACAAAATGACCATTTCCATCAATGATTTCATCAACCTCAGGCTCAACCTTCGGATTCACTTCGATTATGCGACCATTTTCGATGATGATAGAACCTTCTATTAAGTCGTTCTGATCGTTAAGTAATTGAATGTTTCGAATGAATTTTTTCATCAAAATCTCTCCTTTATTACAGATTCTAGTATTGCCATACGTACGAAGACTCCGTTATGCATTTGTTTGAAAATCCGCGATTTTTCACTTTCAACTAAATCACTTGCGATTTCAACATCTCGATTAACAGGTGCTGGATGCAAGATGATTGCTGTAGATTTTAACTGGTCATAGCGTTCTTTCGTTAATCCGAATTTTTCGTGATAGAGTTGATTTGGTAATTCATTTTCTATTGCATGCCGTTCGTGTTGAACACGTAAAAGCATCACTACATCCGCAGTAGGCAGCACATCTTCCCAAGAGGACGTGGATTCAAATTCTCCTTGCCATTCTTTTGGACACAGGAAGGTCACATGAGCTCCTAAGTTACTAAGCGCTTGTGCATTTGATTTTGCCACTCGGCTATGAGCTATGTCGCCAACAATTGTTACTTGAAGACCTTCAAACTTTCCAAACTCTTGTTTAATTGTGTATAGATCAAGTAAGCTTTGCGATGGGTGTTGACCTGAGCCATCTCCGCCATTAATGATGGCTATATTTAATCCAGACATTAATTCTTCATAAAAACCATTTTGTTCATGCCTGATCACAACTGCGTCTACACCGATTGACTCCAATGTTTTGACTGTGTCATATAAGGTTTCCCCTTTCGTTGTACTAGAAGTTCCTGCATCAAAAGGTAATACATGAAGCCCTAGTTTCCGTTCCGCCATTTCAAAACTCATCTTTGTTCGTGTACTCGGTTCAAAAAACAAATTAGCCACCGTCATTTGCTTTTTCAACTGGTGCGGAGAATTTTGTTGGAATTCTAAGGCGCGCGATAATATCATGTCAATTTCATTTATTTCTAAGTCTTTCATACTAAATAGGTTCTTCACTTTATAGCCTCCCGATTTCTTATTAAAAGAAAAGCCTCTCAACAAAATTGTTGAGAGGCTTGGGTAACCTAAGTAAAGATCCATTGTGTAATGGAACTTTATCAGTCGGTTTCCCTTTGCCTGCCTCTCTGGACTAGGTTTTAAAAGGATTACTTATTTACTTCATTTTCTAATGAATCATTTGCTTCTTGCGGTTTTCCTGGTAGAAGTAGATTTAACAATACTCCTACAATAGCAGCTAAAGCCATGCCCTCAACAACGAATGTATCCGTGAAGTGAAGTTTTGCTCCACCTATCCCAATAACTAAGATAATAGATGAAATCACTAAGTTTCGTTTATCTCCAAAATCAATATTACTATCAACTAACATGCGCAGACCTGATGACGCAATAATCCCGAACAACAAGATTGATATTCCGCCAAGAACAGCCGTAGGAATGGTTGCGATCAGTGCCATGACTTTGCCTAAGAATGAGAAGAGGATTGCCAAAATTGCTGCTCCAACAATTACGTAGACACTATATACTCTCGTAATCGCAAGAACTCCAATATTTTCTCCGTATGTTGTTTTAGGAGGACCACCTAATAGTCCACTGATGAACGTTCCTAACCCGTCACCCAGTAATGAGCGATGTAATCCTGGTTCTTTTATGTAATTTCGATTAACAATTTTCCCTAGTACTAGTTGATGTCCGATATGTTCAGAGATTGTCACAATCGCGATCGGTACCATTAACACTAATAATGTAGGTGTGATGGTGAAATCGTAGTTTATTCCTGGAATCAAGAAATCTGGCGATGCAATCAACTTAGCTTTTAATACAGATGAAAAATCAACAATGCCAATGGCTAATGAATAGACATATCCAACAATAATTCCGATTAATACTGGCATTAAACTAATAATCCCTTTAAAGAACAAGGTAGCTACAACCGCTGCAGCCAATGTGACTAGTGCCGCTGAGAAGTGTAAAATGCTGTAATCTGTTGTTCCAGGAATGTACATCGCCATGTTAATCGCAACTGGTGAAAGTGCTAAACCGATGACGATAATGACTGGAGCTACAACAATCGGTGGTAATAATTTCATAATCCATTTATATCCTGTTTTCCAAATGATGAGCGCCACTATGAAATAGACGAGTGCCACAAACAAACTGCCAATCATTGCACTACCGATACCGCCTTCTTTAGTAGCCATTTGAATGGGTAGTATGAAAGCAAAAGATGACCCTAAGTAAGCTGGAACTTGAAATTTCGTTACTAGCATAAAGATAAGTGTGGCTATCCCACTTGTTAATAATGCGATTGCTGGACTTAACCCAACTAATTGTGGCACTAAAATTGTGGCACCGAACATCGCAAACATATGTTGCAAGCTTAATGTAGTTAGTTTTCCTGCTGATGGTCTATCGTGTATGTCTAAAACAGTTTGATTATTATTCATGTTGTCCACCCCATTCTTCTATTCGTGAATCGTCACACTATCCTCTTGGTCTGTTTCATGTAATCGTACGACAATTCGTTCTATACTTGCTGTTGGGATATTCTTTCCAACGTAGTCTGCACGGATTGGTAATTCTCTATGACCTCTATCTATCAGAACAGCTAATTGAATTTGTGCTGGTCTTCCTAAGTCCATTACTGCATCCATCGCTGCTCTCACAGTACGACCTGTATACAAGACATCGTCTATTAATATTACTTTTTGATCAGTGACAACATGTTGAATGTCTACTTGCTGAACTAGTGGTTCTTTATTTGCTGTCTTCATCGACAAATCGTCTCGGTAAAGTGTAATATCAAGTTCGCCTGCTTTGATTGACTTGCCCTCAATTTTTTCAATTTTCTCGGCTAAGCGTTTAGCCAAGTAAGCACCTCGCGTTTTAATTCCTACTAAAATACAAGTTTCAATCCCTTTATTTCGTTCAATAATTTCATGCGCGATTCTAGTCAGTGCGCGATTTATGGCTTGTTCGTCAAGAATATTTGCTTTTTCAACCATAATGGATTCTCCTTTTCTCCAAAATAAAAACCCTCTCGTCCATAATGGATGAGAGGGTGTGAATGCAGAAAATTAGTCGTATCAAAACACACAGCATGCGTCTCTTTACGTTTCACTAGTACCTTCTCAGCCTCTCTGGACTGTTTTTAAAGGAGTTCTATTTAATTATTGTGTTTGAAAATGGTATGAGCTTTGACTTTCGCTCTACACTTTTTACTAGTATAGAATTACTTCTCTTTGTTGTCAATGTTCGATTTCATTTCTTCTAGCAATTCGTTAAATACTTGAGGTAATGGCGATTCAAATTCCATATACTCTTCAGTACGTGGATGAATAAAACCAATGACAGCAGCATGAAGTGCTTGTCCGTCAAAATCGATTGTCTTTTTCGGTCCGTACTTTGGATCACCTGCTAAAGGATAACCAATGTATTTCATATGAACACGAATTTGATGTGTACGACCTGTTTCTAAACGGCATTCAACTAAAGTGAAGTTGCCAAATCGTTCTAACACACGAAAATGTGTGATGGCATGTTTCCCACTATCGACTACTGTCATACTCTGACGATCACGAGGATCACGACCAATCGGAGCATCAACTGTACCTTTATCATGAGGTATGTGACCGTGAACCAAAGCAATATATTTTCGAGTAACCGTCTTTTTCACAAGTTGGTCTACTAGTGATACATGAGCCTTGTCATTCTTCGCAACCATTAATAAGCCAGAAGTATCTTTATCTATACGATGGACAATTCCAGGACGCATAATTCCATTGATACCAGATAAATCTTTAACTTGATACATAAGTCCATTCACTAAGGTACCTGACGTATGACCAGGTGCAGGATGAACAACCATACCACGAGGTTTATTTACGACAAGGACATCCTCATCTTCATAAACAATCTCAAGATTTAAATTTTCTGCTTCAATATCTAATGGTTCCGCTTCAGGAACAGAAACAGTAACGACGTCATCAGGTTTAACTTTATAATTTGTTTTTACAGTTTCACCATTTACTAAAACTGCACCATCTTTTAACCAAATTTGAATTTGACTACGAGACCAATCTGATTCAAGACTAGCTAGCGCTTTATCAATGCGCTCCCCTTTTTGTGCTTCTAAAATCTTATACGTATAATCTTCCATCTATTCACCTTTTCTCTTTGCAGCTTTTTCTGCTTTTTCTTCTAAAATTAATACAATGATGAGCATGACAACACCTATTGATAATGCTGCATCTGCAATATTGAAAATAGGGAAATCATAATTAATTATCGGGATGAGTACATCTACAAAATCCACCACTTCACCACGCGCTAAGCGATCAATAAAATTCCCAATAGCACCACCAAGTAGAACCATTAAACTAAGTTGAAATAATGGTTTTCCTTTTGCTTCTTTATGAAAGTAGTACAAAATACCAATGATTACGATTACAGTGACAATTGTAAATAACCACATTTGTCCTTCTAGCATTCCCCAAGCTGCTCCACGATTACGATGGGAAAGTAAGCCAAATGTTGGATCCACTAATACAATTTTTTCACCTAGTTCCATATTTTTCACGACTAACCATTTTGTCCACTGATCAATTGCCACAATGACAATTGCAACTAAATAAAAAATGTACACGAATGTTCCTCCGTTACGCAAGTATCTTAGTTAGTTTACCACATAACACAAACATACAGAAAGAGCTGCCCCAAAAAGGACAGCTCCAGACTGTAGACAAACTTGATTTTGAATGAATAAAAACACAGCAGGGACTGCCACTTCGCTTTCCGTGGGCTTGGCTTCAGTCTCCTCGTCACTGCAAAAACATGTGCTCCTGCGGTTACTCGTCGCAAAGATACTGGCTCTTGGCCAGCATCTTTCCTGCGGGGCCTTCAGATCAAGCTATTCCCACAGGAGTCTTCGTGGCAGTCCTTGCCTGCGTCTAGACGTTAACAAAAGTTTGAAAAAGTGATCTCGGTCCTTACGCTATTATCGTCCATCACCAGCAGACGACTTCACGAAAATCAAATAATATGTTTATTCCATACATTGATATTTATAAAAATACTTTTGTCTACGATCTGAGAGCTGCCCCAAAAAGGACAGCTCCAGTTAAGAAAATTTTATACGTAATATTTTTCAACGACATCTGCACAACGAACACAAAGTGTTGGATGCTCATCACTTTCGCCCACTTTAGACGAGATTGTCCAGCAACGTTCGCATTTTTCGCCTTGTGCTTTTACTACAACAACTGAAGCTACATCAAGATCTAAAGCTTCCGCAGGCGCTTCTTCTTTTAAACCAGCCAACGTAAAGTCTGAAACGATAAAGAACTGAGCAAAATCAATCTTCGTCGTATCAAACGCTTCAAGTAATTCTTTTTTCACGTAAACCGTTACATTTGCTTCTAAAGATTTACCGATTGTTTTTGCATTTCGTGCTTCTTCTAACGCTTTTAACACATCATCACGTACTAACATCAACTGTTGATATTTCGTGCGTAAAGCACCAAATGATTCATGAGTTGCTGCTTCTGGGAAGTCAGTTAACTGCACGCTTTCTTCTGTTTCATGTGTCAAGAATACCCATAGTTCATCTGTTGTATGCGGTAGAAGTGGTGTAGTTAATTTTAATAAAGCAATTAATGTATCGTACATCACAGTTTGCATTGCACGGCGATGTAATTGATCTTGACCTTCAATATAAACAACGTCTTTCGCGATATCTAGATAGAAAGAACTTAAATCCGAAGATACAAAATTGTTCACTGCATGATAAACACTTGCAAAGTCGTATTTGTCATAAGCTTTACGGACTGTATCAATCAATTCTTGAAGTTTCATGTACATATATTGATCCACTTCGCGTAAGTCTTCATATGCAACGCGATCTGTTTGTGGATGGAAGTCAGTAACATTGCCGTGTAAGAAACGGAATGTGTTACGGATTTTACGATACACTTCAGCAACTTGTTTGAAATTCGAGTCTGAAACGCGAACGTCTGCTGTGTAATCAACAGATGCAACCCATAAACGAAGGATATCTGCACCTAACTGATTCATTACTTTTGCAGGATCGATTACGTTACCGATTGATTTACTCATTTTGCGACCTTCACCGTCAAGTGTAAATCCATGGCTTAATACCCCTTTGTATGGAGCATGACCATTAATTGCAACACTTGTAGTTAATGACGAGTTAAACCACCCACGATACTGGTCAGATCCTTCTAGATAAAGATCAGCTGGATATACTAAGTCATCACGTTCATCTAGCACCGCTTGATGAGAAGAACCAGAATCGAACCACACATCCATGATATCCGTTTCTTTTGAGAAACGACCATTTGGACTATCTTCATGTGTAAAGCCTTCTGGCAACAAATCTTTAGCTTCTCGTTCAAACCAAACAGTCGAGCCGTGCTCACGGAACAATTTAGAGACATGAGCAATCGTTTCTTCTGTTAAAATTGGTTCATTATTTTCAGCATAGAATACTGGAATTGGAACGCCCCATACTCGTTGTCTAGAAATACACCAATCCCCACGATCACGAACCATGTTGAAGAGACGTGTCTCACCCCAAGCTGGTGTGAATGATGTATCTTTAATTGCTTGTAACAACTCATCGCGGAATGCATCGATTGATGCGAACCATTGAGCAGTTGCACGGAAAATAACCGGCTTTTTCGTACGCCAATCATGTGGTGCAGAGTGAGTGAAGAATGTTAATTTTTCTAAAGCGCCAGCTGCTTCTAATGCTTCTGTAATGACTTTATTCGCTTTATCATAAAATAAGCCTTCAAAGCCTGGAGCTTCAGCCGTTAATACGCCACGATCATCGATTGGAGATAGTACTTCAAGTCCATAAGCTCTACCTACCTGGAAGTCGTCTTCCCCGTGTCCTGGAGCTGTATGAACACATCCAGTACCTCCCTCGTCCGTTACATGGTCCCCGAGCATTACAAGAGAATCACGATCGTATAATGGGTGTTTGGCTACCATGCGATCCATTTGTTCGCCTTTTAGCGTCTGAACAATTTCATAAGAATCCCACTCAAGAGTAGTTGCTACATTTTCAAGTAATGCTTTAGCAACAAGGTATCGAGTTGATGCAACTTCCACAATTACATAGTCGAATTCATGATTCACTGAAATTCCTAGGTTAGCCGGAATTGTCCAAGGTGTAGTCGTCCAAATGATAATTTTAGTTCCTTCAGCAACTACGCCTTTACCATCTGTAACGTCAAAGCTTACATAAATAGATGGTGATTTTTTGTCTTGATATTCGATTTCTGCTTCAGCCAATGCTGATTCACTTGATGGAGACCAATAAACTGGTTTTAACCCTTTGTAAATATAGCCTTTACGAGCCATTTCACCGAACACTTCAATTTGACGAGATTCATATGCAGGCTTTAACGTAATATACGGATTTTCCCAATCTCCACGTACGCCAAGACGTTTAAATTGACTACGCTGGCGATCAATTTGTTCATATGCATACGTCTCACATAAGTTACGGAATTCAGCAACCGTCATTTCTTTACGATTAACACCTTTGTTTGCTAGTGCTTGTTCGATAGGTAAACCATGAGTGTCCCAACCTGGAACATAAGGTGCATAATAACCCGTCATTGATTTATGTCGTACAATCATATCTTTAAGAACTTTGTTTAATGCATGCCCCATATGCAAATCTCCATTTGCATATGGAGGACCATCGTGAAGAATAAAGCTTGGACGATCTTTCGTACGTTCCAATACTTTTTCATATAACTTCATTTCATTCCATTTTTCTTGCATTGCCGGTTCACGGGTAGGTAAACCTCCACGCATTGGGAATTCTGTTTTAGGCATTAATAAGGTATCTTTGTATTCCATCTAAAAAACCTCCTTGATATTGGTTCGAAGCCTACTGCGGTTTTGACCGCAACGGCTTCATGACCCACCATAGTGGGCCATAGCGAAGCGGAAGTGCGAGCTTGTGTTTTGGACTAGTAGCAAAAAAATGAAAAAATAAAAACTCCTCATCCCAATGAAGGGACGAGAAGTTTTGACTCGCGGTACCACCCTAATTGCAACATCAAAATGTTGCCAGCTTAGATCACATTAACGGCGTGAAACCGAAATCACTTACAAAACTCAGTTCAGTGATTTAACTCAAGAGTGATTTTCATTTGATTGCCACTTGTTCGAGCTTTCACCATCCTCGAATCGCTACTCTGTGCTTTCAAAATACTGTCTCTATCAGCGTTTTATTAAATATTATTCCAGTATATGTAGATATTATAGGGAATGATAACGTAATGGTCAAGCTACTTAGTCCTCTTTGTTATCTAATCGTTGCAACTGACTTGTATCTACTTCATATTGCATTAAATGATCCCAATCATCCGTGTTAATTAAATCAAGTTGGGCTTCCACTAACATTTTAAAACGATTGCGGAATACTTTTGATTGTTTTTTCAAATCTTCAACTTCTAATGCAATACGACGAGCTTTCGTTAAGGATTCATTTACAATTCGGTCTGCGTTTTTCTCTGCTTCTTTAACTATTAATTTTGCTTCTTTTTGAGAGTTTCGACGCAATTCTTCAGCAGCTTCTTGAGCTACAACAATTGATTTTTGTAAAGTCATTTCAATCGTTGTAAAATGTCCCACTCGCTCACTTGAGGATTTTAATTTCTCTTCTAAATCTTTTTTATCTTTAATTAGAAGTTCGAAATCTTTAATCACTTGTTCCAAAAATTCGTTAACTTCGTCTTCGTTGTATCCTCGGAATCCACGGCTAAACTCTTTGTTATGAATATCTAGTGGTGATAGCGGCATTTCAAAAATCTCCCCTTTACAAACTTACATCGTTTCCAACTATTATACCTTTCATTGTCGGCGATGAAAGCAATAATACGAATTTAATTGAATATTTTTCACGATTTAGGCTCGATTCTCCCAATTTGGAGTCGGATTTTGTCTTTTTTAGTCCGCCCCTCAATTAATCCAATTCGAATACGTCCAAATCCTCTAATTGATAATAAGTCCGATTCATGCAGTTCGAAAGATGGTTGTTCACGAACTGTCCAGTTCACTTTCACTTTCCCACTATGAATAAGCATGGATGCTTTTTGCCTTGAAATCGTAAACAAAGATGCAATAATAGTATCAATTCGCATCGAACTAACAGTATGGGATTCTTCTAACCAATGATCATTATTATCTAAATAAGGATGATCATGTGGCAATTCATCTATTTTAATTTTGGATTTTCCAATTGAAGTAAGGTGAGCAGTTACGTAGTCAGCCATTTCTGATACAACAGCAAATTCGATGCGATCATCGTCTACTCGAATATCACCGAATTTTGATCGATCAAGACCAAGTGACATAAGTGAACCTAAAACATCAGGGTGTTCTAACTTAATAAACTTCGAAGGATACTTAATTGAAAATGCGGTGATTGCATAGTCTTCATCTGTTGCAACGAAATAAGAAGGTGATATCAGCATACGTTTTCGTTCGGCTTCTGGAAGCTCTCCGAATGCACTTACAATAACGTCATCATTTTGACCAATCATAGAATGTACAATAAATTGTTGTCTAGGGTCTAAAAAATCAGTTAATTTAGGAGCATAACGATCCTGTGTTTCTCGAAGCCATCCGCTGACTTGTTCAATAAAAGGTTGTTCATCTTTTCGGAAATGCTGTAGAACTTGTTCCATTTCTTTTCTTCCTTTCAGTGGTCAAAAAAAGCCCCACGAAAGTGAGGCAAGATTTTAAAAATAGCTTGCTAAAGATTCCAGTCCAGACCCTGCTAATCTTAATACTAAAATAGCAACAATTGGGGACACATCAATCATGCCAAATGGAGGGATGAACTTTCTAAACGGTTCTAAATACGGCTCACAAATCTTTTCTAAAAAGCGACCGATAGTTGTTTCTCTTGTACTAGGTACCCATGACATAAAAATATAGACAATGAGCAATATTGAATAAAACCCTAAAACTTGTTGTAGAATATCAATTACTAAATCCATAAGAACTAATTACACCTCAATTATTGTATGTCGTCATAAAAGTAGTCCGAAATTGCTCCGTCTACTTCAACCGTATCAGGTGCACACAAGAAAATATCGGTGCCAATACGCTGTATATCTCCGCCTAAAGCATACACGGTACCGCTTAAAAAATCTACAATGCGAATCCCTTGATCTTTATCAATTCGTTGTAAGTTCACAACGACTGCTCGCTTGTTTTTTAAATGCTCAGAAATATCTTGTGCTTCTGCATATACACGTGGTTCAACTAAAATTACTTTAGAAGACTTCTGCAAGTTTTGAAGACTTACAATATTTGAAGATGGATGAGCTTCGATTTGCACATTTCTTCTTTCCTTTGATGTCTTCCTGACTGTCGGCTGAGGCATTGGTTGTGATTCGTTTCTTCGTTCATTGGTTCTTGGTGCTTCATCTTCTTCTTCTAGGTAAAAAAAGTTTTTGAATTTATTCTTCATACTCATGTAAGATCCTCACTTTCGATTCCGACTAGTGCTGTACCAATTCGCACATATGTTGCGCCTTCTTCTACTGCGATTTCAAAGTCATTTGACATTCCCATTGATAATTCAGTACATGGTGCATGTGGATAATGATTGCTGGCAATTCTTATTTGCATTTCTTTTAAAACTTTGAAAACTGAACGAATCACTTCGTCGTTTGAAGTGTTCGGTGCCATCGTCATTAAACCAATTACTCGAATTCTACTATGTGCATGTAAAGATTCAATAAACGTTTGAACATTTTTCAATTCAATTCCATGTTTCGCTTCTTCTTCAGCGACATTCACTTGAACAAAACAATCAATTGCATGTTCAGCTCTTTTTTGGATTTCATCTGCCAAACTTAATCGATCAAGCGAATGCAATACCTGGATCTTGTTAATGACCTGTTTCACTTTTCTAGTTTGCAGTGAGCCAATATAGTGCCAGACTGCGGGATTTTTAATGACCTCTTGTTTATTTAATAACCCTTCTGGCCTATTTTCACCAAGATGATTAAGACCAGCTATTAAAGCTTCCTCAGTACGCTCAATTGAAACAGACTTAGTAACTGCTACAATATGTACATCGGAAGTAGAACGATTGACACGACTACATGCTTGATTAATTTGTTGTTGTATTTGTTGAAGATTACGTTCAATTTGCATTTTGAGAGTTCCTACCTTTTTAGGTATCGATGTTATCTCTATATTGTACCAATCAAACCTCTAATATTCAATGTTTATCCATGTTCTACGCCCTTCGACTGTACGATGACAACATCTTTCCCAATTACCTTAATATCGCATAAACGAATCATCACTGTTGGGCGATTGCCTGAAAACAATTCCAACATTTTTTTTGGCTCTGCTAAGAAAAAAGATTCTATCATACCGGTCTCTTTTGATATTTGCGCATCATTAACAAAACCGAGCATTTTCCCATCACTTGCTTCGATGAATTCTTTTTGTTGGATGTCAGTAAATTTCAACGGTCATACCCCCTTTATTTAGTTTATGTTATATTCACGAAAAAATAGCTTTTATTCCGGAAAAGGAATAAAAGCTTTTTCTCATTGTGAATCAAAATTGTATTCGTCTTTGATGACACGAATCGCATGCTTTTCAAGTCTAGAAATTTGAGCTTGAGATATTCCTAATTCTTTAGCGATTTCAGTTTGAGTTTGCCCATAATAATATCGCTTTGCTAAAATGCGTTGTTCTCGAATATCCAACTTACTAATACTTTCTTTCATAAAAATATAAGTCGACCATGAATCTTCTGATACTTGTTCATCTCGTAATTGGTCGAGCATGAACACAGGATCTCCTCCGTCATGATAAATCGGTTCTTGTAACGAAATTGGGTCTTGAATGGCATCTAAAGCAAATAATATATCCTCATGTGGAATCTCAATTATTTCTGCCAGCTGCTGAATGGTTGGTTCATGCAAATGTTCAGTAATATATTGTTCTTTTGCTTTCATCGACTTATAGGCAATATCACGTAACGATCTCGATACACGTACCGGATGATGGTCACGCAAATGTCTTCTTATTTCTCCAATTATCATAGGCACTGCATACGTGGAAAATCTCACGTTGTGTTTTAAATCAAAGTTCTCAATAGATTTTATTAAACCAATACACCCTACTTGAAATAAATCATCTGCTTGTTCTCCTCGATAGGCGAATCGCTGAACTAAACTTAGGACTAGTCGTAAGTTTCCCATTACCAGCTCATCTTTTGCAAATTCGTCACCACTTTGTAAACGTATAAACGTTTTTGTCATCACTTCGTTTGATAAAACAGGTAGCTTCGACGTATCTACACCACATAATTCGACTTTTGTACGTACCATCGCTTTTTCCTCCGAACTGTTCTACACTGTGATATCTTTCAGTGTGTCCGCCTCGAAGGAAACTATTCGTTTTGTGATGACTCCAAATTCATCCATTAACTAGTTGGTTGATTTAATTCCTCTCGTAAATCATGTATGATTTTCTTTTCTAAACGGGAAATATAAGATTGAGAAATACCTAACATATCTGCTACTTCTTTCTGAGTCATTTCTTCTTGGCCATTTAGTCCAAAGCGGCATTCCATAATGTATTTTTCCCGCTTATCCAATAAATCGATTGCTGAAAACATAAATTGTCGTTCTATTTTTTTCTCTACATCTTCCGCAATAATATCGTCATCCGTTCCTAAAATATCTGAAAGTAATAGCTCATTGCCATCAGCGTCTGAATTTAAAGGTTCGTCAAAAGAAACTTCAGATTTCAACCTGCTAGTTTTTCGAAGATGCATTAAAATTTCATTTTCAATACAACGAGAAGCATAAGTAGCTAGTTTAATTTTTTTCTCTGTGTTGAAAGTTTCGATTGCTTTTATTAAACCGATCGAGCCGATACTGATTAAATCTTCAATATGCGATCCAGTATTTTCAAAACGTCTTGCAATATAGACGACCAATCTTAAATTACGTTCTATTAATGTATCCCGGGCTGTTAAATCACCATTCATAAATGCTTCAATCGTTCTAGCTTCTTCTTCACGATTCATTGGATGAGGTAATGATTCACTTCCACCAATATAGTATGTTCCTTTGCTGCGCCATCTACTCCAAAGTCCAATTAGTCTGTACCAAATTCTGATTAACATAGCATTCGCCCTCCCATTTAGCTGAATAGTGTTGAAGCATGCAAAATTACATCTGATTGCCGTGGAAAATGTTTACTATTTTTTGTTAAGACCACGTAACATGGTGCAAGTGATTTTTCTTTCGTTGTTTTTAATAGAATGTGGTCAACTTTAATGCCAATGGCCCATGTGGACTGATCCTGAACAGTTTGAAGACGTATTAAACGCAATTGAGATCGAAATAACAAAGGAATTTCTTGGAATTTTTCTGTGGAATCTCCCTCAAATGCATGTAAATGATGCCATAAATCTAAAGGAATGAATGATTTCATTTTTTCTGCTGAAATAAAATGTACGGGATTACCTGACAATGGTTCAACGCAAAGGTTGCCTGTGTCTGAATAAGAGGTGAGTTGGAATTCTTGGTTAAATAAGCGAATGGTTACTTGACCCATATATGAATCTTTAATGGCAGTCAAATTAATTCGGAACCAATTTTTTCTAATGCCGGATAAACTAAATATTAATGCACTACCCGTCACGACAAGCATTACATACCAACTGGCATTTGCTAATAAGGGCTGAATGACAGTTAATAACCCACCAGCAAACAAAGCAGCTATTAATGTGTTTCCTGCAGCTAGGAGCCAATTTGATCGATTTAGTCCAAATGCAGTTGTCATCATAAACACAAAAGTAGCGACGACCGACAGGAAACCCCCACCAAATAACACGATACTAACTCCACCAAGAAATGCACTTAACCATAAACGCCAAGACTTTTGGTGAAAGGAACCCATTTTGTTTGAAAAAGAAAGCAATGAAAAGTTGATGAGGGTATTAATCGAAATCAAAACTTCAGCATACATTTTCTCACCTCCTACAAATACGGTATCACTTGTCCACCGCAAAACCTGTCATTTCTTGTTAATTTCACAAAAAAATCTACGACAAAAAAGCCCATCTCAAGTAGCAATTACGCTACAAGAAATGGGCTTTTCAATTTTTATTAATTACGTTTTTGACGGTTGCGTAAGAACGTAGGAATGTCTAAAGTATCTTCATGTTGTGAAGTTTGTTGTTCTCTTCTTGGCGCTTCTTGTTGATAAGAAGGAGCTTCTTCACGTCTTGATTCTCTTGATTCACGAAGAGGTTGTTGCTGTTGTTGTGGCGGAGCCGCTTGTTGAGAACGACTAGCACCAAATCCACCGCTTCTAGTAACACGGTTTGTATTTTGATCTTCACTGAAACCAGTAGCAATTACTGTTACGATAATTTCATCTTTCAGATTATCGTTAATAACTGAACCGAAAATCATGTTAACATCTTCATCAGATGCAGATGCAACAATGTCTGCAGCTTCTTGAACTTCAAATAAACTCAAGTTCGATCCACCAGTGATATTCATTAAGACCCCTTTTGCACCGTCGATTGACGTTTCAAGAAGTGGGCTTGAAATTGCTTTCTTCGCAGCTTCAGCAGCACGGTTCTCACCTGAAGAAATACCGATTCCCATTAGGGCAGAACCTTTGTTAGACATGATTGTTTTCACGTCAGCAAAGTCTAAGTTAATTAGTCCAGGTACAGCAATCAAATCCGAAATACCTTGTACACCTTGACGAAGAACATTATCCGCTTCGCGGAATGCTTCTAACATCGGCGTGTTTTTATCAACGATTTCAAGCAATCGGTCATTTGGAATGACAATTAGTGTATCAACCGCTTCTTTCATCGAACCGATACCGCCAATCGCTTGTGTTTGACGTTTACGGCCTTCGAATGTGAATGGACGAGTAACAACACCTACAGTTAACGCGCCAATCTCACGAGCGATTTGAGCGATTACAGGTGCAGCACCAGTTCCAGTTCCTCCACCCATACCTGCAGTGACGAATACCATATCTGCTCCACGTAATGCTTCTTCGATTTGTTCTTTACTTTCTTCAGCTGCTTTTTTACCAACTTCAGGGTTTGCTCCAGCTCCAAGTCCCCGAGTTAATTTAGCACCTATTTGTAATTTCACTTCTGATTTAGATAAATTTAATGCTTGTGCATCTGTATTTACTGCAATAAATTCTACACCTTTAACACCGTGTTCAATCATACGGTTTACAGCGTTATTTCCGCCACCACCGACACCAATGACTTTAATAACAGCAAGTTGGTCTAAGCTTGTATCAAACTCTAACATCGCATTTCCTCCTTAAATCGCAAATTGTCTTTTTCTTGTCTTATTCGAAAAATTTATCGAGGAACTTACGTGCTTTCCCCATTACACTTTCTTTGTCTTCTTCTTTTACATGATTCGTGTGTTTTTGTTTTTTAGGTGCTGGTGAGCTATGCTCGGGTTTCTTAGATTGACCTAGAGCACTATTACCACCAAGACGGTTATAGAATTGATCTTCCATATGAGCGTAACGTATTAAGCCTACCGCTGTCGCGTATCCTGGCTCACGTACGCCAATATACTCAGGTGTATATAGTCGTACACGAGTTTGCAAAATATGGCGAGCTAATTGTGTAAGCCCTTCTAATTTTGCTACCCCTCCTGTAATAACCACTCCACCAGGTAAATCTTGAAGACCCATACGATAAAATTCTTCTAAGACTAATTCAAATAATTCTTCTAAACGGACACCAATAATTTCAGATATGTATCTCTGACTATATTGTTCTTTCATATCTGCACCAATCACAGGTACTTCAAACAATTCATCATCAGATGCGTCATCATAGAAAGCATGTCCATATTGATGTTTAATTTTTTCAGCTTGCTCAGTTGGTGTTTTTAAGACGATAGACAAATCTTTAGTCAAATGGTCTCCACCAACAGGAAGAACGGATGAATGTGTTAAATGTCCGTCTTGGAAAATAGCAATCGTAGTAGAACCTCCACCTATATCAATGAATGCGGTTCCGTGATTTTTTTCATCTTCTGATAATGCGAAATATCCAGCTGCAAGTGGTTGCAAATAAATTTCTCTAATTTGAAGACCTGCACGTTCTACACAACGTAATACATTATGTAAAATTGTTTTAGATGTCGTCAACATCGTGCCATCCATTTCTAAACGAATACCAATCATGCCCCTTGGATCTTTAATTTCATCTAAATGATCCACGATAAATTGTTTTGGCACTAAATTCACTAATTCTCGTTCAGGTGGAATAGACATAACTTGTGCTGATTCTATTACACGATCTAAATCGTCATCGGTAATTTCACGATTTTCACTATTTACTGCCACTACGCCTTTTACATGATGCAACATGGCTTGGTTAGCAGGTATACCTAATACAACTTCGTTTATAGACATTCCGATCATTCGTTCAGCCTGTTCAATTGCTTTTTTTATAGATTGCACAGTCGCATCAATATCAACGATTGCGCCTTTTCGTATTCCATTCGACTTAACATTGCCTACACCAATGACATTTAAACTACCATTTGTCATTTCTCCGATAAGTACCTTAATCGATGATGAACCAATATCAAGAGAAACATATAATTCTGTCTGATTCAATCCGTGGCACCTCCTTCAACAACTCTTTACTGTCCATTCTATTGCATTCTATCAAGCTTGTCTAAGTAAAACGTTAAAAGTTGTCAATTTTCCTTCTATTCGACTGTTTTTTAGTCAATAGTCCCTTTTCTGTCAGTCCATTTAGTTAATAAGATTCGTCTAATCACTGCTATGTTTTGGAAAAGACGAACTCCAAATGCGAAAATCGCAGCTAAATACAAGTCAACTCCCAGGTGAACTCCAAGAAAAGCTAATCCCGCAGCTAAGGCAATATTGAAGAAAAATCCTGATACAAACACTTTATCATCATAAATTTGTTGTAATTGAGCTCGTATTCCACCAAATAATGTATCGAGTGCTGCAAGTACTGCTATAGATAGATAGTTTTCATACACCGAAGGGATTTGAATATCAGTTAATAAACCCAAAGATATTCCTAAGATTAATCCGAGTAATGGCAACCACATAAGTTAATCTCCTTTAGATGTATTTTTCAAATAAGTATTTTTAATAGCTTGGTCGAATGCTGGTATCCCTATTTGATCTTGAGGTTCGCCTATGGTTAAGGTTAAATTATCAATAAAAAAATCATCAGCTATCATCGAAGATTTTAAATGATTGTAAAGTTTGTCTGCATCTTCAATCGACTCAGTACCAATTCGAACCTTAAATGGTGGCGTACGCACTGTTAAACTATTGACTGTCGTTTGACCATTAATATCCCGAATTGGAGAAGAATGAATGATTCGTTTGCCATCTATTGATACATCATGGCCATTAAAGCGATTGATTTCATTTAATAAATGAACAAGTAAATCGGGCGAGATACTTGTTACTTCTTGTCCAAGTGCTTGTCCTTCTAAAGATGGCTCAATGGTAAGTTCTAATCCTGGTCCATTGACTTCTGTTAAGCCTGCTTTAGTTCGTAACGTTGCCAGAGTTTCATTTAACGCTTGAGCTGGACTTTCGGATTGTATATTCTCATATTTTGTAATGGTTTGATTGACATCACGAATATTTGAAAGTAGTTCAGAGTGCAACTCTTTCTCAAAAGATAGCTCTTGTCTAATTTCCCACATATCTCGAGTGTCTCGTGATTCAGGTTTTTGAACAGTGTTGTATTGGACCGCAATCATAAAACCGACAATCAATAAAATAATAGTGAAGCGGACATAAACACCTTGTTTCATAGAACCGCTCCTTCCTTTCAAGTACAAATATTCTTAAGGAAAAGCCTGTCCGATTTTTCAGGCTTATCGTGGTCGGACTAAATTGGGCTTGTCCGTTTTTTAGTGTCTAGCTCCGCTGGCCAGTCCGCACCTAAGCTTGGTCCCACAGGATGTGGGTCATGAAGGCGTCGCGACATGGACGTCGCGAACTTAGCCTTCCTTCCTTAACACGGCGAAAGCTGGCTTTCGAATCGGTCCTTCCACCGTCGGAGTCGGACTAGAGTGGCCAGCTACGCTTTTCTTGTTACAATGCTGGCATTTCAATTTTTGATTTTTCTTCAATCGTTACCACGATATTATCGTTTACTAGTTGGTCAAGTACTCCACCGGTCAGTTGAAGTGATGGCAACAATACTGAGGGGTCGCCAATTGCTTCGATTATGAATGGTGCTGGAAATTGCTCTCCATCAATCGTAATGACGGGACCATTACATTTTATATAAGAATTGGCATGCAATCGTTGGCCATTTATGGTAATCGCTTCAGAACCAGAGATTTTCAATTCATTAAGCACTTGGAACACATGACTTTCGTGAACAATGTAATCATTTGGATTAACGGATGTAGGGTTATATTCTGCATCTTCGAGTTGCACTTTGACACCTTTACCTGTTGCAGGAAGGATACCTAATAATAGTCGCAGATCTTCAGCTTCTCGAATTAAACTATCATATTGTTCTTCACTACCAGACAAGGACTTTTCAATTTCCCGCACTTGCTGCTGTTTTGTTTCTAACTCAGTAGCCAATTCTTTATTGCGTTCTTTTTGAAGGATGAGGTCTTCTCGATATTGTTCTTCTTGCTCAAAATATTTGCTACTTACAGGTTCTCCACTTAGCTTTTTGCTGCTTGATAAGCTATACGAATAAGCTAAAATAAATCCCAAAACTAAACATACTAGTGAAAAAATGATTCGTTTATTCACAACTGCACGAGAAGGTTTACTCTGGAGTTTCTTCATCTTCCTCCACCTCCTTTGGTTGAGGGTTATACATATCTAAATAAGTTTGAAAAAACGAACCCACCTCTATATCAATAACACCTTTTTCGGTATCCCCTATTTCAGCAATTATTGACGGATAATAGTTCATTTTCTTAGCAAACGATGGGATAACTGCTCTTACTTCATAGCCATCATTCATAAATAGTCTAATTCGATATGGATCTGCCTTTGAAGGTACTGATTCAATTTGCGAGATCATGGAAAGGACTTGTCCGTTTAATTTAGCAAGTTCCTTTACCATACGGCTTCTAATTTTAGGGTTATCAAAACCGCTAAGCAATGGGGCATCTACGGGAGACAAATTTTTTTCAGATTGAAATACTTCCCCATTTTCAAGAACGACGTCAAACCCTGTTTCGGATTGGAGATACGCCGCTTTTTGCCATTCTTCTACTTGAATTTCGACAGAAGTTAAACCGCTTCGTTTGACTGTGACATTATGAATCCAATCATTTTTTTTCAATTGGACTTCAGCATCGCTTGTCCTAATTTCCCACATAGATTGTCCTTTTTGTAAACCGCTTTGTTCAATATATTGGTCACTAGTCGTTAAATTAGCACCTTTAACAACGATCTTTTGTACTTGACTATACGGAGATTGAAAATAGAGGAGACCAAATAAAGTTAAAAGAAAAATAACGAGCAATAACGTGAACTTTCGATTTGTTCTCTTTTTCCGGCGCTCTCGCAGCGTAGGTATTCTATCTTCGATGTCGATAATTTTATCCACGTTATTCACTCCTTTCTTACTCTATTAATCTTTTGAAAAACGAAGAATGAGACCTACAATAAGCCATGTTGATAATAGCGATGAGCCTCCATAACTGATAAACGGTAAAGTTACGCCAGTTACCGGAAATAACCCAATGACTACACCAATGTTTAAAAAGATTTGAAATCCTATCATGGACTGGAGTCCGGCAATAGCATAAAAACCCACTTTTGTTGGAGCTGCAATTGCTAAACGATAGCCTGTAAATAAGAAAACCAAGAACAGACTTATTAGAATTACTGCACCAAAGAAGCCCATTTCTTCAACAATTATAGAGAAGATAAAATCATTTTGGGGTTCTGGTAAATACAAAAACTTTTGTCTACTTTGGCCAAAGCCATGTCCAAACAAACCTGAGGGGCCAATCGCTAGGAGAGATTGAATACCTTGAAATCCGCTATTTAAAGCATCTTCCCATGGATCAAGGAATGCAGAAATCCTCTTTAATCGATAGGGAGCAGAGGCAATTAAGCCAACTAGTGCAACAACCCCTATAGAACCTAAGCCCACAAAAAAACGGATGGGGAAGCCAGCAATAAATAAAAGAGAAAATCCACCAACTATTAATAAAAAAGCTGATCCAAAGTCAGGTTGTACTAAAATAATTCCAGCTGGGACTAAACAAATTAATAAAGGACCAACATACTTCCTTTTTTTATCATTCATTCTTTTCGCTAAGATACAAGCCAAAAATCCCATTACTGATATTTTTACGAATTCTGCTGGCTGCAAACTAAATCCAGCAATTTGTATCCAACTTTGGGAACCATTTCGGACAATGCCAAGTCCAGGTATGTAAACTGCAAACAGCATAAGTATTGACGCAATATAAGCGCCAAACCAAAATTTCTGAAGATGGATAAAAGGTAGTTTATAAATCACCCAAGCACTTAACATACCTAAAGTGCCGTACATAATTTGCTTCCAAAAAAATGGGAGACTATCTTCATAGTGTACTTTTCCCCAGTAAGAACCGGCAGAATAAACAAAACAATAACCAATCACAGTGATTAGTAAACTTGTAAAAAGAAAAATATGCGTCGGTTTTTTAAGCAGTGTTGGCATCCCTTCATCTGGTAATCGTCTTACTTAATTTGAAATACAGCTTCGATAAAATCATCGCCACGCAGCTCAAAGTTTGCGTATTGATCCCAACTCGCACAGGCAGGTGAAAGCAAAATAATATCTTCTGGTTCTGACAATTCAGTTGCTACTTTAACTGCTTGTTGAATGTTTTCTACTTTTTCTATATTTTTCACTCCACATGATGCTGCAAAGTCCATAAGACGATCACTAGTTTGACCAAATGCAACCACCGCTTTTACGTGATTCATATCTTCCCGTAATTCTTCAAATGAATGTCCTCGCTCTAAACCACCTGCCAGTAATATTACCGGTTGGTCGAAAGCAGCAAGAGCACTTCTTGTAGCTAATGTGTTGGTCGCTTTAGAGTCATTGTAGAATTTACGTTTCTTCCATTCACGTAAAAATTGCGTGCGATGTTTTACTCCTGTAAAGGACGTCAAGACATGTTGTATAGTTTCCTTAGGGCAATCCATTAAGATAGCCGTTGCAACGGCACATAATATATTTTCAAGATTATGCTCACCTGGTAAAGCAATCAATTTTCTTTCCAGATAAGGCTCACCTTTCCAATATATATACTCTGCATCTCCACTTATTCCATTTTCTCGGCGGCCTTTAGTTGAGAATGGAATCAGTTTTGCTTTTGACAAGCCCGCGTATTTTACAACTTCTGGTTGATCGGCATTATAAATAAAAACATCTTCATTTGTTTGATTTTTGGTTACTCCAAATTTGGCATCCCCATATTCTTCAAATGATCCATGATAGTCTAAATGAGCTTCGTATAAATTTGTTAGAATCGCAATTCTTGGTTGGAATGCATTTATACCCATCAATTGGAAGGATGAAAGTTCAGTAACAATCACTTGATCCTCTCTCGCTTCCTCAGCTACTTTACAAGCAACTGTTCCAATATTCCCGGCTATTAAAGGATTTTGACCACCTTGATTTAGCATGTGGAATAGCAAAGTCGTTGTCGTAGTTTTCCCGTTTGATCCTGTGATACCTATAAAAGGAGCTTCACTAATCAAATAGGCTAATTCTATTTCAGTCCATACTGGAATTCCTCTTCTTACTGCGTCACTAACAATCGGATTGTGGTACGGTATACCAGGATTTTTAACCACATATTCAAAACCTTCGTCGAGTAAATCTTCCGGGTGTCGTCCACAAATAACCGTGATTCCTTTAGTTAATAAACTTTGTGCATCTGGACTCTCTTCAAAAGGTTTTGAATCATTTACTGTAACGAATGCGCCCAATTTATGAAGAATTTCCGCTGCAGCTACTCCACTCTTTGCAAGGCCTAATACGAGAACTTTTTTTGCTTTGAATTCTGTTATATGTTTCATTACAATACCTCCAGCATTACAACAATAAAGGCTGCAAGGAATGCGGTTGACCAAAAGACCACTACCACTTTCCATTCAGACCAACCAGATAGTTCAAAATGATGATGAAGAGGACTCATTTTGAAAATCCGTTTTCCAGTTGTTTTAAAACTAATTACTTGAAGAATAACTGATAAAGTTTCTGCTACAAAAATTACACCTACGATTAGGAGTAATAGCTCTTGTTTAACTAGGATGGATACCATGGCAAGCGCACCACCCAATGCCAACGAACCAGTGTCACCCATAAATAATTTTGCAGGGTTTGCATTGAAAATCAAAAACCCAAGAAGGGCTCCTGTCACGGCAAAAGCAAAAATAGCGATATCTAATTGTTGATAAACTAATGCTAAAACACCGAATGTTGTAAAAGCAATTGATGCCGTACCTGAAACAAGTCCATCTAAACCATCTGTTAAATTCACAGCATTGGAAAACCCAACGAGCCAAAAAATCATGAACCCTACATATGCAATTCCAAGATCTACTGACCAGTCAGTAAATGGAACACTTACAGTTGTTTCGAAAGGTCCTTGATTAAGTAGGAAAAAGGAAGCAACAGCAATAATGATTTGACCGATTATTTTTTGTAATGATGTCAATCCTAAATTTCTTTTCAGTACAACTTTAATAAAATCATCTAAA
Source organism: Paenisporosarcina sp. (assembly GCF_049671445.1). Lineage (GTDB taxonomy): Bacteria > Bacillota > Bacilli > Bacillales_A > Planococcaceae > Paenisporosarcina. The sequence goes on along the minus strand of NZ_JBATUX010000118.1, from coordinate 28,049 downwards.
AATCCAATTATGCCAAAACCAACAAAAACTAAAACCAACACAATCGTTTGTGTTGTCAGCATTTCTAAATAAAATGCCACGGCTATTGTGGTGAACGCTATCGAGACAATAAATACAAGACCACCCATTGTAGGTGTTCCTGCTTTTTTCATGTGGGATTGTGGACCTTCTTCACGAATACTTTGGCCAAACTTCATCCGTTTTAATAGCGGAATGAAAATAGGTGTTAAAAGAACGGTAAGTAGAAATCCGATTCCTACGATCATTAATGTTGTTGCGAGTGTCATATGTATTCTCCTTCGGATAAACGATGGTTGTCGTTATTACTATTATTCACCTAAGTATAAATGAATCGTACCATCAACAGACAGTAAACTTTCTGCTTGTGGAAGCTGGGATATTATTTTTGTTCCTGTCCCGTGCCATTCAATTTTAAATGGTTCATCTACCATCATAATTTTATTTTTTTCTTGCCCAACTAAATCAGGAACTCTTCGCTCTATACTATCTCCCCATCTATACTCTTTTTGGATTTGATCTTTATTGTAATTGAATCCAATAAAAGGTGCGCTATCTTCAATAATTTCCCCTACGATTGGTGCAGCAATAACTCCGCCGAACTGTAAAACATGTTTCGGATTGTCAATCGCTACATAAACGACGATTTCAGGATCGTTAGCAGGTGCAAAACCAATAAACGATACAATATACTGCCCTTCAACGTAACGCCCATTAACAGCCTTCTGTGCAGTCCCTGTTTTTCCGCCAATTCTCATTGTATCACGAAAAGCATTTCGTCCTGAACCCATTGCCACTACTGATTCTAATGATTCACGAACTTGTTTTGATGTCTCTTCGGATACTACCTGTCGCACTTTCGTTGGTTCATTTTCTGTTATTACCTCGTTGGTTTCTTCATTGTAAATTCGTTTCACCACATAAGGTTGAAACAACGTTCCGCCATTCACAGCGGCAGAAACCGCTTGAACTTGTTGAATGGGTGTAACCGATATACCCTGGCCGAATGATGTTGTCGCATGTTCAACTGGTCCATAGTTTTCTTTAGAGAACAAAATACCTGTGGACTCTCCAGCAATGGATGATCCTGTTTTTTGCCCAAATCCGAAATCACGTATGTATTTCGACAGTTTTTCACGTCCAACACGTTGACCTAGTTCAATAAAACCTGGATTACATGAGTTTTCAACGACTTCTAAAAATGATTGGTGTTTATGTCCTTCTCTTTTCCAACATCGTAATCTTGCACCTTCGACTATCGCATAACCAGGGTCATAAAATGATTCATGCTCCAAATCCACTTTTCCTTCTTCTAGCGCAGCGGCAAGAGTAATAATTTTAAAGGTTGAGCCTGGCTCAAATGTCATAGACACAGGCAAGTTCTGATTATAAACGCTCGGGCTAACTTTGTCATATTCCAATGGATGGAAAGTCGGAAAAGAAGCTAGAGATAAGATCTCACCAGTTTTAGGATTCATCGCAATTCCCATTGCTTGATCAGCATCATATTTTTCCATAGCCTGGGAAAGTGTCCGCTCCATAATCTCGTGAACATCAAGATCAATGGTTAATTCTACCGTCGCTCCATCTTTTCCTTTACCCCATCCGTCATTTACATGAGGAAGTGAATTTCCTTTAGCATCTGTAAATAAGCGTAAAGTTGATTGTGTTGACGTTAAATATTCATTGTATTGGAACTCAATACCAGCTAATCCTTGATGGTCATACCCAGTAAATCCAAGAAGACGGGACAATAACTCATCGTGCGGGTAATCTCGAACATAATCAACACCTGTATACAAACCTGGGATTTGTAATGATTGAATTTCAAGGGCTGTGCCAAGTTCAATATTTTTACCTTCAGGAGCCAATTTAATTAAAAATGTTTTTTTACTCATTTGTTCTTCGAGTTTTTTTTCATCTGTATTTAGAATTTTGCTAAGTTTGGCCGCGGCACTTTTAACATCATCGCTTTGAGCTGGCATAAAATAAAGGGTAGGGGCTAGTTTGCTACCTACAATTAATTCTCCATCTCGATCTCGAATATTACCTCTAGTTTGAGAAAAAGGGATTTCCCGATCCCAATTCTCTTCTGCTTTTAGCGTAAGCCATTCGTATTGAAAAAACTGCATCACAACTAGTTTCCCTACAGACGCAACACTTAAACAAAAAAAGATGAGCAGCATTGTTCGAACTCTGATTTTCAATTGATGAGGCACTCCTGCCTTCATAAAACCACACCTTGTTTTTTAACAAGATATGACTAAAATGGAGTGCCTATTCAACATTTAATCTTGAGGGAGCTTTTCTTCTCCCTCTTTTTCTTTTTCTTTCTTGGCTTTTTTATTTGTTTCTTCAGGAGTTTCTAGCTTAATTACGATTGGTGCCTGTTCGTTTGTTACAGTCCCCTTGGAAACACTTTGACTAACAGCATAGCCATTACCAACGACTTCAATGTTTAATCCAGATAACATTTGGTAGACCAAAACATGTCGTTTTGACCAATTTGTAAAATCAGGAATAGTTATTGGTCCAGACGTTTTCAACATTACTAAACTACCTGGTAGTATTTCAGTACCAGCTGCAGGAAATTGTTCAGTGATTTTCCCTTTTTCCGTATTACCGATAATAACTGGATTCAACTTTTGTTTAATCATTTGACTTTCAGCTGCTGCAACCTCTTTGTCTTTTGCGTCAGGAAGCGTAACTGCAGGAGTAGATTTCATTTCTTCAGGTTTAATGTTCATGTACTTCAAACTATTTTCTGTAACCGATTTAAATATTTCAGAGACTGGCATGGATCCTACTTCAGTCGCTTCTAATTTTGGTTTTGACACCGCCACATAAACAACTAATTGAGGATCTTCCACTGGGGCCATTCCAAGGAATGAGTACAAGTAATTTTCATAACCTGCTAAATATTTACCATCCTCATTTGGAATCTGGGCAGTTCCCGTTTTTCCTGCCACTGTATAATCAGTTAGTGCGAATCGTTGAGCAGTTCCTTTTTCGTCAGTTACTGTGGAGGCCAACAATTCTCTCATTTTCTTTGCTGTGTCCGCAGAAATTGGTTTTCCTGCTTTTTCAGGTTTAGAATCGTGCATAACTTCTTTTGTTAATGGATTCACAATCTTTTCAATTACATATGGTTTCATCATGACGCCGTCATTTGCAATAGCCGTTTCAGCTTGAATAAGCTGCATTGGAGTTACCGTAGAACCTTGTCCAAATGTTGATACCAAGCGGTCAAGTGGCCACTTACTAATAATTTTCCCACTTGCTTCATTCGGAAGGTCAATCCCAGTTTTTTGGCCAAATCCAAATTTATCAAGGTATTCAAGAAATGCTGTATCGCCTAATCTTTCAAGTAAATAAGCCATGGCAACGTTAGAAGATCGTTGGAATCCCTCTAAATACGTAATACTTCCCCATCCTTTTAAGTTATGATCTCGGATAGTCGTGTCAAGTAACGTGTATTTACCTGACTGATACCAGGCATTCGGATCCCATTTTTTCTCTTCCATTGCAGCTGCCACCGTAAATGTTTTCATGGTGGAACCTGGTTCAATCGTATTTTCAATCGTTTCATTCAACCAATTTGTCGTAAGACCTTCTCGCGTCTCCGGATCAAATGATGGGCGTTGACTCATTGCCAGGATTTTTCCTGTTTTCGGATCTGCCACCATTGCCACCATACTTGATGGTGAATATTCTTTTTCGACTCTTGTCATCGCATCCTCTAGAAAGTTTTGTACGGTTTTATCTAGTGTTAAGTGAATTTGATTCCCATCTTCAGCAGGTGTCACCATTTCTTCTGAGTTTGGTAACAAGTAACCCCACAAATCACCGTCATATTGAACTTTCCCGTTTTTTCCGGTCAGTTGTTTATTATAAATTGACTCAAGACCCATTTTCCCAACAGTTTGAAACGTTCCATCGGGTTGTTCTTCTTTTACAGCGAAGCCAATTAGATGCGAAGAAAATGTTCCTCCTGGATAAAAACGTTTCAAATCTCTCACAAAAACAAGGCCTGGTAATTTTTGTTCTTTTATCTTTGTCATGACATCATGACTGATGTCTCGTCCTGCTGATCCAAATTCCACTTGATAAACGTCTTCTTTTGATAGGCGTTCTATTAATTTTTCTTTGGATAAAGGGATATATTGTGCAAGAATACTCGCAGTCTTTTCCACATCATTTACATGCTTTGGATTTTTTGCATTTTCTGTCGCTTTTGGACTCAGGATCGCAACTAATCGATAGCTTAATGTATCTTCTGCGATGACTTCCCCATTTCTGTCTAAAATTTCTCCGCGACTTGCATTGATAATTTGTTCTCTTTCATACTTTGCAGCAGCTTTAGCCGCAAGTGCTTGTCCATCTGCTTCTCCCGTGACTTGGATAAAAATCATCCGTGACAACAATAGAAAAAAGAGCCCTCCGTAGAACAAAAACATCAGAAAGGCTCCCCATTGAAATCGAAATTTCTTTTTCATTGTCCCGTTACAACCTTCACATTTTTCTCGTTCAGCTTCAATCCTAATGCTTTTGCTTTTTCCCAAACACGGTCATATTTTGAGAGTTCGCTTACTTGAATGGACAAATCTGTATTTTGTTTTTTTGTTTCATCAATTTGTTGTTCAACTAATTGAATGTCTTGAGATGCGGCATATATACTAGCTTGTGTTTGTAGGATCATCACACTAAATAATGCAACGACAGATACGAAGAGAGCAATTAATACCTTTTCACCTTTTGTAAGGATTTTACGGTTTGGTTTGATTGTCGGGTTGACTGCAGGCTGTGGATTAACGACAGGCTGCTTTATGTAAGTTGTTTGTGTTCTAGCGTGCATTGCCATTTAGACACGTCCCTCATCTTTTATTTTTTCTGCAATTCTAAGTTTGGCTGATCTAGATCGATTATTATTCAATAATTCTTCTTCACTTGGCAAAATCGGCTTCCGTGTAATTAATTTTAAATGCGGCTCCATACCTTCTGGAATAACAGGTAAGTTTGGTGGTAGTTCAGGATAAGATGCTGCTTCTTTAAATATTGTTTTGGTTATTCGATCTTCTAATGAGTGGAACGTAATTACACTAATTCGCCCATTTACAGCTAGTAGCTCTATGGCATCTTGTAGTGATTCTTCCGCTGCTCCTAGTTCATCATTTACTGCAATTCGAATGGCTTGGAATACTCGTTTTGCAGGATGACCACCTTTTCTTCTAGCCGGTGCTGGAATACCATCTTTTATGAGTTCAACCAGCTGACCCGTAGTTTCAATAGGTGCATGTTTTCTAGCTTCTTCGATTTTGCGTGCGATTTGCTTAGAAAACTTTTCTTCTCCATAACGATAGAAAATGCGAACTAAATCATTAAATTCCCAGTCGTTTACAACATCGTAAGCTGACAGGGAAGCCGTCATATCCATTCTCATATCTAATGGGGCATCGTGATTATAACTAAAACCTCGTTCTGGCGTATCCAGTTGTGGAGAAGATACTCCTAAGTCATAAAGAATACCATCAACCCTATCTAGTCCTAGTTCTTGTAATTTTTCTTTAATGTCCCGGAAGTTAGCATGGACAAACGTTATTTTATGAAGATGGTCCGCTAAGCGGATTTTCGCATTTTCAATAGCAGTAGTGTCTTGATCAAAACATATCAACTTCCCTTGATCATTTAATTGTTGAACTAAATACTCACTGTGTCCTGCACCACCTAAGGTACAGTCAACATATATGCCATCTGGACGAATGTTCAATCCGTCAACGGTTTCATGAAGTAATACTGTTGTATGGTTGAACAACTGAATCGTCCTCCTCTTTCAAATTCGATCATGCTTTTCTTTTCCAGCGCTGGTGTCGAGCTATAGTTAGCTTCTAAGCTTTTCGTTATATATCAAAGCCAATCATATTTTCTGCCAAGTCGTTAAATGAGTCCTCAGATTCTTCAAAATAAGATGTCCAAGAATCTTTTGCCCAAATTTCAATTCTGTTTGATACGCCAAGTACGATACATTCCTTTTCCACTCTTGCATGAGATAACAATGTACTTGGAATGTTTATACGTCCTTGTTTGTCAATTTCAACTTCGGTCGCTCCTGAAAAGAAGAATCGTGTAAATGCACGAGCATCTTTCTTTGTGACAGGTAGAGCTTTTAATTTTTCTTCGAGTTTTCGCCATTCATTCATAGGATAGCCGAATAAGCAGTTATCAAGACCTCGTGTGATCACAAAAGTCTCATCTAGGTGCTCGCGAAATTTTGCCGGAATAATAAGACGGCCCTTCGCATCAACACTATGTTGATATTCTCCCATGAACATGCTACTCACCCCACTTATTGTCATTAATGTACCACATCCCCCCACTTTCCTCCACCAGTTTCTAAAAAAAAATTACGAAACACCGAAAAATGTGATAATAGTACTTGTTGAAACAGTTTGAAATCCTTTTCCCCCATAGAAAAAAGCCGTCTCAAAAAAAGAGAAGGCTTTACGAATTAAAAAGTTAGGATTATATGTTTGCCATTAAATTCGAATGGTTGTGATAATAGTTCGTCAATTAATGTTGGACCTACTTCGTTTAAAAATAATAAAGGACTGAACCATCTTTCTTGTAATGTGTACTCAGGAAATAATGTTCCTTCAATATGATTAAACTTTCGAATTTTCACATCATGTCGTAATAAATTAGTATCTTCTATTTTTCGACTCAAGTATGTGAACTGTTTCTTGTGGAGTTCTAAATTCTTCTTCGTGAGAAGACTGAACGCCGGTCCTGCATTAGATAAATGATTTTCTAATTTTTCATATTGTTCGATTAAAGTTTGTTCAATTTCTAGTATCATTTCTTCTGCGTCATTATCTTTAATAACGTTAATGAAAGCTTGTTTATGAGACTGTAGCTCCCCATCGAAAACACTTTTAACTTGTAAATCTAATTCGTCTAAATATTGATTAGACTTTTTATCCACCATGGTTATGGACAATCTTGGAACCATGACTGGAAGTTCCATATCAAAATGTTCGAACATTGTTTTAAATGCAGCCCAGTATGCCAGTTCACCTGGTCCACCGATAAACGCTAAGACAGGGAACACCATTTCTTGCATTAAAGGACGAGTAACCACGTTATTACTTAAGCGTTCAGGTTGGTTAATCGCAATATCAATCAATTGTTGTTTAGAGAAACGAAGTCCCGCGGTTTCATTTACGAATTCTCCATTGTTATCTCTCAATAAAAAGCGTTCTCCGTCTTCAACAATAAACAAATTTGAACTATCTTTAGTAGCCTGTATTGGAAGACCATAACCCGCTTGTTCAAATACTCTCTCTTGTTCAACTACTAGTGACGCAATTTCTTGAGATTGCTCAATCATCTTGACGAAATAAGGAGATTCATACTTTCTAAGTGGTTGATAGGCAGCATCAATTAATAACAAACCTTCATTTGAGAAGAAGTCATTCATCATCACTGCAAAGAAATCAGTGTATGAAGTAACATCCTTCGTCATATTTAGGCATTTATGAAGCAATTCTTTCGTATAGATTGTTTCATTAAATTGTTTAAATATGCCGCGAATGAACGTCTGTAATTTTTCAGCTTCTACCTCTGTTTCAGAGGCCATTTGTTTCCGATTCGGACGATCATTGTACGTATGTTTTTGTAATCTCCCGAAATTCGGTGTATAGGTTGAATTGATTTCATCTAAGTCATGATCTTCTCCGGCAATCCAAAAAACTGGAACGACCGGAACTCCTAGAGCTTGTCGTTGTTGTTTAGCTAATAAAATGATTGATAGTGCTTTATGTACGGAATAAAGTGGTCCTGTGAGTAAACCAGCTTGCTGACCCCCAATAACTACTAAGGCGTCTTTTTCCAACTCAGCTAAATGTTTATCAACTGCATCATTGTGCTGGAATTTCATCATATATTCACGGACAACACTCGTCAGTTGCTGTCTGTTTACTTGATGAGATTTCAATGATAAAGCACGATGCTCATACGAAGTTGGATTCGGTAAATAATGAAAATACGTTAATAGTTCTTTCTTTTGAGCATGAAAATCTGCTAGGAAGGAACTGCTATTTGGTTGATCAATTTGGTCAAATTTCATCTTGGTAAACCCCTTTTGCGTGTAAATACAAATCGAGTATATCATTTGGCGACAAGACAGGAAAAACAAACGACTTGTTGGACTTTAATTTACGAACTCTATTACTTTAAAGACGAACCCTAAACACCACACAATGAAGTAAGTAACACTTAGGACTAAAAATAAAAATCTCCATATCTTTCGTATAAGTGGAATTAATTCAATTTCCTTTTGAGACTTCCACTCAAGAAATGTCAAGAAGACACTGATGATTAACGCCATGCCCACCAAGAATCCCACTATTTCTACTTTAAATAAGGATTGAACCGCGATAGGAACCGCAAAAAATAGAACCATAGTCGTCACATCTGCAGCATGACCAAAAGCTTTTGTCGTTTTTTTGTTTAATTTTCTAGAAACAAAATATACCACGATAAATATGGCTATCGGAAAAATTAATAGAAAACTTATAATAACTTGGAATAAGTTACTCATGCGGTTCACCTTTTTCATCAATTGCTAACACTAATTGATATAGCGTTTGTAAAAGGGGTAACTCTTTGTCCCTAGTTGTTGCTAACTTTAATAATGCTCCTACAATTGGTTCAATTTCAGTTTGACGATTATTCAAACGATCTTGAAGCATAGAAGATTTGTTAGGAGATGTTTTTTCACAAAGTGCTTTTACGTGTTCAAAAGTTAACATGGATGATATTTCTGGAAAGGCTGTTTGCAATTCCAGAAATAATGAATGCATTAGTTGAAAGGCATGTTTATTTGAAATAAGTTTGCCATTTTCAATAAATAAGATCGTCGTAATCGGATTTATACAGGCATTTAATATCGCTTTTCTTAAAACAATTGCATAAGCGTCCTCTACAAATTCAATTTGGAATTTAGGAGATTGCAAAATCGTCATGTCTAAAGGGGTGTTAGTTGTCATTTTATAAGGTGCAACCTTCGTCAACCCTATTCCTTTATGAATAATTGTGGTTGCATTTTCTTTAAAAGCTCCGTGTTCAATCGTTGCAATATATATTTGTTCTTGTTGCAACTGATTAATCCACTGTAAATGTGCAATTCCATTTTGAATAAATAATAGTGGCGCGGACAGAGGCAGTGCATGTAATTTTTCTTCTATGTCCTGTAAATGATGATATTTTACAGCGATTATCCACAATGCATTTGTTGGTGCTTGTCCATAATCCACAAATGCTTCGACACGTGAATGAACTTTTTCACCATTTGCCTGAACGAGTGTAATTCCGTTGTGTCTTAGGTTATCCGCTTGTTCAGTCGTCCGTGTTATGTATGTAATCTCATGTTTTTGCTCACTTAATAATGAACCAATTAGCAATCCGATAGCACCCGCTCCAACAATCACCACGTTCAATTAGAAATCAACTCCCTTAAATCTTATATAAGTTCAAAAAGGAGTACAAAAAGAGCAAAGTAGGTCCAGGCGGCGTAGTCTTCGAGCACCAAAGCGTATGCTATTAATACGTGAGGAGCGGAAAAACAAGCCAACGAAGAGATGCGAAGCTATTTTTAGAGGGCTTTTTGAACATCCTATAGATGAAAAGGCCTACCAACATGCGGCAGACCTCCCAATCTTGCTATTGATTATACTGGATAAACTGGATGTTTACGAGGTGGCTGTGAAATATGTTTCGTACTATATGCACGATAACGCATTCCTAATACTTCACGTAAATTACTTGGTGCAACAATCTCATCAATAATCATTTCAGAAGCTAATTTATAGATATCAATTTCTTCTTTGTATTCTTGATGTTTTTGTAGAACAAATTGCAAACGTTCTTTCGGATCTTCAATCGCTTCAATCTTATTTGAGAACACCGCATTTACAGCTGCTTCTGGACCCATAACTGCAATTTGAGCTGTTGGTAAGGCGATACATACATCTGGCTCAAATGCCGGGCCTGCCATTGCGTATAAACCTGCTCCGTAAGCTTTTCTCACGATGACTGAAATTTTCGGTACAGTTGCAGAACTCATAGCCATGATTAACTTAGCACCATGTCGAATGATTCCAGCACGCTCAACTTTTGTACCAATCATAAATCCAGGAACATCCGCTAAGAATAATAAAGGAATTCCAAAAGCATCACATAAATTGATGAATTTAGTAGCTTTATCAGCAGAATCTATAAATAATACTCCGCCTTTAACTTTCGGTTGATTCGCAATAATACCGACTGCCTGTCCTTCAATCCGTGCGAGACACGTAATGATTTCTGGGGCAAATAATTTCTTCACATCGAAGAGTGAGCCTTCATCAATTAATTGATCGATCGCTTCATACATATCAAATGGTGCATTTTGATTTTCTGGAATTATTGCTTCAAGAGTACGACCTTCTTTTATAGCTTTCGGTTCTACCACTTTCGGCATCTCGGTAAAGTTTGCTGGGAAGTATGCTAAGTAACGTCGCGCTTCAGAAATAGCTTCTTGTTCAGTTGCGACTAAAACATCACCACATCCACTAATCGAACAGTGCATGCGAGCTCCGCCCATTTCTTCAAGTGTTACTTTTTCACCGATTACTTTCTCCGCCATACGCGGCGATCCCAAGTACATAGATGCATTACCTTCCACCATAATCACAATATCGCAAAATGCTGGAATGTACGCTCCTCCCGCAGCTGACGGGCCAAAAAGTAAACAGATTTGTGGAACAAATCCAGACATTCGTACTTGATTGTGGAATATTTTACCTGCTCCGCGTCGATTTGGGAACATATCTAATTGATCGGTAATACGTGCACCAGCTGAGTCGACTAAATAAAGCATTGGCACACGAGTTTTCTCTGCAATTTCTTGAATGCGAATGATTTTTTCAACAGTACGCGATCCCCATGAACCGGCTTTAACTGTAGAATCATTTGCCATTACACAAACTTGTTGTCCACCGACTTTACCCGTCGCTGTTACCACACCATCAGCAGGTAAATCACCCGCTTCACAGTTTGCAAATCGGCCATCTTCCAAGTACTCACCATTATCAAAAAGTAAGGCTAAGCGATCTCGGACGAATAATTTGTTTTGTTCTTTCATTTTTTCATGATATTTCGAATGACCACCTGCGAAAATAGTATTTAACTTCTCTTCTAAGCGTTCGTTGTATGTCGTTTTCTCCGTCATTGTATTGCCCCCTTGTTTCATCTCACTTATCCCCAAGTGATACTATTCAAATGTAACTAATACGTCGCCTTCATTTACAAAATCGCCAATTTGAGCTTCAATTTTCGCAACTTTACCTGCTGTTTCTGCTTCAACTGGAATTTCCATTTTCATTGATTCTAAAACCATAACTGTTTGTCCTGCAGTAATTTCTTCCCCTACTTGAACTACGATATTAAATACTGTTCCTGCCATTGTCGATTGAATTTGTTTCATGTTATTTTTCCTCCTTTTGTTGTTCAAGCCATTGCGGTAATACCGCCGTCGTATAAGTACCTTCTTGGAAAGCTGTTGCCCCTAAAAATTCTTGGAACAAGGCAACATTTGTTTTAACTCCTTCAATCCTAACAGATGAAAAGAATTTTTGTGCTTTGTTTATTGCTTCTTGTCGGGAGTCCGCCTGAAAAATTACTTTTGCAATCATTGGATCATAGAAAGGAGTTACTGTATTGCCTTCTTCGTAACCTGCATCTATTCTGATACCTTCAGTTGGACCCCATTCCAAAGTTTTGATATTCCCTGGTGAAGGGAAGAACGTTTTAGGATCTTCTGCATAAATTCGGAACTCAAGAGCATGTCCATTTGAGTGAATATCCGATTGATTGATAACGGGTAGAGTCTCACCTTTAGCCACTTGTAGTTGCCATTCTACTAAATCAAATCCTGTAACAGCTTCTGTCACGGGATGCTCGACTTGAAGTCTTGTATTCATTTCTAGGAAATAGAACTGGTTTTCTTCGTCTACAATAAATTCTACAGTCCCAGCATTGCGATAATTTACTGCTTTTGCAGCATCTACTGCCGCTTTCAACAAGCGCTCGCGAGCTTCTTGTGGGAAATTCGGTGAAGGTGACTCTTCAATAACTTTTTGGTTTCGACGCTGAACGGAACAATTGCGTTCGTACAAATGTACGATATTGCCGTGCGTATCACCAAAGATTTGTACTTCTATATGACGACCACCAGAAATGTATTTTTCTAAAAAGACGACATCATCTCCGAAATATGCTTTTGCACGTGTTTTTACAGAAACAAAGTTCTGACTGAGCGCTTGCTCATCGTCACAGCGAATCATACCGATGCCGCCACCGCCACTACTTGCTTTAAGCATGACTGGATAACCAATTCGCTGTGCTTCTTGAACAGCCTCTTCAATGGTATGTACACCTTCATCAGTACCAGGTACTACTGGCACACCTGCAGCTTGCATCGTTTGACGAGAACCAATCTTGTCGCCCATTTTATCAATAGTTTCTGGGTGAGGACCAATAAAGATCATCCCAGCCTCTTCTATCTTTCTTGCAAAACCTGCATTCTCTGATAATAAACCATAGCCCGGATGAATTGCGTCAACCCCTTCACGCAAAGCTAAAGCTAAAATCTCATCCGCTTTTAAGTAAGATTGTTGCACTTGGCTTGGACCAATCAAAAATGCTGTATCTGCTTCTTTTACATATGGTAATTCAGCGTCTGCTTCGGCATATATTGCCACTGTTTCAATATGTAACTTTTTACATGTTTCGATGATTCGACGGGCAATTTCTCCCCGATTAGCAATTAATACTTTTTGCATATGTAGTCCCCCTAAGTTGTTTGAACATGAAACCCCATCCTACATAGTCTATACGAAAAATGAAAACGATTTCAAGCTTTGAATGAAGAAATATTCAAACTTCACAAACAATATAGAAAAAAGCCGCCTCTTTTAAGATTTAATCTTGAAAGAAACAGCTTCTATATTCTCTTAATTTTTCTGATGGAGTAATGGACTTTCTGAGCAGACACGTTGAATTTGTTGAACAAATGTTTTCAACTGTGCATGTTCTTTTTGGAGTCTATTATGAGCTTCTAACAATTCATCGTAACTAGACATGGCTTGTTTTAAATGTGTATGCATAGGATGTTGATATTTTTGTTTAGCATGATTCAAGTCTTGTCCATACGTATGTCTCAATGTTTTATTCCATCTAAAACCGCAAGCCTGTTTTGTTCGAGAAAGTTTTTCTGCAGCCACTTCAAATGCATGAATTTGAGTGCCTCCATTTTTCACTATTTCCAATACTGTAGTTGCTAATTTATGATCATCTTCAGTAGTCCATTGATCTTTTCTTTTCACTTCAGTCATATCTTCTTCACCTCGCGTTTTTTTCTACTATATGCGCGAAGAAAAAGAATAGAAGTTATTTTCGTTTCGTTAAGAATTTTTGTACTGCCTGATGATGCTCATCCGCTTCCCAAAGTATAGAACAAGTTTGGACTTCTTCTCTTATTTGGTCTACTAGATTTTGCCCCGTCCATTTCCGAATCAGCATTTGTTTATAGGCACGATGTACGGACGTTTCTACTTGTTTCATTTCTGCAAGAAATGTCTGTAAGGCTATTTCTTTGTTATCTTCGTAAACTTGCGTCGCCCACCCGTTGTCTAGCATTGTAGCAGAAGTCAGAGGTTTTGCTTCGCTCAACATTTGCATAGCTATATCTTGTCTTGGTAGCTTCTCAAATAAAAACGTGCCTCCACCCCAACCACTTGTAATGGCCAGAGAACCTTGAATAAAGCCGCACTTTGCTCGTGAAGATACTAAACGATAGTCACAAGCAGTGGCAATTTCACAGCCACCACCTACCGCATGACCATTTACAAGGGCAATTACAGGCACAGGGAGTGTGGCGAGTTTGTATAACACAGTAGCCATTCGGTCAAGCATTGGGAACGCGTCTTTTGCCGTATGTAGTCCGTGGAAAATCGACAAATCGCCTCCCGAACAAAACGCATCGTCTCCTTCACCCGTGATGACGACAAACTTTATAGTTGAATCATTATGTACAGCTGTAATTAGTTCCTCAAAACCAACAATAACATCAAGATTAATTGCGTTGCGGACTTGTGGTCGATTAATAGTGAAACGACAAATATTGTCTTCAAGATTAATAGTATATGGCATATGTATTGTCCTCCTAGTAAATAGAGAAAAAGACCATCAGAGAGCCATGGTCTCTCTGATAGCCTTTAATATGAACAAATACTGAATTATTTGCTCGCTACAACTTCTTTCCCTTTGTAATGTCCGCATGATTTACAAACATGGTGAGCCAATTTCGATTCACCACAGTTTGGGCAAGCTACCATTCCAGGTAGAGATAATTTGAAATGCGTACGACGTTTTCTTTTTACTGTTTTAGAAGTCTTTCTAAACGGTACAGCCATTGGTGGCACCTCCTTACAGATCGTTATTCGTCTGTTTGATCAAAATACTTTGCTAAATCAGCAAGTCTAGGATCCGATTTTTTAGGTTCATTTTCTTCTTTTGCAGCCAATTCCTCATCTGTTAAGTACGACCAGTTTTTGCCGCCAGGTATCGGTTGATGCTCTGCACCTTCCTTAAACACTTGTATAGGGATTTCGACTATAATTAATTCTTCAAGTATCGGATCGACATTTATAACATCGCCTTCTACAATATGAATATCACCATCGTCTTCCTTATGTGCCTCTGACCAACTAAAAAGTTCATCTGTTTGAATCTCAAACGGATACTCAACATCTTCCCACGTGCGAGCACATGGTAAAGTAAGGGTGCCTGTAAGTTGAAAATGACAAGTCATTTGCGCTGCACCAAATGTGCAATGCCCTTTTACATGAACGGGTGAGATTTTCCGGATGTCCGGGTTACGTGTCATAACTTCATCCAATTGGACCATTTCGTCAATTGGCATCCCGTCATGGCGATATTTAGATAGTTGATGAATTGCCCATTTCATTCGTTTATCACCTCAAGACAACAAAGTTGATTATATAATGCAGGAAATTAGATGTCAAGATAATTTCTTGTCACTCCATATTTTGACCCGTATAATCAATTAATATGATAAGGGGGTCACAATCTTGAAAGCAACTGGTATAGTCGTCGAACATAATCCGTTTCATAACGGACACTTCTATCATATCAAAGAATCCCGTAATAAAACAGCGTCAGAGATTATTATTGCTGTTATGAGCGGAAATTTTTTGCAACGAGGCGAACCTGCCCTTGTGGATAAATGGACTCGCGCTGAAATGGCCTTAAAAGCTGGCGTAGACCTCGTTATCGAACTTCCTTACGTATTTGCTACAGCACAAGCCAGTGACTTTGCACGTGGGTCTATTGCATTATTAGAAGCCATTGGATGTGATGCATTTTGTTTTGGCAGTGAAGAAGGTACAATTGAACCCTTTACTAACACATATGAAGTCATTTCATCACAACAACAGACTTACCAAAATTTGATTAAACAATACATGAAACTTGGTTTAAGTTATCCCAAAGCTTTAAATCAGTCCTACGCTGAAATAACTAAAGAAACAAACCTACAGTTGGTGGACTTATCAAAACCAAACAATATTCTTGGTTATCATTATGTAGAAGCAGCATATCAAATGAACGCTCGTTTGAAGCCTTATACAATCCAAAGAATAGTTGCTAATTACCATGACGATGTTGATGAAAGCCAATCAATAGCTAGCGCCACTGGCATTCGTAAGGCTATTTTCGAAGAAGGATCAATCGATGCGTTGGCGAACTTCATGCCTCAAACATCACTTGACCATTTAGTAAAATGGAAAGATTCTGTTGGTGTGTTTGGTAGTTGGCCACAATTTTGGCCACTCCTTCGATTTACCATCATTCGTTCATCTGTAAAAGAACTCGCTTCTTACGCAGAAGTGACAGAAGGCATCGAGCATTTAATATACGAAGCCGCTATCAAAAGCGAAACGTTTGAAGAATTCATGACACACGTTAAATCCAAACGATACACTTGGACACGTATACAACGTATGCTCACACATATTTATACAGGATTTACATGGGAAGCACTTAATTCACATCCAAATCCGACCTATCTACGTGTACTTGGCATGACACATAACGGTCAACGATATTTAAATCAAAAGAAAAAAAGTCTTTCGTTGCCGCTCGTTAGTCGAGCTGCAGCAACAAAAGACTCTTTATTAGATTTAGATATTATAGCAACAGATTTATATCAATTGGGACTACAATCGCCTAAAATAGAACGACCAATTGGTTTAGACTATCGCAAGCGTCCGATTATCATTTAATCTTTTTTCGTTTCCATTTTTTCTAAATACGTTAATGCATCATCAAGTGTTTTTACTGGCACGATCTTCATGGTCGTGCCTATATTCTCCGCAACTTCTTGTGCTTCCAAATAGTTCGAGCGAAGAGAAGGATTATTTTTCAAAACTTCCTCTGGTAACTCGTCATCAGGTGCAAAGAAAATCTCGATATCCGCTTCATGTGCAGCAATTACTTTTAAATCAATTCCACCAATCCGCCCAACTTCACCGGTTTCTTGCATCGTGCCTGTTCCTGCCACGTTATAGCCTTTTGTTAAGTCTTCATCCATTAGTTGGTTCAGAATTTCTAATGTAAACATCAGTCCTGCTGAAGGCCCGCCAATATCATCTGCACTAATATTTACTTTTGGCGTAGTAGTAATTTCTTTGTCTTCTGTAAATGAAATACCTAAACCAGCTCGACTGACTTCACTCGGGATTGGTTTTAGTTCCACTTCTACTGACTCGATTTCGCCTTCACGTTCTACTTGTAAGGTGACGATATCTCCTACATTCTTTTCCCCCAAATAGTCGACTAAATCTTGTTGATTATCACTCACCACTTCATCCAGCTTAATGATACGATCTCCAGCTTTAAGCAATCCATCAGCAGCACCACCAGGTAATACATTTAAAATAAACACGCCTTTTGTTGTGACTTCATATGGCTTTCCTGCTTTTTCAAATGCAGCTTGGATAGCATTGAACTGCGACTGTGACATGAGATGGAGTTGGCGAACATTATATTCTTCATCATCTTCATCTGGATTTCTCACTTGATTCGTTTCCAGTATTTTTTGTTCATCTGACACTTTAGCCCATGCATAAGTTAATGGCGTCGCTTTTGATAAAGCGATAGTCATTAAACTCATTGACCCATTATCATCTTCGTCTCCACCTTGGACACTTACGAGTGGTTCTAGTGGATAAGCTCCACCTGGTTTTGTGATGTAGGCATCGACTGGATAAAAACTAGCGCTAATCAATAAAATACAGATTAATAAAAAGCCAATTGTACTTTTCTTAAACATGTTTATCCACCTCCATGCTGACAAGCGTTCTTTGTGCATATATATAGTGTAGCACTTTCACTTTACTTCTGACAAAACGGTTGAAACGAGGAAATTCCGCATGCTACACAAGACCATTTTATTCATTTGTTGGTTTCTCATGACACTATTTATTTTTATGCCAGGTATTGCTCACCAAGGAGCACAATTAGGACTTGAAGTCTTTTTAAAGAGACTTTTACCCTATTTATTGCCTTACCTGGTGGTTTCCCAATGGTTATTGTATGAACTATATAAGAAAAACAAATGGCAGTCTCATGTCAGCAATAGCATCAAAATCTATGCCATTGGGGCATTTGGTGGGTTCCCTACCGGAGCTGCTACAATTTCAACGCTTACACAGTCAAGTATGATCAGTAAAAAACATGCGAGCCACTTGCTCGGAATCTGTCATGCACCCAGTCCCATGTTTATTGTCGGAGTAGTTGGAGCCCAGTTTCTTTCTTCTGCCCATTCAGGAATCGTCCTTTTGCTAATTCTGCATAGTATCAATCTGATGTTTTTAGTGTTTCTCCATCTATTCGTACCCATGCCAAAAATCGTTAAAAATAATCAAATTGTTAAACCCGTCACTTCTCCATTAAGTGAAGGCATTAATCAAACAGCCTCGATTCTACTATTGGTCGCAACAACCGTTGTCTTCTTTACAACAATCAGTACCGTCATAAGAGAAATTATTAGAGTAATATTTAATGGGGTACCTCATGAAGTATCTGTCTTTATCTATTCGTTGTTTGAAATGACTGCTGGATTAGAAATAGCTCATCAATTGTTTAAGATGGAAACGTTCTTCCCTCTTTTAGTTGTTAGCATCCTATCATTCAATGGCTTGAGTATACATATGCAAATCATGGTGTTGGCTAAATCAGCTAAACTTTCTTTAAAACCTTATGTTTTTTATCGCTTACTACATTTTCTACTATTTGTAGGAAGTTGTTATCTTTTTCTATAAGATCCTCATTTTTTCTATAAGCCAACCTACGAATCTTTTAACTTACTTGTAGACGTATCGTAATGAATAAAAGTTTCAAGTTCCGGATTCTAATGTTCTTTATCGTTCATTTGCGCTGGCCGCACGTTTCGCATGAGCCCACAAGTATGAAATCCACATACTTATGGGTCTCATTCTTCAAAGAGCTGCTCCTGCGATTACTCGTCGCAAAGAAAAAGACCAACCTTGGTCTTTTTCTTTCTTGCGGCATTCTAGGCGCAAATGAACTCTTTTGTATGTTTTTATATCAACTGTATTCTTTAATAGCAAACATAAATGAAGCAGAATAAGGTCGAAATTGCATCTTCGACCGAACATCTACTTAAAGAAGCCTTCTAATCTTTAGTTAACCAAACCAAAAGTACTGTGTACGTTCAGGCTGCAAGGGAGCGTGGGATGTACACCCGCCGCAGGATGATCTGTAAAAAAGAGTTGGGTGAAGTGAAGCATTCACAAACTTGTCCTTTAGATTATTTTGCAGGAGGTTAAGCGTCCAAAGCGGACTGGAGACCTGTTACTCAGTGAATGCTATTGTGTACTTCCGGTTTGAAAGATTGCCTGAGACGCACACCCGACTTAGAATGATCTATAAAAAAAGAGTCGTTCAAGTGACAAGGTCACAAGTCCAACTCTTTTTCTTTAGATTATTGTGTAGCAGTTAAACGATAATTGTTTATTCAAAACCAAATTTCATTTTCAAGGCCGCTTCTACTTGTTTAGGGACAAGCTCAGAAATGTTCCCACCATATTTAGCTACTTCTTTTACGATGCTCGAACTAAGAAACGAATATTGATTATTCGTCATGATAAAGAACGTTTCGATTTTTTCATCAAGAACTCTGTTCATCGATGTGATTTGCATTTCATATTCAAAATCTGATACAGCTCTTAACCCACGCACAATTGCGTGAGCATTTACTTTATTAGCATAGTCAACAAGCAATCCAGAAAAGGAGTCAACATGAACATTCGGTAATGTTGACGTCACTTCGCTAATTAATGCCATTCGTTCTTCCACCGTAAATAAAGGTTTTTTAGACGAATTATTTAACACGACTACATGTATTTCATCAAAGACGGATGCACCACGTTTAATAATATCTAAATGACCAAATGTAACGGGGTCAAAACTGCCTGGCACTACTGCAATCTTAGTCATGTCATTGTCCTTCTTCCTGTCGATAAATCGAAATGATGGTGCTCCCATAAAGTTCTTTTCTTGACAGAGTAAACGCTCCATATTGATTTTGAAGATCTACTCCTTTTTCGTGTTCACAAAGAATGATGGCATTGTCAGTTAGCAAATTTTTCTCTACGAATTGATTTATTAATTCATAATAGCCAACTTTTTCGTAAGGTGGATCAAGGAATAATAAATCTACCTTAGCTTGTCTCTTTTCTAGTGCTTTTATAGCTCTCGAAGCATCTGCTTTATATACTTCTGCTTGATCTTCTAGTTTACATTTTTTTAAATTTTCATAAATAGTTGGGATGGCCCGAGGATCTTTTTCAATAAAAATACATGTGTCAATTCCTCGACTGAGGGATTCGATGCCAAGTCCACCACTCCCTGCAAATAAATCAACAGCAAGTCCACCATCAAAATAAGGTCCTATCATATTAAAAATCGATTCTTTCACTTTATCGGTTGTTGGTCTGGTACCTGATCCTGGCACTGCTTTTAAAGGAAGACCTTTGCGTGTTCCAGATATTACTCTCATGAAGTTCCTCCTTGACTATTTCATCAGTTATTTATATAGTCATGTCTTACTTTTGCGTATGCTTCATGGCAACAGCCATGATAAGATGCTTAAGAAAGGATGTGTCATTCTCGTATGATTCAACGTTTTATTGAACTCGGAGAAGGTTATAGCGATATTTATGAGTGGTTGGAATTGCTGAAAACAAACGAAGATCGTTTTCATCATGTATGTATTTTCACATCTGTGTTGAAGGACGTCAAAAAATTGAGTGTTGCTCTCATCTTAAAACCAGCAACTGAGGGTAATTTCATGCCTATTTATTACTGTCGAGAAGGCATTGAGTATTCTGCTGAAAAAACAAGTAAGCGAATCCTATTAATTGAAAAGACGTTGCAGGAAAGAAATTACTCCCCACACCGTCTTGAAGTTAAGCATTCATCTTATTTTGCAGAACCGGCATTGTACCATCAGTACCTTACTGGTTTACTTAGATTACATCACATATTGCCGCCTCTAAGTTAAGTCATAAGCCAGTTTTATAGTCGTATTCTTTCGCTTTATCTGGTTTAGAATTTTCATATTCAGTTTTAACAAAAGGACGGTAAGACGGACTGACTTCTTTAACAAACGGAAGCTTTTGTAACTTCGTGGAAATCGCTTCAATTTGATCGAGGTCGCAATACATAACGACATACTTAAGTTTCCGAGAAATAAATTGGACATGGCCATATTTTCTCAGCGATTTCGCTTGTTTTAAATGATGCACATATACAATTAGCCCTTGTCGGTCATTCATGCGTGTTCCCTCTTTTCTTACTTAAAAGAATACCATATGAAAGAAAACGTTCGCAACCGCTTGAAGCTGTCAGTTTGGTATAATATCCTTTATACTGATATAAGCAAGTTTGCTTAAGGAGGAATTAGGCATGGGAAAGAAAACAAAAGTAGCTTTTGCTATAGCAGCAGCTGGTGCTGCGGCTTGGGCAGGCTCAAAAGTACTCTCAAAACCTCAGAAACGACCAAATAAGGAAGCTCTGCAATACGAACATCCGATAATATTAGCTCATAGAGGTGGTTCTCAAATTGCTCCTGAAAACTCTATGATCGCATTCAAAAAATCCGCTGAACTTGGTGTTCACGGATTTGAAATTGATATTCGTTTAACTAAAGACGAAGAAATCATTGTTTTCCATGACGAATTTATCGATCGCACTACTGATGGTACAGGCCGCGTTTCTGATATGACACTATCGGAACTGAAGACTTTCGATTTGGGTTATCAGTTTATTAGTTCTCAACAAGATTATGAGTATCGTGGTCAAGGAGAAACCGTCGTTACGCTTCGTGAGTTATTTGAAGAGTTTCCACAAATGTTAATAAATATTGATATGAAGGATTCTCCTGAAACGTATGAAGGTAGTTTAATACCTTCTAAATTATGGCGTTTAATTGAAGAACTAAGTGCGCAAAATCGGGTAGTCGTTACAAGTTTCTATGACGAACAAATCGACCGCTTCAATTTATATGCACAAAATACAGTAGCTTTAGGTGCGGGTGAAAACGAAGTTCGTAAAGCATACTCTGCTTATACAAGCCAGTTTGGACATTTGTATCACCCACGTGCAGATGTGGTTCAAATCCCTGTAAAATCGGGTGTTTTCCCACTAGATGGCGAGGGTTTCATCAAATTCTTAAGTAATTTAAATGTACCCGCCCACTATTGGACAATAAATGATTCATACACAATGGAACGTTTACTTCTTGCAGGTGCAAAAGGTATCATAACCGACCGACCTGATATAGCGGTTACTTTATTGGCTGAAAAAAACGCATAAGAAATAGGATGTGCAGCTAACTCGCACATCCTTTTTCTTTGTTTTGCACCACCGATACAAGTTACAATCGGTTAGCATTTATCTTAAGCTGAACAGCCACAAGAGCCACCTGTTCCGCAACTTCCCGTGCTACATGAAGAATCTGAAGCAGCTGCGAAGAATGGGTTGCTAACAGGTACCTTAACTGAATCAGATACGGTTTTACCTATAAGTAAGCTGACTTGATCTAACAAATCTTGCAATTCGTTTTCAGCTAATTTTAACGTAGCGACGCGTTCATTCATATCGAGTGCGCGTTTTTGTACACGAATCGACTTCATTACGTGTTGATAGTCTGGATGATATTTCCCAAAGCGTTGAACATCTTCATATTGTTCTTTAAGTCGCGTAAACGAAGCAATTTGTCTTTTTAACAAATCGTCTGTGTAGACGGCAAAATAAGCTTGTTTGAAGTATTCAGCTTGCTCGGAGGATAAGATCATTTGTGTCAAACTATCTCCTTCATCCATAATGGAAGCCCATTCTGAGGTCATCATCATCATCGGCTATTCCTCCAATCTGTATTTATCATAACAGATTGACTACCGAAAATAAAAGACATGCATTTGCTAAAAGTTAGGAGATTTCAATGAAAGAATTATTATTTAAGCAATTTCAACAGATTATCAGCAATTCTACAGAAGAAGATTTAACTATTTTATCGAAATGGATGGATGGCTTTGAGAAGAAACAATCAGGAGAAATGTCTACTTACTTAAGTGCTGCACTTCATATGGAACGGACGTTAACAGACGATTCCTGCACGGTTTCTATTCCAATTACACCGTTAATTCATAACAATTTAAGCATCCCTCACGGAGGAATCATAGGAGTATTGCTAGATACCGCCATGGGTGTTTTAGCAACTCATTCTCTTCCTGAAGATAAAGCTGCTGTAACGACGAACTTATCTGTTACATATTTAGCAACTGCTACTGAAGGTAATATACATGCACGTGCGTTCTTTTCACACAAAGGTCACCAAACAATGGTAACTACTGGACAAGTTACAGACGATCAAGGGAAACTATTAGCCATTGGTACAGGTTCATTTTTCGTTATTCAACGAAGTAGATAAAGAAGTTAATAGTTTTCGAACGGTTTGTTCGTCTGAAAAAGGCAAGACTTGATTCCCTATGTGCTGGGTAGACTCATGTCCTTTTCCAGCGATACATAATAAATCTCCCGGTTTCAAACATCTCAGCGCTTGTTCTATTGCGGTTGCTCGATTAATTTCAATATGAATATTATTAGACTCTGGTAAATTTTCGATGATTTGATGACAGATTTTTAATGGATCCTCTGAACGTGGATTATCCGATGTTACCCACAAATATTTTGCATATAAAGCAGCGATATCGCCCATTTCACTTCGCTTAGATTGATCACGATCCCCACCACAACCAAATACCACAAGTAAATTCCCTGTCGTTATTTGTGCCGCTGAAGAAAGAACATGTTTTAAAGCTTCAGGCGTATGAGCATAATCAATAATCACTTGAAAAGGCTGTTTAATAATGTATTGGAATCTACCTGCTGGTAAAGTTAGGTGTGGGAGGTGTGGGATAATTGAGTGCATCGGTATATTCATTTGACGTACAGTCGCTATAGCAGCTGCAATATTCGATACATTATAGACCCCGCTAAATCCTACTTCAAAAGAATACTCTCTCTCTCGGTCATTCAACTTTAAAGTCATCGATAACGGTTTAAGTTCTTCTAATTTCAACTGTTTTTTTCCAAACCATTTATTTTCTTTATCACTTTTTTTAGCTATTTCATACCAAAAAGGATCATCTTCATTCACGACGATTTTTTTCGATAAATGTAGTAATTTACATTTTGCTTTCTTGTAGGCTTCTATACCTTTATGATCTTCTAAGTGGTCATGACCCATATTTAGAAAGACACCTTGCTGGATAGAACAATGATCCAACCGATGTTGCGCTAATCCCATTGATGAGGCTTCAATGATGACATGAGTTACATTCATTGCTAAGAGCTTTGCAAACGTATCATGAAGATGAGTTGCAGACCAAGTAGTGAGTGATGGGAAATTTTCTATAATTTTTTCCCCATTAATATAAAGTCCTAACGTTCCAATTACTGCTGTACGATGACCAAGAAATGTAAGAAGTTGACCAATCATATGACTTACGGTTGTCTTGCCGTTCGTTCCAGTAACTGCAACTATGTGTAATTGTTGTGATGGATTTCCATGAATACGAGAACTAGCATGAGAAAGAAAAGTACGGGTATTTGGAACAATTCCAAAGGCCACATCTCTACAAAACTGACCATCTTCCCGGTTTTCTGAAATGATACAAACTGCCCCGTTACGTATTGCTTCGTGTATATAAACAGCTCCATTGGCATGTCTTCCCTTGATTACAACAAAGACATCACCATTCTGCACCTCTCTCGAATCTTCCTTCACACCTCTTATCCATTCATTAAATGACCCATGTAACCATGTACACGGCCAGTCTTTTATTAAATCTGCAATGACAAAAGCCATTGTACCCCTCCTACACAAAATAAAATTGACCGAATACATTACAGTCAAGGTAGTTTCATCGTATGTATGATTGCGGGAAAATGTCACTCATGATAATAAGGAGCGGATTTAATGATTGTGCAGAAATTTGGAGGAATCGCGATGAAAGATAAAGAATCGCGTCAAATATGTATCCATCACATTAAAGAAGGTTTAGCCAAATATAAATCGGTTATAGTTGTCGTATCCGCTATGGGCAGGCTTGGAGACCCCTATTCCACCGATACACTCATACAGTTAACGGATGCTTTTCAACTAGCACCTGAATCTAAAGATGTTGCAGCAATTTGTGGGGAGTTACTTTCATCATCTGTATTATATGCAGAATGTTTGAAGGAGCAAATCCCTTGTCAATTAGCCTATGGCGTCCAGGCTGGAATATATACAGATGACCGTTTTGGAGACGCTACAATCATTAAAACATCTACAAAAGCCATTGAAGAATTACTCCAACATATTCCCTGTGTCATCGTTCCTGGATTTCAAGGCATTACAACTGACCATCGATTTACAACATTAGGCCGAGGAGGTAGTGATTTAACGGCTATTTTGTTAGCGTCTTTATTCAAGGCTAATGCAGTCGAATTTTATAAAGATGTCCCTGGAGTTATGTCAAGTGACCCTAAAAGTTCTACGAATGTACAAAAATTATCCCATGTTTCTTATGAAAAGCTTCAGCATTTATGTGAAACAGCCAAACATCCGCTCATACAAAAAAAAGCAGTAGACATGGCTGCTAAGCACCACGTCCCACTGCATATTCGCCCCTTTGGTTCCTCTGAAGAAGGCACTTGGATAAATTCCACTATTCATTAATATTCTCACTATTAAGTAATTCTCGTTCTACAAAGTTTTGTGTATAAAATTTACCGAATGCACCAACACCTAAGTGTGTGAAATTAGCTTTCAGCAAAACTTTTCGATGGTCCTGCGAGTTTAACCAGCCATGCACAACTTCAGCAGAATCATAATAATTGGATCCAATGTTTTCCGCTGCACTGTCGTACAAAATTTTTGATTCCTTTAAGCGGTTTTCCAAATCCCCAAAATCAGGAGACTCATGTGAAAAATAGTTTTCCATTACCATATCTTCACTATGTTTACGTGCAACAATACCAAGAGCAAAGTCTTCAACCACTGCATCCACTTCATGCCTTGCACGATAAACATTCGTCAACTCAAATAGTAAACGCTCATTTGATTCGTTAATTGCTTTTTGCTCAGTAGTAGAAGGGACATCAGCTGCTAGGTAGTCACCTTTATACGTCATTTCGTAAGGTTGATGAAGTACTGTAGTACGAGGATCAGTAAATCGAATAGCTTCCACTACCCCGTCTACTTCGTCCACATAGATTTGTGCATATAGTCCATTAAATTCTACTAGTAATCGATTTTTCGTATCTACATCATTAATAGTAAACGTATAAACATTTGATTCTAATTGAACTGAAATTTCAGATTCAATTATGGTGAAACGGTATAAATCATCGATCGTTTGTCCAACTTGATATGGAAAAGCATCAAGGTTTTCCCCAGCAATATACACTTGAGTGATCGTATCATCTGTTACACCTATTAACATATAACTTGTGAGTGAGTCGTTATATACCCACCAATCATAACCAAATGCTGAGGCTTCAATCCGATTAGGTTCCCCAAAAGAATTGACTATTTCATTTGTATTTTGGCCTACCAAGGTGGATAGGCCTTTTTCAGGTCGCGGAATAGTACCTTCACCAGTAGGTAGCGACAAGTTTTCTTGAGGCAAAGCTTGACCTGTTGAACTTGGAGCTTCTAATAAATCATTTTCTTGAATGGTTTGGTCTGAATAAAATATGACAGTTAGAATAATTGCTAAAAAAATTAAAATTTTAACCAATACCTTCAATATGACAACTCCTAATAACATAAATGATGAGTCTATTATATCAGTCTAAAGTGTATTGACACAATGTTGTCATTGCAACAAACGCTAAATTACACTATTATAAAATGGAACGCTCGACTTAAGGTTAAGCATGTAAAAGGAGGACGATTGTATGTATTTCGAAAACACAGGTATTGAAAATACAGCAGCTGATTTAGAATTATTAGATGAAATTATGTTAAATCACGGTCTAGTTCGTGAAGGACAATGGGATTACGAACGTGTAACGTATGACAAAAAATACGAAATCAAAGAAGGTACATTCTACTTACGTATTTTCGGCTTTACAAAAGACGGAGACGTTGG
This sequence comes from Paenisporosarcina sp., assembly GCF_049671445.1. Taxonomy (GTDB): domain Bacteria; phylum Bacillota; class Bacilli; order Bacillales_A; family Planococcaceae; genus Paenisporosarcina. The sequence continues at coordinate 1,185 of NZ_JBATUX010000118.1, read as the reverse complement.
TGCTCACGATGCAATCATTACTTTAATGAAACCTGTTGTCGGCAAACACTACTACCCACATGGTGTTGAGTATGGTGACCAAGAAGTGTTCCCAGAACACCTAGTGAAGTCTTGTCAACAAACACTAACTGCTGTTAAAGCAGATATCAATGCATTTGAAATTCGCGCATAATGGAAACGCCGAAGAATTTATTTCTTCGGCGTTTTTTCTATCACTTTTCAAATGTGCAAATGTTGTCTATACTTATAACATATGGAAAATGAGGTGTTGCGAATGCCCAAGTGGATTACTAAAAAGTTTTTGATTATCTCTTTACTTATTTTAATTATTGTACTTTTCATTACCTTTATACTTCCCCTTGCAGTCCCCATTATATTAGCTTTAGTTACGGCATTTTTACTTGAACCTATCGTAAAATGGAGTAAACAAAAGTTTAATTGGAACCGTAAACCCGCAGTTATAACAATATTTATTTTATTTTTACTACTCACTACAGCTACTTTATATTTTACAATTACTCAATTGATCGGTCAGATTATACAATTAACAAAAGTTGCGCCTGATTACTTTAATACCTTGTCACTTTCTTGGATGAATATACAGAGTAAATTATTCAGTTTTACTCAAGGCATGCCAATTGAAGTTGTTTCATCAATCAAAAAAGAATTAGATCAATTTATGAAGCTGATGCAAGAAGCGATTTTAGGTTTTGTAAGTTACGACAGTATCACTAACCTACTTACTGAAATCCCGAACTTTTTAGTCAGTTTTATCGTATACATAATCACGCTATTTCTATTTATGTTAGATTTAACGGATTTGAAGAAAATGGTCTTTAGACATTTCACCCCAGCAACTGCAGAAAAAGTTCGCTTTATGACATCAAGATTAAATTCGGTCATATTTGGTTTTATGAAAGCACAATTACTAGCTAGTTTATTTATTTTAGTTGGTAGTTTCATTGGCTTGTTGTTCATCGCTCCTGAATATGCACTGGTCATGTCTATTGTCATTTGGATTATCGACATTATTCCTATACTAGGTTCAATCGCAATTGTTGGGCCATGGTCAATATACCAATTTGCTACCGGAGACATTGCTTTAGGCACTAAACTAGCAATACTAGCACTTGTGTTACTTGTTATTAGGCGCTCAGTGGAACCAAAACTAATGGGCTCACAAAT
>NZ_JBATUX010000117.1:0-7756 GCF_049671445.1 Paenisporosarcina sp. | reverse complement strand
AAGACGAGCAGCGTTTTATGGAATTTATTGGACAAGCTTCTAATGTGCAATCCATTCAACAGTTACGTTCATTTATTGATGAATCAAATGATTCACAAGTGAAGATGTTTTCTTATCTTAGTGATTTGTCGTCGTTATTAGAAAATGCGGGTCTTGCGAAAATGGTCACATACGATTTGACACTAACGAGTGAAATGAGTTATTACACAGGAATGTTATTTGAAGTTTTTGCAAGTGGTTCGGGCTTTGCGATCGGTAACGGAGGTCGCTATGATGGGTTATTGCAAGAATTCAATTCTGATGTTGGTGCCACAGGTTTTGGATTACGAGTGGATCGATTGCTTGAAGTGATGACTACAACAACAACACGCGAACCTCATACACTAATCTTTTTTGATTCGGCTAATTATGTGAAAGCTGTTCATGATGCGAAAAATTTAAGAGAAGAAGGAATTCGCACAACTGTCCAATTCATGGGGAATGTCGAAGATAAGGAATCTTTTATCGCAAACTATACAGACGTGGTGTGGTTAATAAAAGGAGATGGCAATAATGAGTGAACTGACAATTGCGATGCCGAAAGGACGCATTTTTGAAGAAGCGTATGCCTTGCTTCAAAAAGCAGGTTTTCAGTTACCCGATGACTTAGAAGATTCCCGAAAACTCATCGTCGAAGTTCCTAATGAGAGGATTCGATTTATTTTAGCAAAACCAATGGATGTACCTGTTTATGTAGAACATGGGGTTGCAGATATCGGAATAGCGGGTAAAGATGTATTACTAGAGCAAAAGCGAAGCGTTCATGAATTGCTTGATTTAAAAATTAGTCAATGCTATATCGCAACTGCTGGCTTACCTAATACAATCATGAATGATATTGCTCCTCGAGTAGCAACAAAATATCCTGAAATTGCTTCTAATTTCTATAAAGAAAAAGGCGAGCAAGTCGAAATTATTGGCTTGAATGGTTCGATTGAATTAGCGCCAATGATTGGACTTGCAGATCGAATTGTAGATATCGTATCAACAGGTCGAACACTGAAAGAAAACGGATTAGTTGAATATGAACACATTGTGGATGTAACATCTAGATTAATTGCTAATCCAGTCAGTTACCGATTAAAAAGTGAACGAATTCGAGATATGGTGAAGCGCTTAAAAGATTCAATGGAGTAAGGAGGATGTATCATGCAAATCGTTTCTTTATCAAAAGATATTTCATTAAAACGACCATTAGAAATGGGTAATGCAGAACAAATGAAGACGGTGAAAATGGTTTTAGCAGATGTTAAATGTCATGGTGACGTAGCTATTTCAGAATACTGTGAGAAATGGGACGGTGTTAAACTACATGATTTTCGTGTTTCTAATGAAGAAATCCATCATGCAAAGGATAATTTCGATGCTGAACTTCTAAAAGACTTAGAAGAAGCTGCCCATAATATCCGAATTTTCCACGAAAAGCAAAAACGTTCATCGTATGAAGTGGATGTTGAAAACGGCTCGTTTATTGGACAACGAGTAAGCCCTTTAGATGCTGTAGGTCTTTACGTACCAGGCGGTTCAGCAGCTTACCCATCTTCGGTGTTAATGAATGTGATTCCTGCTCAAGTAGCAGGTGTGGAACGGATTGTCATTGTTTCTCCTCCGAACGAGCAAGGGTCTTTGCCTGATGCTGTGTTGGTTGCAGCGTCCATCTTAGGAATCGAAGAAATATATAAAATCGGCGGTGCTCAAGCAATTGCCGCTTTAGCATATGGCACAGAGTCTATTAAACCAGTGGATAAAATAACGGGTCCAGGAAATGTTTTTGTTGCACTAGCAAAACGCGAAGTATACGGAGTAGTAGCTATTGATATGATTGCAGGTCCGAGTGAAATTGCCGTGATTGCTGATGAAACCGCGTATGCCGATGAAGTGGCTGCAGATTTATTATCGCAAGCAGAACATGACCCGATGGCATGTCCAATCTTACTCACAACGAGTGATTTTTTCGCACATGAAGTCGCTCACGAAGTTGAAAAACAATTAATTATGCTCCCGCGTGAAAAAATTGCACGTGCTGCTGTTGAAAAATTCGGCAAAATTTATGTCGCCGAGACAATCGAAGATATTGTTGAAGCCGTAAATAAATTAGCACCTGAGCATTTAGAAATCATGACGAGGAACGCACAAGAAGTTGCACAACAAGTTCGTCATGCAGGCGCAATTTTTATTGGTCGCTACAGTTCAGAACCAATTGGAGATTACTTTGCTGGAACCAATCATGTATTACCAACCAATAGTACAGCTCGTTTTTCAAGTCCATTATCGGTGGATGATTTTATTAAAAAGACAAGTATTATTTATTACACAGAAGAGACCTGGCTTAAGCACGCGCCAAAAATTGCACGTCTTGCAAGAATGGAAGGTTTAGAAGGCCATGCGCGAGCAGTAGAATCAAGAGGATGGACAAAGGAGATGGATTAATCATGTTACGTGAAGCAACTATTAATCGAATGACCAATGAAACACAAGTGAATGTTTCACTCAAACTAGATGGAGAAGGACAAGCTACGATTGATACTGGCGTTCCATTTATGGACCATATGCTCGATTTATTTGTAAAACACGGATTCTTTGATGCCACCATTCAAGCTTCTGGAGATACGCATATCGATGATCACCATACCACTGAAGACATCGGGATTGTTTTAGGCCAAGTGGTAAAAGAAGCACTAGGAGACAAAAAAGGAATTCGTCGCTACGGGAATGCGTTTGTCCCCATGGATGACGCATTAGCTCAAGTGGTAATTGACTGTTCTAACCGTCCACATCTTGAGTTTAGAGCTGTTTTGCCAAATGAAAAAGTAGGCAATTTCGATACAGAACTTGTCCATGAGTTTCTCTGGAAATTTGCTCTCGAAGCACGAATGAATGTGCATGTCATCGTTCACTACGGTCAAAATACACATCATATAATCGAAGCCATTTTCAAAGCATTAGCTAGAGCATTAGATGAAGCAGTGTCAATCGATTCACGCGTTAAAGGCGTGCCTTCAACTAAAGGATTATTGACATGAAAATTGGAGTTATTGATTACGGGATGGGGAACTTATATAGTGTCGAACAAGCTTTACTTCGACTCGAATGTGAAGTTTTCATTACGTCAGATAAAAATGAGCTAGACCAAATGGATGGCTACCTTTTACCAGGTGTAGGAGCATTTCCTGATGCAATGAATCGATTAAATGAGTTAGGTTTGGATGAGTACATTCAAGAAATTGCTAAAACAAATAAGCCATTACTAGGAATTTGTTTAGGTATGCAATTGTTGTATGAAGACAGTACTGAAAATAGCTTAACAAAAGGCTTAGGTATTTTTATTGGAAACATTGAAAAATTTGAAGACCTTGATTCCCAACAACATCAAGTACGAATTCCACATATGGGTTGGAATCCATTGTCTTTTACTCATCAGCCGGAATGGCTAGATGGGCTAGAAAAAGAAGATTCAACACATGTCTATTTTGTACATTCCTATTTAGCTCAAAATACGCGACAACATGAAGTAGTCGCAAGCAGTACATATGCTGGTCAATTCGTACCTGGACTTGTACAGAAAGAAAATGTTACTGGTATGCAGTTTCATCCAGAAAAGTCTGGACCGTTTGGAAAATACCTATTGTCTAAGTGGGTTCAGCAAGTTCAAAAGAGGAGTGATCATTCATGACATCAATAGACATATATCCAGCGATTGATATGCGTGGGGGCAAGTGTGTCCGATTGTTTAAAGGTGATTACAATCAAGAAACCATCTATGCAGACTCTCCTTTTGAAATGGCCAAAACCTTTGCAAAACAAGGTGCAAAGTGGATACATATGGTTGATTTAGATGGAGCGAAGGACGGCAAACGTATTCATGATCAGGATGTCATCCGAGCAGCTACAGAGTTAGGTGTCAATGTTCAAATAGGTGGCGGAATTCGTACAGAAGAAGATGTGAAACATTATCTTGATAATGGAGTCACACGTGTCATTATTGGTAGCTTAGCAATTCAACAACCAGAGTTAGCCGTGTCGTTTATAGAGAAATTTGGTGCAGACCGAATTGTTATAGGTCTTGATGCAAAAGATGGCATGGTTGCCACGCATGGTTGGGTAGAGACGTCAACGAAGTCTGCAATAGAAGTAGGGCAATATTTTTCACAGCATGGTGCCAAGGTGTTTATTTTCACTGATATCGCAACAGATGGGACATTAACTGGACCGAATATTTTAGCAAATGAATTACTTGCTGAAGCAACAGGTGCAGAAGTAATTGTATCGGGTGGAATTAGTTCACTTTCTGATGTAAGTCAAGTGGCACAAGCTGCCTCGCAAACAACGATTGGTGGAGTAATTATTGGAAAAGCACTATATGAAAATAGATTTACTTTACCAGAAGTTTTACATGAGGTGACTTCATGCTAACCAAACGAATTATTCCTTGTTTAGATGTAAAAGAAGGTCGTGTGGTTAAAGGGGTTCAGTTTGTTTCTTTACGTGATGCAGGTGATCCTGTAGAATTAGCGAAATTTTATGATGAACAAGGAGCAGATGAGTTAGTTTTTTTAGATATTTCTGCTTCACATGAAGGCAAAGAAACAATGGTCGATGTAGTACGTCAATCTGCCGCTGAACTAGCTATTCCATTTACAGTAGGTGGCGGAATACGGACACTTGAAGACATGAAAAAAATGTTGCGTGCGGGAGCCGACAAAGTATCTGTCAATACATCAGCAATAGAGCGCCCTGAGTTAATTGCAGAAGGGGCTGCATTTTTCGGATCACAATGTATCGTTGTAGCAATTGACGCCAAATGGTCAAAAGAACATGATACGTGGATGGTCTATACACATGGAGGTCGTCGTGACACACAATGGACTGCAGTCAATTGGGCGCAAGAAGCTACTCGTTTAGGAGCAGGTGAGATTCTGCTTACTTCCATGAACCAAGATGGTGAAAAAAGTGGATTTGATATCGCTTTGACGAAAGCAGTTCGGGACGCTGTTAGTGTACCTGTTATTGCGAGCGGTGGAGCGGGAAATGCACAACATTTTTATGATGTATTTACTAAAACCGACGTGGATGCGGCACTCGCTGCTTCTATATTTCATTATAAAGAAACTAGTGTAAAAGAAGTGAAGAGTGTTTTAAGAGAGAAAGGAGTGTCAGTTAGATGAATAATTTCTCATTAGAAACTATAAAATTTGATGATCGTGGACTGATTCCTGTTGTTGTACAACATGCACAAACAAAAGAAGTCCTTACGGTGGCGTATATGAATCTAGAGTCACTAAAAAAAACAGTTGAGACCAAACAAACGTGGTTTTTTAGCCGTTCTAGACAAGAATTATGGAATAAAGGTGCGACGAGTGGGAACACTCAACAAGTCGTTGCAATAAGAGCAGATTGTGATGAAGATTCACTAGTAGTCGAAGTGCTCCCTAAAGGTCCAGCCTGTCATACTGGCGAAGTTAGTTGCTTCCATAAAGAAATCGTTACTCCTGTTCAAGCGGTAGGAAGCTTTGGGATATTAGCAAACTTAGTTCAAGTTATTCAAAATCGTGAACAATCGATGCCTGAAGGAGCTTATACTACGTATTTATTTGAAAAAGGCGTAGATAAAATCGGTAAGAAAATTGGCGAAGAAGCTACCGAAGTTGTCATTGCTGCGAAAAACCGTGATGCTGAAGAATTGCAATGGGAAGCTGCCGATTTACTGTATCACTTACTAGTACTGCTCCAAGAACAAAAAGTGGATCTATACGATGTGTTAGAAGTGTTACAAAAACGACATGAGGGTAAATCGTGAGCCTGTGTGATATAATAGAGAGATACTGAAAAGGAACCTTTTGTGTTCCTTTTTATTTTTTCGGAGGCATTAATTGGAGAAAAAACAAAAACAACTTAAAAAAGAGAATATCGTCTCGTTTATTCCAACAGGCGAATATTATTATCAAAAAGCGCTACATGCTCTGAATCGAGAGCAATTTGACAAAGCGCATAAATATTTAAGACGTGCAGCAGAATTGAGTCCTGACGATCCACATATTTTAATGCAATATGCAATTGTGGAAATGGAAGTTGAAAAATATGACCATGCCCTCGAGTTGTTGCAAAGCGCGCATAGTCTTGACCCTAATGAAACGGAAATCATCTTTTTCTTAGCTGAAGTCAATGCACATCTAGGGTTTCTTTCTGATGCTCGCAAATTCGCCAAAAAGTACGTAGAACTTGATTTTAGTGGTGTATATGCTGAAGAAGCAATGGAAATCATAGATTTTTCCGAACAAGATGACTGGCCTTTATTTGAGGATGACCACTTTGGAAGTGAAATCTTAATAATTCAAGAAAAAGCCAGACGTATGATGGAACAAGGTAACTTTGATCAAGCCATCGAAGTGTTAGAAAAATTAATCGAAGATAATCCAGACTTTTGGGCGGCGTACAATAACCTTGCGCTTGCTTATTTCTATATTGGAGAAGTCGATCAATCAAAAGCCTTATTACACAAAGTACTTGAAGAAAACACCGGTAATTTACATGCCTTGTGTAATTTAGCAGTGGTTCATTATTATGAAAAAAATGAATTTGAACTTAATCATTTATTAAATTTATTGAGTAAGATTCAACCATATATGTTAGAACACCGTTATAAGCTTGGAGCGACATTTGCTTTAGTAGGCCGTTACGATGATGCCTATAAATGGTTACGTTCATTGCAAAAACGAGGATATGAAGGCGATCCAGGATTTTATTTCTGGTTGTCACATTCAGCGTATTTTTCGGATCATGAAAAAGAGGCGCGTTTTGCATGGAAACAATTAATCAATATTGATCCAGAAAAGCAAGGTCTTGAGCCTTGGGCTGGGCAAGTTGAAGGCGAAGCACTGCAAGGGATGGAGCATAACAGAGACTTTGTTGTTGAAAAATTAGAAAATGCTTATCGAAGTGAGCGGATGTTTGGTTTGTTTTTATTAGGCAAGACTGCTCATAAACAAGAAATCATAGCACATCCTGAATGGGTAAATGTTGAATCGTATTCTACTATGGAAAAATGGTTACTCGCTATTTCACTTGGACATGAATTTGAAGCCAAACAACCAGCTGAGATTTCATTTATGCGAGCAGTTGATGCTACTGAAGTATTGTATGTGAAAAACCGTCCTGTCACAATTGATGCATCATTTTTGTTTCAGATGTGGTTCGTTTTAATTGAGCGAGCAATTGATAAAGGATATGTATTTAAAAATCCGAATGCCTTGGCAGCTGCAGCTGATTATATGTTCCAATCATCTCGTTCTCAAGGAATTACGAAAAAAGCGTTAGCAAAAAACTATGAAATCACATCACCGACGTTAACGAAATATGTTAATGAACTCATTCAGTTTTTACCATTCTCGGATTCGTAAGCAAAAAAGTTGAATGAGCTAGATGAATCTTATACATTTGTTACAGAACATTGGGTTTAGGAGGTTTTTTATATGTCTGAAGAAAAAATTTATGACGTTGTGATTATCGGTGCAGGTCCTGCGGGTATGACAGCAGCAGTATATACATCACGTGGAAACTTATCCACGTTAATGATTGAAAGAGGAATTCCTGGTGGCCAAATGGCAAATACTGAAGAAGTTGAAAATTACCCTGGATTTGAACATATTTTAGGGCCAGAACTTTCAACAAAAATGTTTGACCATGCGAAAAAATTCGGTGCTGAATATGCATACGGAGA
>NZ_JBATUX010000116.1:0-16741 GCF_049671445.1 Paenisporosarcina sp. | reverse complement strand
ACTTCACATTTTTTACTCCATAGCTGCAGATTATTCAAGCCGATCGTTCCAGCGATTTCGCTTGTTTCTCTTAATTGAATACCCCAACGAGCTGAGCGTTTTTCGGTGAAGCCGTTATTCATATTAGTAATCATTTTTTCTGCTTGTTCCAATGTCGATAAGGGATCCATACCATAGTAACGCGTTACATCTTCACGGGAAAACTGATTGAAAAGATGCTCAGCATGTGTTGAATTCAACTCGATTAATCGAAGTCTATTTGTCTCTAATACAGGAAAGGACAAGGGAAAACCTCCATCTATTAGTTTTGGGTTTCTTTTGAGAAATAAATATAATCAACGGGTATTCCATCTAAATCAAACTGTCTTAAGAAAGAGGTCACTTGACCACGGTGATAGGAAGAATGATTAATAAATGTGAAAAACATTTCTTCCCTTGTATTCGAAAACGGATCGCCTTTCAAATTCGTAAAGTGCAAAGTGTCTTTCCACTGTTCATTTGTCAGTGTTCCAAAAAATTGTTCCATCTCATTATGTAAATTTGCAAAACCTTCTTTAGTGACTGTCACCGTACTACCGTCAAATTCTTTCCATTCAGGCTTTTCAATACCAGTTAATCTTTTGAACCATAGATAGTCCACACTTAGGACGTGTGAGTAGGTTTCGCTAATTGTTTTAAATGAATTCTTTGCCACTTGGTGAAAAATTGCTTCGTCCTTTGATTCAACGTGATTGAGTAGTTTTTGAGTTGCCCACTGATGATAATGAAACATAGATTGCCAATTCATAAGAATCTCCCCTTTAAAAAATTGTGAATATTTTCTATTTTAACACTTTGACACGGTGATACACTACCACTGTATCTTGTTAGAATTTGGAAAATAACAATTGAACTTATAATATGTCGCATTTATACTCGAAACAGAGGGGTGTTTAATATGGTTTTATTAACAGGTGGGAACTTACATTTAGAAGAAATGCGATCCATTTTATTTCAACAAGAAAAAATAGATTTAGATAAAAGTGCCTTAGTTCGTGTTCAAAAAAGCCGTGAAGCTGTCGAAAGAATCGTAAGAGAAGGTAAAACCGTCTACGGGATTAATACGGGATTTGGTAAATTCAGCGATGTCAGTATTAATGAGGCAGATGTTCGAGCATTACAGCTTCATTTAATTCGCTCACACGCATGTGGTATTGGCGAGCCTTTTGAAGAACGTGTGTCTCGTGCGATGGTCGTTCTAAGATTGAATGCATTATTGAAAGGGTTTTCAGGAATTCGAGTTGAGGTATTAGAACGGTTAGCATATATGGTCAACCATCAGATACATCCAGTAATCCCTTCTCAAGGATCTCTTGGGGCTTCTGGGGATCTGGCTCCTTTGTCACATTTAGCGCTTGTATTAGTTGGCGAAGGATTTGTATGGAACAATGGTCAACATGTTGCCGCTTCAGATGTGTGGGCAGCTCGTGGTATGGATCCAGTTGTGTTAGAAGCAAAAGAAGGATTAGCTCTTATTAATGGAACTCAAGCAATGACAGCTCAAGGTGTAGTGAACTGGTTGGAAGCGGAGACACTAGCATATCAAAGTGAATGGATTGCAGCAATGACGATGGAAGCACTACATGGCATTACAGATGCTTTTCATCCCGCTGTTCATCAAGCACGTGGCTATGTAGAACAAGTGGATGTAGCTCGGAGGATGCTTGAGTGGTTAGAAGGCAGTAAACTCGTGACAACACAAGGGGAGAAACGTGTACAAGATGCATATTCACTAAGATGCATTCCACAAATACATGGTGCGAGCTGGCAAGTCCTTGGGTACGTGAAAGAGAAGCTTGAAATTGAAATGAATGCAGCGACAGATAATCCACTCATTTTTGAAGATGGAGAAGTCATTATTTCTGGTGGTAACTTCCATGGACAGCCAATTGCTTTTGCAATGGACTTTCTAAAATTAGCAGTAGCAGAGCTTGCGAATGTATCAGAGCGACGAATCGAACGATTGGTAAATCCTCAATTAAACGAAGGATTGCCACCATTCCTTAGTCCACAACCGGGACTTCAATCAGGGGCCATGATTTTGCAGTATGCAGCTGCTAGTTTAGTTTCAGAGAATAAGACGTTAGCACATCCAGCATCTGTGGATTCAATTCCATCGTCAGCCAATCAAGAAGATCATGTTAGTATGGGAACAATCGGCGCTCGTCACGCTGGCATGATGATTCAAAATGCCCGACGTGTGTTGGCAATAGAAACTTTTTGCGCTCTTCAAGGAACTGAATATCGTGGGAAAGACAAAATGTCTCCATCTCTACAAGATAAATGGAATGAATTCCGTTCATTTATCCCGTCAATGGTAGAGGATCGGATTTTTAGCACTGATATTGAACGTATTAGTACTCATATGAAAAATGAAACAGGCATTGCCAGTTATTCAAAGAAAGTAACTGTAGCTATCTAATAAACACAATAGAAGTACAAAAATTACCACGTCAAACAAAAAATAAAGGCACTTCAATTCTTGGTTCTCTGCTACAGAGATTATCAATGAATTGAAGTGCTATTTTATTATCAAGAAAATGTTCAGCGTCATTCAAAAGGGACTTATGAGATGAAAAGATATGATACTATTATTGTAAGAAATTGTTAAAGAGGTGAGTTGTGTGGAAAAAGATAATACACATGAGCGTTCGGAATGTTTAGGGTGTGCATTGGTAAATAAAGAGGTATTAGTCCATGTGGTTTATGAAAATGATCTTGTTTGTTGTTTTTTAGACCATGATCCTTTTAACGAAGGACATACATTAATTTTACCTAAGAAGCATTTTTGTTATGTAGACGAGTTTGATTCAGAAACAGCTATTGCTGTAATGAAGGCTTCTCAATTACTTTCAATGGCTATTAAAAAGTTATTTAATCCCGACGGTATTACGATTTGCCAAAACGGCGGAAAAATGGACGATTTATCGCATTACCATATGCACGTGGTACCAAGATATGAAAATCAATCATTCGCTAGTTTTTATTCAGAAGAACCTTGGAGCAACGAAGATATTAAAAATAACTTACCAAGAACACGGGATGCATTAGCAAAAACCATTCAAGAGTTATTATAAACGAGAAAACCACTGCTTCTAGCAGTGGTTTTCTTTAGTAGATAGTTGATCCGATGATAGCTGACTTAACAAGTGGAGACTATTTTACTCCATATTTTCGATCCAATGTAACAAGGTCACCATCAGGGTGATCGCCACACAAAATTAAATCACGTAAAATGTGTGACCCCAACATGCTATATACTGTCCCATTGCCACCATATCCGAGTAAATAGTAATGCCTATCTTTGGTTGGATGTTGGCCGATAAAAGGTAAGTTATCAATAGATTCTCCGAAAGTCGCACCATATGAGTAGTCATATTCGATTTGATAATTAGGGAATAGCTCCTGTAATTGCTTACTTAATTTTTCTGCACGATCTTCAATATATGCTAGTGACTGTGGGGCATGTTTTATATTTTCATCCAGTCCACCGGCAATAATGCGACCTTCTGGAGTTGTTCGTATATACAAATAGGGACGCTTTGTTTCCCAAATCATAGATTGCTTATACCAGTCATTAAAGTTGCTGATTGGTTTTGTCACAATGGCAAACGATCGATTGATATCAGAACCAATTCGTTTACCAACTGGAACTGTTTCATATCCACTCGTATAGACAATGTTTTTGGCTGTAAATTCACCAGCAGATGTTCGAATGGACACAGATTCTTCTTCAGTAATGACATCATTTACTTCCACAAACTCAAATAAATGACCACCTTTTTCTTCAACTAAATCCAAAACACCATGAACAAATTTGTATGGATTCACTACGGCATCCTCATACGTTACGAGAGCAGCTGCTTTACTAAAAGGCATATTGTCTGAAATTTCTTCTTGTCCCCAATATGCACAAGGAAAGTCATATTTTTTAAGTGTTTCATATTCAACTTTTATTTTTTCAACATCTTCCTCAGTGCTAGCATAACAAATACTTGGACGTACAATGTAGTTGGGTGATATAGGAAGTCTTTTCGCCAATTTCTCTAAATTCTTTACAGATTCAAAGCAAAGTTTATAAAAACGTACAGCATCACGTTCTCCAATTTGATCAATCAATTCATGTAGCATGATGTCATTTGAATATTGAAGAAGTCCAGTGTTTGCCATTGTACTTCCTGTTGCCATCTGACGTTTATCGAGTATTGCGACGCTAAGTCCAGCTTCTACTAAAGCAAGAGCAGATAAAGAACCTGACATGCCTCCACCAACAATGATCACATCATAAGTATCTAAGCGCTCAGGGACATTTCTAGGCCCTTGTTCAGGGTAAGTGGTTGGCCAATATAATGAACCATTATGTATATCCATTAGTTTATCCCCATTCTATTTTATCTACTCTTACTTTACCCAGAATCAACACGCATCAAGCCTTTGTAAATCAATGTTTTTCGAAATTCTATAGCTAAATTTGCTATACTAATAGAGAAGATTATATGAAGATATTCTAGGGGGAAATAGCAAAATAGTTGAAAGAAAAGAGGAGATAATATGCAATCCGTAGAAAAACCACATATTTTATTAGTCGATGGCATGGCTTTACTATTTCGATCGTTTTTTGCAACATCTGTTTTTAATCAGTATTTTCGTAACGAACATGGGGTTCCGACAAACGGTGTGCAAGGATTTGCACGTCACGTTTTATCAGCAAAGCAAATGATGAAACCAACTCATATGGCGATTTGTTGGGATATGGGGATGCATACATTTCGAAATGATTTGTTTGATGGATACAAATCTAATCGACCAGCACCTCCTGAAGAAATGATTCCACAATTTGATATGGCAAAGGATATATCTAAAATGCTTGGGTGGCAGAACTTTGGGGAAGTAGGAATGGAAGCGGATGATTTAATCGGTTCAATGGCTTGCAAATGGCAAGACGAAGCCAATATTACAATCGTAAGTGGAGATAAAGATTTATTGCAATTACTAACTCCAACAACTAAAATCGCTTTTACTAAAAAAGGGTACACCATTTATGATGAATTTACTTATGAGCGATTTTTGGAAGAGTATCAAATTGAACCGTCTGTGTTTGCAGATGTTAAAGCGTTCATGGGTGACTCAGGTGACGGGTACCCTGGAGTAAAAGGGATTGGTCCGAAAAGTGCCCTTCAGTTGATACAAACTTATGGATCAGTAGAAGGAGTTATCGATTCATTACATGAATTGAAACCAGGACAACAAAAGAAAATTAATGAAAATCTCGATATGTTACGTTTATCTAAAAAACTAGCGAAGATTCATTGTGAAATGGATTTGCCAATTGAACTGGATGAGTTACTCATACCATCATACAGTAATGAACTGATGCTTCAACTTGATCAAGCCGGCTTTGGTATTACAAGTAGGTACGCACGGTCTTTGTATCCCATCTAATAATAAGTTGCACAAGGAAAACTAATCATTGGCATGTGGGACGATTTTAACAAACGTCAAGATGTCTTGATTCTTTTCATATGAAACATATCGAATGCGGCTTTCGCGATTTCTTCCACCATTATCATGGAGAATAAGCGTTAAGCCGTTTTTATTTTCTTCAAACCCGATGAGTGGAACCCAGTGATAGGCAAATTCATACGTGCCAAACCAGCGAAAAGTAAAATAGCGATCAAATTTACATGCAACTGGACGTCCTTCAAGAAGTTCAAATTTTGCCTCGTCAATTGAACAGGTATTTACTTCCCACGTCGGTCCAAGAATCTTACGTAAATTACGTTTTAAACGCCAAGTAAATAATCCAATACTAGTACTTCCTAGTAACCGATATAATTGATTGGTATCATATGGGCAAGCGTTTGGCATCCAATATCGGAGGATGCTCAAAGTCGTCACAGGTCCACATGCAGAGGCTTGATAATTGGAGTTTATTGAATTGTCATATTGAGAGAGTCCTTTAACGTCTAATTGTGTTCGCATGATTTCACCTCATTCGGAAAGTAAGTAAAGACTGGGAGAGCAATAGCAACATATAAAAAAGAGTTTTTCCGTCTGTTTTAACATACGGAAAAACTCTTTTAATATCAAATTTAAATAGTAAAGAAAGTAACTATTTTTCTCTTAAACTTACAAATAACGATGAACGTCGACGTTTGAACCTTCAGCTAAAGCATGTCCTAAAGATTCATCTGCACGGTGAAGGTTGGCAATTACTCGACCTACAATATCACGATTCTCGATTCCTGAGAATTGATCAAGTAGGTTTTTAATTAATGCTTGTTTTGTCGATTCATCATAACTTCTATAAATTTCACCAGCTTGACCGAAGTTATTCGTTTTTTCAATTGCATTTTTACCTGCAACTCCTGAGATTGGTTGGTCAAATTCTTTGAATTCAGGCGCTTCTTTAGGTTCTGAATCGAAACTATTCGGTTCGTAATTTACACGAGACATTTGTTGACCAAATGGCATTGCACCATCGCGTTGATTATTCGAGAACGGACATTTTGGTGCATTGATTGGTAATTGTAAATAGTTTGCACCAATACGGTAGCGTTGTGTATCTGAATAAGAGAACAAACGACCTTGCAACATTTTATCTTCAGAAGGCTGGATACCCGGTACAAGAACACCAGGATTGAAACCTACTGATTCTGTTTCTGCAAAGAAATTATCCACATTACGATTTAATGTCATTGTTCCGACCAACTCGTAAGGGAAGTCTTTCTCTAACCAATCTTTCGTGGCATCAAGCGGATCGAAGTCAAAGTTATCCATGTCTTCAGGTTTCAATGTTTGAACAAATAAATCCCATTCAGGGTAATCTCCATTTTCGATCGCATCATATAAATCACGCGTCGCATGACTGAAATCTTTTCCTTGCTGTTCAGCTGCTTCTTCGATCGATAAGTTTTTCACGCCTTGTTTAGGCACCCAACGTAATTTCACATATGTAGTTTTTCCTTCTGCAGAAATCCATTTGAAAGAATGGACGGAAGAACCACGTAGGTGACGGTAATCTTGTGGAATTCCTTCATCTGTAAATAAGTGAATTAACATATTTGTCGATTCAGGAGTTAATCCCATGAAATCAAAAAGACGCGCTGCATCTTGAAGATTTGTGCGTGGATCTGGTTTTAATGAATGAATTACGTCTGGGAATTTAATTGCATCTCGGATAAAGAATACAGGCAAATTATTTCCAACAAAATCATAGTTTCCTTCTTCTGTGTAGAACTTCACAGAGAATCCACGTGGGTCACGAGCTGTTTCAGGAGAGTGAAGACCATGAATTACTGTTGAAAAACGAGCAAACAATGGCGTTTCTTGACCTTCATATTGTAAGAATGCAGCTCGAGTATATTTTTTCATACTATTCTTCAAAACAAATGTACCATGTGCAGCTGCACCACGAGCATGGACTACACGTTCAGGGACACGTTCACGATCAAAGTGAGCTAATTTTTCAATTAATTGATAATCCTCCATAAGTGTTGGTCCACGTTCACCAGCTGTGCGTGAATTTTGATTATCACCAATCGGCACTCCTTGGTTGGTTGTTAAATGCTTTTTCATCATATTCACTCCTTATTTATAATCATTACAAAAAAGTACTAATTCAAATGTAAAGTATATTAAACTAATTTTCAAGTAATAAGATGCGGAAAATTATTAATAGATTGAAGTACCTTTAGTAAGAAAAAGAAAGTAAAAGATTATCCGATTTTTTATTTTAGCAAAAAAAAAAACAATCAGAATTTCACCCAAGAGAGTGAAGAGACTGGTTGCTTTCTTGTAATAATTTTTTTAGAGCCGCTCGGAAACTGACATATGTTTCAATTTCTACATGAATTCCTGCATGTACAATCTCACGAACGAAGCGGGGATTAAATCCAACGTAAATTGGTCGAATGCCCATCAGTTTTAACGAACTATTTAATTGGAAAATCTCTGTTGCTAAATCATTGTAGTCAAATGAAGCAACATCCTCCACGGCTACACCTGTAAAGTCGAAAATAGCTCGCTCTGTATCACGGTGAATCGCTGAATATTGTAGCGTTTTAGTTTGAATCATATCGAAACGTTCTTTAAACATGTATCCGGCAATAGGTATCAATATTGTGCCAGGAACCACGGAAGGAATGACTGGTGCAGACATATTATTAATAATATTTTCGTAATACTTTATTTTGTCTTTTAATTGCTGTACATCTAATTCTTGTTTCATCATTTTCCACCTCAAGTACTATTTTAATTTAGTATATCAAAAAAATTCATGAACTCATAACTCACAAAAAAGGATAGACACGAGGTCTATCCTTTTTGGCTTTTAAGAAAATCAGTTATCTGATCAGGTGATTTTGCGTTTGCACTATGCAAATGTGCTTTTTTTTCATTGTTTTGATAAATTAAAAGGCTGGGAATACCCATAACATCATATTGTTCAGCGATTTCAGGAAGCTCATCGCGATTAACTTCATACCAAGAATATTGATTGTATTCTTCGATAATTGGGTCGATGAACATATCCATACGTGTACAGTCAGGGCACCATCCTGCAGTAAACTTCACAATGACTTCTTTATCTGAAGAAATAATATTATTAAATTGTTCAGCAGTTGAAATTGAGTTCATGTCTGTTCCTCCTATTGTTCTATAGGAACAGTTTACACCGTTTCACTTCATACTGATAGCAATTTGTTTTGCTATTGAAGTTGTTGTTTGTAGCCTTGGAATTGTTGTGTCGCTTGTTGGATTTCTTGTGTGTCTGCAGGAGTAAGTGTATACCAACCATGAGTGAACATAAGATCATAAAAACTTCGTTGTTGTTTAGATGTATCTCTTAACTGTGTGAAAATCACTTGATATAATGCGTCATGGCTTGCTTCATGCATGGCAGTTGTATAAGAACTACATAAATATTTTTCGGTAGCAAGGGCATCATTTAAGATGTCGCGATCGTTTAATTGTGGTGTTTCAGCATGTGGTGTTTCTGGATTTTTTACGGTTTGTTGATTCACGACACAGCTCCTCCTTCACTTTGTTTTAAAAGCTTTAAGAACTCATCATAATGATTGCTATGCATTTGTTCTGCTGCTTCAAACTCTTTTTTCAAGTCAGGCAACTGGCAATTTTGAGCGGCCCAATTCATTTTTTTTGCCGCTAATAAATTCCAAGACATCATATCAGTGAGATAGCTAAAATCTTTTGTTGAAACCATTTTTGGTGGTTCTGGAAAAACCATTTGTTGCTCTTTTGGTTGTGAAAACAAGTTCATTAACTGTTCCTCCTTAGGATTTCTTTATTTAGTGTGAGTAAGGTGATATTTTATATACATAATTTTTCGAGGAAATTTATTTCTTTCTATATAAACAATGACATATTATGAAAGTGCGGTGAATATAGTAGTCAATGTCTGAATCAACTTAGAATACTGGATAAAAACTTCACATATCTATAAAGTAATCATATAATGCCTTTGACGGGAAGATGATTTAGTGTCTCATAGAAAAACAATTTCCTCAAAAAAAATCATTTATAATTCATCATTTAAATATTGCGAAAATAGTGAAAATGAAATAGACTAAGAGGTATAGAGGTTGTTTCTATTTTTTTTGATTAAAAAATGAATGAGTATTCATTCAAAAAATAAAGGAGGCTTTGCACGTGACTTATCAAATTAAAAAAGCTGCAGTTTTAGGTTCTGGTGTGATGGGTTCAGGTATTGCAGCTCACTTAGCGAATATCGGAATTCCTACATTATTGCTTGATATGGTACCTCGTAATTTATCGGATGAGGACAAAGCAAACCCAAAAGCTCGTAACCAAATTGCCCAAGGATCTTTAGACAAACTACTTAAGCAAAAGCCTGCACCATTAGCGTCAAAGAAAAATCTAGCCTTATTGACAGCTGGAAATTTTGAAGACGACTTAAATAAATTAAAAGATGTCGATTGGATTATTGAAGTGATTGTTGAGAACCTCGACATTAAAAAAGGTCTTTACGAGAAAATTGACGCTGTTCGCAAACCGGGAACTATCATTAGTTCTAACACATCAGGTATAAGCATTAATGCAATGGCTGAAGGTCGCTCGGAAGATTTCCAAAAACACTTCCTTGGTACACATTTCTTCAATCCACCACGATATTTAAAATTGCTTGAAGTGATTCCATCAACATCAACATCGACAGAAGTAATTGAATTTATGAAAGAATTCGGAGAAGACAGACTTGGAAAAGGTGTTGTAATAGCGAAAGATACTCCAAACTTTATTGCGAACCGTATAGGTACTTATGGCCTCCTAGTCACACTTCGTGAAATGTTGGCTAGAGGATATTCTGTTGGAGAAGTAGATTCGGTCACAGGACCTGCCATTGGACGTCCTAAATCTGCAACATTCCGTACACTAGATGTCGTAGGGCTTGATACATTCGGACATGTAGCAAAAAATGTATTTGATCAAACAACTGGTGATGAACAAAAAGTGTTTGAATTACCAGCGATGATTACGAAAATGCTTGAAAATGGTTGGTTAGGGGCTAAGTCTGGGCAAGGGTTCTTCGTTAAAAAAGGGAAAGAAATTCTAGAGTTAGATCCTGAAACGATGGAATACTTGCCTGTGAAAAAATTGAAAACGCCTTCACTGGAAATGGCAAAACAACAAAAAGGACTTGCTGCAAAAGTGAAAACGTTAACATATGCAAATGATCGTACTGGAGAGTTACTTTGGAGTATTTTAGCACCGACACTTACGTACTCTGCAAAATTACATGGTCAAATAGCTGACGACATTGTGGCAATCGACAATGCAATGAAGTGGGGATTTGGTTGGGAGCAGGGTCCATTTGAAATATGGGATGCTATTGGCGTGAAAGAATCAATAGAAAAAATGGCTGCGCAAGGCATGGAAATTCCAACTTTCGCACAAAGTCTACTCGACCAAGGATTTGATTCCTTCTATAAAGAAGACAATGGAGATTTGTATTTCTTCAACGGTGAAGGATATTCATTGGTTCCAATGAATGAAAAAGTCATTGATTTAAAACGTTACAAGAAAAAGCATGGTGTTATCAAGAAAAATTCTGGCGCGAGTTTAATCGACTTAGGGGATGGTATTGCATTACTGGAATTCCATTCACAATCAAATGCCATTGGACTCGATATTATTCAAATGATTAACTTCGCAGTTGATGAAGTTGAGAAGAATTTTAAAGGCCTTGTCATTGGCAATCAAGGCAAAAACTTCTGTGTTGGTGCCAACCTTGGCATGATCTTAATGGAAGCACAAGATGATAATATTTTTGAACTTGATTTTGTTGTTCGTTCATTCCAAAATGCGATGTTGAAAATTAAATACAGTTCAAAACCAGTTGTTGCAGCACCTTTCGGAATGACACTAGGTGGAGGAGCGGAAGTTTGCTTACCTGCTGCTCATATTCAAGCGTCTCATGAAACATATATGGGATTAGTAGAAGCTGGAGTTGGCCTTATTCCTGGTGGTGGTGGGAATAAAGAGTTGTACATGAAACATTTAAAAGGATTGCCTAACGGCGTACACATAGATTATCAATATGTAGCAAATAAAGTTTTTGAAACAATTGCAATGGCTAAAGTATCGACTTCAGGAGAAGAAGCACGCGAAAATAACTTCCTGAATTTTGTTGATGGTATAAGTGTAAATGCTGATCACTTACTATATGATGCGAAACAAGCAGCGCTGAGTTTATACGAAAATAACTACAAAGCGCCACTTCGTGAAAAAGTACCAGTAACAGGTGAATCAGGTTATGCAACTCTATTACTTGGTGCAGAAGGTATGTTTTTATCTGGATTCATCAGCGAGCATGATTTGAAAATCGCAAAGAAATTAGCAATTGTATTATCGGGCGGAAAAGTCCCATATGGCACGTTAGTTGACGAACAATATTTGCTCGATTTAGAGCGTGAAGCATTTTTAAGTTTAGTTGCTGAACCAAAATCTCAAGCCAGAATGCAAAACATGTTGGTGAAAGGAAAGCCGCTTCGTAACTAATGTTTGAAGTGGTAAAGAGGAGGAGAACTTATGCGCGAAGCAGTAATAGTAGCAGGTGCTAGAACACCTGTAGGGAAAGCGAAAAAAGGCTCCCTTGCAACAGTGAGACCAGATGATTTTGGTGCATTAGTTGTAAAAGAAACATTAAAACGAGCTGGTGGATATGATGGTCCAATAGATGATTTAATTTTAGGTTGCGCGATGCCTGAAGCAGAACAAGGAATGAATGTAGCGCGAAATATTGGAGCACTTGCTGGCTTACCAGATACTACACCGGCCATTACGATCAACAGATTCTGTTCATCAGGACTTCAATCAATTGCCTATGCTGCAGAACGTATTATGCTCGGTCACTCACAAGCCATTATTGCAGGTGGGGTTGAGTCTATGAGTATGGTGCCAATGATGGGAAATACGATTCGCCCTAACGCAACATTAGCTGAGACGGCTCCACAATACTATATGGGTATGGGGCATACAGCCGAACAAGTTGCATTAAAATATGGGATTACGCGTGAAGATCAAGACGCGTTTGCAGTGCGTTCACATGAGCTCGCAGCGGCAGCCATTGCATCTGGAAAATACAAAGATGAGATCGTACCCGTAGAAGTAGTGAAACGGTATCTTGATGAAAATAATAAATTGCAAGAAAAGAAATTTATGTTTGAAATGGATGAAGGTGTTCGTGTTGGCACGAATATAGAGACACTCGCAAAACTTCGTCCAGCATTTAACGCACGCGGTACCGTTACAGCAGGAAATGCATCTCAAACATCTGATGGTGCAGGCGCTGTTCTTGTCATGGATCGTGAAGTTGCAACCGCTCAAGGCTTGAAACCAATGGCGAAATTCTTGTCATTTGCAGTAGGCGGAGTGCCTCCAGAAATTATGGGAATCGGACCGATTGTTGCAATTCCTAAAGCGTTGAAAATTGCCGGTCTTTCTATTGAAGACATTGATGTATGGGAATTAAATGAAGCATTTGCTTCTCAATCAATTCAAGTAGTTCGCCATTTAGGAATTGATATTAACAAAGTAAATGTTAATGGTGGTGCAATTGCACTTGGACATCCACTTGGTGCAACCGGTTCAATATTAACGTTAAAAATGATTCATGAATTAAAACGTCAAGGTAAGCAATTCGGTGTCGTCACGATGTGTATTGGTGGAGGTATGGGTGCAGCCGGCGTATTTGAAATACTTTAATAAAAAGCTATGGTAAATACAGATTTTGATATTCCGCAAAACAGCTACGCTTTCCTAGGGCGAGCGCCAAGACTCCTCGTCGCTTCGCTTCTGCGGGGTCTCGACTGTCTCGCTAATCCCTCAGGAGTCTTCGCTGTTTTGCTCCATATCACTTCATATCAAGCTAGCTATGTTATCTATTACTGTTCGTTTTAGTGATTGTAGTGAAAGGCGGCGACTCCAGCGGGAAAAGCGTGTCCAGGTGAGACCCCGCAGGAGTTTGCGACGAGGAGGCTCACGGACCGCCCGCGGAAAGCGTCCACCTGTTTCTGTTTCTGCATCGCTTTGCTAGCTTCGAAACATGAAAGTGAGCTGCAACGCTATGCTAGCTTCGAAACATGAAAGGGCGTTGTAACGGAAATCAAAAGTATAGACTACTAGGGCCAATCAAAAAGTAAAACAAAAAGTTCTACAAATAGATTTAAAAAACAGGAGGAAAATAAACATGACAAACACAATCGCTAACATGATTAAAGGTGGAAGTTTCTTAGTTGAAGACGTAGCGTTAGATCGCGTTTTTACACCCGAAGATTTTACAGATGAACATAAAATGATTGCGAAAACAACGGAAGACTTCGTAGCACAAGAAGTAGTACCGGTTATTGAAAAACTGGAAAATCATGAATTTGAACATTCCGTAAAACTATTAAAATCTGCAGGGGACATTGGTTTACTTGGTGCAGACGTTCCAGAAGAATATGGTGGTCTTGCACTAGATAAAGTTTCTTCAGCTCTAATTGCTGAAAAAATGTCTCGCGCAGGTGGATTCTCCATTACTCATGGCGCACACGTAGGGATTGGATCATTGCCAATCGTTCTTTTCGGAAATGAAGATCAAAAGCAAAAATATTTACCGAAGCTTGCAACGGGTGAATTAATTGCTGCATACGCATTGACAGAACCAGGTTCGGGTTCAGATGCATTAGGAGCTAAAACAACAGCTAAACTGAATGCAGAAGGTACACATTTTGTTTTAAATGGTGAAAAACAATGGATTACCAACGCTGGCTTTGCTGACGTTTTCGTTGTGTATGCAAAAATTGACGGAGACAAATTCTCTGCGTTCATCGTTGAACGTGAATATTCAGGTGTTTCTGTAGGTGCTGAAGAGAAAAAGATGGGGATTAAATCTTCTTCAACTCGTACATTAATTCTTCAAGACGCTCAAGTACCTGCTGACAACTTACTTGGTGAAGTTGGTCGTGGTCATGTAATCGCATTTAACATCTTAAACATTGGTCGTTACAAATTAGGGGTAGGTACAGTCGGTGCTTCTAAACGTGCCTTTGAATTAGCTGTAGCTTATACAAATCAACGTCAACAATTTAAAACGCCAATTTCTTCTTTCAATTTAACAAAAGAAAAATTAGCAACAATGGCTTCTAGACTCTATGCTTCTGAGAGTTTAATTTATCGCACAGTAGGATACTTTGAGGATCGCATGAGTCAATTGAGTGCCGACGAGCAAAAAGACGGTAAAGCAATTGCAGCATCGATTGCAGAATATGCAATTGAATGTTCAATCAACAAAGTTTTCGGTACAGAAGTATTGGATTATATTGCAGATGAAGCAGTTCAATTACATGGTGGTTACGGCTTTATGCAAGAGTATGAAGTAGAGCGCATTTACCGGGACTCACGTATCAACCGTATTTTCGAAGGAACAAATGAAATTAACCGTCTACTAGTACCGGGCACATTCTTACGCAAAGCAATGAAAGGTGAACTTCCAATCTTACAAAAGGCTCAGGCTCTTCAAGAAGAGTTGTTAATGATGATGCCTGAAGAGATTGAAGATGCTCCTTTAGCGCAAGAAAAAAAGCTTGTTCAAAATGCTAAGAAAATCGCATTATTAGCAGCAGGTTTAGCTGCACAACGTTATGGTACAAAGCTTGAATCTGAACAAGAAGTGCTAGTCAATATTGCGGACATCGTCAATAACTTATTCGCAATGGAATCAGCAGTTCTTCGTACAGAAAAAGCGATTCAAAAAGTGGGAGCTGAGAAAGCGAACCAAAAACTTTTATACACACAAATCTTCTGCCAAGAAGCATTTGAATGTATAGAAAAAGATGCGAAAGAAACATTAATTGCAGCGGTTGAAGGTGACAACTTACGCATGATGCTTTCTGCACTTCGTAAATTAACACGTTCTACCCCTTACAACGTTATCGCGAAAAAACGTGAAGCGTCTGTCAAGTTAATTGATGCTGAGAAGTATATCGTTTAATTGAAATCCCAAACGCTTCTCATGAGGCGTTTGGGATTTTTTTTGGTAAAATGAATGAAATCGAGGAGGTTGATGAAGAATGGCAATAACCTATTACGGATATCCTAAATGTGGATCATGCCTCAAAGCCAAAGCTTGGTTAGATGCAGAAGGATTATCGTATCATGATGTACATATTGTGGAAACACCACCTACAATAGAAGAATTGAAAAAAATTGTGGAGACAAGTGGTCTACCACTCAAGAAATTTTATAACACAAGTGGCATGAAATACCGTGAGCTTGGGTTGAAAGATAGACTTCCAACCATGTCAGATGATGAGCAATTTGAATTGCTATCTTCAGACGGAATGTTAATCAAGCGACCTCTTGTTACAGATGGCTCAAAAGTTACATTGGGTTTTAAAGAATCTGATTTTATTGAGAATTGGAAACGCTAATTTTCTGTTCTTGTCTTTAGGCAAAAATTATGTCAAACTGAAGTTGAATATATTACATATTTGGAGGGTTATTAATGAGCACACCAAAAGATTTACGATACTCTGAAGAACACGAATGGGTTAAAGTTGAAGATGGGAAAGCACGTATCGGTATCACGCACTTCGCACAATCTGAGCTTGGTGATATTGTATTTGTTGAACTTCCACAAGTAGGCGACGATATTAAAACAAACGAACCATTTGGCAGTGTTGAATCTGTTAAAACGGTTTCTGAGCTTTATGCACCAATCAGTGGAAAAGTAGTTGAAGTGAACAGTGACTTAGAAGATAGCCCTGAATTTGTTAATGAATCTCCATACGAAAATGCATGGATGGTCGTTATCGAACCAACGGATGTTACTGAGATCGACTCATTAATGACGGCTGAGCAATACGAAAAAATGACACAAGAGTAAAATCGTTTGTGAAACGCCGACATTTGTTCGGCGTTTTTTTTAAAGAAAGTATATAATATAGTTCCATAAATCCAGTGTTTCAGGTGTTTTGGATAAAAGATTGATTCATAAATATTGTTGATTTCCGTTTCAGGCGGACGCGTTCCGCGGAGCGGACGTTGAGCCTCCTCGGTCGCTTCGCGATCTGCTGCGGGGTCTCACCTGTCCCGCTGATCCCGCTGGAGTCGCCGCCTTCCACTACAATCCATGAAGTCAGTAGTACCCAACTATCAATTGCTTATTGATAAGATACGAATG
>NZ_JBATUX010000115.1:0-18087 GCF_049671445.1 Paenisporosarcina sp. | reverse complement strand
TTGGTGAATGCGCGATCCTAGTTGACCTCTTGCTGGAAGAGCGTCTAAAGCTTCGCCACCGTATACTTCTTCCACTCTCTTTTTGCGAAGAACCCAGACGATTTCGGTCCCTTCCAGATTGGCTAATTCCAAAATAGTATTGATAGCAGAATGACCACCGCCAACTACTGCCACGCGTTTATTTTCAAATCTTGATCGATCTTTGCCTTTAATGTCTGGAATGCCATAAGTTATTTTAGATGACAGTGATTTTTCTTGCTGTGTCCAAACATTATCTGCGTTCACAGGATTCGGTTGGGCCCAAGTTCCGGTTGCGTCTATAACAGCTTTGGCATGAATACGTTCGGTTTGACCAGATGTTTCAATATATAGGACAAATGATTGATCATCGCGATTAGCATTTTTCATTTTATCTAAACCGTGTTTGCTTATCGCTACAACTTTAGCATTCAACTTGATGAATGGCTTGATTTGAGGCAAATCGGCCAAAGGCTTTAAGTAATCTTCAACTAGCTCTTTTCCAAATGGCAATCGTTTCATGACGGGGGCTTTCCAGCCATTGTCTTCTAAAAGCTTTAAAGCGACTTTATCGACATTGTATTGCCAAGAAGAGAATAAACGAACGTGGCCCCATTGCAAAATATTCATGCCAACTGAATGGCCAGATTCGAAAATGACGAACTTTTCATTTTTAGCGGATAAATGTGCAGCAGCCGCAAAGCCAATTGGTCCTGCACCAATAATCGCGATTGGCAAAGTTGATGAATCCTGTTTTATAGATGGTTCACAACAATTCGTTAGGATATTAAAACTCATTTTTTTACCTGTCATTTGAATTCCTCATTTCTTATATTTGTAAAATGCAAGTATATGGTGATAAAGAAAGCAAGATGTCTCTTGCTTATAGGTAGGGTGTACAGCACACGCTTGATTTAGCCATGGCGTTGTTTAATAATTTAATGGAGCGTAACACGGTCTCTTGTTCAAATTCATTCATATGGGAAAATATTTCATCTAAGTATGCATTCATTGATGATTCTATTGATTGTGCTAGTTTTTGTCCTTCTTCAGTTAAAGATAAGTTGTAAAAGCGTTTATCGTCTAAAGAAGGGGACTTGGAAACTAATTTCATTTTGATTAAGGTTTGAATTTGGCGACTAAAAGTCGTAACGTCAATTGCTAGAGTATCGGCAATTTGTTGCATCGTTGGACTGTGTTGTTTCCCGATTTCATATAATATATGACTATGCACTGTTGAAATCTCTATACCTTCAGCAGTACAACAGTTTTTATTCAAAAGACCGAAGCGGCGAGTTAATGTTTGAAAAAGATCACGTTTGTTATCCATGTTTCACCTCTTTAATCTATTTATACGCTTGTTGATTGCAAAATGCAACTACTTTGATAAAATTAATTTTAAAAAGAATGGAGCCTGACCGTGGAAATAAATATTCGTTATATGACACCTAAAGATTGGCCACAAGTAAAAGACATTTATGAAGAAGGCATAAAATCTAAAAATGCCACATTTGAAACACAAGCACCTACATTTGAGAAATGGATGGAAGCTGCTCACCCTCAATGTCATTTGGTTGCAGAAGAAAATAATCAAGTGTTGGCATGGGCGAAAGTGCTCTTTACATCTGCACGGCCAGTCTATGCAGGCGTTGGAGAAGTCAGCATCTATGTGCATCCAAATGCTAAAGGCAAAGGTGTTGGCAGGAAACTACTTCAAGAACTCATTACTGTATCCGAGCAACAAGGATTTTGGACATTAAAAGCAGTCATATTCCCCGAAAATGTAGCAAGTATTAATCTCCATAAAAAATGTGGATTTCGTGTGGTTGGAACGCATGAAAAGATGGGGGAAATGGATGGGGTTTGGCGAGACAATGTCGTTATGGAAAGACGCAGTGACACAGTTGGTGTGGAAGAAAACTCCCGCAAGAAGCGGAAGTCGGGTTGGATAAACTTATTTTTCGAGTAATTTTTTATTCTGCTAGCCATTCTAAAAATTCTAATCGATTACCAAAAGGATCATTTACATAAAACCGTTTTGCACCTGGTAATCGATCGTCGTGCTGAATAGCTACACCTTTCTCTGTTATCTGGGAAGCGAGTGCTTCTATATCGGACACTTCGAAAGCTGGATGTGCTTTTTTTGCTGGAAGGAAAGATTCTTCAATGCCCACGTGAATATGAATATGTCCATTTGAAAACCATACGCCACCATTTTTCTTTAATTCAAGGGGTTTTTCGACTTCTTGCAAGGAAAGAACATCTTGAAAAAATGTACGAGCTTTGTCTTCACCGCCAGTTGGTGCTGCTAGTTGAATATGATCAATTCGTTTAATTAACATCATTGTTTTCCACCCTCTCTTGATTAACTAATGGGAGTAAAAACAGAGCGCCGATAAAAACAAGAAAAGCTGCGCCTGAAAGTGCCCATGAATAACTTTCTGTTTCTGCAGTTAAAACTCCTGCAAGAGAAGGTCCTATCATTTGCCCAAGCGCATAAATAGTCGTCATAATCGCGATAATTCGTGCGCTTCCAAGAGGGTTCTTGTTTCGGGCATACGCTGTTGCAAGTGTCGTAACTCCCATAAAAGTTGCACCAAATAAAATAGCACTTACATAAAAACTTGCAGAAGAAGTAGAAATAGCTGGTAATACAATACCAACTGCTTGAATCACTAATAAAATCATTAGTGACAACATATAGCCATATTTATTGCCAAAGTACGCCCAAATGACACAGGAAGGGATGGCTGTTAACCCAACTAATACCCAAACACTTGTGGCATTTCCACTAAAAGCAGGTGTCTGTTCAGCGATGGCTACGATGAAAGTTCCTGTGACTATATAGCCTAACCCTTCTAGACCATAAGATGCCAGTAACCAAGGTAGCCATTTAGGGTTTTTAATAGTCTTAACATGCTTTGGTGATGGCGTTACGGGAAGTGCTGTATCATCGTCTTTAACAGTGAGAAAGACGATGATACTTAATAAACCAGCTAAGCAAGCAAGGCCGATCCAAGCACCTTCATAGTGAAAGGTCTCTATTAATAGAGGGACAAGTAATCCAGAAACGAAAATTCCAAGACCAACCCCACCATACATAACCCCAACCCATCCGAGTTTTCTTTGCTTGGCCAGTTGATCGAGAATTAAACTTGAAGCTAAGACGAAAACAAAGGCACTGGTTATGCCAGACAAAAATCGCCACAACATCCAAGATTGATGACTATATGTAAGACCCATCAATAACGTTAATAAAATACTAATAATAATACTAATTCGTAAAAGAATAGCGCGATTCTTTTTTAATGGAACAATACTTGCAATAAGTGCACCCACCAAATACCCTGCGTAATTACTAGAAGCTAAAAAGCCAGCAAAGCGTGTTGAAAATCCTGTTTCTTGTTGCATAAAAGGAAGGATGGGTGTGTAGGCAAATCGCCCAATACTCATGGCAATAAAAAGAGCAAAAACACCACCGATGACAAGTGTATATGGATTTCTAGACAAGGCGATCCCCCCAATATTTTCTTTTTCCATCATACTCCTTTGACTCGAAATTTCAAAAGAAGGTTTGATTTTCGTCATAAAGGTAATAGATAGGAAATAGCGAAAAGAATATTGGAGGAACAACAAATGAATGAAAAACAAATAAAACAATTAAAAGATCAACTTACTCAAGACTTGAAAGATGTAAAGGGACGTCTACATGATGACAGCCATTTAGAAACGACAGAGCTTTCTAATTATGATAATCATCCAGCAGATAATGCGACGGATTTAACAGATCAAAATACGGAAATGGCCATTGAACATCACAAAGAAGAAGAAGTTGAACAAATTGAAGATGCTTTGCAAGCGATTGAGAATGGAACTTACGGAGTTTGTGCAGTTTGCGGTGAAGACATTCCGTTTGAACGATTGGAAGCATTACCATTTGCTCAAACATGTATTGAACACGCTAATCATGATCTTGACTCAGAGAGTAGACCTTCCGAAGAAGCAATTCTTGGATCCTCTACTGAACATCCCGTTAAGGATGAAGGAGGAATTCGTGATTATAATGATAGCTTTGAGGAAGTAGAGGATTTTGGATCTTCTGACTCTCCACAAGATGCTGAAAAAGAAGATCAAAAAAACTTTTATAAAAAATAAACTAGTAAACGGAGATTCCCATGCGGAGTCTCCGTTTTTTCTTTATACGAAAGAGCGTCAAAAGCGAACTCGAAACTTGTACCCTCCTAAATGCATTCCAAGTTTCGAATTGTAGTGGTAGTATATTTATTAAAAATGATGCTTCATGCTCAAGCGGCATGTTAGGCACAGGGTACCAAATCGATTGTTTTATAATTTCAACAGCATTCTTTTACATAGGTTTATTTAATTATGAAAATGAGTCAATTTCATAATTGCCTTTTGATGAATGATACATGAATATTTGAAGTGTATTCTTTTGAATTTGATAAGTATTTCGCTAATTTGATTGGAGTGAAGGGCGGCCAAAAACATCTGCTCCTGCGGTTACTCGTCGCAAAGATACTGGACGAATGACAGTTCGTCCAATATCTTTCCGGCGGGAAAAGTGTGTCCAGGTGTGACCCCGCAGGAGCAATCTTTTCTGCGACGAGGAGGCATACGGACCACCCGCGGAAAGCGTCCGCCCGAAACGAAAATCGACAGAATCTTTGTTTTTAGAATCTTCGTGTTTACATCCGGTTTTATGTATTATGAAATTGACTTAAATGGAAATAATTTTCCTTATACAAATATCTACTATGTGATTTTTTCTTGGGAGGAATTCAAAATGAAACTAGTCAAGCCTTCACTAGATTGGAAAGAACAACATGAGGATTACATGGAGGAGTGGGGGTTTGAACGAATGGTTCCAAGTAGCCTGGACTTTACTGGATTTCCTTCATATGAAGAGTTTTTAAGTGCATTAGAAGAACGGGCACAAGGAAAAGGGCAGTGGGTACCAAGTTCTCATTATTTTTTAGTGAATAATATGAATCAAATAATAGGTATGATTGATATACGTCATGAACTCAATGAGTATTTGCGAACGATAGGTGGCCATATCGGCTATGGTATTAGGCCATCTGAACGTAAGAAAGGGTATGCAACTTATTTATTACAAGAAGCTCTCGCCAAATGTAAAGAGCTTAATATTAACCAAGTTTTGATTACCTGTAATGAAGAGAATATTGGCTCTGCTAAAGTCATTCTAAATAATGGAGGAGTAGAAGAAGATTTATTTATTACTGAAGAAGGATTAATGAAGAGAAGATTTTGGATATCTTTAAACTAACTTGAATCGAGAACGAATGTTTTAAGTGTGACTATGATTAATTTAACTAGTAAATTTAAGTTCCGAAATAATATCTATTATATAGATATTGCTTTTTTGTGATACAATTAGCCTATTATGCAGTTTCAAATATATGTAAAATGATGCTATATTACTATGAAGTCATTATCTTATTAGAAGTACCCCTACAAAAAGCAAAAAATCATCAGAAATGATTCTAAAAATGGTAAAAATATGTTTTCAAACTCGAATTAATCAGTTACAATGTTAATTATAAGAAAATTCGAATTAGTCAATTATTTTACTGCGATAATAATCGTTTTAGACGATTTTTAAGATCCCTCACCTACTTGTCCAGTTCGATAGATTGGAGCGGATTCATGAATCAAGTATTAGAATCTATGAAATCAAAAGAAATTCTAAATAGTGAAGCTATGTACAAACAAATTATTGAATATTCCGTCGAAACGATTTTCATTCATTTAGAAAGTAAGTTTCTCTACATTAACCAAGCAGGTGCAGACTTTTTAAAAGCGCTAAAGGGAGAAATAATAGGGGGTAACGTATTATC
Organism: Paenisporosarcina sp.; assembly: GCF_049671445.1. Taxonomy (GTDB): domain Bacteria; phylum Bacillota; class Bacilli; order Bacillales_A; family Planococcaceae; genus Paenisporosarcina. The sequence continues at coordinate 12,190 of NZ_JBATUX010000115.1, read as the reverse complement.
CATTTTTTCCGAGGATGAGAAAGACTTAATTCGTGAACGAATTGAGCAAGCGATGTGTGGAGAAGTAACCCAGGCCATAGAAAAAACCATCATAAGGTTTGATGGAAGTCTGGTTGATGTCGAACTATATTGCCACCCTGTTCAATACGGAGATAAACGAGCCATTCAAACTGTTTTGCGTGATATTACGATACGCAAAGAGACCGAAAAAATGTTACAAGATCGACAAAAATTAGCATCTATCGGACAAATAGCTGCGGGCATCGCACATGAAGTGAAAAATCCACTCACTTCAGTTAAAGGTTTTTTACAATTATTAAAGGAAACTAATTCACATCCTTATTTATTTACGATGGAAAATGAATTAGAAAAAGCAATTGATACATTGCAGAACTTACTACAAGTATCTAAACCAAATCTTCACGAAGAACCAATTATCAAAATAGATGTATGCAAAGAACTGAACTCTCTCATGTTATTATTCCAGGACAAGTTATATAATATAGAAATAAAAATGGATGTTCGAGATTGTGATAAACATATTTTGGGCAAAAAGAATTTATATTTGAAAGCGTTTTTTAATTTAATGAAAAATGCAGTTGAAGCAATGCCATTGAATGGAATACTGCGCATTGAACACTATTTTCAAGATGACTATGTGCATGTGAAAATTAGCGATACGGGTGTTGGCATTCCTAAAGAGAAAATGAATTTACTTGGAACTCCGTTTTTTTCAAGTAAAACTGATGGGACCGGGTTGGGCTTGACTCAAGTTTTTACCACTATTAATGATCATAACGGACAAATTTCTGTTCACAGCGTTGTGAATAAAGGGACGACATTCCATTTGAAATTACCTCAAAATCCGGGTGGTATGTAGGGACCAAACTTTGGTGTATTCCAAGAAACAATGTATTGATTTAACTGGATGAAATGGCAGGTAGTTCACTTCAATTTGTGAACGTACATTTGGTGTACTAATACTTATGCAGCACTATAGTGATATAAAAAAGGGCCGTTCAATTGGTTGGGACATGATAAATATTTGTTCTTTTAAGAAAGAACAGCTCCACATAAATACCAGTCCATCGGCCGTTCTAATGTTAGAGCGGTTTTTTCCTTTATGGAATATCTTACTTTAATAGAAAGGAGTCTAAAAATGAATCAAATGTTAGAGTCAAATACCAAAGACAGGCTTCAAAATGAAACAATATATTGTCAGATATTAGAGTATTCTGTTGAGACAATTTTTCTTCATGTCGATCAAAAAATTTTATATATTAATCAGGCTGGTGCGGATTTTCTAAAAGGTTCAAAAAAAGACATCATTGGTGCGAATCCATTGTGTATTATTCCAGATTTCTATAAACCAAAGATTACTGAACGCATTCAAAAAGCAATGATGGCTGCAGGACCAATAGAAGTAATCGAACAATCGATTGCACGATTGGATGGGACATTTGTGGATGTGGAATTTTATTGTCAACCAGTCCAGTTTGGAGGTCGGAAAGCTATTCAAACGGGTTTAAGAGATATTACTAAACGGAAGAATTCTGAAAGACAATTGAATGAACGAGAAAAATTAGCTTCTATTGGGCAAATGGCAGTTGGAATCGCACATGAAGTCAAAAATCCATTAACTTCTGTGAAAGGATTTTTACAACTAATAAAAGAGACGAATACACATCCATATTTACTAGCAATGGAATCGGAACTTGAAAAAGCTATTGATACACTACAAAATTTGTTACAGGTATCAAAGCCGAATCTATATTCTGAGCCAATAACTAAAATTGACTTGTGCAAGGAATTATCATCCCTTATCTTTTTATTTCAAGATAAGTTATATAACACTGAAATTGAAATGGATTTACGCAACTCAGATAAAATGATAATCGGGAAGAAAAATTTGTTTTTAAAAGCATTTTTTAATTTAATAAAGAATGCATTAGAAGCTGTGCCGGAAAAAGGCAAGATTAGAATTGAACATTATTTTCGGGATGACTGTATTTATGTGAAAATTAGTGATAATGGCATTGGAATTCCAAAAGATAAGATAGATTTTTTGGGAACCCCTTTTTACTCAAGTAAAGGTGAAGGAACGGGTCTTGGTCTTACTCAAGTATTCACGACTGTAAAGGAGTATGGAGGAACGGTACAAGTTGAAAGTGAATTAGGAATAGGGACAACTTTTTTAGTGAAATTACCTCTCCATCCAACTTCTTGCTAAAAGTGGCATATGCCAAACTAAAATATATTGAAAATGTCCATTCAGAGTCCATGAAAAGGGCATTTTTTATTTTCAGCTATACCATTGCAACAAAAAGCACCAATCTATAAAAGATGGGTGCAGTAAAGATTATAAAGCTTTTAACATTCCACCATCAATGATGAGTGATTGACCAGTCATATATGTATTTGCCGGAGATGCAATAAATAGTACAACTTTGGCAAATTCTTCAGGTTTCCCATAGCGTCCAATTGGAATAAGATTTTGGCTAGTTTTAATTACGTCTTCAATAGAAAGGCCTTGTCGATCAGCCGCCATTTGATCTAATTCGGCAACACGGTCTGTTGCTATACGACCTGGACCAATCGTATTCACCAAGATATTATTCTTGGCGTACTCACGGGCTAAGCTCTTTGTCAGTCCAACCATCCCGGCTCTGAACGTATTGGAAAGAATTAATCCATCAATTACTTCTTTCGTAGAAGAGGAAGCGATATTAATGATACGACCAAAATCATTTGCTTGCATATATGGCAATACGGCACGTGTAGTCCGGATATAACTTAGTAAGTTTTTCTCAAACGCAGCCATCCATTCTTCATCAGCTAAATCTTTAAATCCTCCTGCAGTTGGTCCTCCTGTATTATTAATTAATACATCCACACCACCAAATTCTGCGTTTACCCATTTGAATAGAGCGCTCAATTCAACTGATGAAGACATGTCACAAGTTTTATGATAGACATTAGGGTTATTTGTCAGTTCCTTAATTTCTCCAACTGTCTGCGACAATGTATCTTCATTGCGACTAGATAAAAGGACGGTCGCTCCTTCTTTAGCAAACTCAAGAGCTATTGCTTTCCCTAGGCCCTTACTTGATGCAGTAACTAAAACGATTTTATCTGTTAGGTTTAAATTCACTGATATTCCTCCTATATAACTTGAGTAACTTCAATATTTTCTTCTAAGTCAATTTCAACATTACCTTTGAGCGCACGGCTAATCATGCATGAGCTCTCTGCTTTTCTTACTAGTTTTTGTGCTAATTGCAAATCTTGTTCAGATTGTAAGATAAGGTGTGGACGATGAATGATTTTTTTATAGGTTATTATCCCATTACTAATATCGACAATTCCTTCAGACGTCATCGTTAAACTGTTCTTGTTGATTTTGCTACGTTCTAGCATCGCTGCGAGCGTAATAATATAACAGGTAGCAGCTGCGCCAAGTAACATTTCGTCCGGATTCGTACCAATACCTGGTCCATCCATTTCAGGTGGAATTGAAATCTTTGTATATAAGTTAGCAGTTTCGATTGTTCCTACGTCATTACGAAGTCCTGGCCAATTTGCGGTCAAATGAAAAGAATGTAGTGCCATCTAACTCCTCCTTCTATGTCTTTTTCTAGTGTAATAGATTTTATCGAATAATATAGTATGGAAGATTCGGAATTTGAAACTTTTCACAGGAATTTTTCGTAAAGGGGCAAAGGTCTTTTTTACACCGGTATTAGAAAGGGAAGTGAAAAAAATGTTCTTTATTAAAGGAATTGTTTTTATTCTAATTGTAGTGGGCATTTTTGTAACAGGCGAAAAGGTGTTACGAAAAAAATTCGACATCAGTAAACGAGATAAGAATCGACCTCGCTATGTAAATAAGGTTCATATGTGGGGAGAAAATTTAATATTGATTGCATTCATAGCAAGTATGTTTTTTGTCACCGTTGAATTCTCAGAAACACGTTGGATAGGTTTAGGTGTGGCTTTCTTCTTCTTACTAATTGAATTTTTCCGGGCTTTAATGGAATGGATATATCAAAAGGAACAGCGTGAATATATAATTCATCTATTTGCTGCACTTATTATAATAATATTTGTCCTAGTAGCGGCATATACGAACTGGCTTGATTTATTACTAGGATTCTAAATCTCCATTAATTTTGCGTAGTTTAACAGAAGTGGTACACTAAGACTACATAGTACTGGTGTAAAGGATGTGTAAATACATGGATGAAAGAATGCTTGATTTAAAAAGTAGGAGCTTTCAAAACTTCGAGGAAGCAGCTGAAAGTATTTTACACATGATGAGTAAAATCGTCGCAATGAATACATTATTCATTGCAAAAAACGATAACAATACCAATCGTATTGTTAAAGCAGTGAACTTAAAAGAGTCACTGGTTAACGAAGGGGAAGAATTACCGTTTAAAGAAACCTTTTGTAAATTGAGTGTAGACCATGGCCGAGAAATATTAGTTATTGAAGATATAAATGAATTTGAACAATCTCAATCTCTTCAAGTAACGGCAGATTTAGGTGGTGGATCGTTCATAGGAATTCCGATTTATTATGAAAATGGTGATAACTATGGAACGATATGCGGATTAGATACTAGCAACGTGACGTTTTCGCCTCAGCAAATAGAAATATTTGAAACGATGTCTTCGATACTTACATATGTGTTGGAACTGGACAAAGCAAATCAACATATCCACACATTAACTGCCCCATTAGTACCTATAACGAGAGGCGTGGCTATCTTACCAATTATTGGCGATATTTCGGCGAAGCGAGCAGAAAGTATTATCCAAATTGCTTTAGCAAAGAGTCAAGATTATGATTTGGACTACTTAATTGTTGATTTATCTGGAGTAACCCAGATTAATGCGACTGTTAGCGGTGCCCTTTTAAAACTTGTAAAGATATTAGAAATTATTGGAGTCAAGCCGATTTTAACAGGCTTCCAACCTCACATGGCAATGAGTGCTTTACAAGTTCATGCCGATCTAAAAGATATCGCAATTGAGTCTAATTTGGAGAGAGCACTCCATCGAATCGGTTTTGTATTATCCCGTGAATAAAGATAGTAGAAGAAACACCTTCCGCAAATGGAAGGTGTTTTTTTGTTTTCACATTCTACTGACTTATCGAAATCGCAATCAATTTATTGAGTAATGTATATTATTATCTGAAAATGGCTATTAATGTATATATTACGTGTGTGACAGAACGTCGACTTCTGTCATGTAATTGATAAGTTCTACACACGTTTTTGCAATAGGTCTGACATGTCAGGGTGTTATGATGATGGTCGTTAGTGAAAAGGAGGAAATTCATTTATGAAAAAGAAAATCGTTGCACTAACTGCAATTGCAGTATTATCAGTAGGGACGGCAGCACAAGCAGCTGCATCTAGCGTTCACACGGTACAATCAGGAGATACATTGTGGTCTATTTCCAAAGACAATAATGTTAGTGTTGAAGAATTACAAGCTTGGAACGAGTTAGATTCTACTCTTATATATCCATCTCAAGACCTTAAAGTAGAAGATAAAGTGGAAACATATGTTGTTGTTAAAGGTGATTCACTATATAAAATCGCAACTAAACACAATATTTCAGTGGATGATTTAATGAATTGGAATAATATTTCAAGTGATTTAATTTTCCCAGGTGAAGAGTTTGTATTGCAAGGAACAAAAGCTTCTACGACCAATAAAACGGCTCAAAAAGCAACTGCTCCTGTTTCAGCACCAGCTTCAGCACCAGTTCAAAAAGCACCATCTGCTCCTGTAGCAGTTAAAGCACCTGCTTCTTCAACTGCAGGAAAAGAAATGACTGTGACTGCAACAGCATACACAGCATATTGTGCAGGTTGTTCAGGTACAACAGCAACAGGAATCGACTTACGAGCAAATCCGAATCAAAAAGTAATTGCAGTTGATCCATCAGTGATACCACTTGGTTCACGTGTATGGGTTGAAGGTTATGGTGAAGCAATCGCCGGAGATACTGGCGGAGCAATTAAAGGTAACATTATTGATCTATTCATGGAAAATAAGCAAGACGCATTAAACTGGGGACGTCAAACAGTTACCATTAAAATCTTAGATTAATACATTGAAAAAGGAGGAGCAACCGGCTCCTCTTTTTTTGTGCAGAAAATGTATATCTGAAATAGATTGATTGTAAGAGTGAAATTTGAAAATAGCATCAAAAAAGCTTGAGCAGTTTAGTTGGCTCAAGCTTTTTTACTTATAAAGGACAAGTCGAACATGATTTAACGGCACCTGTCGTTTGATAATACAGACAACATGTTTTGCGTAAATTACTTTTATCGCACTGATAAATAGCTAAAGGATGTTGTTTTCTAACTCCATACTCACTGGCAGGCATGTCGATTAACTGTTGAAAAGTATTGGTATCTTGAAGTTTAGTAATGAAAATCCACTTTATATAAGTACAAATATTTTCAAACAGAACAACACGGGATATGCCCTTTTCTTGAGCAAGTAATTCAACTAGAGGTACAAGTGTTTGTGCATATAAATCTTTTGTAATCCAGTCAACTATGTTCTGATAAAATTCCCCAGTCTTTAAAGGGAACGAATAAATAGGGTGCCAACTAGCATTTGTTGATTCTTCAGTAATCGTGATAAAAGTACATTCATTGGAATGTAATAATACTTCGTGTTTAGTGCGCGCATAAATCATAAGGGCTACAGCATATCCAAGTCGTTTTGCTGTCATCGAAGCAGCGTGTGCTCGTGTAGGACTCCCAAATTCATTCATTAATCTAGCTAAATGTTGATCTCGGACGGTTTCGTCAAAAAAATCTTTGATTGTTAACGAGTCGATAATTGGTTGATTTGAATGCCAACGAAAATTCGCTTCCATGTCTTTTTTCAAAACACTTTGCATTATGAACCACCCTTTTTCCGCTCTGTTATTAATAAGAAAATAAAATACGGTGCGCCTACAGCTGCTGTCCATACACCAGCAGGAACTTCTACTGGGGCAAATGCTACACGTGCAATCCAATCGGCAATTAGGACAAGTAGCGCACCAATTCCGGCTGAAAATAACACCATCGATTGAAATTTCGGTCCTACAATTCTTCTAGCAATATGAGGTGCGAGCAATCCTACAAAACCAATTCCCCCTGCAAAGGCAACAGCTACCCCAGTTAAACCGGTACTTAATAAAAGCAAAAGAACACGATTTCTTTGAACCCGAGAACCAACTCCAGTGGCAATATCGTCACCAAGTTCAAGAATATTCATTTGCCTACGCATTAACAGAGAAATCGCAATTAATAGAAGAGCCCATGGCATAATTACATAAACTTGAGACCAATTCGCTCCATATATACTTCCTGTCGTCCAAATTGTTGCTTGGCTTGCTTGGTATATAGGTCCCATCAGTATCCATACAGTTGTACCTGCTTGCATAAATGCTGCAACTGCAATACCAATTAATAAAAGTCGGAAGGGAGCAATGCCATTTTTCCATGACAATAAAAAGACAACTAGAGCCGTAAATGTGGCACCTAGAAAAGCGAATAACGGTAACCATTGTATGCTCACTGTTAAAGCATTATTTTCATCTGAGAATAGTGTTAAAAATAATACAACAGCGAATGATGCACCAGCAGTGACTCCGATTAAATCCGGAGAAGCAAGTGGATTTTTCGTAATGCCTTGTAAAATTGCCCCTGAAACAGCCAGTGCCATTCCGACAAATAAAGCCATCATGATGCGAGGTAATCTAAAGTCGACTACAATGGTACGGTCAAATTCATCTCCGTAACCAAATAATGCAGCCACTACTTTTGATGGGGATAAAGGAAATTCTCCTGAACCAGCTGACAACATCATAACTACAGCAACTACAGAAAATACAACAATTGTGGCTATAAAGGGATGGCGAGTAAAGTCGAGTCGAGTGAAAATCTTCATCTTAGATCCCCAACTTTCTGCGTGCCACAAAAATAAAGAAAGGCACACCAATTAGGGCCGTCATGACACCTACAGGTAGCTCTTGAGGCATTAATATATAACGACTTCCAATATCTGCGAGTAGTAAAAGTGCAGCGCCACCCATTGCTGAATAAGGTAGAATCCAGCGATGATCAAGTCCGACCAATGACCGAATTAAATGAGGAATAATGATACCCACAAACCCGATAGGTCCAGCAACTGCTACAGCAGAACCAGCCAAAATAACAGCACAAGCACCGAAGAAAAACTTGATCCATACGGTTCTTTGACCAAGTCCAACTGCCACATCGTCACCAATACTTAAAACATTAAGTTCTTTCGCACGTATGAAAGAAAGCAATAAAGCCACAATCATATAAGGCAATGCGGTAAAAAGTAAACCGAGAGGTCGATTAGCTACTGAACCCGCTAACCAGAACAATACTTGATCCAGTGCGGTTTCATTTAAAACTAAAAGTCCTTGCGTAAAAGATGCAAATAATGCAGTAATAGCAGAACCGGCCAATGTTAATTTAAGAGGAGTCAATCCTTCTCGACCTGTACTGCTCAAAATAAATACTAATAAAAAAGCAAATGTTGCCCCTGCAAAACTAAGCCACATATATGATTGCAAGCTTTGAATAGATAAAAAAACGACGCCAACAACGACGAAGAAACTCGCGCCGGCATTCACTCCTAAAATACTTGGTGAAGAAAGTGGGTTTCTAGTAATGGACTGCATTATGGCACCGGACACGCCAAGACATGCTCCTATGAATCCAGCAATAAGTGCACGTGGTAGCCGAACATCACGGATAATAAGGTGATTATTTGAACTAGTCGGATGAAAAAAAGATGAGTATGCATCCTGCCACGTTGTATTTGTATAGCCATAAACCAAACTGGCGCTCATAAGAAAAAGGATGGAAATCATGCCAATTGCAATTCCCCATCCGCGGGTGGTATTTGTATGTAACATATATGACCTCTAAATTTTTTATTTTAAAAACGCTTGTTGACAAATAAAATCGTAGCATATAAAGTACTAATTGTAAATGAAATTCATTCTCAATTGAGTGATAAAAAGGAGAAAACTAAATGAAAAAATTAAGTCTTTTATTAATAGCTCTTATGCTAGTTGTTTTAGCTGCATGTGGAAAAACAGAAGACAAATCTTCGACAAGTAATGAAGAGAAGGCATCAGAAAAAAGCTACACAGTGACACACGCTATGGGAGAAACGACGATCAAAGGTCAACCGAAACGTATAGTTGTATTAACGAACGAGGGTGTGGAAGCTGTCCTAGCTATGGGAATAACACCAGTAGGAGCGGTTGAAGCATTTACGGGAGATACTTGGTACAAGCATACAGCTGAGCAATTAAAAGATACAAAAGCAGTGGGTAACGAATCAGAACCTTCACTTGAAGCCATTGCTGCACTAAAACCAGATTTAATTATAGGAAATAAAATGCGCCAAGAAAAAGTTTATGATCAATTGAACAAAATTGCTCCAACAGTATTCGCTGAAACGTTGCGTGGAGATTGGCAAGAAAACTTTAAACTTTACTCGAAAGCGATTAATAAAGAAGAAGTAGGACAAGAAAAATTAGACGAATACAATAATCGTATTGAAGAGTTGAAAACAACTTTTGGAGACAAAACTCAACAAAAAGTATCTATGGTTCGATTTATGGCAGGAGATGTACGTATTTACCATAAAGATTCATTCTCAGGTGTGATTTTAGAGCAACTTGGATTTGCACGTCCTGCTGAGCAAGACTTACCTGACTTCGCAGAAAAAGGCGTAACAAAAGAACGAATTCCAGCAATGGACGGCGACATTATGTTCTACTTCACATATGAAACTGGAGATAAAGAAGCAACGAAATTAGAAGAAGAATGGATTAACGATCCCTTATTCCAAAACCTTGAAGTAGCAAAAGCGAAAAAAGTATTTAAAGTAGATGACACGATTTGGAACACGGCTGGTGGGTATTTAGCTGCTGATTTGATGTTAGACGATTTAGAAACTTACTTTAAATAAGAAATAATTGAAGCTTAAAAAAGCCAGTGCTTTGACAATTCGGAATTGTCAAAGCACTGGCTCTTTTTGTGATAAAATAGAGCAAATAGAAAGGGTGAACAATCATGACGAATGGTCAAATTCGAGCTGATGTAAAACCGGGTTTAGAAGTAAATGTGATATTGAAGAAAGACCAACGTTCAGGCGTTAAAACAAAAGGAATTGTAAAGGATTTGCTAACTAATTCTCCACGTCATCCTCACGGTATTAAAGTTCGACTAGAAGATGGACAAGTAGGTCGTGTGTGTGAAATTTTAAATTCTTAACGTTGGGTGGTTTGGATATGAATTTTTACGTGGCATCTAGTTTCCAAAACAAGCAATTAGTTAATGAAGTGTCACAGCATCTCATGCAAAATGGATGGCATCTTACATACGATTGGACTCAAAGTGAACGAGCTATTTCGCTAGATGTCTTACAAAAAATTGGCATGCTTGAAAAACAAGCAATCGCAAATTCAGATATCGTGGTTGTAATATTGCCCGGTGGCAAGGGAACTCATATTGAACTTGGATTAGCAATTGCATGGGGAAAAAAGATCTTTCTTTATTCACCGGACTTAGAGGCACTCAACATGCAGACGACCAGTACATTCTATCATTTACCTGAAGTACAGATTTGTGAAGGGTCCATTGAAGAATTAATTTTAACAATCCTTAGTAGTTCTCAGAAGAAGTAAACAGTGAAGATTCCAGCGGGAATAGCGAAGTGCAGAAATCCACTCGGACGTTAAGTACGAGTTAGTTCGGCGCAAGCCCTCGGAAAGCGTAACTATTTTGCGGAATATTAACAGCAACATTTAAGCCTATTTGAAAAATAGCAGGAGGAGATGACGAAATGAGACAAGTGATTGCTCTAGGTGGTGGAGGCTTTTCCATGGAGCCAGAAAATCCATTATTGGACAGATATATTTTGCAACAAAGTAAGAAAGAGAACCCAAAAGTTTGTTTTATTGGTACAGCTAGTGGCGATGCAGAAGGATATATCGAACGATTCTACAACTTCTTTCGATTAGAAAAATGTGAACCATCACATTTCTCACTGTTTAAACCACATACACGAGATATTAAGAATTTTATTATGAATCAAGATATTATTTACGTAGGTGGTGGCAATACCAAAAATCTAATGGCACTTTGGCGTGAGTGGGAACTTGATGTAATGCTAAGGCAAGCTTACGACAAAGGAACAATACTTGCAGGTCTAAGTGCAGGGTCGCTTTGTTGGTTTGAAGAAGGCATTACGGATTCCTATGGTTCAGAACTTGAACCCATCTCTTGTCTTGGCATACTGCGAGGTAGTCATTGCCCTCACTATGATGGTGAAGAGAATCGAAGACCTGCTTATCAAAAATTCATTCAAGCTGGAACGATTGGGAGTGGTTTTGCTGCTGATGATGGCGTTGCCCTTCACTTTATTGATGAAGAGTTGCATCGAGTGGTTAGCTCTCGACCTAATGCACAAGGTTATCGAGTGGATAGGGACAAGGAGACGAACTTACCTACTATATTTTTAGGTTTATAAGCTAGTAGCGGAAAAGGGAGGTGTAGACTATTTACATTCCATCTTATTTCGAATTAAAGAGTGAAAAAGATATTCACGAAGTAATAATGGACAATGGCTTTGCAACGCTTACGTCTGTTCATGAAGGGAAATTGACTGCTACACATCTTCCATTACTGTTAAGTGATGATAAGAAGACACTAATTGGTCATTTTTCAAAAGGAAATCAACAATGGAAAGACATAGAAGGGCAAGAAGTATTGGTAGTATTCCAGGGTCCCCATTGTTATATTTCTCCGTCATGGTATGAAAACCAAGATACAGTTCCGACGTGGAATTATGTCACTGTTCACGTAAACGGAAAGGTTCAATTGTTGAAAGATGAAGATCCTCGACTATGGCAATCTATGGTGAATTTAACGGACAAATATGAAGACCCAATGAGTCTTTACAATTTACACGATGTTGATCCAACCTATATCGCGGCGTTATCGAAAGGCGTGATCGGCTTTACCATTTCTATCGATAAACTCGAAGGGAAAGCAAAGCTTAGTCAAAATCACTCGAAAGAACGAGTGGAGCGGGTGATTGCCGAACTATCGAAAATAGGTAAG
>NZ_JBATUX010000114.1:0-4993 GCF_049671445.1 Paenisporosarcina sp. | reverse complement strand
CTCAAGTTGCACCGACGATCGTATCCCACTAAAAGTGAGCTCGTACATGACCACATGGGCGATGGCCAAGACAAGCAACATCGTCAGCTTACGCTGCGAATGCTAGGTTTTGGTTTTTGCCAGTTATTATAGAGTGCCGTTGATACGGAGCCGAGCCCTCCGACGCGCAACTTAAGCTCAGACCATCCCTGTCGAATCCGTAACGTCCCCTTAATATAGAATAATCAAAAAGGCATTCTCAAAAATTAGGGAAGCTAGTTTTTGTTCCTTCTTGAACTCTTATTGGAAGTTCGGGTGAACTACATGTACATCTGGCAAGCTGTATTTTTATTATAAGACAAAATTGGTCAAACTTCAAGTAGTATCATTCTTGGTTACGAGATTTGAATGCACGTTCTATGTCACGTTTTGCTTCTTTTTTCTTTAAATCGTCGCGTTTGTCGTAGTTCTTCTTCCCTTTACCTAGGCCAATTAATACTTTTGCAAAACCATCTTTTAAATACATTTTGATTGGAATAATTGAAAACCCATCTTGTTTTGATAACCCTATTAACTCATTAATTTGTTTTTTATGAAGTAATAGTTTACGAGAACGCAACGGTTCATGGTTAAAACGATTTCCTTGTTCATAAGTACTGATATGCATATTCGATATCCATGCTTCATTGTTTCTTATACGCACGAACGCTTCCTTTAATTGAACTTTCCCTTTACGTACTGATTTTATTTCGGTTCCTTGAAGCACGATTCCCGCTTCCATTGTCTCCTCAATAAAATAATCGTGATTCGCTTTTTTATTTTGCGCAACCACTTTTCCTTCACCTTTTGCCATCTGTCTTCACCTCGCTGTTTAGAAAAGAGCGGCTATTCACCGCTCAATTTGCTTACTTTTTCTTTCTTTTACGACCTTGCCCTTGTTGCTTCTTAGCAATTCCTTCATAAAACTTTTTCTTTTGTTTTACTTCTTTTTTCTGACCTGGCTTAGAATTGTCCGAAGAGCGTCTTCCTGAACCTTCTTTTTTGTTCGCATGGAATACTTTAGGTGCTTCTTTACGTGTGCGCTGGAAAGCTTTTGTCATTCCGACGATTTCAAAATCAATTGCAGATTCTTCAGGTTTTACAGCAGTAACACGAACAGTTACTTCATCGCCAATACGATACTGTTTGCCTGCACGCTCACCTATCATCATCATTTGGCGATCATCAAATCGATAATAATCATCCGTCATATTACTAACATGGACAAGTCCTTCAATAGTATTAGGAAGCTCAATAAACATCCCAAAGTTTGTGATTGAACTAACAATCCCTTCAAACTCTTCACCAATTTTATCTACCATGAATTGTGCTTTTTTCAGTGATTCAGTATCTCGCTCTGCTTCCACTGCACGACGTTCACGATCAGAGGTATGGTCAGCAATTTCAGACATAACCGCGTCCCAATGAGCGACAGTCGGTTTTGATACATCACCATTAATTAAATACGTACGGATCAAACGGTGCACGATTAAATCGGGATAACGACGTATCGGTGATGTGAAATGCGTATAATAATCCGTTGATAAGCCAAAGTGACCAAGACTCTCCGCGTAATAACGAGCTTGTTGCAATGAACGAAGCATCATCGTCGAGATAACGGGTTCTTCAGGCATTCCTTCAATAGCCTCTACAATTTCTTGTAAAGCTCTTGGGTGAATTTCATTACCAGATCCTTTGACAACTAAACCGAAGTTCGTAATGAATTCGAAGAAGCGTTGAAGTTTCTCGGGTTTCGGATCTTCGTGTATACGGTATATGAAAGGCACTTCCATCCAGTGGAAATGTTCAGCTACAGTTTCGTTTGCTGCTAACATGAACTCTTCAATCAAGCGCTCAGCTACCGTGCGTTCTCGAATGACAACATCTGTCGGCCAACCTTCATCGTCTACAATGACTTTTGATTCTTTAAAATCAAAATCGATAGCGCCACGTTTTGCACGTTTTTCACGCAAAATTGCAGCAAGTTCAGCCATTAATTCAAACATCGGAACTAGATCACGGTAACGTTCCATTAACGCTTCATCTTTTTCATCTACAATTTTATAAACATCTGTATACGTCATGCGTTCTTTTGTTTTAATAACACTTTGGAAAATTTCGTGAGAAACCACGTTTCCTGTGCCATCAATAATCATTTCACATGATAAAGTTAAGCGATCCACTTGAGGATTTAATGAACAAATACCATTTGATAAACGATGTGGTAGCATTGGAATAACACGATCTGTTAAATAAACACTTGTCGCGCGATCATACGCTTCCGTGTCCATTGGTGAACCTTCTGTTACGTAATGACTAACGTCCGCAATGTGAACACCAAGTTTATATGTACCATCCGGATTTTTCGTAACTGTTACAGCGTCATCCAAGTCTTTTGCATCGGCACCATCAATCGTCACAATGACTTCATTTCTCAAATCACGGCGACCTTCTAAATCGGCCTCATCAATTTCATCTGGAACAGCATTTGCTTGATCGATAACTGGTTGTTGGAAATCAATTTCAATGCCATGTTTATGGATGATTGATAAAATATCCACACCTGGATCATTTTTATGGCCAAGAATTTGTGTAACCATACCAGTCGCTGATTTACGACCTTCTGGCCATCCAGTAATCTCAACGACAACTTTATGTCCATCGATTGCACCAAGAGTATCTTCTTTTGCGATAAATATATCCATTGAGATTTTTTTATCATCTGGAAGCACAAAACCAAATCCTTTATTATCTTGGAATTGCCCTACCACTTTAGAAATACCACGTTCTGCAATTTTCGTAATAGCCCCTTCACGACGGTCTCCTGAACTAGCACTTGAAACACGGACCAGAACGATATCGCCATTCATTGCGCCGTTTACTTCAGTTGGAGGAATAAAAATATCATCCATACCTTCTTCATCTGGTGCAACAAATCCAAATCCTCTTGCGTGTCCTATAAATTTACCTCTTAGTAAATTCATTCTTTCAGGAACACCATAGCGATTTGATTTCGAACGAATCACATACCCTTTTTCTTCAAGACGAACTAATGTCTTAACTAACTCTTTAAATTCATCTGCATCTTCAAAACCAAACTGACTTTCAATTTCTTGGACAGTCAATGGATGGTATTCTTCTTCGCGCATGAAATCGAGCAAACGTTGTTGTAAATTTTGTTCCATCTTTCATCCCTCCTTTATATAGCGTGTGCGTGTGAGCAGGTTTTTACACCTGCCACTCTAGCGTCTGTAAAAATTCTAATATATCTTCATGTAATTGTTCTTTTTCTTTATCGAGTGTGATTACATGACCAGATTCTTCATACCATTTAATACTTTTTTCAAATGACTCAGCCTCATCATGTATGATGTTAGCAGAATCCACTTCTATAACGTTATCTTGACGCCCTTGGACAACAAATAATGGAGCATAGACATGATCTACGTGATCACGAACGTCATACACTAGGTTACGTAATTCGGGTAATGAATCCATCGACTTATTTTGAAGAGCTTCTACTTCTTCTTCTATAAGAGATATGTCTTTTCCTTCATATCGTTTATAATCTCTTGCATATTTAATGACACCTTCATACATGAGCTCTGTTGTTTTCATCGACATAGGTGCACACATCGTTACTATTCCCTTTACAGGTAGGGTATACCCTAATTTTAATGAAAAGACACCGCCAAGTGATAATCCAGCAACTGCAATTTCTTCATAGCCTGCTGCTTTTAATTTATCATAGCCGCGCATCACATCTTTCCACCAATCATTTGGTCCTGTTTGGATTAATTCTTCTGGTGGTACGCCATGACCTTTATAATGAGGAGCCAGTGATGTATAGCCGTTTTTTTCTAAAAATCGACCAAGCATACGAACATCTGACGAATTCCCCGTAAATCCATGTAATAATAATACGGCTCTTTTACCCGCTTCAAAAAAGAACGGTTTGGGTTGCGCGATTCGCATTCAAAAAACCTCCAATAATAGAAAAGTACAAAGTTATTTGATTCGTTTCCGAATGAGTTTGTGATTAACTAGCACTTGTTAAACTAGACAAAAAATTTTACTATTAAATCTAGTTTTTACCAATGGTAATAAAAATAAGAAAACGCCTAACCAATTCAAGTCGGTCAGGCGGTTCGAATGTTGATTATAATTTGGTTACGGCTATTGCCAGAATAAAAAATAACACAGCTAATACAATCGTTATACGGTGCAAGACAAGATCAATTCCTCTTGCTTTTTGCTTCCCGAAAAGTTGCTCAGCTCCGCCCGAGATGGCACCTGATAAACCTGCACTTTTCCCTGATTGTAACAACACAACAACGATTAATGCTAGCGAAACGATGACGAGTAAAGTCAATAAAAACGCATGCATTTGTTCCACCTCCTGATCAGAAACATCACAACAAGAACTATTTTACCAAATTATAGAGACAAGCACAATAAGCTGAGAGAAATACATGAAGAATTCTGTCAAATAATTTGAAGAGCAAGAGATATTTATTAGATTTCATCTAATTTAAAATTTATTTGGCTTTGACATACTGTAAATCCTTTTAAGAAGAGTAACCATAGTAGCCTGTTGATTTCCGCTACGGTGGACGCTTTTCGCGGGCATGGCTTCAGTCTCCTCGTCACTACGTTCCTGCGGGGTCTTCAGCTCCTGCTTTTCCCGCAGAAGTCGCCACCTGCGCTTCAATCAACGAATATAGATGGCAACTAAGTTAAGCTTATAGGTTGGTTCTATCTCTAGCTTAACTTAGCATCAGTCGTGTCTTATCAATAAGCAATTGATAGATTTTCTTGTTGGGTACTACTCACTTCATGGATTGTAGTGGAAAGCGTCCGCCTGAAACGGAAATCATCAATATTAATGAATCAATCATTTTGTCCAAAACACCTGAAACACTGGATTTATCGAACTAAAATTATATACTTTCTTAACTTTTAAAAAAAGCCGCAC
>NZ_JBATUX010000113.1:0-4481 GCF_049671445.1 Paenisporosarcina sp. | reverse complement strand
TGATTATATTCCGTCATAAAACAAAACACATGTCATTTCGCATCGGTTTTACATTATTAGCTATTGCACATGTCGCTTTATTGATTTGGGCAACACCACTATTAGCAGATTTGTAAGATAAAGTGTCTAGAATCTAGGAGGGAAGTGGATGTAACGTCCACTCTCTTTATAGAATCAGGCACTTTTTTTCGATTCGAGCGTAGGAATGTGAAGACTGGCATAGTAAAGACGGGAATTTAGCATAGGAATTGGAGAAATAAGCTAGGGACGGTCATAGAAATTTGAGAACCGCCGATAGTCGACACGAATGCGCTCATAGACAAGTGAAAACCGCCGATAGTCGACACAAATCCGCCCATAGGCCATCAAATCAATCCCAAAACAACAATAGAAAACCCCGACACAGTCCTGTGTCGGGGTTCAGTTAATTATTGATCTTTCATCAATTGTTCAATCGGATTTTTCCAGCTTATATTGGCGTCTCCATAGTTCATCAAAATTTCTTTTTCAAGAAATAAGAAATCATCTCGAGTGAAACCTTGCAATTTCATCGTGTCCTTAGCCCATACAAAGATAGAGACCACTTCAAATGCATTATCAGTCGTTCCTAAATATTTCTCTCCCTCAAATAATGCTCCTTTGTAGGAAATGAAGAAATTCTTCCGAACGTTTTTCACGTCATCATAAAAATAGTATGAACCCTTCTCGTAGGCATCATCTAATTTTCGCTTTGGATCCAATAAATAAGCGATTCCTCGATAAAATAAGTAAACAACTAGAGCGAGAACCAAAAATCGTATTAATATTACTATCATTATGAACCCCCCTCGGGCAGACATGTTATTATTGTATACGGATGATGGTATTCATTGGTTTCAACAATTATAAAATTTTTATTCTGGAGGCATAAAATATGAAATTACAAACGCTTTTTGATATGCAAAAATCTCTCGATACATATATTCAAACTGAAAAAAACATTTCGCATGATGTATTTCTAGAAAAAGGTCTTGCGCTTTTAGTTGAACTTGCCGAGTTAGCAAATGAAACACGTTGTTTTAAATTTTGGAGCTCAAAAGGACCATCAGAAAAAGAAGTCATTTTAGAAGAGTATGTCGATTCGATTCACTTTCTATTATCTTTAGGGATTGAAATGAATTTAAATGACTTGGAGTCATGGCCGGTGGATCACCCGGAAGAATCACTGACTTTACTATTTTTACATACCCAATCATCGATTAACCAATTTTTGATAGAACCTACTAAAGAAAATTATGAAGATATATGGTCTTGGTATGGAGCAGTTGCTTCAAATCTTGGTTTTACACATGAACAAATCATTAAAGCATATCTTGATAAGAATGAAAAAAATTATGAGCGTCAACGCTCTGGTTATTAAAGAATTTTTTGAATATTGAAGACGTTTACATTATAATGAAATTTGTAGTTTATATTTAGGAGGGCGAAGTAATGACGAAGTTAGATAATACATTGACTATGTTAAAAGAATTGACTGATGCAAAGGCAATTCCAGGTAATGAACGTGAAGCTCGCGATGTAATGCGTAAATACATAGAGCCATTTGCAGACCGAATGGATTCAGATAACTTAGGTAGCTTAATCGCTGAAAAAGTGGGCGACGCTGATGGTCCTAAAATCATGGTAGCTGGTCACTTGGATGAAGTTGGCTTCATGATTACACAAATAGATTCTAAAGGTTTTTTGAAATTCCAAACAGTTGGTGGCTGGTGGTCACAAGTAATGCTAGCGCAACGAGTAACGATTGTTACACGTAAAGGTGAATCGATTATAGGTGTGATTGGTTCAAAGCCACCGCATATACTTTCTCCAGAAGCGCGTAAAAAGCCAGTAGATATCAAAGATATGTTTATTGATATCGGTGCTTCTACAAAAGAAGAAGCGATGGAGTGGGGCGTGTCTCCAGGAGATATGGTAACTCCTTATTTCGAGTTTACGGTCATGAACAATGATAAACTACTTCTTGCAAAAGCTTGGGATAACCGTATTGGCTGCGCGATTGCCATTGATGTATTAAAAGCGTTAAAAGATGAGAAGCATCCGAATATCGTCTATGGTGTAGGAGCAGCTCAAGAAGAAGTTGGATTACGTGGTGCACGTACCGCTGCTGCGAAAATCAAGCCTGATATCGGTTTTGCAGTCGATGTTGGTATTGCTGGAGATACACCAGGAATTACGGCAAAAGAATCAACAAGTAAAATGGGGGATGGACCACAAATCGTATTATTTGATGCGTCTATGGTTGCCCATAAAGGTTTGCGTGATTTAGTTGTTGATACAGCAAAAGAAAATGATATTCCTTTCCAGTTTGAATCAATTCCTGGCGGCGGAACAGATGCTGGAGCAATCCACTTAACAGCGAATGGTGTCCCTTCGTTAGCGATTGGTATAGCTACAAGATATATTCATTCGCATGCAGGTATTTTACATCGTGATGACTACGAAAATGCAGTGAAATTAATTGTAGCTGTCATTAAAAAGCTAGATCGCGACACGGTCAACAAAATCATATTTGATTAAATAAGTTTAAAGAGCATTGCTTAGGCAGTGCTCTTTGTTTTTTCAACCTATGCTAGTATCTAATAATGTTGAAAGAATATCAGTGCAGTTTATATTTCAAAAAAACATAGTCCACGGGCTATGTTTTTTTATTTGGAGTTATAGAAATAAGCTATTTTAATTAACCTCCTCCATTCAATGAAAATAATATATAGAAATAATACTATTAAGTCTTCTCTGCCTAAAGCATCTTCCTATCATTTAATATGTTATAGAAGTAAGGAGAATTCCGGATAGAGAGTAAACAGAAGAGGTTTTAACTATTAATTCATATGGAAGGAGGTTCAATTCAAATTGAAATATTGGATAAATCAATGGGATAAATCAGATGGATGTGACTGCTTCAAATGTCGTGAATTAAATGAAGTAAGGCACAAAAAATGTAACTGTCACGACAAGAAGAAAGACGATTGGGATAAAAAAGACAACTGTAAATGGATTAGTTGTAGAGATGTAAACATTTGTGTCGTCTGCAAAGATGAAAAAGAACATGATTGGAATAAAAAATGTGACTGTTGTGAAAAGAAAAAAGACAACTGTAAAAGGATTAAGTGTGGAGATGTAACCATTTATGTCGTCTGCAAAGATAATAAAGAACATGATTGGGATAAAAAATGTGACTGTCATGAGTAGAAAACTACGACTGTAATAAATGTAGGCGGACAAACCAATCATTTATTAACGAATAATGAATAGCGTTTATAGTAAAGACGCTGTTTATGTTGATCAAAGGTTTAAGAATTGTTTTGGAAAGTAAGGTTTTGGCTTATGCTGATTCTTTATGTAAACATATTCTAAATTAGAAAAGAGAATGTGGAGGAAGATTGATTGAGTATTCATTTTAAGGTGGTTCCATTAAGTAACAATAGCCGTTGCCTTTTGTTCCACCCTAACCAATATAAAATATTAAATGAAACCAAGGAGATGGCTACTACTATTTGCTTTGGGTTAAAAGAAATGGACGTTACTTATGAACAATCCAATATGTTAAAAGAGGACGAAATAGGGATACCGAATATGATTATAGATTATTTGAAACTTCCTTTGGGAGTTGATTATGAAATATCCATTCAAAAAGGAGCTATCACTATAGGTCCGTTTATAGGAATATTGATAGCTAAATCCCATGCAAAAATAAAGGGGAAACTTAAAAAAATTAAACGGATAAATGAACAATACCCGTTAGTGAGAGGAGTAATTGTAGCTTTTTCGTGGCAAGGTATAAATCAAAAAAACTCTACTATTAAAGGTTATCTATACAATCCTGCTTCTGAGAAATGGGAAGAAGGAACTTTTCCTTTTCCAACAGTAATAGTAAAACGAATGGTGTTGTCCAAAAAAAGAAAAAACTTTTTAAAAAATCTTTATGGAGCACGGTTTTTTAATTCAGGTTCTATTGATAAATGGAAAATGCATCAAATTCTAAGTAAAAATGAGGATGTACTTCCATATTTACCAAAAACTTTTATTTATAAAAATCCAGAAGATATATTAAATTATCTAAAACGCTATCGTACTATTTATGTGAAACCGATTTTTGGATTAAAGGGAAAAGGAATTGTGAAAATGATGACTGGACCTAATCTGTATTGTATTAAGTATCGGTTTAAACAAAAAAATAAGACAATCAAATTGTCTACTGAAAAAGAACTGTTAAATTATGTTGAAAAAAATTTCAGAAAGAATAGATACATTATACAGGAAGGAATAGATTCAGAATTAGTAAAAGGGCGTATTATTGATTTTAGGATTTTTTTAGTGAAAAACCAGACTGGACAATGGGAAGATGTAGGCATAATCGCTAGGAAGGGTAGCAAAGGGAGTATAGTTACCAACCTATCTAATGGAGGAAGAGTGGATAACGTAATTAAGCTAATGTCTGC
>NZ_JBATUX010000112.1:0-7800 GCF_049671445.1 Paenisporosarcina sp. | reverse complement strand
TCCAAGTTGAACCATCATCTGTGGAAACTTGAACGAACGCATAATCCCATTGTTGTTCAATTTGATACCATGAATCGAAAGTTAATTCAGCAGAAGATTTTCCAGTCAAATCAACATTTGTTACCATGTTTGTATCGATTTCATCTTGTTGACCACCCCAAAATTCGTAGCTTCCTGTTTTAGGTGTATTCACAGGCGTTTCTTTTTCCGGTAAGTTTATTCGCACCGCTTGATTGTTTTTACCAAGTGGAGAATTCGCTTGATCTAATAATAAATGTGTACCTTTCTTAGAAACATCTTCCCAGTTTACAACGGCTGGCTCAAACCATTCGCCACCTAAAGTTGCTTGGAAGTATTGTTTAGCCCAAGGAGAGAATCCAGTCGGTTCTGTACCTGGAACTTTACCAGCCCAAGAACCACTCGCCATAACTGACCAGTATGCAACTGCTTCACCCGTTCCAGAATATACTGTGTCATATTCATCCGGTAATCCTAAATCATGACCATACTCGTGCGCGAATACACCAGTTGCTCCATCTTCTGGCATAACCGTGTAATCATAAAATCCTGGAAGACCTTTTCCAAGTCCATCTGGATCCACAAATGCTGCTGAACGATGTGACCACACTGCGTTATCTCCTAATGAACCTCCACCAGCTTCTTGTCCCATACCAGAGTGAATGATTTGTAAATGGTCGACTAAGCCATCTGGCTCCCAGAAGTTGCCGTCGCCATCTAAATCATGTGAATCTTCTAAATCGTAATCTTCTAATGGAACACCGGCCGCTTTAGCAGCAGCATATGCATCTTTTACTAATAATTTCGATCCGCCTGGTGCAACATTATCGTGACCTCCAGATGCTCGGTCAGCTCCATAAAATGCTGCTGTCCCTGGAACTTTTAACCAACCATAAGCTTGTCCGTCAATTGTGTACGTTCCACCCGATTGTTCCTCATAGAATTGTTTCTGTGAAACGAAGTTTTCTCCATTCGGACCTTCCACGCCGTTATCACCAAAAATCATATCTTCGAAATGCTTTGTATTGTAATCTTCGTAGTAATTGTCTGTTTCATCAGGTTGGATATTGTTATGCTCGTAGTCCGAGTATTCTACCATCAAAGTTAATAGTTTTCCTTGTTTCACCACACCTGGTGATGGACTTTCTTTTACCGGGACGATGTGTTTGTCAACTTGCCCAGTTTTTTTACCATTCCCGTTTTGAAGATTGAAACCGAATTCTTTCACTTGTTTTTGTTTCTTCGCATCCGCTTGTTTCACTTGCTTGGCTAAGGGATCCTTACTTGCTTTTAAGTTGGAATCGTCTTTCCCTTTAAGAGCTAAATAGCTTTGTAAGCCTTTTTGTTTTTGCGCTTCGGATGCATTTGCTGGAATGACACCACGCTTAATTAATGCTTGGATTAATTTTTCGTCGTTAACAATTGAGAGGTCAATAGACCCGGAGAAATGAGAAGTATGAGAAATTTTATGGTGAAGGGGAGCTTCGGAAACAGGACTTGCAAGACCTCCAGACATACCGGTAATTAATGTACCTACAAACAAGACAGAAGTAAAACTAGATTTCCAAAATTTGTTCAACTTGTAACCTCCTAGTTTATTATCATTAATAGAATATTCTAAAAAATAAGTCAAAACAATGTGCTTGAACACCCAATTTTCAGATGATTTTTCTAGTATATTAGAACGGTATATTTTAGTTCATTACCTACTTTTTACATGTTTTTTCTTTTATTACTACTAGAATAAAATGATTTAGCCCTATATTTTGCAATATCTTTTACTAGAACACCTTAGTTAGGAAGAACAAGTACAATAGATTCCACGAAAAGGTGCTCGCATCCTCTACAAGGTTTACATCGTCTTGTTAAGTATGAAATGACAAGAAGTGGGTGAATGATATATGAAAAAGAAAATAGTCATAGCTGGGGGAACTGGTTTTATTGGTCAATATCTTGAGGAGAAATTTATGGATTTGGGATATAAAGTAAAAATCATATCAAGACAACCACAACATATCTCGTGGTCGAATCAAGCTGGGATAATTGATGCGTTGGATCAATCAGAGATGATTATTAATCTTGCAGGGAAATCAGTAAACTGTCGCTATACCGACAAAAATAAGAAAGAGATTTTGCAGTCAAGATCTGAGACGACTAAAATTCTCGGAATTGCGATATTGGCGTGTAAAAATCCTCCACCACTATGGATCAATTCAAGCACAGCTACAATTTACCGTCATGCAGAAGATCTTCCTATGACGGAAGCGAGAGGTGAAATTGGTAGTGGTTTCTCCGTTGATGTAGCAAAGGAATGGGAACAATCACTGTTCGATTTTAAGTTGCCTCAAACACGGCAAGCTGCTTTGCGAATGGCTATCGTACTGGGTGAAGAGGGAGGAGTGATGCACCCTTATATCAACTTAGTACGCTACGGACTAGGAGGGGTCCAAGGATCAGGAAAACAAATGTTTAGTTGGATTCATATTGAAGATTTGTACCAAATTATTTTGTTTCTTCAAGATAACAAAGATTTGAGCGGAGTATTCAATTGTTCATCTCCTCAACCAATCACAAACCGTGTGTTTATGGAAACATTAAGAAATACAATGAAGCGAAAGTTTGGTCTACACTCACCTAAGTGGATGCTTGAAATGGGTGCCGTCTTTATGAGAACTGAAACGGAATTGATATTGAAAAGCCGCTGGGTCATTCCAGAACGTTTGAAAAAAGAAGGATTTCGCTTTACGTTTGATTCGATTGAGAAAGCCCTTCAACAAATAATGGAAAATCAAAGTAACATCCAAAGCAAAACACGACCAGGAAGATAAACTTTCCTAGTCGTGTTTTTTTGTGGAATTCAAAACTCACTATCTCTAGATAAACTCTTCACTCTCTTTAATTGAGCAACAATAATGATGCTAATAATAACGAGTAGGAACCACGAACTAATTTTCCCAACATGCACGAGAGCCCAGGTTGTTTCTTGGTTTGGGTATTGCCAAGCGCCAAAGAACGTCGTAATATTTTCGGCAATCCAAATAAAGAACCCAATCAACAAAAATGAGAGAATCATCGGCATTTTATAGCGGTTTCCATTCAATCGATAGGTGACAATCGTTCTGAAAAATATGAAAAATAACAAACCTTTTAATAACCACCGCGCATCAAAAAGGAAATGGTGTGTAAAAAAATTTACGTAGATCAATAAACTAATACTGATGGCTAAAAATGGCTTGGGCCAAACATAGATATGTAAATCTAAGCGGCGCCAACTCTGGCAAATATAGCTCGCAACACTCGCATACATAAATCCACTGTAGAGGGGAACACCGAAAATTTTGCTCAATGCTTCCTCTGGATAGGACCACGAACCCATATGTACTTTAAAAAGTTCAAGCGCTAGACCAATGACATGGAACAGACAAATGACTTTGAACTCATCAACCGTTTCTAATTTGGATGTTAGCATAAAAATTTGAACACCTATACAAATGAGTAAAATAAAATCATAACGTGGTAGAAACGGAACATCCACAAATTTTGTTATAGCAAGAGCTGCAAAAATGAGGAGTGGAAATAAACAAGAGAGTGCTTGTAGGTAAGCAAATTGCAGAAGGTTCTTCATGTATTAACCCGTCTTCCTAAATATTTGTGAAATAACTAAAATAAATTGTTTTGAATTTGAACGAAATGGAGTCACCATAAGTTCCGTCAAGATTTCTCATGAAAAATCTTGGTAGTCCGCTACGGGACATGCTCCTATAGAAGTCAAAATGTATATGCAATGTCTCAACAAGTCATTCCCCACCTGCATAGAATATTCTTAATACCAACTTAGTAAAGGGGAATACTCTGACATGATTCATCCGCATACAGAACTGCGTTATATAAATGAGCAAATTGGTTTTGGCGTATTTGCAACACAATTCATCCCCAAAGGGACCATTACATGGGCATTAGATGAACTTGACCATATTCTAGAAGCTGATTATCTGGATACAGTTGATAAATATAAAGGCGAGGTCATAAAGAAATACGCATATCGTAATCAAGATGGTAAATTTGTTTTATGTTGGGATCTTGGAAAATATGTAAACCACAGTTTTCATGCAAATTGCATGGGTACTGCCTATGAATTCGAGATAGCAATTCGAGACATTTACCCAGGGGAACAGCTGACTGATGACTATGGCACGTTAAATATTGACGAGCCTTTTGAATGTATTTCAGAAGAAGGAACGAACAGAAGAGTAGTTTATCCAGATGATCTCCTTACCTATTATGAAGAATGGGATGAACAAGTGATTAGTGCGTTAAAACACCTATATGAAGTTGATCAAAAGCTTATTCATCTATTACGCCCAGAATTCGTCGAGAAAGTTAAAACAGCAGCGAATGAACAATTCTTGAGAGATTCAATCAAAACCATTTATTATAATCGCAACGACTTGTCTAAATAGTGCCCAAAATAAAACCACCACGATATCGTGGTGGTTTTTAGATTTTAAACTTCAATAATAATCGGCAAAATCATCGGTCTTTTTTTCGTTTTAGTGTATAAGAATTTACCAAGGGTTGCTTTTACACTTTGTTTTAACACACTACGTTGATTGCTACTTGATGATTTGGTCGTTTTAACAGTGGTAATAACTAATTGATTGATTTCATTCATTAATTCTTCTGAATCACGGGCATAAACGAATCCTCGAGAGATGGTGTCGGGTCCGGTAATAATTTCGCCATCCGTTTTACTAAGGGTAATAACGATAACGATCATGCCATCTTCAGAAAGCAATTTACGATCGCGTAATACCATATTTCCGACGTCACCAATCCCCAAACCATCTACGAATATGTTGCCAGAAGGGATTTTCCGTGTTTGACGAGCAAGCGAATTGTTCACATCGACAACATCTCCGTTGTTAATAATAAAGATATTTTCTCTTTCTATGCCAACAGATTCTGCTAATTGGCGATGTTGATGAAGCATTCTGTATTCCCCGTGAATAGGGATAAAGTATTTTGGTCTCATTAAAGTAAGCATAAGTTTCAATTCTTCCTGTTGGGCATGGCCAGAAACGTGCATACCAGTGGCACTTCCCGAACCGTAAATAACTTTAGCTCCCAGCAAATATAAATTATCGATAACTTTAGAAACATTCCGTTCATTTCCAGGTATTGGAGAAGAAGCAAATATCACCGTGTCTTCAGGGAGAATGCTTACTTGACGATAGTTGGAACTCGATAAACGTGATAAGGCGGCCATTGGTTCGCCTTGGCTTCCTGTGCAAAGTATAGCCACGCTTTCAGGATCCATACTACCAACTTCATGTGCTTCAATTAGCATTCCTTCAGGAACATTTAAATAACCTTGTTCCATGGCAACAGAAACGACATTTACCATACTTCTGCCGAGTAAAGCAAGCTTGCGGTTGGTCTTTTGTGCAGCGTCTACAACTTGTTGAACGCGATGGACATTCGAAGCAAAGGTTGAAATAAACACTTTACGACTTGCTTTGCGGAATGCATCTTCAATGTGTCCACCTACAAGACTTTCAGATGGTGTAGAACCTGGACGTTCCGCATTGGTACTTTCCGATAATAAAACAAGAACTCCGTTTTTACCGATTTCAGCCATCTGATGAATATCAGCATATTCATCATTCACAGGAGTTAAATCGAACTTGAAGTCACCCGTATGTACGACTATTCCTTCAGGTGTCTCAAAGGCAATACCTAGACAATCTGGAATACTGTGATTGGTTTTGAAAAATGTACATTTTATTGTGTTGAAGTTAAGGACAGATTTGGAGTCAATTAAATGTGTTTCGGTCTCTCTGAGGATTCGGTGTTCCCTTAACTTAATTTCAATTAGACCCATGGTTAGTCTTGTCGCATAAACGGGCATGTTTAATTGTTTAAGTAGGTAAGGGATGCCTCCAATATGATCCTCATGACCATGTGTTACGACTAAGCCCCGAATCTTCTCTTTGTTTTCCTGTAAATATGAAATATCCTGGATAATCAAATCAATCCCGAGTAAACTCTCATCTGGAAATTTCGAGCCACAATCAATCACCACGATATCGTTTTCAACTTGTAACACATACATATTTTTACCAATTTCATTAACGCCTCCTAAGGCGAAAATAGACAATGAATTTTCTGTAGTATTCATATTTAGAAACCTCCCATTTCGAATGACTAGCTAAAGTATTCCCACGCCAGTTTCTTTTTATGAATGTAAAAAAAGATTTGTCTATTAAAATTTGGTATCAAATATAGGATTAGAATCATCCTATTCCTACTGCAAGAACAATCCTAGATGTTTTGGAAATCTTCACATTTACACATTCGGAGATGAATTTGAAACAATATCCATTTACTTATTTCAAAGTATTTGATACGATTCCGATAAGTTGTCTGTCGTCAGACAACCTTAATCAAATTGAAACATTAAGTAAGCGTTTTCTTTACAAGACTTTTCAAAAACTATATATGAGGTGACATAGGTGAATATAATTTGGGGAATCGGCGGTATTCTGGTCGTATTAGGAATCGCATTTTTATTATCAACGGCAAAGAAATCGATTAATTTTAGAACGATATTGGGTGGTTTAACAATTCAAATCATTTTTGCATTTATTGTGTTGAAATGGGAATTTGGTAAAAATGTATTAGTTAAATTTTCTGAAGGTGTACAAAATGTAATTGGTTACGCAAGCGAAGGGGTTTCTTTCCTTTTTGGTCCAGCAGCAGATGTTGAGAATTTTGGATTTGTCTTTGCTTTCCAAGTCTTGACTGTAATCATCTTCTTCTCATCTTTAATTTCAGTGTTGTATTACTTAGGAATTATGCAGGTATTGATTAAATCTATTGGCGGCGGCTTATCGAAGTTGCTAGGAACAAGTAAAGCTGAATCAATTTCAGCAGCAGCCAATATCTTTGTCGGTCAAACAGAAGCACCTCTAATTATCCGCCCGTTCGTTGCAAAAATGACGAAGTCAGAGCTATTCGCAGTTATGACAGGTGGATTAGCCTCAGTCGCAGGATCAGTTCTTGTTGGATATGCCCTTCTTGGTGTTCCACTAGAATACCTGCTTGCAGCAAGCTTTATGGCTGCTCCTGCTGGTTTAGTGTTAGCAAAATTAATGATTCCAGAAACAGAAGAACCAGATAATGAAGATTTCGAGATGGAAAAAGATCAGGATTCAGTAAACGTAATTGACGCAGCTGCCCGTGGTGCTAGCGATGGATTAAAACTAGCATTGAATGTCGGTGCTATGTTGTTAGCGTTCATTGCATTAATTGCGCTGATTAACGGGATATTAGGTGGAATCGGTGGATGGTTTGGATTTGAATCACTGTCACTTGAACAAATTCTAGGCTATGTGTTTGCACCGCTTGCTTTTGCTATTGGAGTTCCTTGGTCTGAAGCAGTAACAGCAGGTAGTTACATCGGTCAAAAACTGGTATTAAATGAATTCGTTGCGTATTCTGCATTCGCTCCTGAAATTGCAAACCTGTCTCCGAAAACAGTTATAGTAGTGAGCTTTGCATTATGTGGTTTCGCTAACTTAAGCTCGATGGCCATTCTTCTTGGCGGATTAGGTGCACTTGCTCCAAATCGTCGTGGGGATATTGCTAAATTAGGTTTACGTGCAGTAGCTGCAGGGATGTTAGCATCTTTACTAAGTGCTGCCATTGCCGGAATGTTTATATAATCAACTAAATAATAAATGGAGTGCGCGGTGTAACCTCACCGACACTCCATTTTTTTGT
>NZ_JBATUX010000111.1:0-1805 GCF_049671445.1 Paenisporosarcina sp. | reverse complement strand
CATATACAGTAATCGATACGTTAAAGCTCTCAAGAAAAATCATCAATCTAACACCTAATCATAAATTGACAACATTAACACATTACTTACAGATCGAACATGATGCGCATAATGCATTAGGCGATTGCCTTGCTACAGCTAAAATTTATCAATATTGTTTCACACACTCTATTTAACTACTACAGTTAATAGAGTTTTTTTGTTTAAAATCATACTACGCCACATGTTTCAATGTGCTATGCGTATTGACAATTCATTTCGGTAGGCGTAATATATTCAATTAGTTAAGTTACTAAACTATTTAAAACTGAAGGAGTTACACGATGAATGAAAGAAAAGAATTAATAACTGAATTTACACGATCATTTCGTTCTTTAGTGCGAACAGTTCGACAAGATTTCGCTGTCGAATTTGAAGGATATATTCCATACAATGAATTTACAGTTTTACGAGCATTAGAGGACGATCGTACACTCAGAGTCTCAGATGTTGCACGCAGATTAAATGCAACAAACAGTTATGTCACGTTAACGAGTGAGAAATTAGTGCAAAAAGGATACATTATTCGCGAGCGTCATAACGTGGATCGACGTACAGTTTACTTAACATTGACTGAAGAAGGCATAAATCTTGTGAAGAAAATGGATGAAATCGTCTACGCTTATTACAACAAAACGTTTGGTGATATTTCGAATGAAGAAATGACGACAGTGATGAACATTTTGGGGAAATTCAAGCCAATCGAAAGAGAGGTTTGATGACCAAATGGAACATTTAAAGCATAAAGAAAAAGTGACGATTATGATTGCCATTATCGGGGCTCTGTTTTTCGCTGCAGTCAATCAAACAATCGTAAGTAATGCATTACCAAAAATTATTTCTGATTTAGGTGGCTTAGATTATTATAGCTGGGTCTTTACAAGTTTCATGCTGACGAGTGCTATTATGACTGTTGTAGCAGGGAAACTTTCCGATATATATGGTAGAAAGCCATTTTTCTTAATTGGTATATTAGTTTTTTCAGTAGGTGCATTTTTATGTGGAACCTCTGTAACCATTGTTCAGTTGATTATATATCGCGCGATACAAGGAATAGGAGCAGGGCTTATTATTCCAACAGCTTTTGCAGCAGTGGGAGATTTATTTGCACCACGTGAGCGCGGTAAATGGCAAGGCGTTATGAGTTCAGTGTTTGGCGTATCCAGCGTTCTAGGGCCTACAATTGGAGGTTATATTGTTGATAATCTTGATTGGAGATGGGTATTTTGGGTATTCTTACCGCTAGGCATCGTAGCCTTTATATTGATTTTAAAATTATTCCCGAAAACAGAACGTCGACAAAATGAAACGATTGATTACTTAGGAACTCTTTTCCTCAGTTCGACTTTAGTCACGATGTTGCTCGGTTTTTCTTGGGCAGGCACACAATACGAGTGGTCCTCTCCAATGATCTTATCGTTGTTCACTGGATCGATAGTTTCACTAGCGCTATTTATTTGGGCAGAGAAACGCGCAAAAAGTCCAGTTTTACCTCTTCATTTATTTAAATACGCAAACTTTACGTACTCAAATATCATTGGATTTGCAGTAGGAATAGGGATGTTCGGGGGACTTATGTATGTGCCTTATTTCATTCAAGGAGTTCTCGGATATTCAGCAACCCACTCAAGCTTACTATCGATGACAATGACACTCGGATTAGTGGGAGCGAGTGCTTGGGGTGGAAATCTAATTACTAAAACAGGGAAATATAAGCGCCAAGCAACATTGGGACTGACAGTATCCGTAGTTGGACTTCTCTTATT
>NZ_JBATUX010000110.1:0-11737 GCF_049671445.1 Paenisporosarcina sp. | reverse complement strand
TCGATTTTCGAGTATAATAGAGGAAAGCAAAAACAAATCAACACGTGGTTTAAAGGAGGATTTAAAATGACTGAACACAATGAAACAAACGAACAAGAAGCTCCAAAGAAAAAAATGACGTTAAAAGAAGCGATGCAAAAACAGTTAGAAGCGAAGAAAAACAATTCGTCTGATAACAACGTAAAAGGTAGCTCAGGACAATCAGGTAAGAAAATGCAAAGCCAACAAACGAAAAAAGTGAGTAATTTACGCAGAAAAATGGGTACATAAATACTGTAGCGCAAACCAATATCTCAATTGGTTTGCGTTTTTGTTAGGAATGATAACAAAACGGGTAAATGGTGTATACTAATGACAATTATGAACTTGGAAGAAGGGGTTTTGATGACGTCTAAATATGCAGATGATGGACTAGCTTTACATACAGATCTATATCAAATTAATATGGCTGAAACCTATTGGGCGGATGGGATACATAATCGCAAAGCGGTATTCGAATTGTTTTTCCGTAAATTACCTTTTGGAAATGGTTACGCGATATTTGCAGGTCTTGAGCGCATACTGGATTATCTTCGTGATTTCCGATTTACCGAAAGCGATTTAACTTATTTACAAGAGGAGCTTGATTATAAGGAAGATTTCATCAATTATTTACGTGAAGTCCGCTTTACAGGGGATGTCTATTCGATGGTTGAAGGGGAATTGGTTTTCGCTAACGAACCTATTATTCGCATTGAAGCGCCACTTGTTGAAGCACAACTTATTGAAACAGCACTTTTAAATATCGTTAATTATCAAACATTGATTGCAACAAAAGCCAGTCGTATCAAACAAATCGTCAAAACTGATACGGTCATGGAATTTGGAACGCGTCGTGCACAAGAAATGGACGCGGCAATCTGGGGCTCACGTGCTTCAATAATTGGTGGGATAGAAGCAACTAGTAATGTACGGGCAGGCAAAAAATTCGGTATACCAGTCGCAGGGACTCATGCCCATTCACTCGTTCAAGCATATAAAAGTGAATACGAAGCATTTCATGCATATGCACAACGTCATAAAGATTGTGTATTCTTAGTCGATACATACAATACTTTGAAAATTGGTGTTCCTACTGCGATTCAAGTAGCAAAAGAACTTGGCGACAAAATCAATTTCGTCGGAATTCGTTTGGACAGTGGAGACATTGCGTTCCTGTCAAAAGAAGCACGACGTATGTTAGATG
Source organism: Paenisporosarcina sp. (assembly GCF_049671445.1). Taxonomy (GTDB): domain Bacteria; phylum Bacillota; class Bacilli; order Bacillales_A; family Planococcaceae; genus Paenisporosarcina. The sequence goes on along the minus strand of NZ_JBATUX010000110.1, from coordinate 10,512 downwards.
CAGCTGGTTTTCCAAATGCGAAAATTGTGGTATCAAATGATTTAGATGAATATACAATTTTAAACTTGAAAGCCCAAGGTGCAAAAGTGGATATGTGGGGAATTGGTACAAAACTAATTACTGCATACGACCAGCCAGCTCTTGGAGCGGTCTATAAAATAGTTTCAATTGAAGATGAAAATGGTGTCATGGAAGATACCATAAAAATTTCTTCGACGACTGAAAAAGTAACGACACCGGGTCAGAAAAAGTTATATCGCATTATTGACCGTGAAAACGGCAAAGCAGAAGGCGATTATATTACCATGTTCGATGAAGATCCAACTCATGAAAAACGCTTAAAAATGTTCCATCCAGTTCACACATTTGTATCTAAATTTGTGACGAACTTTGAAGCAAAAGAGCTTCATACGAAAGTAATTGAAAATGGACAAGTTATTTATCAGAATCCTACATTGTTCGAAATGCGAGATTACGCAAATGCCAACTTAGAGTTATTATGGGATGAATACAAACGTTCTTTAAATCCAGAAGAATACCCTGTGGATTTAAGTCAAAAATGTTGGGACAACAAAATGCGTAATATCCAAGAAATACAAGAAATGGTGGATCGCATGCATTACGCTTAAGGAGGCACTAAGATGACAAACTTACAACGAACCATTATAGAAGAATTGAAAGTTAAACCATCGATTGACCCTCAAGAAGAAATTCGCATATCGATCGATTTTATGAAAGCTTATTTAAAGAAACACCCTTTCTTAAAAGGTCTAGTTCTTGGGATATCAGGCGGACAAGATTCTACACTCACTGGCAAGCTCGCGCAAATGGCAGTGGATGAATTGAACGAAGAAGCGGGAGAACAAAGTTATTCTTTCTTTGCTGTTCGATTACCTTATGGAGTTCAGTTTGATGAAGATGATTGCCAAGATGCCTTAAACTTTATACAACCGACTAAAATTTACACGGTGAATATTAAGGATGCGGTCGATGCCAGCAAAAGAGCACTTGATGAATCTGGAATCATTCTTTCAGATTTTGCTAAAGGCAATGAAAAAGCAAGAGAGAGAATGAAAGTTCAGTACTCAATTGCCTCTATGCACAACGCAGTTGTTCTTGGAACTGATCATGCAGCGGAAGCCATAACAGGTTTTTATACAAAGTATGGTGATGGTGGAGCAGACCTAGTACCTATTTTCCGATTGAATAAGCGACAAGGGAAAGAATTGCTAAAATCTCTTGGAAGCCCCGAACATTTATATACGAAGATTCCAACAGCAGATTTAGAAGAAGATCGTCCTGCGCTACCAGACGAAATTGCGCTTGGTGTTACCTATCATCATATTGATGATTATTTAGAAGGAAAAGATATTCCGAGCGAGCCGCAAGAAAAAATAGAGAGTCACTATTTACGCTCACAACATAAACGACATTTACCTATTACGGTATATGACCAATTTTGGAAATAATAGTAAACACACTTAGCTTTTGCTAGGTGTGTTTTTTCGTGTCCTAATAAGTTGTGAAGTCGGGATATTTTAGGTAGACTAATGCTATAATGTGTTAATTTTCTAATAAATATAAAAACTTAGCGGGACAATTGGGGGAATAGAGAGATGAACAACCAGGAGAAAATACATGCCATCATAGACAATATTGAAAAAGTAATGATAGGAAAACGGAATATTGCTGAGTTAAGTGTTGTTGCGTTGATAGCTCAGGGACATGTTTTACTCGAAGATGTTCCAGGTGTAGGGAAAACGATGATGGTCCGTGCATTGGCAAAATCGGTTGGAGCTCAATTTAAACGAATTCAATTTACCCCGGATTTACTACCATCAGATGTCATTGGTGTATCTATCTATAATCCAAAAGATATGGAATTTCAATTCAGACCAGGTCCGATTATGGGAAATATCGTATTGGCAGATGAAATCAATCGTACTTCCCCTAAAACACAATCCGCACTACTTGAGGGAATGGAAGAGGCAACGGTCACAATCGATGGAGAGACGATGCAAATTCCTAAGCCATTTTTTGTTATGGCTACTCAAAATCCAATTGAATATGAAGGCACTTATCCATTACCCGAAGCCCAATTAGATCGTTTCCTTTTGAAACTTCGCATGGGATATCCTACGCACACTGAAGAAATTGAAGTATTAAAGCGTGCTGAAAAATCAGCACCAATTGAAGTATTAAGTTCTGTTATTTCCCTTGAGGACTTGATTCGATTGCAAAACGAAGTGAAGGATATTTTAGTCGATGACACCATTAAAAATTATATTGTGGATTTGGCAAACCGTACTAGAAAAGATTCTTATGTATACCTTGGAGTAAGTCCTCGTGGTTCTCTCGCTTTGATGAAAGCATCTCAAGCTTATGCGATGTTAAAAGGACGCGACTTTGTTACACCAGATGATATTCAATATTTAGCGCCGTTTGTTTTTAGTCACCGCATGATTTTGCGTTCAGAAGCTCGATATGATGGCATTACACCAGAAGAAATTGTTGAACGAATTTTAGCGAAAACAAATGTACCGATTAAGAGGCTTGTTAAACAATGAAGGGAATAAAATTTTCGTGGAGACTAGGATGGCGTCTTCTGTTTGTTATCTTTCTATTAATCTTTTCGTTTTCCTTTGCTATGTTTCAAGGGGGCTTCGTAAGCTGGTTTATTTTTTATTCATTACTGCCTTTTGCTTTGTATTCTTTCGTGTTTTTCTTTATTCCAATCTCAAAAATTGAAGCTGAACGTTATATTCAAACCGCTCAAATTCGAAAAGGTGGAAAGCTTATCGTCACGGTAAAACTAAAAAGAACTTCTCGTTTTCCGATGCTTTATCTTGTAATCAAAGAACTTACTCAAAGTCCTCAACTTATACGCCATGCAGAGGGACAATTGAAAGCAGTTAAAATGATAGGGGTTCAACAAACTATTGAGTGGACGTATGAAATCGATCATATGCCACGTGGTGAACATTCGTTGGATGGAGTCGAAATAACGGTAAGTGACTTTTTTGGTTGGGTTAAAAAATCATATGTGATTCCTTTAAAGCAGACAGTCATTGTTTATCCGAATGTAACCGACATGATTTATATGCCGATTGAAACTCGTTATGATCAAGGTGCGGCAGCGTCTCCATTCGCCATTGTTAAAGATACAACAATGGCTACAGGTGTTCGAGACTACCAACCCGGAGATCGAGTATCGTGGATTCATTGGAAGTCATTTGCCCGTACACAAACGTTACGAACAAAAGAGTTTGAAGATAGACAGTCTCAGGATTTATTTATCATAGTGGATCGCAAAGCCTCCGACAATTTTGAAGAACAAATTGAATTAACGGCATCGGTGTTGCATGCAGTAGTTCGAAATCAAGCAAGTGCAGCCTTCTTGTCTTTAGGAGCTACCCGATTTTATTTCCCTGCGATTCAAGGGGAAGATCAACTACAACGTACCATGTTTCACTTGGCTAAAGTGGAAGCGGATTTGAAGAAACCGATTGAGCAAATACTGCCTAAGGACCCAGCGATGTCAAATGCTACTTCTGTTTTACTCATAACTGGAGATTTGACTGCAGGATTAATTGAGGCAATTCCGAGAGCTGCTAAAAACTTACGTCAATGTACAGTATTTATTGTTGTTAAGAAAGGGAAGAAATTAACGAGACAAGAACTAACTATGCATCAGTTAGCTCGATCAAGAGGAATGATTCTCCACGTGCTTTCTCAAGATCATTTCGCAAACGCCTTTACAGAGGTGGGACGCTCATGAAAAATAATGTTCAAAACAAATGGGTACAAGCCCTATTTTATATACTTGTGTTTTTCCTATTACGTGAATGGTTGTTACCGGTCTTGGAATTAACCGACACTAACTACTTATCTATTTTCTTAGCATTTATCGTGCTATGTCTTGTTCTTAGTTTTTTCTCCGTTCCGTGGTGGTTATCGGGGCCAGGTAAACTTATCTATATTGGTTGGATCCTCGTATATATTTATACGAATGAAGTATTCTTTACAGGAGAAGCCATTTCTTTTCTCTACAACGATTTTATGACTAATACGACCGCACTAATCAATCGTGATTGGCCAGCGGTTACGAATAGTTTTAGGACTGTACTATTTTTCTCGCTTTTATGGATGACGGCTTATTTAATCCATCATTGGATAAGTGTCCGTAGAAATATTTTCTTGTTTTTCTTTATGACTGTAATATTTATTGCTGCACTGGATACGTTTAGCCCGTACGTAGGGGATGGGTCAATCCTACGCGTGATGGTTTTAGGATTACTATTATCCGGTTTATTGAAGGTAGCAAAAATTCTCGAACAAAATCATCTATCTGTAACTAATGAGAAATATGGATCTCTTGTTATTCCTCTCATTATAATAGTAGCAATAAGTGGTTCTATCGGTTATTTCTTGCCTAAAGCAAATCCTGTATGGGATGATCCAGTCCCTTTTATTCAATCATTTGCTGAAGGAGCTGGTTCCAGCGGAGGCGGTGGTATTCGGAAGATTGGTTACGGTGAGGATGATTCATTACTAGGGGGAGGATTTCGATCGGATCCTACCGTAGTATTTGAAGCTGTTGTGAAAACAGGTCAGTACTGGAAAATTGAAACGAAAGATACTTACACGTCAAAAGGTTGGGAACAATCTGTTGCTTCAAATGAAATAATTAACTATAACGTTGGTGATGATATTAATACAGGCATTCCTGTTGGCCTTGAGGAAGATCAAGATGTCGCACAATTAACGTTTGAATTACAATATCCGTTCTTAATGTATCCATATGGTTCAATTGCAGCGGATGCACAGGAAGGTACAAGCTTCTCAGTTTCAACTAATACGCAAAAAATTGAAACATATCAAGATAATGAAGCGGTAGAATTAAAGGAATATAGTATTTCTTTTAGTGAACCCACATATAGTTTAACTGCTTTGCGTGAAACATCTGAGGATTCTTTAGCTGAATTAGGACCAGAGTTTGAACGTTATTTACAGCTACCAGAGGAAGTACCTGAACGTGTAAGAGAATTGGCACTATCGATTACAGAGAAAGAAACTAATTTGTATGATAAAGCTAAAGCCATTGAACGTTATTTCCCTAGAAATGGCTTTGTGTACGATCAAAGTAACGTCAGTGTTCCAACGGCCGAACAAGATTATGTTGATCAATTCTTATTTGATACAAAACGCGGTTATTGTGATAACTTCTCAACATCCATGGTAGTCATGCTGCGTTCTTTAGATATTCCAGCTCGTTGGGTAAAGGGTTTCGCTGAAGGCGAACAAATGCAAAATGACGATGGTGAAAGAGTATACCAAGTAACAAACAATAATGCTCACTCTTGGGTCGAAGCCTATTTTCCTGGGATCGGATGGATGCCTTTCGAACCAACTATTGGATTTAGTGGTGCTGGAACTGTTGATTTTGATGTCGAATTAGACTCTACAGAACCTCCTGAAGAGCAAGTTATACCAGAGCAACCGTCTAAACCAACGAAACCGGATGCTGTAGATAACAAATCTATCACTGAACGTTTAACAGAAACTATGCAAAAATTTGTGGATTGGATTTCGGATAATCGAGGACGAATTATTGTTTGGAGCTTAATTGCCATTGCACTTGGAATTGTATTGTTCCGTATAAGACATAAATGGATGCCCAAACTATTAGTGCCGTATTATCGTTTACGTAAAAATGATTGGCATTCTTTTGAATCAAGCTACCACCGTTTATTAAAACAACTTTCTTTGTATGGTATTTCACGCAATGATGGACAGACGCTGCAATCGTATGCAAAATATGTAGATGGATTCTTCGGTTCAAAAGACATGAAGACCTTAACCACTGCATATGAGAAAGGGTTTTACGGTAAAAAAATCGAATCACAAGAATGGTTGGAACTGAGAGAAAGTTGGGAAAATTTAATCAATCGTACAAGCGGTTGATTTTAAAACAAACTACCTGTAGAATTGAGAAAAATTACACAGACCGGTTTGCCCTTATATATGTCCGATAATACGGTTCGGATGTCTCTACCAAGTTGCCAAAAATGACTTGACTATGAAGGCGAATGCAATCACGTCTATTAAATAGACGTTTGTTTGTATTCGCCTTTTTAAAAAGAAAAGACATTTTTGTTTCAATCCAAGCGTCAGGCACTCCTATGCTTAAGAAATTCGTTTCTTGTTGCAAGGGGATCCGACTTCAACGACGCTTTGGTTTTTCTTAGGTAGAGCTAAAGAACGCGTAGAAAGGTTTTCTTTCGTACGCGTTTTTTCTATATCAGGGTCCGGAAATCCAAATGAAGAGGTGTACGAATTGTCAGTAACTCCTATGTTAAAAGAACAAGAAAAAATTGTCGTGCTTGATTTTGGTAGTCAGTACAACCAGTTAATTACTCGTCGTATTCGCGAATTTGGTGTTTACAGTGAATTACACCCTCATACAATAACTGCAGAAGATATTAAAGCAATGAATGCTACAGGAGTTATTTTCTCTGGTGGACCTAATTCGGTTTACGATGAAAATGCATTTCGCGTAGACCCTGCTATTTTCGATTTAAACGTTCCTATCCTAGGAATTTGCTACGGAATGCAATTGATGTCACTTCACTTTGGCGGAAAAGTTGAAAAAGCTTCACGTCGTGAGTACGGAAAATCTGATATCACAGTAGTGAAAGAAAGTCCTCTATTCAAAGACCTTCCAAACGAACAAGTTGTATGGATGAGTCATGGTGATCATGTAACAGTTGCGCCTGAAGGTTTCGAAGTAATCGCAACTAGCCCATCTTGCTCGGTAGCTGCAATTGCTGATGAATCACGTGGCTTATATGCAGTTCAATTCCATCCAGAAGTTCGTCACTCCGTTTATGGGATTGAATTATTACGTCAATTTGTATTCGGCATTTGTAAAGCAACTGGTGATTGGTCAATGGAAAGCTTCATTGAACTTGAAATAGAAAAGATTCGTCAAGAAGTTGGCGATAAAAAAGTATTATGTGCTTTAAGTGGTGGAGTAGATTCTTCAGTAGTAGCTGTATTGCTTCACAAAGCAATCGGGGATCAATTAACATGTATGTTTGTTGATCACGGATTACTACGTAAAGGTGAAGCGGAAAGTGTAATGAAGACTTTCGCTGACGGTTTTAACATGAATGTAATTAAAATAGATGCACAAGAACGCTTTATGAGCAAACTTGCAGGTGTTTCAGATCCTGAAGCAAAACGCAAAATTATCGGAAACGAATTCATTTATGTTTTTGACGATGAAGCAGCTAAACTTGAAGGTATGGACTTCCTTGCACAAGGAACGCTTTATACCGATATTATCGAGAGTGGAACGGCTACAGCACAAACAATCAAATCTCATCATAATGTAGGCGGATTACCTGAAGATATGCAGTTTAAATTAATCGAGCCTTTAAACACTCTATTTAAAGACGAAGTTCGTGCACTTGGAACAGAGCTTGGTATGCCAGATGAAATCGTTTGGCGTCAACCGTTCCCAGGCCCAGGTCTTGGGATTCGTGTATTGGGAGCAATAACTGAAGAAAAACTTGAAATTGTTCGTGAATCAGATGCGATATTACGTGATGAAGTAAGTAAAGCAGGTCTAGATCGCGACATTTGGCAATACTTCACAGTTCTACCCGACATTCGCAGTGTAGGTGTTATGGGAGATGCGCGTACGTATGATTATGCGATTGGTATCCGTGCAGTTACCTCGATCGATGGCATGACTTCGGACTGGGCTCGTGTACCATGGGATGTTTTGGAGAAAATCAGTGTCCGTATTGTTAATGAAGTTCCACATATTAACCGAGTACTTTATGACATTACGAGTAAGCCACCAGCAACAATTGAGTGGGAATAAAAAGTTCAACTGGAAATGACGAATAGCTCTTAAAGTTTGATATATCAACGTTTCTGGAGACTTTATGGATAATTGGATTTATCCACCTGCAACTATTGACTTCTTAAAATTACTCTCTTTTATTTGCGATATTTTGCAAATAGAAGGGAGCTTTTTTATGGTTAAAATTGTTGAGTTACTTGATGATTTTCAATTGACTCGAAAAATTGAAGGCAAAAAACCACATTATATTCAGCTTTGTACCATTCGGTTAAACAGATGGAAAGACTTTATGAAAGTTGAATTTAATATTGAGGACATAGAAGGTGTTAAGGCTGTTTAGTAGGTGAAGGCACACGTCATGGAATTTTAGCTTTCGATAAAGCATGGACCAATTCAAAGTCATCATTACTTGCTTTAATTAGTCTTGTAGGCATTCATATTAAGTTCTCTCGAGTAAGCCACCAGCAACAATCGAGTGGAAATAAAGAGTTCAACTGGTAATGAATGTGTATTTACGAACTTTAAAGACATTTTATTGAATAATGTTCGGAAAAACGCTTGAAACTACTTTTGAAAAATGTTATATTACTATTGAAATTAAATACTGTCGTCGTATAATGTCGGGAATATGGCCCGAAAGTTTCTACCGAGTTACCGTAAATGACTCGACTACGATTTTAGGAAGACGGACCGTTCCGTCTTTCTAGCTTCTTATTAACTTTGGTTAGTAGGAAAATCGGAGGCATGCGACTATTTGTTGCATGCCTTTTTGTTTTTATAATAAAAAGCGGAGAGAGCTAAGTAAGCTTGATTTGCCTCTTATTATAGAAGAAACAAACGTGTACACGACAACACGGAGGAAAAAATCATGAAAAAGTATTTTCAGTTTGACGAACTTGGTACAAATTATCGTCGTGAGATTATCGGCGGATTAACCACTTTCTTATCGATGGCTTACATCTTAATCGTTAACCCATTAACATTATCTTTAAACTCTGTTCCTGATTTACCAGATTCGATGCGTATGGATCCAGGTGCAGTGTTCGTAGCAACAGCTTTAGCTGCGGCTGTCGGATCACTCTTTATGGGACTCATAGCCAGGTATCCAATAGCCCTTGCTCCAGGAATGGGCTTAAATGCATTTTTTGCTTATACAGTAGTATTAACTTACGGAATTCCTTGGCAAACAGCTTTAACAGGTGTTTTATTTTCAGGACTTATTTTTATTGTTCTTTCATTAACTGGTGTTCGTGAAACCATCATTAATGCCATTCCAGCAGAATTAAAATATGCAGTTGGAGCGGGTATCGGTTTATTCATCACATTTATCGGCTTACGCAATGCAGGAATCATTGTCAATAACGAAGCTACATTAGTAGGCTTAGGTGATTTATCAGCCGGTAATACATTACTTGCAATCTTTGGTTTAGTTTTAACAGTAGTCTTTATGGTTCGCGGCATTAAAGGTGGTATCTTTTACGGTATGCTTTTAACAGCTGTGGCTGGGATGATTTTCAGTTTAGTAGAAGTTCCTTCTTCTATAATAGGGAAGGTACCAAGTGTAGGTTCTACCTTCGGAGTAGCTTTTGATCCAATCATGAATGATCCAGGTTCATTAATGACAATTCAATTTCTAATCGTTGTTCTTACATTCTTATTTGTAGATTTCTTTGACACAGCAGGAACTTTGGTTGCTGTTGCGAACCAAGCAGGTCTAATGAAAGACAACAAGTTACCAAGAGCAGGCAAAGCGTTGCTTGCAGATTCATTAGCTACCGTTACGGGAGCTATCTTCGGAACATCAACAACAACTTCTTATATTGAATCGAGTGCTGGAGTTGCTGCAGGAGCAAGAACAGGATTTGCTGCAATTGTTACGGGTGTACTTTTCTTATTCGCTCTATTATTCTCGCCGGTATTATCAGTTATGACTTCGGCCGTAACTGCGCCAGCATTAATTATTGTTGGGGTATTGATGGTTTCATCATTAAACAAAATTGAATGGAATCGATTTGAAATAGCAGTACCTGCATTCTTGACGATTATCGCGATGCCACTTACGTATAGTATTGCTACAGGTATTGCTATTGGATTTGTATTCTATCCAATCACGATGCTGTTAAGTGGGAATGCTAAAAAGATTCATCCAATTATGTACGGAATGTTTGTTGTGTTTATACTATACTTTGTGTTTGTAGAAGGTCATTGATTATATGAGGCAGGACATCACTTGTGAAAGTGGTGTCCTGTTTTTTTATATATGAAACTAGTAAAAGGGAACTAATTTCTTTCTATGAAGATACCAAATAATACCTGTTGTAATAGCAGAAAATTCTGATAGAATAAAGAATACAAAAGGTTAGAAAATAGTGTTGACTTATATAAGTCAGGCTGATATATTTATTAAGTTGCTGATTTGAGCGCAACAAAGTAAATGAATAAGCAAAACTTTTTGTTGACATGACAATGAGCTTTTGGTAAGATATAAGAGTTGCTGTTGAAACAGTGACACTAACACATGAACCTTGAAAACTGAACAGCAAAACGTCAACTAACAAGCGGAACGCACTTCGGTGCCGGAAGCATAAACGTTTTCTTCCGCCGACACCTGTCGGTATCGAAAACAAACTTGAACTTAA
>NZ_JBATUX010000109.1:0-68423 GCF_049671445.1 Paenisporosarcina sp. | reverse complement strand
TGAATTTACTTAAAGAAATGAGGAAGGAAGGATATCGACTTTTTGCATTCTCTATCAATGAACAAATTGTTTCATTAGCAGGATTTTGCATACGAACAAATTTTTATAATAAACGACATGTTTATATATATGATTTAATTACAGATTCCTCTCATCGTTCCAGAGGGTATGGGGAAAATTTATTAGGATATATTCATCAATGGTCATTAGAAAATGGTGCCGAATTTGTTGCGCTTGAATCTGGAGTTCAAAGAACAGAAGCACATCGTTTTTATGAAGAGAAATTTGATTATGACAAATGGTGTTTTTCATTTAGAAGAATTTTGTGATCTAGAGAATTCTTTGAAGTATGAAGTGATTTTAGGACTACAATCCAGAAAAGAAATCATCTTCAAACACCGTAGAAATTTCGGATGAAGATGCGAATAACCTTAAATCAGAAATTAGGGAGCTGAAGGTTGAGAATGCTTAAAACGAAGAAGGCATTAATGTTTTTGATTGTTCTATTTGTATTAACTGCTTGTGGAAATGATATAGAGCATGTAAAACAAATTAACCTATCCTATTGGGAAGTAACAAAAGAACAACAAGATACGCTGATTAATACCGATGATAAAGATAGTATCAATACATTTGTGAATGCGGTAAATCATGCAGAAGAACTGGAGAGCGAGAAAATAATTATCACTAAACCTTTGTTATCATTTTCAATGCTATTAAACGAAAGTGAAGAGAAAAATTATCATTTATGGATTACTTCTAATGGAGAAGGCTATATCCAACGACTTCTTCCAGATGGCAATGCAACGTTTAACTTAGATCAAACCGCTGTAAAGAAGTTAACTGATTTCCTAAATAAACAAGAAGATGTAAAACTAATTAACCAAGTAATTGAATTTGAAAAATAAATTTTGAAAAAGTAATTAGTATAGATTTAGTAAACAATTTATATGAACAATAGTGTTAACTTTTCATCTTAATATCCTAACAAAGTTAAATATTAATAGATGGGATAAGAACAAAATAGCAGTTATTGTAATCCAGTATGAGGTGCAAGAAAAAATACGGAAATTAGTTTGGAAATATTTTTCGGGAGTTATGTAAATAGATACATAGAATAATGGTTAAATCTACTAATTTATTAACCGAAAGATAGTTCTAAAGTATCATGTAATTATCTTGGAATAACTTAAACTTAGATATGTAATATGTCAATATTAGGAGGAAATAATGAAGAAGATATTAGTAAGCGTAGTGGCTGTAATTTTAGCATTTTACTTTGTTCCAACGAACACATTTGCTGAGGTAAATGATGACGATTTAACAGCTTATTTAACAGTAGTAAGTGGAGAAAGAGGATATCCTATATCTAAGGATAACTTTGTTACATATCTCGAAGAATATTCACTAATCTATTTAGAAGATTTTGAAAATGTTCAGGAATTAGAAGAATACTTGGGCGAGGTCATTAAATCGGATAACAGTAACTTAGGACCTATATACGAAGATTTCGAAATGGATGAGCTTCAACTAAAAGACTTGTTAAATGAAAATGGAGAAGCACTTGAAAATTTCATTTATGTAGATGACTTATACTTTGCCATATTGAATTTTGAGGACCAAGGTGAAATGCCTGATTTAGACGATATTTCTTTAGATATTGATGGATTAATGAAAGAAATTGATGTAACGGATGAAGAAATTGAAAATCTTATGAACCATCTCTTATCATTAGAAGAAGAATTAAGCTCTCCTGAAGTTGGCGAAAGACTTATGTCTATTGCTGATAGAATGATGGTTATTGATCCAGAGAATCCTACTGAAGAACAAATCCAAGAAGTAGGATTAGCTTTTGATGAACTTATGTCGATTTTCAAAATGAAAGCAAGCTTTTACATTGTTGAAGGCGACAATAAAACTCAAATTTCTGCTGCAGAATTAATGCAAATGGAAGTGTTAGACGGGGATTATTTGTTAATTCAATTGTTTGACTTAAACGGTATGCTTTTAGCAGATGTAAAGCTTACTTCAGATGAGATTAAAGAGATTCCTACTAATGTCGAAGAAGTAACTGACACAGTTAAAGAAGAAGTGAAGAGTCCAAATTCTCCAAATTCACCTGTAGTTGCTAAAAACCCAACTAAGGTTAAAACGGTTAAAGGTGGTAAACTCCCCGTTACAGACTCCAATAACCTAGATGGTGCTTTGGCAGGGTTAGCGTTAATCGGAATGGGAATATTCCTTTACAGAAGAGTAAGAGTTTCATAATGCCAAAACTCCAACAAAGAGAAAGAAGAATGCCGAAGAAGGCTTTTCTTCTTTCTTTTGCAATCCTGGTGATGTTTGTGGGTATATGGTTGTTATACAATAATATTAGTAGTTTTTCCAAAGGCATTTTTGCTGGAAAAAAAATAGAGACAGAAGTTATAACTAAAGTTTCGAAAAATTCTTCACCCACTCCGAAGAGTCATCAAAAAGAGAAACTTCTCTATCCTGAAAGACCAAAAATGGGTGAGGAAATAGGCACTCTTTATATTCCAAAACTTGAATCAGAACTTCCTATTTTTCATGGAACGAATGAAGATGAATTGGAAAAGGGTGTTGGTCATTTTAAGGAAAGTGTACTACCTGGGGAAAAAGACAACTCTGTTCTTTCTGGTCACAGGGATACAGTATTTAGAAATCTAGGTAAAGTAGGCAAGGGCGATGAGCTGCAAGTAACTACTGCTGCTGGAATCTTTACTTATAAAGTAATGAAAGTCCGCATTGTTGATGAAGATGATCGGACTGTGATTGTACCTAAACCTCGTGCGGTTCTGACGGTCAGCACTTGTTACCCATTTGATTTTATAGGTGCTGCTCCCGAGAGATACATATTAGAGGCCTATCTTGTATCTTCAGAAATAAATTAAAACAAAATGAACATCCCTTAAAAAACCACTCTCATTGTAGAGTGGTTTTTTATTGGATATAAAAGTTATTTTCTCCTTTCCTTTTAAATACGGTAAAAAAGTTTACTAGAAGGATTTCACATTAAGAGAATTGAATATATGTAATAGTCCTGGTGATTCAGTCTTTAACGTTATTCCAATAGAAATTAGTTAAAACTGTCCAGTTAATAATTAATAGAAATAGGATATCTGGTCTTTACAAATTTAGGATAACAAATATTTTTCATTGGATGCCCTGCGGAATAAAACTATTATGTTACGTACATTGAATAATTAATTAGATTTATCAGGAGGGAAATAATGAATCCAAATATTGCACAGAAAATCATTGATTGTATGCCGCCAAGTTTTAGCGATTCCGACATTCAAATGATACAGTCTCAGCACAGATTAAAACTTGCTGAATTCTGGGATATTAAGTTAGGTGACAAGGTGTTAGAAATAGGCTGCGGACAAGGAGACACAACTGCGGTTTTAGCATTTTTAGTTGGAGAAACAGGAGTTGTCCATGGAGTTGATATAGCGTCACATGATTATGGAAGCCCTTTAACATTAGGTGAGTCTATTAACTATTTAACAAAATCACCAATCGGCAATCGAATTAAGATCGATTTTGATACGGATATATTATCACCGAAAATCGAATTCCCTGAAAACCATTTTGATTTGATCGTTTTATCTCATAGTTCGTGGTACATGAAATCAGCGGAAGAACTTCATAACATATTGAAGAAATTGAGGAAATGGGGGACTAAGTTATGTTTTGCAGAATGGGATACTAGAATTCAATCTGTTGAACAATACCCTCACTTGTTATCAGTACTTATACAAGCACAATATGAATGTTTTAAAACGACTAGCCTTTCAAATGTTCGTACAATGTTTACTCCTCAGGATATTAAAAAAATTACTGAAAGTACGGGATGGACGATCGTAGCTGAAAAATCGATAAACTCCCCCGAGTTACAGGATGGGAAATGGGAAATTGAACAAGTATTAACCAATTTCAATGATGAGCTTAAGACAGTTGAAAATATGCCTCATAAAATGGCTACTCTTATTAAATCTCAAATAAACTTATTAGAATCTGCTATTAGTACAAAAACGATCAAACCCATGTCAACGTATGCATTTACAGCTAGATAGATTTGTAAGAAAATTAGACATGAAAAAAGGACCGAAATCGGTCCTTTTTGTTTTAGTAGCAGAAATCTTACAACCAACCACGTTCGTATTGAACGGGCGATTTTATTTCTGTTCGTAATTCTTTAGCTGCACGGTAAGCCCAGTAAGGATCGCGAAGTAATTCACGTGCTAGGAAAATTAAGTCTGCACGGTCATTTTTCAAGATTTCTTCTGCTTGTAGTGGAGACGTAATCATCCCAACTGCTCCAGTGGCGATCGGTGTTTCATGCTTAATCGTTTCAGAGAATTTCACTTGATACCCGGGGTAAGAATCAATTGTAGCAGGAACATTTGCACCTGAACTTACATCGACTAAATCGACGCCTTGTTCTTTCATCCATTTCGTCATGGTAACAAAAGATTCAGGCGTCAATCCACCCTCAGTGTATTCGAAAGCAGAAATGCGAACGAATAATGGTCCTTCCCAAATCGTCCGTACTGCATCAATCGTTTCTCGTAGCATGCGATAACGATTTTCTTCGCTGCCCCCGTACTCGTCCGTACGCTTATTAGTTAATGGAGATAAGAATTCATTTATTAAATAACCATGAGCACCATGAAGTTCAATTACATCGAAGCCTGCTTCTATTACACGCACTGTTGCCTCTTTAAAGGCTTTTACTGTATTTGCAATATCTTCTTTTGTCATTTCGTTTGGCGTTTTATAATGCTCGTTAAACGCTAGAGGGGAAGGGGCAAATATATCACCATCCACTGTTGCTTTTCTTCCTGCGTGAGCAAGTTGAATCCCAGTTTTTGCACCATTTACTTTCATTAAATTAACGAGATCTTTTAAACCTTTAGTATGATCATCACTCCAAATGCCTAAATCCTGCGGTGATATTCTACCCTCTGGTTGAACAGCTGTCGCTTCTAAAATAATTAGACCAACTTGGCCAACTGCACGAGTTGGATAATGGACACGGTGCCAATCTTCTACTTGGCCATCATTGTTGTGACTCGAGTACTGACACATAGGTGCCATCACGATACGATTCTTAAAGGTTACATTTTTAATTGTATATTCATCAAATAATTTAGCCATTAAATTAACTCCTCCTTGTATGTATATTTAGTAGTATAACAACTTGCCCTAAACTTAGCGCATCTCATGCTCAAAGTGGCAAATTAAGTTTTTTTCAAACCATTAATTTTAACTTCAAAATTAATTAAAAATAGGCAAGTTGCCTCCATTCTAATAATTATGATATGGTTAATTATCATGAGGTTATGTCCACCATTGAAGATTGATAAGAATAATTGTCGATATTTGATGTTTCATAACAAGGGTATTGTGGGAAAATAGAGATAGTGGAGACAGAAAAATACTGTTTCTTTTCATTTCTATATTTAAGAAATATAAAATACACCATGAAGAGCATCCAAAAAATATTTTCAGTAGACAAAGGGGATTCCAATAATGAGTTTAACTCCTAAGCAACGAATTGAATTACATGGTTTTAATAACCTGACTAAGTCTTTAAGTTTTAATATGTATGATATATGCTACACGCGAACAAAAGAAGAACGTGAAGCTTATATAAAATATATTGATGATCAATATAATGCAGAGCGCTTAACAAGCATTCTAACTAAAGTGACTGACATAATCGAAGCTAATATTTTAAATATTGCTAAGCAAGATTATGAACCACAAGGGGCTAGTGTAACCATCCTAGTATCAGAAGGTCCCGTTGATGAATCGCCTATTGAATCTTTTCAAGAGTCACCAGGTCCGTTTCCAGAAGCTGTTGTGGGTCATTTAGATAAGAGTCATATTACTGTCCATACATATCCTGAATATCACCCCGATGAAGGTATTAGTACGTTCCGTGCTGATATTGATATTTCAACGTGTGGAGAAATATCACCTTTAAAAGCGTTAAATTTCTTAATTCATTCGTTTGAGACGGATGTAATGGTCATGGATTATCGAGTTCGCGGCTTTACAAGAGACGTAGAGGGTCATAAGTTGTTTATCGATCATGATATTAATTCCATTCAAAACTATATTCCTGAAGATTTAGAAGAAAATTTTGAAATGATCGATGTAAATGTTTATCAAGAAAACATTTTCCATACAAAATGTAAGTTAAAGAAGTTTGATTTAAATAACTACTTATTTGGCTATACAGAAGACCAGTTATCAGAAGAAGAGAAGATTTCCATTACGAAAAAGCTTAAAAAAGAAATGGATGAGATTTTTTACGCTAAAAATATGTCATGAGAAAATTGAATTTCCAATAGGGAAACTAATTTTCGAACACGCTATAAATTACACAAAAAGGACCGATTCGGTCCTTTTTGTGCGTAAAGTTTATTAAATATAACGTTTTCCAAGTTCTCTAGAACGTGTTTCAGCATCATGTAAACAGCGTGCAAGCATATCAGCGAATCCACTATCTTGTAACGCTTCAATGCCAGCCTCTGTAGTCCCACCTGGACTGGTCACTTGTTTACGAAGTATGGATGGAGTTTCATTTGATTGTTTCAACATCTCTGCTGATCCAGCGATTGTTTGTACCAGCAAGTTTCTAGCTACATTAGGTGAAAGCCCACTTGCAACAGCTGCTTTTTCGAATGCTTCAACGAAGTAATAAACATAAGCAGGTCCACTTCCAGACAATGCTGTAATCACGTGCAGTTCATCTTCTTCTACTTCGATTACTGATCCAATAGTCTTCAGTAGTTCAATAATTTCCGTTTTATCATGACTTTCCATTTTTTCATTCCAAGCTACCGCACTAGCTGACATCCCAATGGTAGCGGAAGTGTTTGGCATACAACGGGCAATAGGACGTTTACCAAGCCCTTGTTCAATGGTATCCATTGGCACACCTGCAAGTATGGACAAGACTACAGCAGTTGATGGTAAGTATGGAGCAATAGAGCTCATACCCGCTTGGACATCTTTTGGTTTCATCGCCAATATAACCAAGTCAGCTGTTTTGACGATTTCTCTATTTTCACAAACGAGCTGTACTCCATATGTTTTGCTCAGAGAAGCCAATTTTTCTTGATCTGATTTGTTCATGACATAAACGTTTTCCGGGGAAACTGTTGCCTCTTTCATCCAGCCATGAATCATCGCTTGCGCCATGGAACCCGCTCCAACAAATACAATCGTTTTCATTGATACTCCTCCTTTATCTATTTTACTGCATAAAAAAATGCGCTCCCGTCCTAATAAAAGGACGAAAACGCATGTTTCCGCGGTACCACCTTGTTTTGCTCAACTAGTGAGCACAACTTATTCCTTCATATCGTGAAGGCACGGCCATGTTTTCATGGCAGCTCCAAAGTAGGTTCATCATGCGAGCGGGAAGTGTGCCTTTCAGCCGGTGAACACACTCTCTAAATTCCTTCAACACAATTACTAGTCTTCATCAAAGCTTGAACGTTCTAAATTATTGAAATTATAGACTTACTGATAAAGAATTGTCAACTAAAGAAGAATGCAATTATCATTTTCGAGTTAAACATGATTTCGTTGCAACTTTTGGAGTTTGGTTGCAACTTCTTGGATTTCGTTGCAACTTTTGCTGTTTCGTTGCAACTTTATTGATTTCGTTGCAACTAACCAATTATCTCCTAATTACTATACTCGATATTACGTGAAAAGGTGACGACAACCAAGAAAACTTGTACAATGAGTGAATAGTGATTCATTTTAAGGAGAATGCCAATTGATACACAAACTAATTTTACCTACACCATTTGCAGTAGGAGACGTAAATGCTTATTTGTTAAAAGGAGATTCTTTATCATTAATTGATGCAGGTCCTAAAACACCTGAAGCATATGAAGCATTAGAGCGAGGAATAAAAGAAGCGGGTTATTCATTTAGTGACATAGAACAAGTGTTTTTGACTCATCATCATCCTGATCATGCCGGCTGGATTGATGCTTTTCCACAAGCTAAAGTATATGGACATGTCTACAATGATTTATGGTTAACACGCGATCCTGCATTTTTTGCGTACCACGATGAATTTTATTTAGAGCGCTTAATAGAAGAAGGCGTTCCTGAAAAATATCACTCGTGGGTAGAGAAAATGAAACGCCCTGTGTCTTTTCTCGGCAATCGTCCGCTTGATGTAACACTTGAAGAAGGGGATTTACTTCCAGGACATCCAGGTTGGAGTGTCATTGAAACACTGGGTCATGCGCAAAGCCATGTATCGTTTTGGCATGCAGAGAATAAAGAAATGATTGGGGGCGACCATATTTTAGAGAAGATTTCGTCTAACCCTTTAATTGAGCCTCCATTAGATCCAAGTGCTGGACGGCCACAGGCAATGCTTCAATACAACGAATCGTTAAGAAAAGTGTTAACCATGCCGGTTGAGAAAATATATAGTGGTCATGGAAATGAAGTCTATAATGTACATGATTTGATTGTGCATCGGTTACAAAGACAGCATGAACGTGCAATGAAAGTACATGCAATGATTGAACAACAACCACTGACGATTTATGAAATTACACAGAAACTATTCCCAAGTGTCTATGAAAAAGAACTAGGATTGACTCTTTCAGAAACCATTGGACAAGTTGATTATCTCCTTGCAGAAGGACTAGCAATTGAATCACGCGATCAAAATGGAGTGTTTTCATATGCACAATCCTAAAACGGTTCTCGTTACGGGAGCTACCAGTGGTGTAGGATTACAAGTTGCTAAAGATCTTCATGCAAAAGGATACAGTGTTTATGCAACCGGTCGTTCTAAAGAAGTCCTTCTTGAACTTGCAGAACTCGGCATTCATACAATTGAAGCAGACTTGCTTTTTGAGGATTCAATCGATCTAGTTCTCGATCAATGTCCTGCGTTAGATGTTGTTGTGTTTTCTGCAGGGGTTGGCACATTTGCATTAGCTCACGACACAACTGATGAGCAAATTGAACAAATGATGCGTGTCAATGTAACGGCACCTATGAAGATAACGCGTAGGATTTTACCGCATATGATTGAGCGTAAATCAGGACATCTCATCTATATTGCGTCACAGGCAGGGAAAATAGCTACACCAAAAGCTTCCGTATATGCAGCAACCAAACATGCACTACTTGGTTATGCCAATGCTACGCGAATGGAAGTACAACCACTTGGTATTCATGTAACAACGATTAATCCAGGACCCATCGATACACCATTTTTAGATTTAGCTGATTCAACTGGAACATATAAAATCTCATTGAAGAAGTTTCTATTATCCGTAGATGAAGTTTCAAATGCGGTTGTTCGTGTAATGAATCGTCCAGTTCGTGAAGTGAATCTACCGTGGTATATGGGCATTTCGAGTAAAGTGTACGGGATGGCGCCAGGAATTATCGAACGTGTAGGTAGAGATTTTTTCACAAAAAAATAATCGATGTAGAGAGTTGCCAATTTGGCAACTCTTTTTTTGAATAGTTAAACTTTAATGAATGTATGTTAATACACTTGATTACATTTTTATCCCATGTTATGATTCGTGTATATTAATTCATAAAAGATGAATAAACATACACTTAGGAGGAATGAAATATGAATAAAAAAGTAGTTCTCGCATATTCAGGTGGTTTAGATACGTCAGTGGCAATTCCGTGGTTAAAAGAACAAGGTTATGATGTAATTGCTGTTTGTCTAGATGTTGGGGAAGGTAAAGATTTAGAATTTATTAAAAAGAAAGCAATTCAAGTCGGCGCTGTTGAAAGTTATATGATTGATGCAAGAGATGAATTTGCAAATGAATATGCATTACTTTCTCTTCAAGCTCATACTTGGTATGAAAACAAATATCCACTCGTTTCTGCATTATCTCGTCCACTTATTTCAAAAAAATTAGTTGAAATTGCACATCAAACGGGTTCACATGCAGTAGCACATGGCTGTACAGGTAAAGGGAATGACCAAGTTCGTTTTGAAGTATCCATTAATGCACTTGACCCATCATTAGAAGTAATTGCTCCAGTACGTGCATGGGGTTGGTCACGTGATGAAGAAATTGCCTATGCTAAGAAAAATAACATTCCAATTCCAGTCAATTTAGATAGTCCGTTTTCAATCGACCAAAACTTATGGGGCCGCGCCAATGAATGTGGAATTCTTGAAGACCCTTGGGCTACACCTCCAGAAGATGCGTATGATATTACAGTAGCTCTGGAAAACACGCCAGATACAGCTGACACCGTTGAAATTACCTTTAATCAAGGGGTTCCAACCGAACTAAATGGTGTTGCATATTCATTAGCTGAACTGATTGAAGAGTTAAATAAAGTAGCTGGGAAACATGGTGTGGGTCGTATCGATCATGTTGAAAACCGTTTAGTTGGTATTAAATCGCGTGAAGTGTATGAAGTGCCAGGAGCTCACACTTTACTGCTTGCACATAAAGAGCTTGAAGACATTACGCTGGTAAAAGAGTTAGCTCATTTTAAACCAGTAGTTGAGAAAAAATTAACGGAACTAATCTATGAAGGTTTGTGGTTCTCTCCATTAAAAGTTGCGCTTGAAGCATTCCTAAAAGAAACTCAAGTCTATGTAAATGGTGTAGTACGTGTGAAATTATTTAAAGGGCATGCAATCGTAGAAGGCCGTAAATCTCCCAATTCTTTATACGATGAAAAACTTGCAACATATTCTACAAATGATGAGTTCAACCATGCATCTGCAGTCGGCTTCATTGAGTTATGGGGTCTACCAACAAAAGTACATGCAATGGTTAATAAAGGAGAAAAGAAGGTGACTGTATGACGAAGCTATGGGGAGGTCGTTTTCAAAAGTCTGCTGAACAGTGGGTCGATGAATTTGGCGCATCCATTGGCTTTGATCAACAGCTCGTTATGGAAGATTTAACGGGAAGTATAGCGCATGTAAAAATGCTCGGTGATTGCAAAATTTTACCGCAAGATGACGTTACAGCTATCTTAGGTGGTCTTGAGCAGCTGAAAGTAAAGGCAGCGAACGATGAATTGGTTTTTGAAGTTGCAAACGAAGACATTCATTTGAATTTAGAAAAGCTACTGATAGATTTAATCGGTCCGGTTGGAGGGAAGCTGCATACTGGACGTAGCCGTAACGACCAAGTGGCGACAGATATGCACCTCTTTTTAAAACATCGTGTAGTTGAAATTATAGACAGTATCAAAGCGTTTCAAAAAGCCATAGTTAATCAAGCTGAGCAACATGTCGAAACCATTACACCTGGTTATACGCACCTACAACGTGCGCAACCTATTTCATTTGCTCATCATTTAATGGCCTATTTTTGGATGCTTGAGCGAGATCAGCAACGTTTGTCAGAATCGCTAAAACGGATTGATATATCACCACTAGGTGCCGGTGCACTTGCAGGTACGACATTCCCAATTGACCGTGAAAAATCAGCCAATTATTTAGGGTTTGAGCAAGTGTACCAAAATAGCATGGATGCCGTGAGTGACCGTGATTTCATCGTGGAATTTTTAAGTAATGCATCACTTGTGATGATGCACTTATCTCGTTTCGCTGAAGAAATCATCCTGTGGTCGAGCCAAGAGTTTCAATTTATTGAACTCGACGATGCGTTCGCCACAGGCTCAAGCATCATGCCACAAAAGAAAAACCCTGATATGGCGGAATTGATTCGTGGCAAGACAGGTCGTGTGTACGGAAACTTATTTAGTTTGTTGACCACGCTAAAAGGTTTACCACTCGCGTATAACAAAGATATGCAAGAAGACAAAGAAGGCATGTTCGATTCGGTTCAAACCTTGAATGGGTCATTACAAATTTTCGAGGGTATGGTTCGCACGATGACGGTCCATAGGAAACGATTAAATGAAGCGGTACATCAAGACTTTTCAAATGCCACAGAACTCGCAGATTATTTAGCGACGAAAGGCATGCCGTTCCGTGAAGCACATGAAGTCACAGGGAAGCTTGTTTTCCTTTGTATTCAACGTAAGATTTTCTTATTGGATCTAACACTTGAAGACTTACAAGAAGCTAGCAACTTAATTGAAGAAGATATTTTTGACGTATTGTCACCAATATCCGCAGTTAAGCGACGCAATTCGCTAGGTGGAACAGGATTTGACCAAGTACGATTGCAAATTGTGAAAGCAAAGACACTTATATAACATTCAAAAAATCCCATTTGTCTTTTTAGACAAGTGGGATTTTTTGTTGGGACTAAAGTTACGACAGCCAACTTACATTGATGGAAAAAAGCTGTATTCCTCAACATCGTGTATCCATACTCTTGCATTTCTTCCATCCGAATCAGCTATCCACAAATCCCCTTTTCCAGAGACAATATCACTTTTTCTTAACCAGGTTAATTTATTTATTGAAGGTAAGAAAATGGGATTGAAATCTACTTGATCTTTTGGAGGTGTCGTTATTTTCATCTGTTTTTCTCCTGTTAGTGTCAAAAAATATAATGAAGGTTTCGGTCGCTTATTCGCATCATTTGACCATTCACTTTCAGTAACCCTCGAAACAATGAGCGAGGTATCATCAACCCAAGTAAAATCCAGTTCCGCATAGGTTTTAGGCGTAAGATCGAAAGTATAATAAGCAGGTGGTTCCGTTACTTTTAAATTTTTATTTTTAAAACCAAATACAATGCGTCCTCCGCCCGCTATATACCCTAGGAAATCATGGTTATAAGCCCACTTTGGTGGGAATCCGAAGGCAAGCTCATCAATTACAGTAAACTCTTTACCGTCTACAGAAATCACACATAGCATCTCACTATCCATCGCCCATGAAGCAGTAGGAGACACAATAAAGGATATCCATTTTTTATTAGGCGAGAAAGATATTGAACTTGCGGTAATCGAAGGTATTTTAATTTCACCCGTTCCTACTTCTTTAGGAATTACAAAAAACCTCTTTACAATTTTTGTTGGAATTTTGATGTTTCGATAACCTTTCTCTATTGAAATGGTGTAAAGAATCGGATTAGTCCATCCATCTGGGCGAAGAGAAGCACTAGATGAAACAATAAAACCTTTTCCATCGGGCTGCCATTCATAATCGCTTACTCCTAGAGCGATATTATAAAAGCTGTTTAGGTCAGATATATTTAGAACGGGGCCACTTTGAAATGCCACAATATTTTCGTGTGGTGCCCATTTTGGATTATATCCATCGTAGAAGATTTTGGAATGCTTTTTTGTCTTTATGTCATAAACCCATAATTCATTTTGCATTTCCTTATTTTCATTGATGGTTTCTGTCACTTCTTTTTGATAAAGAAGCATCTTCCCGTCGAAAGACCACTGTGGAGGATTAGAGTACACTGCTTTTTTATCGGTCAGTACTTCTAGTTTGTCATTTTCTTGTATCCACAAAAATCCATCCTTAATAAATGCTACTCTCACACTTGGATCGGTCGGCTCTACATTTGCATGGATAATGGATGGGGAAATCAAACATAAGATAACAAGGATATGAAGTAATTTTGCCATATTATCACCTCTTGATTCATATGTTCTCCAAAAAATGAAAAATTAAGTATGACTGCATTTACATCTAACCTTTTGCTTTATTTCATGCATGTTTTGTTTATTATATGAATCAAATTATTTGAGGGAGGATTTGGAAGTTATAGGTCGAATATCTTCAAAGATAGTTTTTTCTGGCAAAGATAGCTCTTGGTTATTATCTGTCTATTTTCTAAAAGGTGTATATGGTAATCTTAACTTTAAATGTATATCTTTGGTTTATGCGTTAATGGAGGGATTTTTATGAGCTCAACTTTTACTGTATTGACACGTTTTTTATTTGTTGTAATTGGCATTATTCTGATAAGCGCTTTTGTCGGGTTATTTACTAATGGGATCCAGCTTGATGCCATATTGTTTTTGGAAAATATACTTCACATTGTGAAATCCTTGGTTTTTCCTGAAAATCTATTAATTTTAGGTCCAACTAACCGTCAGTATTCAATTTTCATTAATTTTTGGGATTATTACATTTACTCCCTAATAATTTTCCTCTCATCAATATGTATTTCGATGATCATTGGTTTGTTCATCACTTATGTAACGATTCTACTTCCACAAAAATTAAATGAAGGTGTATCCAAAATTATTTCTTTGTTGGAATCATTGCCAGATTTATTCATCATTATCGTTATTCAATTTACAGTGATTTATTATTTCCAGCAAACAGGGACCTTATTATTTCCTGTTGCGGGCTCTTCACAAAACAATACTTATTTCTTACCTATCTTTTCATTGGCTTTAATTCCGTCCTTTATGATTTATAGGATTAACCTCCATTTAGTAAATGAAGAGTGGAAAAAGCCATACATTGAATTAGCCAAAAGCAAAGGCTTTAACAAAAGCTATATTTTTTTCTCTCATGTATTAAGAAATATAGTACCTAGTCTGTTTAGTCATAGTAAAACGATAGTTCTCTATTTATTATCCTCAATGGTAATTTTCGAAAAATTATTCAATGTTTATGGAATATTTACATTCATTACGAGTTATCCAAATCCTAATGTAATTGCATTCACCTTAATTATGTTTTTTCTTCCCGTGTTCATTTTATACGCACTTATTACCACTCTGATTGAAAAAAATACTGGCCAAAGATTGGAATGGTGAAATAAATGTTCATTATGAAACGGTTGTTTTTAAATAAGCTGTTTATAACAGGATTTTTCATCATTAACTCGATGCTTTTAGTCAGTATTCTTTATTTTTTCATATTTAACGACCGTATACCCACATCACCATTACTATTTGATAGCAGTGGAAAACCTCTTCCAGCTCCATATAGTATGAAAATATTTCCTCCTTTTGGAACAGACAACTTTGGTCGAGATTTATTAATTGTGATGATAGTTGGTACGAAGTATACGATTGCAGCAACATTAATCATTACTTTTTTACGTGTTTTCCCATCCATATGGATCGGTTTATTCATTCATTTCTTTCTTCAGAAGATTGAACGACCACTTAAATCGATTGCAGATGCATTAAATTACTTCCCAATCACATTGTTGGCATTCTTGCTTTTGAATGTGATTCTAATCCAAGAAGTTATCGTATATGATATCGATGGGGTATTAGTGAGGGGCCCTGAACCTCTACCATATTGGAATAGGATTGTCCTTTTTTTAGTTGTATTGGCTGCGCTTTTTATTCCAACAAATTCTATCTTAATAGCAAATGAAGTTAAAGCTATTTACAACAAAGAGTTTATTGAAAGTTCAAGAACACTTGGGGCAAGTAATTGGCGTATAGTTTCAAAACATATAAAACTCTTTTTAGTTCCTCAAATAGCTATTATCTTTTTAAGAGATTTCATACAAACTTTGATTCTGATGTCACATTTAGCTGTATTGGGTATTTTTATTGGTGGATTTACTAGAAGAGGAGATTTATTTGGTTACACAAAACAACTCTCCAATTCAAACGAATGGGCTGGACTGTTAGGGATGTGGTGGGATTATTTATGGACTTCTTATCCGTGGATATCCTTCATCCCAATCCTATTTATATCAATTTTAATTTTATCCGCTAAAGCAATGATGGAAGGGCTTACGAATGTTTTAGCAACTGCTGATCACTTAAGGGAACCTATTGAGAGAAGAACAGAAACGGAATTTATCAAAAGCGATAACTCTTTTCAAAGAATTAAACTTTTTTAGATTGAATAGAATGGAGAGCGAAAGATGTCATTAAATGACAGTAGTAAAAAAAGTGACCTTCCAACTGAATTAGCGAAGCCAGCACGAAGAGCACTCGAGGGCGCTGGCTATGTAAAACTTGAACAATTCACTGTACTGAGTGAAGTTGAGGTCTTGAAATTACATGGTATGGGACCTAAAGCACTTGAACAAATTCGACTTGCTCTTAATGACAGAGGATTATCGTTTAGGAATTAATCTTAAAATAGCTCGTTGTTGTTTGACTGAAAATAAAAATGATGATAAAGGGGAGATTCTATTATGTACGAACTAAAAACGGAGGAAACTGAATCTAGTGTCATAGAGTTTATTGAAAACGTTGAAAATCTAAAAAAGCGAGAAGACGCATATAAATTGTTAGATATTTTTACTGAAACGACAGGTTTTCCGGCAAAAATGTGGGGACCAAGTATTATTGGATTCGGATCATATCACTATAAATACGACTCTGGACATGAAGGCGATGCTGCACTTGTTGGTTTTTCGCCTCGCAAAGCAAAGATCAGTTTGTATTTTACAACAGATGAAGCTATACGAGGTGAATTATTAAAAGACCTTGGAAAACATACGTCCGGGAAATCTTGTGTTTACATTAATAAAGTTTCAGATATTGATGTAGATGTCATGAAGGCCTTAATTGTCCAAACCGTCACTTTCATGCAAAACCTATATCCGAGCCGTTAAAAAGCTGCATGATAAGCTTTTTAAGGGAAACAGTCTTAACAAAAATTAGATGGTTTTGAGTTATCGAAGTAGATAACAACGAGGATTTAACATGCAGTGTTAAATCCTTATTTTTATTTCATGCAAATATAACAAATTGAAACTCTGAATGCTTCAATCTCGTCTTAGGTGTAATTAAAAAAGAGGTGAATGGATGGAGCTGACCAATATCGAGAGTAAGGCCACTTCTGAAACAAAACAGGATGAATGGTTAGAAGAAATAATGAACGAATATGGGGACAGATTGACGATACTGGCTTTTAGTTATCTTAAAGATTGGGGAAAAGCGCAGGAAGTGGTTCAAGATGTGTTTGTCACATGTTATAAAATGTACAAAACAATACCGGAAATCATTTCGTTTAAATCATGGATTTACCGTGTTACCGTAAATCGTTGCAAAGATGTGTTGAAGAGTTCACTTCTAAAACGGGTCATTGTAAATAATAGCCTTTTTGCAATTCTTCGTTCTCCTGAGCCATCTCCTGAACATACATCAATTAAAAAGGATGAACGAGAATTAGTTTCCGAAGGTGTTTTGTCATTGTCCATTAAGTATAGAGAAGTGATTATTCTTTACTATTATGAAAACCTGTCTATTCAAGATATTAGTGAATTATTGAAAACCAATCCAAATACCATAAAGACTCGATTGAAAAGAAGTAAAGCCATGTTGAAAACTTTATTAGAAAGCAGTGATATCAATGACGAATAAACTGACTAATCTGCGCGCTGCTATGGACAATACAGTTTTTAAAGGCCAAAAATTTACTGAGGAAAGTAAAATAAATGTCCGAAATCGTATTTCAAAAAAACATATTAGGATTAATTTGATTCCAAATTTCTTAACTTTAACTATAGCTGTTGGGTTTTTAGGCTTTGGTGCTTATTTCATGGGAGAAGAATTGAACTTGTTCAATCAAGGAAATCCAAACACAACACTGTCTAAAGAAACTCAGGAAATAGAAACAATTACAGATATTAATACAAAACAAGAAGTTGAAACTGTTGAACCTCCGGAAAACTCGATATTAATAGAATGGACTTCAGATAACATGGATAGCGGAAATCATGATTATGATTCTTTGACTCACAGTAACTTAGTAGTTGGCCTAGATTATTCAAGTATTGAACGCGGAGATGTCATTTACTTTAAATCGCCTAGCTTTAGAATAGAGAGCAATCCTGAATTCAAAATGCCTGATTATTATATAGCAAGAGTAGTGGGTTTACCGGGAGAAACGGTTGAAATGAAAAGTGGTCAAGTATATATTGACGATAAAAAATTAGAGGCTTTTTATGCCCAAACATTAAAAACAGGTATGGACGAAGAAGAATATTTTAAAAGAGTTGATCCAGTCAATAGAGGAAATGAAGAGGATGATAAAGATTACTTTGCTACTACAACTGATCCTGTAAAAGTTGTTGAGAACACGGTTTATGTTTTAGTGGACAATGGTTCGAGAGGTGTAGATAGTAGATATTTTGGGGTTTTATCCATAGAGAGTATTGTTGGAAACGTATTAGGTTATTCAAAGTAAAATGCATATTTAATTTTAAATAGGTAGCAAAGAAAAGGTGAGGTTGTGTTAAGTTTTCTAGTGGATATTATTGCAGGGTTGCTAGGTGGAATTAATGTTGATAATTCTTTAAATACGAGAAAAATTGACCGGAATATTGAGCGGTTAAAAAAACTAGAGTGGTTTAAAACGATATATGACGAAGAGAAATACCACAGTATGTTTTTTGTAAATAGACATGTTAGAGGCTATTTACAAAGCACAATACGAGTTAAGAAAATTATTCGTAGTGAAAAAGCCCAACTTAAATTTATGCGTTTTCTTGATAAACAAATATAACTGTAATTATCGTTGATAAAAAGAACTCCATTCAGTTATTCTTTGATTTATTAAGTAGGATACATTATTATTTTTCACATTTAAGTTGTATCTATCTAGAATTTTTCCACTACGAATAAAAGACGTTTTATTATGCAGGGTCTTATAAGGATCTCTAAGCTGTCTTTGTGATATCTTTTTCTTTTTGTATTAAAACAACGCTTCAGCCTTATCCATGAATCAATAATGATAAGAGATACAAAATCAACAAGTGAGCGGGGTAGAAAGCTCGGTAGAAAAGTCTTGGAATTTTTACTTTAGGTAGGTAATTTTTAAAAATTATTATGATTGTGGCAAAGATACTAAATGATTGTATAGAGTGCCAAAAACCAAAATAATTCAGGCTATATAAAACGTCTAAAATGATATGACCTATTAGTAGTGCTACTGATTTTTCTTTCAGAAAATAATAAAGTAAAAACAGTAAGTATCCATAAATACCATAGTCAGTAAAATCAGAAATAGGTAACATGATGAGACCTAATATCACGAGAATGAAAATTCCCCAAATCCTACTAACTTTTTCATACAGTACAACAGCACTCGCTCCGTACAATAAGGTGAAGATTACGTTTAGTGTATAGATTTCGAATAGGAGCGTAAAAGGAATTTGTGCTAATACGGCAATACCGACTAATCTATTAAAGTAGGTAGACCTATTTCTCGTTAATGTTAACCCCCTCACTAACAGGAACGTGTAAATAGGAAATGCAATTCTTCCTATGGTTCTCCAAGTTAGATCACCTGGGAAAAACTCATATCCAATATGATCAATTAACATGGTAATTATCGCTATCCATTCCAACATTATGAGCCCCTCATTTACTTAATAAATTCGATTTACACTAGCTATTAGTCATGTCGTTCTTTGAATTGATTTCTTATATTATATAATGTTTTTTGAAGAAAAAGGAAAATATCTGTACATGTAGAATAATGTAAAGGGGGCTAAACCCTTGGATGCATCGAATTTATGAAATGAGGTATAAATAATGTCTGATCAAGTACATTTAAAAGAACATCTATTACAGCTAGAAGAAAAATTATTGTTACCTGAAATACGAAGTTCACGTGAAGAACTTACAAATTTACTTGCGAGCGATTTTTTTGAGTTTGGAAGTTCCGGAACAGTATGGTACAAAAATGGAATTGAGGTAGATGGTAATGGCGTAGTAAAGATGACATTAAGTAATTTTGAAATTCATCAACTTTCTACCAACACAGTGTTAACCACTTACCGAATATATAACGAAATAAAAATGCAACATACTTTGCGTAGTTCCATATGGAAATTCAGTGATGGCAAATGGAAAATGTTTTTCCATCAAGGGACACCCACTCAAGCACAATAAAACGGGTTTTTCATTTCATACTGTTTTGTTGCAGGAGATGATTCTAAATGGGGGAATACAAATGATACGAAACATTATTGATAAAATACATAACTTGCAAAGTAATAATCAGTTCTCGGGGACAGCATTTGTTAAAAATGAAGACCAAGTTTTAGTAGATGTAAGCTACGGATACGCGAATCGTGCTGAACAAATTAAAAATCAAACAGACACTAGGTTTGGAATAGCTTCAGGCTGTAAGCTCTTCACTTCAATCGCAATTTGTCAGCTTGTAGAGGAAGGAAAAATTTCCTTTGACTCTACTTTAAGAGACAGCCTAAATGTAAAGTTTCCGCATTTTGACGAAACGATTACGATTCATCAGTTGCTAACTCATACTTCTGGAATACCTGATTATTTTGATGAAGAAGTAATGGATGATTTCGAAGAATTGTGGATTAATAATCCAATGTATCACATTAGATGTTTGAAAGACTTCTTACCTTTATTCCAAAATAAAAACATGAAATCTTCAGTGGGTGAACGTTTTCACTACAATAATGCAGGTTATATTTTGTTAGGTTTGATAATCGAACAAGCGAGTGGTCTTGCCTTTACTGACTATGTTCAGAAAAATATTTTTAAAGTAGCAGGCATGAAGGATTCAGGGTATTTTGCTTTTGACTCTCTCCCGAAGAAAGTTGCGCTAGGTTACATTGATAATGCTGATGGGACATGGAAAACGAATATTTATTCTTTACCAGTAAAAGGTGGGTCGGATGGTGGAGCATTTGTTACAGTAACTGATATGTCGAGGTTTTGGGAAGCCCTAATCAATTATCGACTGATAAACAAAGCACTCACCATTCAGTTACTCACTGATCATACCCAAGTCAAAGAAGATAGTTTTTATGGTTATGGAGTATGGATAAAGAAATATGGAAACCTGATATCGAAGTACCATATTATGGGCTATGATCCTGGAGTTAGCTTTCATTCAGCTTATTATCCTGATTCTTCATTCAAGCTGGTTGTATGCTCAAACAAGTCCGAAGGAGCATTTGCCATAATGAACGGAATTGAAGAAGAATTGTCGAAAATAACAAGTGACAAGACCACTATATAATATGAGGGAAGAAGAGGGCTAGGTAAACTTCCGGATACAATTAGATGTGTCCTAATATTGATAGGTACTCACTTTTTCAAATAGCAAAAAATAATAACAGATTGTAGGTTTCCTTATGTATCTTTTGAACGGAGTAACGGGATTTAGTGATGAAAAAGGTAATCCTGCTCCAACAGTTGATGGAAAGCAATTTAAAAAGATTTGTTTTGCTTTGGTCACGGAGAATGGCGGAGAAGTCTTGTCTTTTGGAGAACTGAAAGTAGCAACTAACTTTTATAAAGTAAATGTAAAGATTTTCGATGTCTATTTTTATATCTTACTCAATAGTAGTTATTCTTTTATTGCTTTTGCTTCTTCAGTTGAATATGGAAGTATAAGATTTGTTGATAATCAGCACCTAGCTAGAATGTTTAGTTCATTTTCTTGTGTGTTGAGTTCAATGGAACTGAATGAAACAGTAGTGTTTAAAAAGGTTAGGGGTAAAGTTATTTTAAGCAACGACAATGAATTAAACGACGCTGAATTACATGAATTATTCTATTGGAAACCTAGGAGAGTTGGAGATGTAATCTTTAATTTTTGGGATTAGGTTTTATTTCATATAACACCAAACCGACATGCATTTAGTTACTGGGATCAATCATTTCTCAAGTGCACATCTAAATTTAATAAACAATAATTACATAGAATGTTATAGGGAAGTGCATCTTATGTTTTTTCTTCAAATGTCTGGATTTCCGGGTTCGGGAAAATCAACTCTTGCTCGACAAGTTTCAAAAATAACAGGTGCTGTCATTATTGACCACGATATCGTCAAATCTGCATTATTAAAATCATTAGATACAGATAATATCGATTCGAATGCTGCTGGTAAAATAGCCTACGATATCGATTGGTCATTAATCGATTTTCATTTGTCTCAAGGCCAAAGCACCATATTAGATAGCCCATGCTTTTATACAGAAATGGTGGAAAAGGGCATAAGTATGACAGAGAAATATCAGGCAACATACAAATATGTGGAATGTTATCTTAATGAAATCCATGAAATTGAACGTAGAATAAAAAATCGAACACCTATGATTAGCCAAATTCAACAGGTTCCCTCTGAGAAGGCATTCATGGAATGGGTGAATAAAAGTAAAAAACCGTTAGACCTCGAATGTCTTAAAGTCGATTCTGGAAAACCTATAGAAAAATACATAGATGAGGTTATGTTGTATATCAATAAATAACGTGGACCAACATTCATTTAGGAGTGGGATTTTTGCTTATTGTTAATGTAGAAATCGCCATATATAAAGACGATAAGTGGCTTTTAATCCTTTAATGAATTTTTCACTAATTAAAATAGAACTTAGGAGGAAACTCAATGTGGACAAAACCAACTAATGAAGAATTCCCCTCATATTTTGAAAAGTATATTGATTTAGTTCCTGAAGATTCTTTAGAAGATACTCTTATCAAGCAGATTAAGGACACAACTGCATTCCTTTCAAACATGTCAGAAACACAGGCAAACTATCGGTATGCAACAGGGAAATGGACGCTCAAAGAAGTAATTGGTCATATCACAGATACGGAACGCATCATGAGTTACAGATTGCTTCGCATAGCAAGAGGAGACCAAAGTCCACTTGCTGGTTATGATGATGAGACGTATGTAAACGAAGCTGCATTTCATTCCCGCTCATTACCAGATTTACTTAAAGACTTTTCAGCCGTAAGACAATCCACAGTTTCACTGGTTCGAAGTATATCTGAGGATGTTTGGTCTAGAAAAGGGATTGCAAACAACAGCGAAATTTCATTAAGAGCTTTGGCATACATTATTGCAGGACATGAACTTCATCATGTGAAAATCATCAAGGATAAGTATGTAAATAGCTTATAAAATAGATTTAAAAACTGAACCAAGCAAGCTTCCCCCTTAACCTAAAGTTGTAAAAACTACATATCATAAGTGAGGAAATATGCAAAATAAAACAATAAGTCTTATTATGAGAAAATTAATTACTACGATTGTTGCTACAATTATCTTTTCGATTATGTTAGCTTTTGGAAACCAGAGTGGAAATGATTTAGATAGTGTTTATAACCAAGGAAATGATTTTATAGGTTGGTTTATTATTTACTTTCTGTATATAGGTGTAATTATCTTGATATATGGTAATTTGGTTTCTGTATGCATAGAATTTGTGCAAAGAAAATGGTTTCAACAGCACGATTGGCTTTATATTGTACTGCACAGTATTTTCGGGTTAGTTAATGGTGTATTTTTTCAAGAAAAGACTCTAGCCTTTTTTGGCGTGTTAGCTGCCTTATTATACGCATGTATAGATAGATGGTTATTTAAAAGAGAATTAAACAGTACGAGTGTGAAAATACTATTTGTTTTACCGATTATTTCACTGTTCTTATGTTGGGGTTATTTTCAATTAATTTCTCCACCTATGCCTCCGTTTACAAAAGAAGATGCGATTGAATTTGCTACAGATGGAGAAGGAACAATTGAAGATTCTTTCCCTAAGAAAATTGGCAAATGGCAAGGTGCAATAGATGGCTTTCAGGTCGAAAGAGAGACCGATGTAATTGAAATAGATGATGAAATTTATATTGTTAAGTTTAAGGAAAACTGGAGACAAGGAACGGTAACTGGGTTTTGGTCATCATCCTTTAAAGTAGAACGTGGAACTTTATCCGCTACAGGTGAAAAGGGCATTATGCCTCCCTACTATGAAGGGAACTAAAATAATCTTAAAACAATAAGGTATGTTTATTACAGTGTCAGTGTCGATCTATAAGGCGCCTTTAGCTTTTCTTTTCATAAATCGAAGTGGTACCGGAAAATCATTGAGCTGCTCAGAAACAGCTCTTTTTTTCGTCTGAAATTATGTATTGAGTAAAACGGGGTTGGTGAAGGGAAAACTAAACTGCTTGTCGAATTACATTTTATGCTTTTGGAAAAAGGTGGAATGCTTATGATTGAGAGAGCAACAGAAAAAGATATAAAATTCATATCGACTAGGGCTGCTGAATCTGCAAGTGAAGGTGCTCAGCAAGCACTAAGTGCAGAAAAAGCAATTAGTATGTTTGAAAGCATATTAAGTAAAGGTGGTTTTTACTTAGTCTATCGAAATGCAGATTGTTCAATAGCGGGTTGGATTTTGCTCGGTGAAAATACGGATTATTTTTCGGATAAGAAATTTGGTTTCATTTATGATATTTATGTTTTACCAGAATATAGAGGTAGAGGGATATCAAAGGAGTTTATACAAGAAGGAATAAGTACATTAAAAACATCTGCTATGAAGAAGTTCGATTAAATGTATTTGCCACTAATTATGCTAAAGAAATATATAAGAAATTAGGATTCAAAGATCTAAACTCTATTATGACGTTAGCTATTTAAATTAATATCATTACACCTAGTGCGTTACTAATAAGTAAGGCTATTTTCAAATAATATAGAAAATGAGGAAATGAAATGTCACCTACAGTAGAACTCACAAGATTTAAGGTTAAAGAAGGTAAAACAGAAGCAGTTGACCAATGGATGAAGCTTCTAAATGAAAATATGTCTAGTGTTTTATTGACACTTAATGATGAAAAGATGTACATAGAGACGATTTTTCGAGAAGAGATTGAAGGGGTTGAGTATCTTTACTGGTATTCTGTTCAGGGCAAAGGTGGAATTGAGGTTCAAGATTCACATCATGATATCGATAAACAGCACTTGGCATATTGGAATGAATGCATTGACCAAGATTTCCGACCAATCGATTTGAAAACTGAAGTGGTTATGATCCAAGAAAATATTCTTGCTGCGATGGAGTAAAAGAGTTTTTTAGACAGTCCGAGCAACCATCATCCTAAAGGAACCGATCCGTTTAAGTAAAATTGATAATTTCAATTGAAAAGCTCCGAAACACGATTGTTAAATACAATATGATTAAAGGGGATTCCCAATGAATCTTATATGGTTAATTATTTTATCAATGACTTTAGGATATTTCCTATTTATTATGGGTCCACTAATTGGTGGTATTATTGCCTTCGGTATTGTCGTTGGGTGTTTGTTTAAAGGGTTATTCTTACTAATTGATATTAAAAAGAAACTTTCAGTTCTTGTACCCGAAGCTGAGGAGATAGCAGCGAAGCGTGTTACTGTTAATTATTTGAGAGATAGAGATGTATATTTA
Source organism: Paenisporosarcina sp. (assembly GCF_049671445.1). Lineage (GTDB taxonomy): Bacteria > Bacillota > Bacilli > Bacillales_A > Planococcaceae > Paenisporosarcina. The sequence continues at coordinate 43,337 of NZ_JBATUX010000109.1, read as the reverse complement.
AACTATCTGAAACAAAAGGAAAATAACACTGAACAATAGGATCATGCATCGACTTTCTTGCAGATAGGTTATACACACTAGCCTCTTTAGTATTTATTTGCTGTCAATTTGTAGTAAATACTAGAGAGAAATAAAGAATGTAAAAAACGACCGAAATTGCATCTTCGGTCGTTTTCTTTTTTGATAAATGGGTGTCACTTCTTTCGTTAAAATTAATGCTGGCACGACGGTTGTAGGGGAAAGAGTAGGAATAACGACTGATTTTGCTTAATCATCTAATAGAATTTGCTATATCGACTAATACTTCTTTTGTAACTGTATTTGAGATTCTCTTATCCACCAATAATGTATATTGCCACTCATGTTTTTCGAAAACTAATACATCTAGGGGTAATTTGGTACTGTAAATTGCTGCACTTCCATCATTTAATTTTATGGTGTGATCAATTTTTTCATCACTAAATTCTAACTTGTACTGTACTGACTTAACTCGTATTTGATAATGATTTTGTCCGACATTCTCATTTATATAGGTTATTTCAAGTTGATCGTTCTCTTTTCCAAAAGAGTGATTAAATCTGCCAAAGTTGTGAGTGAAAGTAACTGGAGGTAGTTGTGTTGGCAATGCAATATCACGCTTAAAATAATCTTTACTTTCTTGCAGTGCTTTATTAACTTCCTTATACCCAATATTTAAAAAAATTTTTTCAAGTGAATTTACATTTGTTTTGACCTTAGTGGCACTTGAAGGTTTTTGAAGATTAACTGCAACTGAATAATCTTTAAAAATAGTTTCTTGTGCTAATTCATTTGCTACTTCTTTCACGTCTTTTTCCACTTTATTTAGATACTGTTTGTTACCATTTACTCGAATTCGGATTTCTTTAATTTGGTAACTGATTCCTATTGCTGCTAAGTCTATATTTTTCTCCTCTTGAAGTTTATTCTCTATTTTTCGGGTTAACTTACGGGTAGTGTTCAAGAGAACTTCATCGGAGAATTCTTTCTCATCTTTAGAAGTCTGTATTATTTGATTTGACGTTTCAGAAGGTAGTGTTGATTGAAAGAAGGAATTAAAAAGCACAGCAAAAGTTAATACTATTATTTTCATATATGTAACCTCCAGTGTTTAAAAATCACCTTATCATTTCCTCGTTTTGTGTTATCTATGCTAATTTAATAAACGAAAGCAGCATTGTGCCCATTGAAAGTTGTAAAATGCGGATTTCTTTTCTCATAATAAAGAAAAGGAGGGATGTAAGATGAACAAAAACGTTCTTGTCATTGGTGCTGGAATCGGTGGGTTGACCGCCGCTTCCCTGTTAGCTAAAGATGGAGCAAACGTGACTCTTCTTGAATCGTCATCTGAACTTGGTGGGTGTGCGGGGAAGTTTAAGCGACATAATTATGTATTCCCTGTCGGTGCGACTCTTGGTATGGGATTAGAGCCAGGTGGCATTCATGAACGCGTATTTCGATATCTAGAAAAGCCAATGACCTTACAACCTCTTAATCAAGTAATGCAAATGGTACATCCGCAAGCAACGTTTACTTTTTATAAAGATCGCAAGCAACATGTTGAACAGATGGTGAAATATTTTCCACAAGCGGAACAAAATATCACAGCGTTTTATCGAGAAATTTATCAAACTGCTGAGACTGTGCGTTCCCTAATGGACAGATTGCCCGTCCTTCCGCCAACGACAGCTATAGAATGGCTTTATTTACTTGGCTCATTACAACCAAAACATATAAGATTACTGCCTTATTTTAATCAAACTTTAGAGAAGCGGCTACGTGTATATGGATTATCAGATTTGCACGAGTTTCGTCATATGTTAGATGGCTTATTAATTGATAGCATGCAAACGGGGAGTGAGGATGTATCTTATTTACTCGCAGCGATCGCACTCGATATTTATCATGAAGGCGCTTATTACGTACCAGGCGGTTTGTATCAATTAGCAGAAAGAATGGGAGAAAGCTTTATTGAAAACCGTGGCACTCTCAAAAAACGTCGGACGGTTAAGCAGCTCGAACGAAAAAATAATCAATGGAGAGCAACGGATCACCGTGGCAATACATATGAAGCACAACACGTGGTATTGAATGTACCGATTCACCAATTACCTAACATGCTGGCACCAGATTTGTTGGAACAGGTAAAGAAACCACTACGTGAAGGAATAACGACACCAACATGGACGACGTTGACGTTGTATATTGCAGTCGACTGGAGAAAGCTCCAAGCGCCACTTCCACCATTTCGGCAAATATCACTTGATGGTGAACAAGGACTTGCGGAAGGAGGACATTTTTTCATGTCAGTCTCAACTCCTGAAGATTCATTGAGAGCACCAGAAGGCATTCAAACCATTACGATTTCCACGCATTCGGAAGGGCACCGCTGGGATACAAAAGAAAAATATGATGCGGTACGTGACGAATTAAGTGAACGCATGCTCGAAGCAATCGAAAAAGTGATTCCTCATTTTAGGGAAGCAATTGTTCATTTTGAAACGGGTGCACCAAGAGGATGGGAACGATACACAGGTCGACTAAGCGGCTATGTCGGTGGATTTCCTCAAACGCTGAAGTCTTCTCTATTTAATTCCATCTCTCATCGATCAGGGCTACCGAATCTATATGTATGTGGCGATCATATTTTCCCAGGTGGAGGCACGATTGGTGCAGCGACAAGCGGAATTCACGCCGCTCGATCCATTTCCGGAGAACGACTTATTTAAAAACAAAGTGTTCGAGATCTTTCGAACACTTTTTTCTTGTGGATACTTTTAAACGCTTATTAGAGCGCACGCAATTAATTGAAAATATTTCCCACCCATTGATTAAGAACATTCGTTCGGGGTATAATCATGTTAAGAGAAAAGAACGTTTGTTCGTTTTAAGGAGGAGAACACCATGTATGAAAAATATCCGGATCGAAAAATCGTCTGTCTCGATATGCGTAGTTTTTATGCAAGCTGTGCAGCAGCGGATGAAGGTCTTGACGTGATGAAAACCCCGATTGCGATTATTGGCAATCAACAACAAAAGGGAAGTGTCGTTTTAGCTGCTTCACCCCCATTAAAAAAAGAGTTTGGTGTGAAAACAGGGACACGTTTATTTGAAATTCCTGATCATCCGGACATTCGGATAATCGAACCGAAAATGGGCTTTTTTGTGCGGGTGTCGATGGAAATTACGCGATTGCTTAGTGAGTATGTGCCGAAAGAAGCGATTCATGTTTATAGTGTGGATGAAAGCTTTATCGATTTAGCTGGAACGGAACGGCTGTGGGGACCAATTGAGCAAACCATTCAGCGCATTCAAGATGATTTAGTGGGAATGTTTCAATTACCGTCTGCGATGGGCATGGGACCGAATATGTTGATGGCGAAGTTAGCGCTGGATTTAGAAGCGAAGAAAACCGGATTCGCTCGGTGGACCTATGACGATGTGCAAACAAAGTTATGGCCAATATCCCCTCTTAGTGAAATGTGGGGCATCGGGTCGCGAATGGAAAAAAACTTAAATGCCATGGGGATTTTTTCAATTGGCGATTTAGCAAAAACCGAGTTAGCAACACTCGAATCGAAGTTTGGTGTGATGGGAAATCAGTTGTACCATCATGCATGGGGGATCGATTTATCAGAACTAGGTGCTCCGATTATCGATGGGCAAATTAGTTATGGCAAAGGACAGATACTGTTTCGAGATTATCGCAAGACGGATGATATTTTGGCCGTTGTACTTGAAATGACCGAAGACGTGGCGAGACGTGCGCGTGAAGCCGGAAAAGTTGGACGTACCGTTCACCTTGGGGTTGGCTACAGCAAAGATGCTTTTGGGGGAGGCTTCCATCGGTCTCTTTCAATGGAAGAAGCGACAAATGACACGATGAAAATTTACCAAGTATGCGTGAAGTTGTTGCACGAACACTTTGATGATCGACCGGTTCGACGTTTATCTGTGACTTTATCGAATATGGAGCCCGAGCATTCCATGCAGCTCAGCCTATTTGAAGCGGAAAAATGGCGCAAACGTAAACTCGGTTCTGCCATGGATCACATTCGTAGTAAATATGGTTCAACGGCTTTACTACGGGCAGTGTCCTATACGGATGCCGGAACAGCTCGAGCTCGTGCAAAATTAATCGGGGGACACAAAGCTGAATAAAACGAGAGCAGGATGCTCGGGTACATGACATTAAGCGAATGAAATTGTAACCCAGCAATTCACATCTCAAAAGAAATAGCAGTGTAAACTTACTCAAACTATTTCTGAACTCGAATAATTTTCATTTCGTATCTTCTCTAAATTCGGAACATTTGCTAAACTAATAAAGGCAGAAAAAAGAAAATCGGGGGATAGTTGCGTGAAAGTATTTTTAGATTTAGGGTGGTTTTTTAAAGAGAGAAAGAAACAGTATATAGTCGGCATCATCATGCTGATGGTTGTTGCATTTTTGCAACTGCTGCCACCTAAAATAATAGGTTATGTCGTCGATGAGATTCGACTAGGCACACTTACAGGTGAAGCGCTTTTTAAAGGACTGCTATTACTTGCTGGTGCTGCTATTGCCATGTACATCATTCGATATTATTGGCGTATGATGATTTTTGGGTCAGCGATTTTGCTCGCACGTCAATTGCGTGCGCGTTTATTCGAACATTTTACTCGCATGTCACCACGATTTTATCAAAAGCGACGTGTTGGTGATTTAATGGCACATGCGACCAATGATTTATCAGCCGTTCAACAAACAGCTGGAGCGGGTGTCTTAACACTAGTGGATTCGTTAGCAACAGGTAGTTTTGTTATAGCTGCGATGGCGATTACAATCGACTGGAAATTAACGCTAATTGCTCTTATTCCGATGCCGATTATGGCATATTTAACAAATTATTATGGCAAACAGCTACATCATCGCTTCCACTTTGCACAAGAAGCATTCTCGAACTTAAACGATAAAACACAAGAAAGTATCTCAGGAATAAAAGTCATCAAAACATTTGGTCAAGAAAAAGAAGACATCCAAGATTTCGTTCAGTTATCGGAAGATGTGGTAGAAAAAAATATTCATGTAGCAAAAGTTGATTCGCTATTTGATCCGACGATTTCTGCAATTGTTGGTGTTTCATTTTTCCTATCCATTGTGTTTGGTGCACGATTCATTATTGCAGGAGATATGACGATTGGCGATTTAATCGCATTCACTGCGTATTTAGGTTTACTCGTCTGGCCGATGCTTGCTTTTGGTTGGTTGTTTAACATTGTCGAGCGTGGCCGTGCATCTTACGACCGGATTCGTTCGCTCCTCGCCGAACCAGTAGATATTGACGATGCGTCACATGCACTGGATGTAAAAGCACAAGGTGACTTGGATGTTCATATCGACGAGTTTAAGTTCCCAGATGATGAACGAGCAGCGCTTAAAAATGTTCATTTCACATTAAAGCGTGGGGAAACTTTAGGCATTGTCGGAAAAACAGGGTCAGGCAAAACTGCGATATTAAAGTTATTACTACGCGAATTTGAAGGCTATGATGGATGGATTACATATGGTGGCCATTCAATCAATGAATACAAAAAAGAACGTCTACGTTCTGCGATAGGCTACGTTCCGCAAGATCACTTCTTGTTTTCAACGACGATTGCTGGCAATATCGCATTTGCTAATACGGGTGCTCCACTTGAAGAAGTCTATGAAGCATCTCGCCTCGCACATATTCACGAAGATATTTTAAATTTCACAAGTGGCTATGACACCATTGTTGGTGAACGTGGAGTGTCTTTATCCGGTGGTCAAAAACAACGTATATCGATTGCTCGTGCATTGATGATGAAACCAGAATTATTGATTTTAGATGACTCATTATCTGCAGTAGATGCACGAACTGAAGAAGCGATACTCGAGTCTTTGAAAGCATCTCGCGTGGATGAGACGACCATTATTACGGCTCATCGACTAAGCGCGATTCAACATGCACATCAAATCATCGTACTCCATGAAGGGACTATTGTTGAAAAAGGTTCCCATGAAGAACTGATGAATCTACAAGGACGATACTATGAAATGTATCAATTACAACAACTTGAAGCGCTCGTCGAAATGGGAGGTGAGGCATAATGGATGAACAGCCGAAACTAACCGGTCAAGATCAAAGTATCATTTTAAAAAGGCTCATTTCTTATTTGAAACCCCATAAAAAAGTGATTGCTTTTGCCTTGTTCTTACTTGGACTGACTGTTATAGGAGACGTAGTTGGACCAATCTTAATCAAAACATTTATTGACGATTATTTAACCGTTCGAAATTTCCCGCAGGGACCGCTTATTGGACTTGCGAGCGCATATATATTTATTCAACTATCCAATGTTTTTATTAGTTATTTCCAATTGCTAAAATTCCAAGAAATCGCTTTAAAAATCATTCAACAAATGCGTATCGATGTCTTTACAAAAGTACAAAACCTCGGCATGCGTTATTTTGACAAAACGCCTGCCGGCAGTATCGTATCACGTGTTACCAATGATACGGAAGCCATAAAAGACATGTTCGTCAGCGTTTTAGTAGGCTTTTTACAAAGTGCCTTTTTGGTTGTAGGTGTGTACATTGCCATGTTTATATTAAATGCAAAATTAGCAATGGTTACCTTATTGCTATTGCCGATTCTATTTTTAATTATTCGCACATATCGTCGTTATAGTTCTGTCTTTTATCAAGATTTACGTGAACGTTTGAGTCAATTGAATGCAAAACTGGCAGAATCTTTACAAGGCATGTCTATGATTCAAGCCTTTCGACAAGAACCACGTTTAAAAGATGAGTTCAATGACATAAATGAACAACATTGGGAAGCTGGAAAACGCAATATCAAAATGGATAGCTTGTTGCTTAGACCAGCAATTGATTTGGTGTATGCCCTTGCTTTGATTATGTTACTTAGCTATTTCGGTATTACTTCGTTCAATAACACAATTGAAGTTGGTGTGATCTATGCCTTTGTAACGTATATTGACAGATTCTTTGAACCAATTAATCAAGTGATGCAACGTTTATCGATTTTCCAACAAGCAATTGTTGCTGCTTCACGTGTATTTAAATTGCTAGATGAAGAAGAACTTGTTCCAACTCAAGGCAACACAAACGCACGTATCGATGCTGGGAAAATTGAATTCAATAATGTGACGTTCTCATATGACGGTCAAACAGATGTGTTGAAAAACATATCCTTTACTGCGAACCCTGGAGAAACAGTCGCATTGGTAGGTCATACGGGAAGTGGAAAGAGTTCCATTATTAATTTATTGATGCGTTTTTATGAATTTGAACAAGGTGATATATTAATAGATGGGAAGTCTGTAAAAGATTTTAACGTACAAGAGTTACGCAAAAAAATGGGCCTTGTGCTACAAGATCCATTCTTATTCTTCGGGGACATTGAAAGCAATATTCGTTTGCATAATCAATCTATGACCGACGAAGAAGTGCGAGCTGCTGCTGAATTCGTGCAAGCCGATGCCTTCATTAATCAGTTACCAGACGGCTACAAACAAAAAGTAACGGAACGGGGCTCGACATTTTCCAGTGGTCAACGCCAACTCGTTGCATTTGCACGTACTATGGCAACGGATCCGAAGATTTTAGTACTGGATGAAGCGACCGCAAACATTGATACTGAAACTGAAGTTGCCATTCAATCAAGTTTAGAAAAAATGCGTCAAGGACGAACGACGATTGCCATTGCACATCGTTTAAGTACCATTCAAGATGCTGAATTGATTCTCGTTCTTCATCAAGGTGAAGTTGTCGAACGAGGAAATCATCAACAATTGCTTGCAAGTAAAGGTCTATATCATAAAATGTATTTACTGCAAAATGGTATTGTAGAAGAAACCGTATAATCATAAAAGAGGACACAATTGTGTCCTCTTTTACTTAGACAAAAAAATGTCACAAGCAATAATGAAGTCATTTGACTGATTATTTGTTACGATGTTAGAAGAATTGTAAAGGAGCGACTTTGATGACGACAGATATCAATTTATTATTGGCATTTGGAGCAGGCTTTTTAAGCTTCATTTCGCCTTGTACTTTGCCATTATATCCAGCATTTTTATCTTATATTACAGGAATGACGTTAGACGAATTGAAGACTGATCGTGGTATTTTGCAAAAACGTGGCATGTTGCACACACTATTTTTCTTACTCGGTTTTTCGATTATTTTCATTGCGCTAGGTTTCAGCACTAGTCTGTTCTACACTTTGTTCCAGCAAAATCAAGATTTAATCCGCCAAGTCGGAGCAATTTTCATCGTAGTATTCGGATTAATCGTTATTGGCGTATTCAAGCCTGAATTTTTAATGAAGGACCGAAAAATCCACTTTAAAAACAGACCAGCTGGATATTTGGGAACAATTTTGATTGGTATGGCTTTTGCAGCTGGCTGGCAACCTTGTACAGGTCCCATTTTAATGTCAGTGTTTTTATTGGCATCAACCAACCCAGGATCCGGAGTTTGGTATATGTTGGCTTATGTTCTTGGTTTCGCAATTCCGTTCTTCGTCTTATCATTCTTTATTACACGTATGAACTGGATTCGAAAACACAATGCAAAAATCGTCAAAATTGGTGGTATTATTATGATTGCAGTCGGTATTTTATTGTTCTTTGACGGCATGACTTACATTATCCGTCTTTTAAGTCCGATTTTTGGTGACTTCCAAGGGTTTTAATAGCTAAACTTTGTGTATCGAAAGAGATGGTGTTGAAGATGAAATCCATAACAAAATACGAGCAATGGCTAGATATCATTCAACAAGAGAAACATCTCTTACTATTTGTGAAGACGACTAACTGCTCCGTATGTGAAGGGTTATATCCACAAATCGCCGCACTCGAAAGTGATACAACCATTCCGTTTTATGTTGCGAATGCAGCAGAGGTACCTGAACTAGCAGGGCAACTAAGTTTATTTACAGCTCCTGTAGTCATTTTAATGAAAAATGGCAAAGAGTACGCCAGGTTTGCCCGCTTCGTTCCTGTACAAGAAGTAATTGAAAAACTACAAGAATTAAAGAAATGGGAGGAATAGCATGTTTGAACAAATTCCTTCGCAGTGGATCGTCATTGGATCGACCATAATGGCAGTCGTAATGGGAACTCTAGTTATGACGGTAAGAGCAAAGTCTTCAAAAAAGCCTGTAAATGCTAAAAAAATTATATTACCACCACTGTTCATGTCTACCGGTGCTTTGATGTTTGTTTTTGAGTATTTTCGAGTGGCACCCATGCAAATTGCAGAATCAATCGGAGTTGGACTTCTGTTTTCTACGGTCTTAATCTGGACATCTCGATTTGAAGTGAAAAATAAAGACATCTACTTAAAACAATCAAAAGCATTTGTGTTTATTTTAATTGGATTATTGATTGTCCGATTAATTGGTAAAATCATCTTAAGTTCAACGATTGATGTCGGTGAGTTAAGTGGTATGTTTTGGTTACTTGCCTTTGGTATGATTGTACCTTGGCGCATTGCTATGTTGCTTCAATATAAAAAGCTCGAAAAAACAATTGGAAAAAAATCCACACAAAAGCCGACCTTTTCTTCATAAGGTCGGCTTTTTTCTTGTCATATTTCTTCACTAAAGTCTGTTACTTTATCTAAATAAATGTTCATACGGTGTCATGTCTATTTCCATAGACTCTAACTTTTTACGTAAGAATTTATGATCTCTCTTCGGTGTTGCTTGAATATACCCACGAATTAGATGGTCATGCTCAATAGATGATGCTTTTTCTTCTAAAGCAATTTGTGCTACTTTACCAGCTATTTTTTGTTTGGCCACTGGACGAAACAAGTCGGGAACAGGTGTCACTAGTTCATTTAACATTACTTTTGCTTGATCTCCCCATAAATGAAGGGATTCATTCACATAATACTCTTCCCAATCGAGCATCGATTTTCCATCGTCTTTCGGTAATACTTTTAAAAACTTGCGGAACATAAAATAGCCACCAATGGCAAAAAGTCCAGCTAATACAAAAACCCAAAATACGATAAACCATAAAAACCATCCATCCAATACTCTCACCTCTTATTACAACTATTCTTCTATTATAAAAGGTTCTGCGGAAAATAACACTCCCGATGTATTCTTTTCTTTAATTTCTCTCTATATAAAGAGGGAAAGGGGGTGAAACAATATGGCAATCGTTGACTTTACGGGTGCAGTGGTTCGTTTAACGTATGATGTTGGGATGACCCAAGACGGAAAAGTAATCAAAAAAGCAAGTTCTTATCGGAATATTGATGAATCTGCAACAGCTGAACAATTAATGGAAGTAACTAGTACTCTATCTGGTTTTTCATCATATCCGATTTTGGCTGCAGAAAAAATCGCAACTGGAAACATTCAAAACTAATGAAGGGGGGCTAACTAATGGCACAAGTATTAGAAATGCAATTTGAAACATCTGGTGGTAAAAAGTTAACGATTTCTGTAGAAGAGCCACGTGCGAATTTGACTGCGCATGAGGTAGAAACTGGCATGCAAGCACTTATCGCAAGTAATGTTTTTGAAGTAAATGGGTTCGGACTTGCAAGTGCATTCAGTGCACAGTTAATTGAACGCAATGTATCTGACTTAATGTAAATAACAAGACTGGCCACCTATAAATTGGTGGTCTTTCTTTATGACCTAAGTATTAGGAATACAACGACACAAATTCGTTAGAATCTTCTGATGCTCCTACCTTGAATTCGTAAATTTCATTCGCTAAGATGAAAAGGAGCGAAAGTGGGGAGAGTCCATGACGAAATATAAAAAAATGTTTATCTTTATTGCGTTGAGCGCAATCATTTTAACGGGATGTAATTCATCAAAGTTTAAAGCTGAGGCCGACTGGGAAGTTGAAACCTTTTCACATGAATCTCAAAGAGGCGAAGAAGTTTCATTAGAAAGTTTAAATGGCACCGTATGGTTGGCTACTTTTATTTTCACTAATTGTGAAACGGTCTGTCCGCCAATGACGATGAATATGACCCAAGTGCAAGACGAATTAATAAAAGCAGAAGTTGAAGATTATAAAATAGTCGCATTCAGTGTAGATCCAGCAGTCGATACTCCTAAAATTATGGCGGAATACTTAGCCAAATTTAACCCAGCAGATGAATCTAAGTGGGAGTTGCTTACAGGATATGACCCAGAGTATATGGAGCAGTTTGCACGAGATTCATTTAAATCTCTAGTGAAAATTGACCCCAACTCAGATCAAGTCATACATGGAACAAGCTATTTTTTAGTTGATCAAAATGGGATTGTTGTTAAGAGCTATGACGGTTATCAAGATGTACCAAAAGAAGAAATTGCTGCGGATATGAAAGCTCTAATTGAACAAGGAAAATAAAAACAAAATCAAGAATACAAATAGAGCTTCAATTCATTTAGTTGAATTGAAGCTCTTTCTATTTGAAATCAGTACTTTATAAATTCTGTTGGTTTTTTAATAAATCACGAATCTCAGCTAATAACTCTTCTTTTGCATCGATAGCCGGGCCTTCTTCAATCACTTCTTCTTTCTTACGTTGGAATTTCATTAAAATACGAACGAACATAAAGATTGCAAAAGCTATAATAATAAAGTTGAAAATTGATTGAATGAAGTTTCCGTACATTACTTCCGCGCTACCAACCTTAAACATTAACCCTGTGAAGTCCACTCCACCTAAAAGAATACCAACTAAAGGCATAATAATGTCGTCGACAAGAGATTTTACGATAGCTGCGAAGGCTGCTCCAATAACAACAGCAATTGCTAAATCCATAACATTTCCTTTTAATATGAACTTTTTAAAGTCTTCTATCATTTTTTCTCACCTCCCTTAATTAGTAAGTGTATATATATATAAATTATTTGTATATTTATATTCTGCTCAATTTTGTCGAATAGTATTAATTTTCAAAGTGTTCAAGAGTGACAGACATTTCCAGAATACTTGATAGATTTCATGTGTTGGAGCAGGATATTTGTGATAAACTAAAGAAAAAAACAGGATGCGGCAAAATGAAAATACGAAAAAAGAAGAAACCATTATCTATAGTGACAAAAAGCTTAGTTATCTTTCTTATGGTTCCGATCACGATGACCGTTTTCGTGTTGGCAAGTGTGTACTGGGGAGATTTGAAAAGAATTCCAATCATCCACACGTTGTCAGAATCCATACAGGCTCCAAATAAGATATTGGATATGGCTATTCCAAAAGAATACATCCCAATTTATCAAGAAGCTGCAACTGAATATGAAATCCCATGGACATTGCTAGCTGCACATCACCGTATTGAAACGAAATTCTCAACTATGGATCCACTTCTTTCTCCAGTCGGAGCTGAAGGGCATATGCAATTCATGCCTTGTACGTTTGTTGGTTGGCAACATCCAAGTTGCTCAGGTAAAGGAAAAGGTGCAATTTCAGAAGATGATAAAACGAATCCAAAGATTATAGCTAAATACGGAGGATACGGCGTAGATGCTAATAAGGATGGAAAAGCTGATCCTTATCAAATGGAAGATGCCATGCATAGTGCTGCGAAATATTTAGCCAGTAATGGTGCTGCATCTGGTAATTTGGAGAAGGCTATTCATATGTACAATCATAGTGACGAATATGTAGAAGATGTTCTTTATTATTATAATAAATATGAAGAGGAGCAGAGGGAAGAAGGACAAGCTCAGTCTACATCACAATAAAAAAGAGTCGTTCGAAATTCGAACGACTCTTTTTTATACTATTATTTACGAAGTGCTTTTAAAATCATGCTAACGATGAAGATTAAAATAATTGCACCAATTAAAGCTGGAATGATTTGAATACCGGCAATTGCTGGTCCGAAACTGAATAACATTCCGCCGATCCATGCACCAATAATACCCGCAATAATGTTACCAATAATTCCGCCTGGTACGTCTTTACCTAAAATAAGTCCTGCTAACCAACCAATAATACCACCGATAATAAGATATAAAATGAATTCCATGTGTGTCATCTCCTGTTCAATAATTGTTGTCTTGCTTACTTAATAGATAGCCTCTAACGATAAGGTTCAAACCACTTTTTAAAAATTATTATTTTTAAAGTGATTTTGTTTATTTACTTTTTTTATTAAGAATACCTATTATGTAAATATGATTTCCAAATGTTCATTTTTTATGTATTTCGACATAATATAACGAAGTAAGTGATACCTTTATTTTATAAATAAATTGTAAAAATATTTTGCGAATTCTAAATTCGAGGAGTATAATCTAAGGAAAGGAGTGGTTGAGATGGATCAAATCATGATGAAGAAACTAAATAAACAGGCACTATGGTTTGTGGTTATTCATACAGTATTTATCTTTAACCTCGCGTTCGATATAATTGAATTTTTATGAAAAAATGTGGATAGGAAACCTATCCACATTTTTTAAATAGAATGATAAAGTCTTTGTAAAAGGGGAGTTAAATTGAAAAATCCATGGAATCGTCATACATATGTTCAATCATTTGAAAACCTTCGTAATGAACGACTTGCTGAACCAATGAAAGCATACATGAAGCATCATTTTCCTTTTTTAGGTATTAAAAGCCCTGAAAGAACGGAAGCATTAAAGGCATTTTTTGCTATACATGAATTGCCCGGAAAAACGGAATTACTTAATGAAGTATGGGAGATTTATAGACTACCGGAGCGAGAGTACCAATATGTCGCCATTGCTTTACTGAGTAAAAAACTTAAATCATTAGCTGTCGACGATTTAGGGTTTCTTGAGAAATTAATAACCGAAAAATCATGGTGGGATAGCGTGGATTCAATTGCACCAACCATTGTTGGAGATATTGTCAAAAGAGATCGTCTAGAAGGTGAGAAAGTCATGTTCCAGTGGTCAGATTCGGATAATATGTGGTTAAATCGTGCAGCCATTCTTCATCAATTAAAATATAAAAAAGAGACTAATGAAAAAATATTAATTGAAATTATTTTGAAACATGTACATTCAAATGAATTTTTTATTCAAAAAGCCATTGGATGGGTGTTAAGAGAATATGCAAAAACCAATCCGGCTTTTGTTCGTAAATTTGTCGAAGAATATGAGTTGAAGCCATTATGTAAACGCGAAGCCTTAAAGCATATTAAATGAAAAAGCAAACTAATCGTAACGGGTTCTCTTCTGAGGTGAAAAATTTAAAGTACAACACAAAAGGAGCACCAATTCGCAATTGAATTGGTACTCCTTTATTTGTTGATGCATGAACTTTCTTACTCTAAAATCACTATTTTTAACGCTATAATTAACGAGCTATTTGGAGAAGTTGTGGCAATTAAATATTATGCTAATCGATATGTTAATTAGGATATGAGATGAGTTTAGAAATATTAGAATGAAAACATCATACTTAATTAGCATCTGCAAATTGCTTATCAAACTAACTACGTAGGGTTATTTCGGAAAATTGGAGATACTAATGGAATAAGTTAATTGGCTCATTAATATTAACCGCATCGTCCATATTTTGTAGCAAAGGAGGGATTAAATGTATTCTTACAAAAAAATAATGGTGGTATCTATATATGCACTAGTCCTACTGATTTTAAGTGGATTCATCAAGGAAGGTCGAGAAGAATGTTTAGAATGTGTAGAGTGCTATGATAGGGCTTGGGATGATGGCTATGAATTAGGAAAAGCAACGGGAGTAGTTAATGAAAGATACAGAATAATTCGCAATCTTATTAATGCCCAAATGACCGATGAACAAATTATTCAGTACGCACATACATCCTATGTGGAATTAGAAGATGTCAAAAACCAATTAAAAGTTTTAAATGGTAAATTTGAATTTGAAATGCCTCAATGACCCATTGATCAACTAACAAGTGTTTGAGATGACCAAGACTTAAAAATATTTGGCGGAAAAACTCAGCCTCTTGGTTGGGTTTATTTGTTCGATATTAACAAAAAAGCACCGCTAAAAATGCGATGCTAATTTGGTATCCTTTTAAATGCTTTTTTCTGCTCGTTTTTTTTCTCCTCAAGAGAACCCGTTAGCCTAATCGGCTGCATTTGTTATTTTACAGAATCACTAGTAAATAAATGATCTTTATAATACATGTTTTTTACTAATACATTAGGACCTAGGCATTTAACGGCCGGACAATGACAATTTAACTCTTTAGCAAGAGGGGATTGTAGCCAATTATTGAAGATAACAGGCAAAGAATCACTTTTTAGATTTCCTAGTACAGGTGCGTCTCCAAAGTCGGTGACAATTACTTCACCAGAAAAAATATTGATATTTAAACGGGAACGTCCATCTGGATCATTTCGAACCGTTACATTAAACTCGTCTTTCAGTCTTTTCTGAAGGTTACGATCCTCAGCACTTGCACTACATGGGTAAAATGGCAAAGTTCCGAACAGCATCCATGTGTTTTTATCTCGAATATCAAGCAGATGATGAATCGCATTTCGCGTTTCTTCAAGGGTCAAAGATGTTAGACTGCTAGCGAAATCTGAAGGGTACATTGGATGAATTTCGTGTCGAGCACACTTCATTTCTTCTACGACTTGTCGATGTATATTTTCTAAATATGGCAATGTCTTTTTGTTTAACATGGTTTCTGCAGATACCATGACACCTGCTTCTGATAACATACGACTATTTTCTATCATGCGAGTAAAAAGTTTCGCGCGTTGATCGTAGGAAGGTTTACGTGCCATAACTGCAAAGCCGGTTTCTACAAACTCGTCCACCGTTCCCCAGTTATGAGAAATATGTAAGACATCTAAATAAGGAGCTATTAACATATAGCGCTCTGGATCTAATGTTAAGTTCGAGTTAATTTGAGTACGTACTCCACGCTCGTGTGCATATTTCAAAAGTGGGAGTACATAATTTGTCACTGATTTTTTCGATAACATCGGCTCGCCACCAGTTATGCTTAACGTTTGTAAATGAGGGATTTCATCTAACCGTTGACGGAGCAAATCAAAAGGTAGTGCCTCTGGGTCTTTAGTTTGTAAAGTATAACCTACTGCGCAATGAGCGCAACGCATGTTACACAGGGTTGTTGTCGTAAATTCAATATTTGAGAGTGTGAGCTTACCGTGTCTTTCTATATCTGAATAAGCTTCCCAAGGATCATACGAAGGAGTAAGTTTTTGAAGTGTAGTGTTTATCATAAAATAATCGTCCTTTCTAACATGAAATATTGTCGCATATGAAGTGAAGAATGAAAACGTTAGATTGTCGTTTATTTGTCGATTCAAGTAATATAAGAAGAAAAGGTGAATTTTATGGATACTAAATCCCCAGTTCTTTTTTACGATGGAAGCTGTGGTTTTTGCCACCAATCAGTCCAATTTATCTTGCAACATGAACGGGCTGAAGAAATCTATTTTGCTGCTCTTGATAGCGAACTTTCCAATCAACTAAAAAAACAACATCCTAAACTGCAATCAATTGATTCAATTGTGGTACTTAAGGGAAAAGAGTTATTAGTAGAATCCGATGCAGTGTTTGCATTGACAACTTATTTGAAGGCACCATATCATTTTGCAAAATATGCACGTTTTATTCCGAAGACGTTGCTAAATCATGTGTATCGATTTGTCGCAAAGCATCGACACCGCTTCATTCGTCAAAATGAATCGTGTTTATTACCTTCACCGCAACAACGAAAACGATTTTTGCATTAATCAAAGGAGAGATTTACATGTTTTTAGAAGACAATAATAAAATTCGAAAAGAGCTATTTCAAACGATTAAATGGATAACGGACGAGCAATTTAATCAGAATCCATCTAACGGGGGATGGTCTCCAAAACAAATTTTTGAACATCTTGTACGTATGGAAACTGTCATCGCAACAAATATTGCGAGGGAATTAAAGAATCCAGAAAGTCCAAAGTCAAAGAAAAAACCAATTGGCCTTTCTACAAATCGTTTAATAAAAGTAGAGGCACCAGGATATACGGAACCAACTGAAGATTATAAAACAAAACTTGAAATGCAAAAAGAGTTACATGATTCACGTCTCTTCTTATTAGATGTATATGAATCAAGCTCAAAAGAAGCATTCCTTGAAAAATCATTTAAGCATCCGATTTTTGGTCAAGTGCCATTAATACAATGGTTCCCATTCGTTGGATTGCATGAAAAACGTCATTTGAAACAATTGAAAAAAACGATTGAAATGTTGTAAGGTCATAACAAATACTTATCACAACCTATAATTTTAATGTAATTTACTTATAAACTAGACTACGTTATGATTAGTACTGGAGAAAAGTCGCTACCAATAGATGAGAGCCTTTTCATAAATAAAAGGAGGAATAGACATGGCAAAAAGTAACTTGCATAATAGCCGTACTTCTTTCGACTTAAACGGTAAAACGTATAACTATTACCGTCTAGCAGCGTTAGAAGAGGCAGGGATCGCAAATGTGTCCCGACTTCCTTATTCAATTAAAGTATTACTTGAGTCCGTTTTGCGTCAACATGACGGATATGTCATCAATGATGACCATGTAGAAAAATTGGCAAAATGGGGTAAAGACGTTGATCCGGAAGCGGAAGTTCCGTTTAAACCATCACGTGTTATTCTCCAAGATTTCACTGGTGTACCAGTAGTAGTAGACTTGGCAGCACTTCGTTCAGCAATGGCTGAAATGGGTGGAGATCCTGACAAAATCAACCCGGCAATTCCGGTTGACTTAGTTATTGACCACTCTGTACAAGTAGACAAATATGGTACATCTGACGCACTTCGCGTAAATATGGAATTAGAATTCGAACGTAATGCAGAGCGTTACCAGTTCCTTAGCTGGGCTCAAAAAGCATACGATAACTACCGTGCTGTACCACCAGCAACAGGTATCGTTCACCAAGTAAACTTAGAGTATTTAGCTAACGTTGTTCATGCAGTTGAAAATGAAGAAGGTACATACGAAACGTATCCAGATACTTTAGTAGGTACTGACTCTCATACAACGATGATTAATGGTATCGGTGTTCTTGGGTGGGGCGTTGGTGGTATTGAAGCTGAAGCAGGTATGCTTGGTCAACCTTCATACTTCCCGATTCCTGAAGTTATCGGAGTTAAGTTAACTGGTGACCTTCCAAACGGTACAACAGCTACTGACTTAGCACTTAAAGTAACTGAAGTACTTCGTAAAAAAGGCGTAGTAGGTAAATTCGTTGAGTTCTTCGGAGCTGGCGTAACGAAACTTCCACTAGCTGACCGTGCAACAATTGCTAACATGGCACCTGAGTACGGCGCAACTTGTGGTTTCTTCCCAGTTGATGAAGAAGCACTTGATTACATGCGTTTAACTAGCCGTGACGCAGAACATATCCAAGTAGTTAAAGAATACTTAACTGTAAATGGAATGTTCTTTACAGTTGATAATGAAGATCCAATCTACACGGATGTTGTAGAACTTGATTTATCAACAATTGAACCAAACATGTCTGGACCTAAACGTCCTCAAGATTTAATTCCATTGTCTGAAATGAAACTTGAGTTCAACAAAGCGGTTGTAGCTCCTCAAGGCAACCAAGGTTTCGGTTTATCTAAAAAAGAATTCAAGAAATCTGCAACTGTTACTCTTGATGGGAAAGAAGTAACGATTCCTACAGGCGCTATTGGAATTGCAGCAATTACATCTTGTACAAATACTTCGAATCCATTCGTTATGATTGGGGCGGGTCTTGTTGCTAAAAAAGCAGCAGAAAAAGGCTTGCGTCCACCAGCATACGTGAAAACTTCACTTGCACCAGGTTCGAAAGTAGTAACAGGCTACTTACGTGACGCTAATCTTCTAGAGCCACTTAGTGCTGTAGGATTTGACTTAGTTGGTTACGGATGTACGACTTGTATCGGTAACTCAGGTCCAATGCTTCCTGAAATCGAAAAAGGTATCATCGAAAACGACTTATTAATTACGTCTGTTCTTTCAGGTAACCGTAACTTTGAAGGTCGTATTCACCCATTAGTAAAAGGTAACTACTTAGCTTCACCACCACTTGTAGTTGCTTATGCATTAGCAGGTACGGTTGATATTGATCTTCAAAACGAATCACTTGGTAAAGACCATGCAGGAAACGATGTATTCTTTGCTGACATCTGGCCAACAACGGAAGAAATTAAAGAAGTTCTTCTTAAAACAGTTACTCCTGAATTGTTCCGTAGTGAATATGAACGTGTATTCAATGAAAACGAGCGTTGGAATGCGATTGAAACACCAAATGATTCATTGTATACATTTGATGAAGATTCAACGTATATTCAAAACCCGCCTTACTTTGAAGGTTTAGCAATTGAGCCAAGCCCTATTCAAACGCTTGCTGGACTTCGTGTAGTTGCGAAATTCGGAGATTCAATTACAACTGACCACATTTCACCAGCGGGTGCGATTGGTAAAGATACGCCAGCAGGTAAATACTTGCGTGAACGCGGAGTAGCAGTACGCGACTTTAACTCTTATGGTTCACGTCGTGGTAGTCATGATGTTATGATGCGCGGTACATTTGCTAACATTCGTATTCGTAACCAAATCGCAGCAGGTACAGAAGGTGGATTTACAACTTACTGGCCAAATGGCGAAATCATGGCAATCTATGATGCTGCAATGAAATACCAAGAAGATGGTACTGGCTTAGTTGTTTTGGCAGGTAAAGATTACGGTATGGGATCTTCACGTGACTGGGCAGCGAAAGGTACGAACTTACTAGGTATTAAAACAGTTCTTGCTGAAAGCTATGAACGTATTCACCGTTCAAACTTAGTTATGATGGGTGTTTTACCACTTCAATACATGGCAGGTCAAAGTGCAGAATCACTTGGCTTAACTGGTAAAGAAGAAATCAGCGTTAACATTGCTGAAGGTGTTAAACCTCGTGATATTCTGAAAGTAACGGCTAAATCTGCTGACGGTTCTGTAAAAGAATTCGACGTATTAGCACGTTTCGATTCAGAAGTTGAAGTTGATTACTACCGTCATGGTGGTATCTTACCAATGGTATTACGTGATAAATTGAAAAACTAAAGTTTTTAAGAAGACTGTCCTTAGGGGCAGTCTTTTTTTGCGGGAAAATAGTCGTGCGAACCTCATTCAAGTGATTTTTACAATGTCCAAGGGCACATCCTACGAGTAGGTAGTGGTATTATGATGGATGACAACTGAGATCCATTAATCACCCAATTTCTCATCGTTTTTTGTATAATAGAAAAGAGGTGACTGAATCATGTTTATTAGTGAAAAAGAAATTGAAATACGTTATGCCGAAACGGATCAAATGGGTGTTGTCTATCATGCCAACTATTTAGTATGGATGGAAATTGGTCGTACAACATTAATAGAGGACTTAGGGTATACGTATGCTGGATTAGAGCAAGAAGGATACTTATCGCCTGTTACGGATTTATCGATTCAATATAAGGCTTCGATGAAATATGGTCAGAAAGCGACCGTTCGAACATGGGTGGAGTCACATGGTAAACTACGCACGATTTATGGTTATGAAATCTTACACATGGATGGAACGATAGCAGCAACTGCTAAATCAGAGCATGTATTAGTTAAGAAAGACACATTTCGACCCGTGTCATTGAAGAAAGTGGATGCCATATGGGATGCGAAGTATAAAGAAATAGCAAAGGTGAAAGAGTAATGGCTTTTGGCATTAAACGACCGGAACTCGTGTCATGGAAAGAGGCTGTAAGTAAAGGAGAAATTGCGTTTCTTACTCATTACTGGATAGATGAGAGATTCCCAGGATGTAAAACGGTGACAAAAGTGGGTTGTTCAGATATTGAACGACTGATTACATGGGGTACTCAATACGGATTAAAACCAGAGTGGATTGATTATAAAGAAGCATACCCTCATTTTGATTTGTTTGGACAGCATCAACAAGCGATTATGAAAAAAGAAGGCATGTTGAAACAATTGAAGCGATTCGAACAAAAATAATAATCCACTAAGAGTTATGACTCTTAGTGGATTATATTATTTCTTATATGAATACGTAAGTTCTTGTAATTTCGAGTCAATATTGACGTGGAGATCATGACCGTCAAAATACCATACATCTCGTTCTTCAATATAGAAATGGATATTTTCTTCGATAAGTTCAACAGCCAGCTCCATAGGCTCTTCTTTCGTTACACCTAAAGAGAAACCCTCATGCAACTGACTTGAACCGCCATACCGAGCATAAAACCGAATGTATTCTCCTGCTGTAGTTTCCATTTCTTCTTTAAACCAGGCCATTGCTTCATTTGATAAAACAATCTTCATGTGAACATCAACCTTTCGTGGACTAATCTTATTGTATTATATCCACTTTACTTTTGGTTCAGTTCCTGCTTTGATTCGCGCAATATTCGCTCGATGGCGATATAATATAAACGACGATAATAACACGATTACGACTAGTAATGGAATATCTATTTCAAAGAATACATTATATGCAATCGTATAAACGAGTGCAATTACACCTAGTATCATAGACGTAAAAGAAACCATTTTTGTTAGTTTCAATACGATAAAGAACGATAAGAGCATAAGAAGGAAGATGGGCCAGTGATATGCTAGCAACACGCCCCCAGAGGTCGCTACAGCTTTGCCACCCTTGAATTTAGCAAATATCGGATACATATGACCAATGACTGCTACTACCCCTAAAATGAGCGGGTGGATGTTTGTATCAGTAAAGAAAGGAAGGAGCGGTAGTAAAGTAGCTGCAGTTCCTTTTAAAATATCCATTATGGAAACAATTAAACCTGCTTTTAGTCCTAATATACGAAATGTATTCGTTCCTCCTAAGTTACCACTTCCATGTTCGCGAATATCGATTTTGTAGAAAAGTTTGCCTATCCATAGTGCGGAAGGAATCGATCCTAGCAAGTATGCTAGTAAGATGAGAATAACAATATTCATAAAGTGCTCCTTTAAAATTAATTAGTACTTGCTCTTAATATGTAAAACTAGTTTATCACTAGTCACAATCTGTCACAACGCATTAGTAGAACTTTCATTTAAACAAGATTAATAGTTGAAGTACAGTATTATAGCTCAAGACACATTGCAAAGGTAGCATTCATTCTATACAATGAAAACATCTGTTTGTTTTTTGGAGGAGAAAGATTTGGCGAAAAATCAATCATTAACAGCTTATAACGACGATGCAATTCAAGTACTCGAGGGACTTGAAGCGGTACGTAAACGTCCAGGAATGTATATTGGCTCTACTGATGCTAGAGGACTGCACCATTTAGTGTATGAAATTGTCGACAACTCTGTAGATGAAACATTAGCAGGTTATGGTCATCACATCATCGTCAATATACACGAAGATCAAAGTATCAGCATTCGAGACTTTGGACGTGGAATGCCCACTGGTATACATAAGACAGGAAAACCGACTCCGGAAGTTATCTTTACAGTACTTCATGCTGGAGGGAAATTCGGTCAAGGCGGTTATAAAACAAGTGGAGGGTTACATGGTGTTGGTGCTTCAGTAGTAAATGCCTTATCATCATTTTTAGAAGTTACCATTCATCGTGACGGTAAAAAGTATCGTCAACGATTTGAAAATGGCGGACACCCCGTAACCACACTTGAACATATTGGTTCAACAAAAGAATCTGGTACGTCTATTCATTTCCTACCTGATCCATCCATCTTTTCTGTAACTAAATACAACTATGAAACGATTTGTGAGCGATTACGTGAATCTGCCTTTTTATTAAAAGGATTAAAAATAGAGTTAAATGACTTACGTAACGGCACTCAAGATATCTTCTTTTATGAAACTGGGATTGAAGCATTCGTTGGTTATTTAAACGAAGAAAAAGATGTGTTACATCCGGTTTCATACGTTGAAGGAACTCAAGATGACATTGAAGTGGAATTTGCGTTCCAGTTTAATGATGGCTACTCGGAAACGATTTTATCTTTTGTAAACAATGTACGAACACGTGACGGCGGAACGCATGAAACGGGTGCGAAATCAGCATTAACACGTGTTTTTAATGAATATGCTCGGAAAACAAGCTTATTAAAAGAAAAAGATAAAAACTTAGACGGCACAGATATTCGTGAAGGAATAGCTGCGATTATCTCAGTACGTATACCTGAAGGAATTCTTCAATTTGAAGGACAAACGAAAGGTAAACTTGGTACGAGTGAAGCACGTGCAGCAGTTGATGCTGTCGTGTCAGATAAACTGCTATATGTATTAGAAGAAAATGCAGAATTGAGTGCATCTCTTGTACGTAAAGCCATTCGTGCACAACAAGCTCGTGAAGCGGCACGCAAAGCACGTGAAGACGCACGTAGTGGAAAGAAATCGAAAAAAGCAAGTTCGATTCTTTCGGGTAAGTTAACTCCAGCTCAATCTCGAAATGCTGCAAAAAATGAACTTTATTTAGTCGAGGGTGACTCTGCGGGTGGTTCAGCTAAGCAAGGACGCGACCGTACGTTCCAAGCTATTTTGCCTCTTCGTGGGAAAGTTATTAATACGGAAAAAGCAAAACTTGCAGACATTATGAAAAACGAAGAGATTTCTACGATTATTCATGCAATTGGTGGGGGAGTCGGCTCTGATTTCTCTGTACCTGACATTGCCTATGACAAAATTGTTATCATGACAGATGCCGATACTGACGGGGCACACATACAAGTGTTGTTGTTAACATTCTTCTATCGATACATGAAGCCATTAATAGAAGCGGGAAAAGTATACATCGCATTACCTCCACTGTATAAAGTTTACAAAGGTGTAGGGAAGAAAGAAGTGCTTATTTACGCATGGACTGAAGCTGAGCTTGAAGTTGCCATTAAAAAAATCGGCAAAGGCTATTTGATTCAACGTTACAAAGGTTTAGGTGAAATGAATGCCGTTCAATTATGGGAAACGACAATGAATCCTGAAACCAGAACGTTAATTCGAGTAGAAATTGATGATGATGCTCGTGCGGAAAGACGCATCACGACGTTGATGGGCGACAAAGTAGAACCTAGACGACTGTGGATCGAAAACAATGTTAATTTTGGTATAGATGTGGAAAGTAATATTTTAGAAAATGAGCTCATCCATACCGAGGAGGATTCAGAATGACACAAACCGAACGTTATCAAGATTTACCACTAGAAGAAGTCATCGGCGACCGGTTTGGCCGTTATAGTAAATATATTATCCAAGATCGTGCCTTACCAGACGCACGAGATGGCTTAAAACCAGTACAACGACGTATTTTATATGCGATGTTCCATGAAGGTAACACGAACGAAAAACCTTTCCGTAAATCGGCAAAAACCGTAGGTAATGTAATCGGTAACTATCATCCACATGGTGATACTTCTGTTTATGACGCTATGGTGCGTATGAGCCAAGACTGGAAAGTACGACATATGCTGATCGAAATGCACGGGAATAACGGTTCGGTCGATGGAGATCCTCCAGCTGCAATGCGATATACAGAAGCACGGTTATCTGCAATCGCAGGGGAAATGTTACGAGATATTCAGAAACAAACCGTTGATCTTGTACAAAACTTTGATGACTCGGAATTAGAGCCTACTGTATTACCAGCACGTTTTCCTAACTTACTCGTGAATGGTGCATCAGGTATTTCTGCAGGATATGCTACAGATATGCCACCACATGCACTTCATGAAGTGTTGGATGCCGTATTAATGAGAATGAATAAACCTGAATCCACGGTTGACGACTTGATGACGGTATTAAAAGGACCTGATTTTCCTACTGGCGGTATTATTCAAGGTGTCGATGGTATCAAAAAAGCCTATGAAACTGGTAAAGGAAAAATTGTTGTACGGTCTAAAGCGGACATTGAACCGTTAAAAGGCGGAAAAGAACAAATCGTCATTACTGAGATTCCGTTTGAAGTGAATAAAGCGGTGTTAATTCGAAAAATCGATGATCAACGTTTGGACAAACGGTTAGATGGTATTGCAGATGTTCGTGATGAATCAGATCGAACTGGATTGCGTATTGTTATAGAATTAAAGAAAGACGTAGATGCAAAAGGTATTCTGCAGTTCTTATTTAAAAATACAGATTTGCAAATTGCCTACAACTTTAACATGATTGCCATTCATAATCGTCGACCAACTATGATGACACTACCACTACTATTAGACGCTTATATTGCACATCAAAAAGATGTTGTAACAAGACGTTCTAACTTTGATTTACAAAAAGCAAAAGATCGTATTCATATTGTAGAAGGTTTAATGAAAGCATTGTCGATATTGGACGAAGTGATTATTACCATTCGTAAATCTCAAGATAAACGGGATGCGAAAAACAATTTAATTCGTGCGTTTTCTTTCACAGAAGAACAAGCCGAGGCGATTGTTTCTCTACAACTATATCGATTAACTAACACAGACATTACTGATTTGAGAAATGAAGAAGCAAGTCTGAAAAAATTAATTAGTGAATTATTAGAAATTCTAAATAATGAATCCCAATTGGCAAAAGTAATTAAGCAAGAGTTGCAATCGATCCGTAAGCAATTTGCAGAGCCAAGAAGATCGATTATTGAGGATGAAATCGAAGAAATTAAAATAACGTTAGATGTTATGATTCCGAGTGAAGAAGTAGTGGTTACTGTAACGAAAGATGGCTATGTAAAACGCACAAGTACGCGTTCTTATAGTGCTTCAAACGGCAAAGACTTCGCGATGAAAGAATCAGATTATCTGTTATTTGAGTCGATGATGAATATGCAACATCACATATTATTATTTACGAGCTTAGGCAATTATATATATCAACCAATTCACGAGTTACCGGAGATTCGTTGGAAAGACTTAGGTCAACATGTGTCAAGTATTGTATCACTTGATTCAAATGAGACCATTATTAAAGCGATTCCAATCGAGAAATTCGATGACACACGCTTTATATTAGCTGTTTCTAAACTAGGTCAAATCAAACGATCTTCGCTTGCTGATTATCAGGTTCAACGCTATTCTCGTGCGTTAAACACGATGAATTTGAAAAAAGGCGATCAATTGGTTTATATTGATTTAGTTACACAAGAAGATGAAGTTTTTATTGCAACTTTAAATGCTTATGCTGTGAGATTTAACATGGATGAAGTTCCTGTAACTGGTGTTAAAACTGGTGGTGTTAAAGGAATTAACTTAAAAGACGGTGATGTTGTTGTAAATGCAACGACTATTCCAGCTGGTGCACGTGGAGATTTATTCTTAGTCACTCATCGTGGAGCCGTTAAAAAAATGTCCTTAAAAGAATTTGAACAAGGCACTCGTGCCAAACGCGGAATTGTTGTATTACGCGAATTAAAATCAAATGCCCACCGAGTAAGTGGCGTATTTTATGTCCAAGACAATGAACAAGTGGTGATTGAGACGGCAAAAGGTGTTCGTGAAGTAGTGGATACAAAACCTGTGCGCATCTCAGATCGTTATTCAAACGGTTCATTTGTTGTTGATACTGATAAAGATGGTGTTGTTGTTCGTCTATGGAAAGTGCTGAAAAAGAGCATCGAAAGCAAGAAATCGTGAAAGGGTACAACTAGGGAGCTATAATAGCTCCCTTTGTTGTATACAGGGAAGAGTATGTGGAAGAATCGCAATGTGTGGATTATATTAATTGGTGAAATGATTGCTGGTCTTGGATTGTGGTCCGGAATCATCGGAAATTTGGAGTTTATGCAAGAACGAATTCCTTCAGATTTCTTGAAATCAGTTATTATGGCCATTGGTCTGCTAGCAGGTATTTTAGTTGGTCCACTTGCTGGAAAAGTAATTGATCAATCAAAGAAAAAGACCGTTCTCTTAATATCAGGATTTGGTCGGATGATTAGTGTTTGCTTTATGTTATTTGCTATTGGCACGGGGTCTATTTGGTGGATGGTCGCGTTTATGATCAGTATTCAACTATCAGCAGCGTTTTATTTCCCAGCGCTACAAGCAACGATTCCATTAGTCGTCAAAGATGAGAATTTGCTGCAAATGAATGGGTGGCATATGAACGTAGCAACGATGGCCCGCGTCATAGGCACAGCGCTTGCAGGAGTAGTATTAGTGTATTGGACATTAGATGCTCTATATTACATGTCAATTATTGCTTATGGTGGCTTGTTAATCACTACGTATATGTTGCGTATCGAAGAAGAAGAGGGAACAGAGGCAAAAGTAAAAGTTTCTGCATCAGGTAAAGGCGGCTTTATGGAAGTCTTTCCAATCCTGAAATCTTATCCAGCAGTTATGATGACGTTAGTGATGACATTAATTCCATTGCTATTTATTGGTTCATTTAACTTATTAGTCATCAATATTAGCGAAATGCAAGATTCGGCATCGATTAAAGGAACTATATACGCAGCAGAAGGTATTGCATTTATGCTCGGTACAGTCGTAGTGAAATATATCGCTAAAATATGGAGCACAGGCACCATATTATTCTTCTTTGCATTCGTTATTGGGTTAGCAGAGTTAATTTTAATATTTGCGGCTAATCCATTTTTGTCTGTAACAGCATTTGCCGTGTTTGGTTTTGCAGTTGGTAGTTTTTTCCCAACAGCTATGACGATATTCCAGAAACAGATGCCGAAAGCGTTCCATGGAAGATTTTTCTCATTCAGAAATATGCTGGAGCGAGTGATTTTCCAAGTCGTTTTGTTAGCAACAGGTGCATTATTAGATTTAATCGGCTTACAATGGATGGTCGTCGTATTTGGGGTACTTAGTTTATCACTAACAACGATTTTCTTAATTCAAATGAAGCGTCGAAACATAATATTAGATACAAACGATCAAACCGCCGAAATTGCTTAATTTCGGCGGTTTTTTTCTGTTTTGTCTCACTGTTACAAGTATACTTGCTTACTGAGATGTAGCTTCCTATAATTTATATTATGACCGGGGCGTTTTGTTATATGAATATAATAACATCTTTCTACTGCTTACTCTACTCTATATCTATAACTCATGTCCTTACTTTGTTTTATATCAATGTACTGGATACTAAATTCAATTACATCATTAATATATAAATTATGGTTTTTTGCAAACTCCTTGAGTTGAATTAATAACTCTTTATCATAAGTTGTTTTGTATTGAATACGATCATTAGGTCTCATATGTTTATTGAATGTGATATTCCCGTCAGCTAAAACTGCTTTCAATCCACTTTCAATTAAATAATTAACATGTGTATCATTATCTGCTGCTAATTTTTTTAATGACTCAATAACAGATTGACTAATATTCGTTCTGAATTTAACTCTTGATTCATCGGTCATATGAATAAGTCTGCCATTTAATAATTTCCACATAATTATATTCTCCTAACTTTTCTGTCTTACATTTCATTAAGTCGCTGTGACATTTTTTCTCTTTTATGATAGACATGATTTTCGAGTGTGTCATTATAAATAATCTGGGCAAGTTTAGGCAGTTCAAACTTTCCTTTAACCCATACGCGGTAAATCAATTTCCCTAATTTTGTTTGCTCAACTGTCATTTCTGATCTTAAGGACCATGATTGAAATACAGATAAGAGCCCACATGAAAATTCTTTACTTGCAGAGGTAACATTCATAACGTATCCTGTTTTTTGTACCCACCCATCTCCATCTATTACCCCTCTAACGAACGAAGGTAAATACTCTTCTGGTACAGCTGGAAATGGAACAATTAATGATTTCTTTGCTGTGATGCCCATTAATTCCAGATCTTTTTTAATTCCTTTTGAATTAATAATTAAAGTTGGTGTGGTTTTTGTTCTTCCAAATGCTGTTAACACATAATCAGCAGCCATAAAATGTGCAATCAATTGAAGAATGCGTTCATCTTTTTGAGAAAAATAGATGCTGTGATATTTATTATGAATATGGCCATCTGTAACCAATAAACCAAGTACCCAGGCCATTTCATGCGTCCAAACTTTGAAGAAATCTTCGTTCACTTTATTTTTTCTTGGTTGACCTGAGAATTGCTCTCTATTCATTTTTATACCATGCTTGTATAACACATTACGAATCGCTCTATCAGAAAGCCCAATTATCGTAACCATCTCTTTAAAAGACATATCACTTTTGTACATATTGATAATCGTTTCATCTGTTATTCCCGGATTACGAGGCATAGTTTAGGCTCCCTTCCAGCGAAATATGAATGAATTATGTTATTTCAATTATACAAACAAACGTTCTGTCATGTCTAGTAATTACCTTAGAATAAGTAAAACTTTCAAAAGCTGTTTATTTTTCTCGTATTTACCCTTGCCATCGCTTTGTACAAATACATGCCATTTCTAAAGTCGGCTCTAGGGGAAAGTGGATCCACATTCCAATTGCCATATGTATTTTCAAGTGTAAAGCCATTCATGTTCAACAACCTATCCCTTAGGTTATGTATTCCTTAAAATGATATTAGTTAATAGTTTTTCCGTAATTTGTCCTTCGGAGTCTTTCTTTTTTCGCAGCGTTTGATAATTATGTATTCCATTGATTTTAAAATACATTTTCTTATTTGATCACACATAACATGGACTGTGCTAAAAAAAGGAGGAGAATAATGGCAAATGAGTTTGTTGTACGCTCATTGGATGAAATTCGATTTTGGGCGAGAATAATGAAGGAGCATGCACTTTTCTTAAGTCTGGGATTTACTTATAATGAACAAAAACTAATTGATGAAGCAAAAGCATTTATTGCTGTATTCGAAAGAATTGAAGAACAATTAAACGGCTTTACAATTCACTCTGATCCTCGTCAAATTGAAGCTTTTAACGTTCACGTTTACCAAGCAGTGGCCAATATCTGGGCTTATAAAAGAAAGGTGTTAGGACTCATTCTACGCTGCGAGATTCGTTCAAATAATTACGCATTACTGGTCGATCATACGAGTAGAGAAGCTGCTTATTTTGCCAATCGATTAAAAGAACTCAACGAAGGGAAATTACAACCTTTACCAGAAGCTATTATAAAAGAAAATGTCTTTTTCTTAAAAATCATGGCTGACCATGCTAAGTTTATTGGACATCTTTTAGATCCTAGCGAACGTAAATTAGTTGAACAAGCACGAGATTTCAGTCACGACTTTGACCAACTGTTATTCCAGGCTGTCGATTTAGATAGTATGAGACCTGAGTCTGAGACGCCTGGTCTGTTAGATCAACTCCTTGATCAAAATAGAGTATCCGTTGTTTCCTTAAGAGACTTTAAGAAGACGGCAAGAGATTTAATCGAAGAATGTCGTATTAAAAGTAACATCCACCCACTCTTGGCTGATCATGTTTTTAGAGAAGCAGAGAGATTTATTGAAATCATTGATATTTTTGAAGAAAGCCTAACGTCAAACAAAAAAGAATCTACGGCAATGTAAATAAAAGGAGAGGCTTCAAACCTCCCTTTTTCGTTTTATTTTTATTAAAAAGCAATCAATTTAAATAGAAGTTTTAACTTTAGTAAGATTTAAATCCCATCTTTCTTCAATTAATTCAGTTCCTGTCCATTCATCATTTGATTTTTCTTCAGTTAATGTGAAATTGTATTTTTTATATAGATAGCGCGCCGTTTCCAAAATACTCACTGTCCATAAGAACACATGTTGGTAGCCTTGATTGTGACAGAAATTGATTGCAGTCTCCATTAGCTTCTTCCCTATTCCAAGCCCCTGGTAATTCTCATCCAGTACAAACCACCTAAGCTGAGCTACTGTATCATTTGATTTTGTAATGGCAATCGAACCAACAATTTTTCCATTGACCTCTGCAATCCACAACTCTCCTCCATCACTATTTATCATAAATTCTGCTAAGCCTTTCAAAACGTAATATTCGAACATCGGTCCAAACTTATATGTTTTATCGTATAAAATTCCATGAAGGTGAGCAACGTATCCCACATCCCCTGCTCTAAAGGATCTAATAGTGACTTTTGACTGATCAGAATATTCCTTAGTAAAAATTGATTCAATGATTTCCATTGATGTAATCAGGTTTAACAAATCAGGTAGAGAAATAGATTCAATCATTTTCTCTACTCCTTGATTTGCATTTTCAACTAATCCGCCACATAGTTCTTCACCATGCTTTGTTAGATAGAGAGAATACTGACGTTGATCATTGGATGAGCGTTTTTTAGTAATGATATTTTCATCCTCTAATTTTTGTAGTATCCTGCTCATATAACCACGGTCTATGCCTAGTTTTTCTCTGATTTCTGTCGCAGTAGTTCCATTTGAATAATGGAGTTCAGTAATAACACGCGCTTCCGTAAGTGGAAAAGGTTGATTATCAATATCTTGATCGATTTTCCCTAAGATATTCGCATAATTTCTATTAAATCTCCTTATTTTTTCTATATGTTGTATGCGCTCCATTAGATACACCTCTTAATATTCTGAATATTATTTCTATAAACAGTATATTCAAATTAGTTGACTAAGTCAACTATATAAAGAATGTATTCGTAGATTACGATATACGCCTTATTTTTTTTTGATTAAAAATCAATACTAGATTTTTCTCTTTTACCGATACAACAATTGATTTGAAAGTGATTTTCAATATGTTATAATAACACTAATAAAAGCGTAAACTAAAAAAGATCGCTGGTGCGCTAACACCAACGATCGACGTAATAGCAGGTTCCCATCAAGGGGATTGGCTACTAAATGGTAGGAATAACCCATCTGAGCGGCTAACTCAAGGATGGGTTATTTTTTATGGTTAAATGACAGGATTGACACGATTAATGCTGCGAACGTTACTGCAAACATCAATGCTTCGAATACTGACATGGCACCACCCCCTTTCGAACGGGAGTGAGCCAACCACCCTTGAGTACCTATTCTATTACCTTGCTATTATAGCATACGTACGTTCGTATTCAGAGAAGACATATGACCCCTTTTTTTATACTTCACAATATACAATAAAGATCTCGCTATTTCTTCTTTCCTATATACAGTAAATGCGATGAAATGCCCAACACATGTGGATCGCTTGCGATTTCTTTTAAAAGCTCCATCAATTGATTGAATTCATCTTCTCCACGATTTCTCCAATATGCCCATTGTTCACTAGATAAAAGAGTGCCAATATTGGACGAACCAATTAAATCTAGCGTCTCGAAATCATGTGACTCCATAAATGGTTTGATATCTTCTACATTAAAGTAATATGCTCCCGTAAACCTGCCATCATCGATATGATTGAACTCACCTCTCTTCATGAATTCCACAATAGAATCCATCTTATCGTTAGGTTTCCAATTCCCTGGATTCATCAAAGAAGCCAATACATGCTTGGTTCTTGGCATGAAAGCTACAAACACAATCCCTTCCTTCTTGGTCACGCGATACAATTCTTGAATTGCTTTTTGTCGGTCATTTTCTTTTTGCAAATGGTACATCGGTCCAAGCGCAAGCGAAGCATCATACTGCTCATCTGCCAATACAGACAAATCTCTAGCATCTGCTACATGAAAACCTTTAAATTGTTGATCTAAATTCATTTCCTGCGCTTTTTCTTGCGCTACTTCTACAAGTTTAGGAACAAGGTCCGTCA
Organism: Paenisporosarcina sp.; assembly: GCF_049671445.1. Taxonomy (GTDB): domain Bacteria; phylum Bacillota; class Bacilli; order Bacillales_A; family Planococcaceae; genus Paenisporosarcina. The sequence continues at coordinate 10,705 of NZ_JBATUX010000109.1, read as the reverse complement.
ATGTGACCTTATAGCCTTGTTTAGCCAATCTCATGGCATATTTACCCGGTCCCGCTCCGTTGTCCAGCACACTACCGGTCGACGGAAGATATGTTTGAATGAAGTGCCAATTAATTTGGAACTCTAAAGGTTCTCGATCAAGTCTTCCCCATTCATCAAATGTAGAATAGTACTCAATAATTTTGCTCATAAACAAATCTCCTTTTAGGTTTATATTTTCCCCATTTACAACCTATCAAATTTCATTCGTAATCAACCTTTCCATAATTTAAGACGCAAAAAAACCCATCGCTCAAAAGAGACGACAGGTTTACCCTTCGTGGTACCACTCTTATTGATTTGCAAACTTAACAAACCTTCTTAAGACTTTATGACGGAAGTGAACCGTTCAGACCTACAGATCAGCCTGACCTCTCATAAGCGAGTTGGGGAATTTATTGACTGTCTTTCACCAATCGACAGCTCTCTATACAATAAATGTTCCTTAATACTCTTAATCACCGAGTTTAATATATGGGAAATTTTTCTTAATGATACAATTCCCTGAAAATTTAGTCAAGACGTTATTTGATTTTTTTCACTATCTATATATGCCACTAGCATCTTTCCGAAACGCGTTCAGCCGCTTCATGTAAATTCGTCGATGTTAATAACCCAATCAATAATTCCCATACTGCTTCATCATAACCTGATGAAGCAACATACCAATAATTTGCATCTTTCAAATTTTGGCGGTACCCCATAATAGCAAAAAGGCAGAAAAGGATTTAAGAATCCCTTCCTGCCTTATTAATATCTATCTATTAAGCTATCTTCTTTTTCAGTAAGCCAGCCATTAAAGCTGTGACAATTGAACCTGCGATTATTGCTAGAGCATATAACAATACTTTACTCATACCGCCGTCAACAAGTCCCATAACGAATATTCCACCGTGAGGGGCACGTAAAGCGATATCGAACAACATTACGAGTCCACCAGTTATAGCGGCTCCTGTTACTGCCGAAGGAATAACACGTGCAGGATCTGCTGCAGCAAAGGGAATTACCCCTTCTGTTATAAAGCATGCCCCAAGAACATAAGCAGTTTTCCCCGCTTCTCGCTCTGGCTTCGTGAAACGGTTTTTGAACAATGTCGTCGCTAAAGCCATTCCAAGTGGCGGTACCATACCCGCTGCCATGACTGTTGCGATGTATGTGAAGTTTTGTGCATCGAGCATCGCGATGCCGAATGTGTAGGCAGCTTTATTGATGGGTCCACCCATATCGATTGCCATCATTCCACCCAAAATCAATCCTACTAATATTGCATTTGTTCCACCTAGTCCCTCCAAGAAAGTAGAGATTCCTGTGTACACTTTTGTTAATTGTGGATTCACAAGCATCATGATGATACCTGTAATGGCAATACTGAATAACGGGAAAAATAATACAGGTTTCAAACCTTCTAGAGCCTCCGGTAATTTCGAGAACATCTTCTTCACAAACAACGTGACGTATCCTGCAAGGAAACCTGCGATAATCCCGCCTAGGAAACCAGAACCTCCACTAGCCCCTTCTACACCTGTTACTGTTATTGCGATTAATCCACCAATCATACCTGGTGCAAAACCTGGACGATCCGCAATGCTACTAGCAATAAACCCTGCAAGGACTGGAACCATAAGGAAGAATGCTTTCGCACCACCAATCGTTCCTAACATCGCTGCAAATGCATTATATTCTGGACTATCCGGATTACCCGAATTGATCCCCCAGAAGAATGAAATGGCAATTAATATCCCACCACCCACAACAAATGGCAACATATTAGAAACACCATTCATCAAGTGTTTATAGAAGCCGTTGCTCGATTCTTTTCCAGTGGTTTCTTCTTTCGACGAGTCATGATGATAAATTGGTGCGTCATTTGTGACTGCACGATTTAGTAAGCTATCAGTCTCGTAGATGGCTTTTCCAACTTTCACTTGAATCACAGGTTTTCCATTGAAACGAGCCATTTCAACTTTTGTGTCAGCTGCCACGATAATAGCATCTGCTTCTGCGATATCTGCGTCAGTCAAGCGGTTCTTGACACCACTTGAGCCGTTTGTTTCAACTTTCAGTGATATGCCTAGTTCTTTTGCTCGTTCTTTCAGTTTTTCAGCAGCCATGTACGTATGAGCGATTCCTGTTGGACATGCAGTGACGGCTAGAATTCTCTTAGATGAATTTACAGCATCATGGGTTTGTTCTGTTTCCAATCCAGCATCAGGTCCATCTACTTCCGTTTCTTTATCGCTTATAGCACTTAATACTTCTTCAATAGAAGTAGCTTCAAGTATTTTTTCTCTGAACTTCGAATCCATTAAGAAAGTAGCTAATCGAGAAAGAGCGTCTAAATGATCATTATTTGCCCCTTCACTCGCTGCAATCATGAAGAAGAGATGCGCTGGTTGACCATCAAGTGATTGATAATCAAGACCACTAAGAGAACGACCAAACGCGATAGCAGGTGCTTTTACAGCAGAAGATTTCGCATGGGGAATTGCAATTCCATCCCCAATGCCAGTTGTACTCTGTTCTTCACGTGCGAGTATGTCTCTCGTAAATGCTTGTTTATCTTGTAGTTTACCAGCTTGGTCTAGCTTGTTAACCAATTCACTTAATACTTCGTCTTTAGAAGCTGCTTGTAAATCCAAAATAATTGTATTCTCAGTAAGTAATTGCGTAATTCTCATCATGTCACATCCTGTTCCATTGGGGTTAGTAGTACTTGTTCTAGCAATTCTTCGACATCACATTTTTCACATAAATCCGAGCGGAAAGCGGTGGCACTGCCACTAGCTACACCATACCGGAATGCCTTTTCTGCATCTTTATCCTTTGTATATGAAGCAATAAATCCAGATATCAGAGAATCTCCCGAACCCACCGTGTTTACAACTTTTCCTTTCGGTGATTCTGCGGAAACAACTAGATCTTTCGTGACAAGAAGAGCACCTTCTTCTCCCATCGAGACGATGACATGTTGAACACCTTGATTGACAAGCTTTTTAGCATAATAGGAGGCTTGCTGTTTATTCACTATAATCGTATCGAATAATTCGCCTAACTCATGTTCATTCGGTTTGATTAGAAATGGCTCTGTGTGTACTAATTCTTTAAGCGCAGGTCCGGATGTATCTAGAACAAAACGGACATCTTGCTCATTACAAATCGATGCGATTTCCATAAAGAACGATTGCGGAATCGACTCTGGTAAACTTCCAGCAAGAACAAACCAATCACCTGTTTTCAGTGTTTTGATTTTATTCATTAAAGCTGATTGTTGTTGCGCATTTATGACTGGGCCAGGACCGTTTAATTCTGTTTCTTCTTGTGCTTTAATCTTCACATTGATTCGTGTAATGTCGTCCGTTTGTATGAAGTCGGTATCAATACCTTCTTTCATTAGAAACTGTTCAATATAGTTTCCTGTAAATCCACCAGCAAATCCGAGTGCAATGTTGTCAACGCCCAACCGTTTTAGCACGCGTGATACATTGATCCCTTTTCCTCCTGGATAATAAAAAACTTCATTTGAACGATTGAGTGTACCTTTATGAAAATCAGGTAAATAGGTCGTGTAGTCGATCGATGGTGTAATGGTACATGTATAAATCATGTCTTCTCCACCTTTACAGTCGTTTTATTTTTCAAAGACTCAAGAGCTTCCATTGGAAGATAATCAACAAGTAAAACCGCCTCTTCTAAATCGATGATTTTAGTAAAACTTACTTTTTCATGTTTCGTGTGGTCTGCAACCACATACGTTTTTTTAGCAAGTGAACTAGCTAGTTTCTTTATTGAAGCTTCTTCAGGATCTGGCGTCGTATATCCATAGTTCTCATGAAAACCATTTACACCAAGAAAACATTTATCAAATCGATAGCTTTGTAATGCCTGAATGGTTTGAGAGCCAACGAGAGCTGCTGTTCTAGACTTGATTAAGCCACCGGTCAGATACGTTGTAATTCCATATTCATTCAATGAATCAATATGCGTAAGACCGTTAGTGACAACAACAATGTTTTTGTCCTTCAAATAAGGAATCATTTGGAATGTAGTACTGCCAGCATCAAGAAAAATGCAATCTCCTTCACTAATGAACGAAGCCGCAAATTCAGCTAAGCGTTTCTTTTCTTGAAGGTTTTTGGTAGACTTATCTACGATGCTTGGCTCCAATGAATTTCGATCTGATAGTGTTGCCCCGCCGAAGACTCGTTCTAACTTATGTTGATTTTCAAGCTCCGTCAAATCTCTTCTTATCGTTGACTCTGAGGCACCCGTAGCGTCTACAATATCTTGTATTTTTATGGTTTGTTTCTCAACTAATAAATTTAATATCATGTCATGTCGTTCATTTGTTAACACATTGACACCCTCTTTATTGTTATTAAAATAGATATTACTTGAAATCGCTTTCAGAATCAATCATAATCAATCAAGAACAGTCACAATCAATCAGAAACATCTTGGTGGCCATGCAAAAACCATTAAATTATAGGAGGAATTACAATGATTGAAAAACAATATAACATCACATCTGCAGAAGGTATTCATGCACGTCCAGCATCAGTTTTAGTAGGTGCTCTTGCTCCTTTTAAATCGGATATTACACTTGAGTGGAATGACAAAAAAGTGAATTTAAAATCGATATTAGGTGTTATGTCTCTTGGCGTTTCATCTGGTGCAAGCATCACGATAGCAGCTGACGGTGAAGACGAAGAACAAGCAATGGCGAAAGTAGCAGAAATCATGGAAACTCAAGGAATTGGGAACTGATGAATCAAAAATTATCCGGAATTGCAGCGTCAAATGGAATTGCCATTGCCAAAGCTTTCAGACTTGAAAATCCGGAATTAATTGTTGAAAAAACTGCTATTTCTGATACGGATGCTGAGCTGACTCGTTTTGAATCAGCAATCAACCAATCGAAATCAGAACTCGAAATAATAAAAGAGCATACAGCAAAACAAATGAATGATGAAGAAGCCGCGATTTTCAGTGCTCATCTTCTTGTCTTGAGTGATCCAGAATTACTTGGACCGATCACCGAAAAAATCAAGTCAGAAAATGTCAATGCAGAATTTGCTCTGCAAGAAACTTCGAATATGTTCATCGGACTATTTGAATCGATGGACAATGATTATATGAAGGAACGTGCAGCAGACATTCGTGACGTCACTAAGCGCGTCTTAGCACATCTATTAGGTGTTTCCATTCAAAGTCCGAGCATGATTACAGACGAAGTGATTATCATTGCTGAAGATTTGACTCCTTCGGATACCGTTCAATTGAATCCGATGTTTGTTAAAGGGTTTATTACAGATATCGGCGGTCGCACATCGCATTCAGCAATTTTAGCGCGGACTCTTGAAATTCCAGCTGTTGTTGGAGCACAGACTGTAATGTCTTCAATTCAAAATGACATGATCGTAATTGTGGACGGGCTGGACGGCGACATCATCGTCAATCCAGATGCAGATACAATTGCTCGTTATGAAGAGAAAAAAGCTAGCTATGATGTGCAAAAAGCAGATTGGGCAAGATTGAAAAATGAAGCAACTGTGACTTCTGACGGTCAACATGTAGAACTTGGGGCCAATATTGGTACACCTAAGGATGTCGTTAGTGTTCTTGAACACGGTGGTGAAGCGATTGGCTTATACCGAACGGAATTTCTTTACATGGGACGCAATCAGTTCCCTACTGAAGAAGAGCAAGTCGAAGCATATGCATCCGTTCTTAATCAAATGGACGGAAAACCAACAGTTGTTCGCACACTTGATATTGGTGGCGACAAAGAACTCTCTTATTTACAATTACCGAAAGAACTGAATCCATTTTTAGGTTTACGTGCGATTCGTTTATGTTTAGAAATGGAAGAGATGTTCAGAACTCAACTTCGTGCATTATTGCGCGCTAGTATTCATGGGAATTTAAAAATCATGTTCCCAATGATTGCGACGATTGAGGAATTCAGACAAGCAAAAACGCTTTTCCTTGAAGAAAAAGCGAAGCTTGAAGAAGAAAATATTGAAGTTAGTAACACAATCGAAGTGGGAATTATGGTTGAAATTCCATCTACAGCAGTCATGGCAGATGTTTTTGCTAAAGAAGTAGACTTCTTCTCGATTGGCACGAACGATTTGATTCAGTATACAATGGCTGCTGACCGCATGAATGAACGTGTTTCCTACCTTTATCAACCGTTTAATCCTGCTATCCTACGCCTTGTGAAAAACGTCATTGACGCTTCACACAAAGAAGGAAAATGGACAGGTATGTGTGGAGAAATGGCTGGTGATGAAATAGCCATTCCAATCCTTTTAGGTCTAGGATTAGATGAGTTTTCTATGAGTGCTTCGTCTATCTTGAAAGCCCGCTCACAGATTAGTAATCTATCAAAAGTGGAAATGGAAAGTCATATTGATGCTATCCTCTCCCTATCTACCTCAGATGAAGTAGAGTCTTACGTAAAAGCTTTACAAAACTAACAAAAAGGCATGTAAATTCCTCATCGGAATTACATGCCTTTTTGTATCTAAATATTATTCTTAGTTTTAGTTCTAAGTGTTATAATTTAAATGTCTTACTATTCAAACAAAACGTAATTTCAAAGGAGTGAACGAAATGGCTATTGAAATTTATATGAATTTTGATGGGAATTGCCGAGATGCAGTAGAATTCTATACAGAGGTTTTTAAAACAGAACAACCGAAGATTATGACCTTTGGGGACATGCCACCAAATGAAGAATATCCGCTTCCAGAAGAAGCTAAAAACCTGATTATGCATACGCGTCTGAATATGTGTGGCAGTGTCGTGATGTTTTCTGATATATTTCCTGGTATGACTTTTGTTCAGGGCACCAACATCACTCTAGCAATTGTTAGTGACGACCTAGATGAGATCAAGTCATTATTTAATCAATTGAAAGAAGACGGAACTGTTGGTATGGAACTACAAGAAACCTTCTGGAGCAAATGTTACGGTAGTGTGAAAGACAAGTTTGGAATTGAATGGCAATTCAACTATGGCACTGGTGAAATGTAAGCTTAGCTATCTTAAAATCAATATGAATATAGAAAACCCGTTGAAAAGTTAATTTCAACGGGTTTTCTGCTAATCCTTATACTCGATTGTTGTCAGCTTTCCAGTTAACAATCGCTTGTTTAATTTCATTTGGCTTTAAGTTCTCTTTGACTGCACGTTCACAAAGAGATGGAAACTCCTGTTCATCAGCAAACCGCAAGGCAATAATTTGGCTGTTACTTAAACTTGGATTTAATAACTTACCTGTTAATACATAATGACGTAAATTTTCTTCTGCTCGTATTGCTCGATCTTGGCTCTTCAATGGATAAAGTCTGACCAGGATTGCAATAATAATGATGGCTACTGTCATCAGTAATAGTAAAACGGATTGCAAAACGTTATTCTCAGCATTAATAGAGCGGACCATGTTGATTATTGCCACGACAAATGATGCTAACAAGAGGACTGATAATACGTAATGGTAAAGCGGGTCCATTCTGACATGTGTTTTGTAAGTTTGATTTTCCATAATAATCTCCTTTAGTGTTTTCTATTTTATTCCCATTTAAACGTGTAGCTAGCGACGATAAATGCGCCAACTGTCCAACATGCTAGAATTAACGCATCAGAGCCTAATTCCATAAACGGAGTACCAACGTTCATCGTTTCACGTAAGGCATGACTTAAATGAGAAATCGGTAATACGTTAACGATTGGTTGGAGAAAATCGGGCATATCGCGAATTGGGAAAAATACCCCGCCTAAGAACAACATGGGAAACGATAAAAACCCAGCGATCGGTGCTGCGCTTTCAGGTGTTTTGGCGATACCAGCAATGATAAAGCCGATTGCCATAAAAGCGAGTGTTCCTAAAACAACAAAGGTAATTAAACTTAGCCACGAACCGTTAACACTAATTCCGAAAATTAGGTTGGCAACAGCTAATACGATAAGTGCCTGCAAACCATTAAGCATGAGCCTTGCTGTAATCTGAGCAGCAATAAATGTAGAAGCTTTTAACGTAGTACCTTGCATTCTTCGCAAAATTCCACGTTCTCGCCAAGCTGCAATCTGCCCCGCTACTCCGTTCATATTGTTACTCATGATCATCATGGCTAAAATTCCTGGTACTAAGAAATCAATATATTTCAAATCTAAGGCTTCAATGCCACTTGAATTCGTCACAATGCTTGGCGTGTAATTCACTTTTTCTTTACTTATCCCATCTACTACACTATTGACAATGGTCAAACCAATTTGCGAAACTGCGAGATTGGTTTCATTGTAATAAACAGGTACTTCAAAAGGCTTCGTGTTTGCCGAATCTTTCATCATGTCTTCGTACCCTTGAGGGATAACAACAACAAGTTGAAGATCTCCGTTTTTCACTTGCTCAAGTGCTTTCTCTTTACTGTTGCTAGATTCAAGTTGAACCGCTTCATTTTTACCAAGTATGGATGAGAATTCTTTCGATTGAGCGGTTTTATCTTGGTCCACTACACCAATCGAAACAGATATCCCATTACCGTTCCCTAAAAAAGTACCAAGCATTACCATTAGAAAAATTGGGAATGCAAGCGTCCAGAAAAGAACTTGGCGATTTCGAAGGAAAATACGCAATTGTGCTAGTGTTAATTGCCAATATGCTTTCATTCTTCTCTCAGACTCCTTCCTGTCATGTGAATAAAGACATCTTCTAAGGTAGAGGTCCTCGTTTGAAGATCGGTCAATTTCAAGTTTTTCTTTGAAGTTAATTGAATCAAACTGATTAATGTAACTTGAAGATCGTCAGTATAGAGTACATATGTATCCTTATGCTTGCCGACTTGTTTCACTCCATCTATTGATTCAAGCTCATCCGCAAGAAAATCTCCTTCGAAACGAAACTCTACTGCACTATCAGACTCTAAACTTTTCACAAGTCCAGAAGGCGTGTCTAAAGCTATTAAATTCCCTTGATCCATGATTGCGATTCTGTCACAAAGGACATGTGCTTCATCCATGTAATGGGTCGTTAAAACAGTGGTCTTTCCTTTATCTTTTAATTTTAATACGATATCCCATAGCGTTCGTCTAGCTTGCGGATCGAGACCTGTCGTCGGTTCATCCAAGAAAAGAATCCATGGATCATGAACAAGCGCAAGCGCAATAGCAAGACGTTGTTTCTGACCACCTGATAACGTTTTGATTCGACTTTTTGCCTTTTCTGTTAAACTCACATCTTCTATTAATTCAGGAATGGATACCGTTTTTTGATAAAAGCTTCCGTATAAACGAAGAATTTCTTCAATCGTTAACAGTTCAAATAATGTGGTCGATTGTAGTTGTATGCCAATGACTTCTTTGACTTTATTTAAGTCACGCGAAATATCAAATCCCCCGATTATTGCCGTACCCCCATCAGGCTTTCTAAGGCCTACCATCATTTCTAGAGTGGTGGATTTCCCTGCTCCATTGGGTCCAAGAAGGCCAAATATCTCTCCTTTTCCCACAGTAAAATCAATGCCATTTACAGCTGTGAAACTTCCATACTTCTTAACTAAACTTTTTACTTCAATCATTGTTTCTTGCTGAATCCCCATATTACACTCTCCTACTGTGTTTCATTACTTTTAAAAAAGATAAATATGCCTATTTTCCGAATAGAGAACATTTGTTCCATTAGGCTAATTGAAAAAGAAAAAGCCCCTTGGACTACTTTAATAGTACAAAGGGGTTACATCAATTAGTGATAATTAATATGTTAAACTAGCTGCCACTAGTAAACCTACTACGATAGAAATTGAAAATAAGCTTAAACCAACAGCTAGATTTCCTTTTTCTACTTCTTCAGCTAAGTTGGTGTTCGGAGTCAGGCCATATTCTACAATCCAGTACGCAATAACTTGAGTAGCAATCCCGACAAGTCCCCAAATAAATGCATCTAGCAAATTTACACTACCTGCCCACACTGTATAAATAACAATGCCAAGACCGATGGCTTTTCCCCATAATTTTAAAGCAACTGCGATATTTCCTTCTTTGATTAATTTCACTTCAGAAAACTTCGTTGTAAATGCAAAGACGGTTAAACCAAGAGCCATCAATAAAATTCCTACTCCAAAATGAGCTAAAAAGCTCAAAACTGCTTCTAGTGTTATTAGTTCCATATTCATCATCCCTTCAATTTCTGTTCAATTCCAACGGGTAAAAAATAAGATAAGTTATTCGTAATCGCACTGCCAGCACGTATTCCTAGCGCTCCCGCTTTGTTATTCAATATAAAGCAACCATACATAAGATGTTGATGCTTTTCACCAGCGGTCGTTTGCACGATTGCTTCGGGTAGTGCGTGGAATGCTTGGTACACCGGTAAGGTATCAGAATATGTTTTCTGTGGTTCTGCGTTGATGCTTTCACCCTTCCCGTTAAAGATTTCTACTGTATCCCCTTCGCGTCCAAACGAAGGTTTTCGAACGTAAGGCTGATTTGTTTTCAAAAACTCATCAGGTTCTAAATAGGTCGGTAAAAAATATTGACTAATAATGTTATGCTCATCTTCTGTGAAATACTTGTTATCTTCATGCAATCCCCAAATAAGTGCTTGAACAGCTTTTGATTGCAATAAAAATGCAGAAGGAGGATTGATGACCATCACTTTATTTTC